>JAYOYS010000011.1:15614-82436 GCA_038153605.1 Flavobacteriaceae bacterium
GCTCGGACATTATCATTATATCAAATATCCAGCTAATGCACCAGATAAAATCACCAAGAGTTTGATTCGATTAAATTGGTGATCCTTACTGCTTTCAAATAAAATCGTGGTGGCCACGTGTAAAAACACGCCCACCGCCAGTGCGTTAATAAAGTACTTATGTGGGGTGAGTTCTGGAATGTACAAGGCCAAAAGCGTCCCAAAAGGCGTCATCAGACCAAAAAGCAAAAGAAATAACAGCTGTTTGCCAGAACTGAGACTGCTTTGAATCAAAAATAAAGAGAGAATCAGCACAATCGGGATTTTATGAATCACCACACCCCAGAGCACATGATCAGAGTGGGCCACGGGGAAGCCCTCGATAAGTGCATGGATCGACAAACTCAGAAACAAGGCCAAAGGAAAATCTTGAGTGCTTTTATCCTGATGTATATGCCCGTGTTCGGCGCCTTTTGAGAAATAATCCAAGGCTATTTGCAAAAGCATCCCCATCATAAGGGCAGCCCCGATATGGGGCTCTCCCGAGGAAAATAGCTCAGGCAGGAGCTCAAAAAATATAATCGCCAATAAAAATGCTCCTGAAAAGGCCAGCAAGTAATTCACTCCCGGACTCACGCGCTGCAAGACTCGAGCAGCACCATAGCCTAAGATTATCGCCAAAAATGGAAGCAGGATCAAGACAGTCATAACTCTGGCTAAAATAGGCTATTTTTGCTAGCGATACGTATGGATTTATGGGAAAAAACTACCGCATGCTGGCTAAAACGCTCTTCGGATTTGAAGAGTTGCTCGCACAAGAATTGAAAGACTTAGGCGCTTCAAATGTGTCCCCTGGGGTGCGTAATGTTTCTTTTGAGGGTGATTTGGGCTTTATGTATAAGGCCAATTTGGCTTGCCGTACAGCAATCAAAATTCTTAAACCTATAGCATCTTTTAATGTATTTAAGGAAGATGATCTCTACGACAAAGTAAAAGAGATCCCTTGGGAACAATATATGAGCGCAGAGGGTACTTTGGCGGTAGATGCTACGGTTTTTTCTAAATATTTCACTCATTCTCAGTATATCGCCCTAAAAACCAAAGACGCCATAGTTGATCACTTCCGCGAGCAATCAGGAGTGCGTCCATCGGTCGATTTAGACCGTCCTGACCTGAGGATAAATATTCATATTGACCGAAACATCTGTTCGCTTTCTTTAGACAGCTCGGGTGCGTCATTACACAAACGTGGCTATCGTGTAGAAACCGCTTTAGCACCCATTAGCGAGGTTTTAGCCGCAGGACTGATCCTTTTGAGTGGTTTTCGCGGTCAAAGCGATTTTATGGACCCGATGTGTGGCAGTGGGACCTTGCTAATAGAAGCTGCAATGATAGCCGCGAATATTCCTGCTAATTTAAATCGTGATGTCTTCGGCTTTGAGACTTGGCGAGATTTTGATGTCGACCTTTATGAAACTATAGAAGAGGCTCTAATCAAGCGTATTCGCGAAGTCCCTGTAAAGATTATAGGCATGGATCGCGACGCTAGGACGCTCAGTAAAGCAAAGGCCAACATCAAAGCCGCTAATTTATCAGACTTTATTCAGGTAGAACATCGCGACTTTTTTGGCAGTGTAAAACCCAGTGATCGTTATTGGCACTTAGTGTTTAATCCGCCCTATGATGAGCGCCTTAGCTTAGATGATGTAGCTAAATTTTATAGCAATATAGGCAATACCCTAAAACGGGGGTATCCCGGAAGTCAAGCCTGGTTGATAACGTCAAATGAGGAGGCGCTGAAATCTGTGGGACTAAGGCCCACCAAAAAAATTAAAGTTTTTAACGGTAAACTGCCGGCTAAATTTGTGCAATACAGCATGTATCAGGGCAGTAAAAAAGCCAAAAAACAATAATCTCAACAGAGAATTCAGCGCATTAATGCACTCTCGCTTAACGTTTCAAAACAGGAATAAAGTAGGTAAGGGTGTAGCCGTAACCAACCCCGAAAGCGCTGAAATCATTGGTTTTGTTAAAGCCTGGAATCACCAAATTGGCAAAATTCGCGGGCTCGTCTTCATGGAGCAGATGCTTCAGCTGTAGGTTCAAAGACAAATATAAATTGGACCAGAGTTCGGTTTTTATGGCCAAAATAAATTCAATCCAACCCGCGGTAAGTCCAGAATACGCGACTTTATCTTCTCGAATACTGCTTGGAAAAGTAGGATTGGTGGTATAAATGGGGTAACCCAGCAAGGTATTGCTGAAGCTACTTAGCCCATAGCGCAGACCCGTGGTGATGCCGTTATTCATACCCGTCCAATTGCGGTAGGCATTAAAATCAGCACCAACTTTGATATAACTCCCATTGATTTGAGCCTCTAAAAATTGTTCGGACCAAAAACGCTCTTCATAACCCAATTCTATCGCGGCATAAAAGCGCTTGCTAAAATTTAAATCTCCCACCAGTTCAAAACCGGAATAATTCGGATCAAAGGCTGTGCGTGCAAGCTTTGAAATATCGCCACCTATGCGCAAGCCATAGGCCGTCAAGTTCACTGGATTCACCTCATACTGCGCATTTTGAGTCAAGCTATCACTAGCTTGTACGGTGATGGATTGTTCTGGGTCCAATTCCTGGCTAAGAGCGGAAACTCCACAAAGAAGACTAATGATATATAAACATGTGTACAGACGCATCTTCGACAGTTGGGGTGAGTAAATTTATATCGCGTATCCAACTCAATGGTGTTTGGTCGGATTCAAAGGCCATGTTGGTGTAAATTGTTTTAAAAGCACAAGCGCGATTGACATATTGATCTTGGCGTTGATAAAAAAAGTCTATTTCGACCACATCTAATTGCTCAGGCGAGTTCGCCTGATCGATGAAATAAAATAGGCTTTGGTCTGCCTCTGTATCCAAAGGCAATGAAATAGATGCCTCGGAGACACTGGCAAAAACTACCGTACTATCCGTATCGCGTAATCTCACAGCTAAATCAGTTGTGGGTTTTGGGGTGATTCGATCAGTGTAGTCCAAAAATTCAATAGTCAGAAGGGGCGTGGTAGGGGTTTCTCCACTGCACAAATCATCTTTGGTACAAGACCAAAGGACCATAAAAAGGACCAATACAGGGACTACTAAATAAAACCATCGCCTCATTGCGCTACTTTTTTCTAACATTTATTGGATTTTCTCTAAAAGTACAACATTTTCCACATGATGGGTCTGAGGGAACATATCCACAGCACGAGATTTAACCACCTTATAGTGGTCCTTCATGAGCGCTAAATCTCTGGCTTGAGTCGCACTATTACAGCTCACATAAACAATTCTCGGGGCGCTAAGTGCCAGAAGTTGTTCTACCACGTTTTTATGCATGCCATCTCTAGGGGGATCGGTAATCACTACCTCGGCTCTGCCATGAGTCTCAATAAATTCCTCATTAAAGAGCTCTTTCATATCTCCGACAAAAAATTGAGCATTCTCAATCTTATTGCGTTTGGCATTTTCTTGAGCGGCCTTTATCGCCTCAGGCACGGCTTCAATACCTACAACCCACTTGGCCTTATCGGCGACATATTGCGCAATAGTTCCAGTCCCCGTATATAAATCATAAACCCCTTGATCGCCCGTGAGACCCGCAAATTCCTTTACAATGTCATAGAGCCCCATAGCTTGCTTGGAATTGGTCTGATAAAACGATTTAGCATTAATACGAAATCGAAGAGACCCCATAGCTTCCTCTATGTATTCCTGACCCTTGTGAATGTGGATATCTTGATCATAAAGCGTATCATTGGCTTTATGATTGATCACATAAAGCAACGAATTTAGCCAGGGGAAGGCTTCAGCCACAGCATCGAGGAGTTGTATTCTGAGCGCCCCTGGGTCTTCATAGAACTGAATTAAAACCATCCATTGGCCTGCGGTCGTATTGCGCAACATGAGTGTACGCAAATGACCCGTTTGTGCTCGTGGGTCAAAAAACGCTAAACCGAGTTCTTGTCCTTTGTTTTTGATAAAATCGCGAATGTCATTACCCATCTTATCCTGAAGATGACACTCCTTTAAATCGAGTATTTTATCCCAAAATCCCGGTATATGAAAGCCTAGAGCATTTCTATTGTCTATCACTTCCTCGGACTCAATTTGGGCTCTTGTCAGCCATTTTTGATTGCTAAAAGAGTATTCCATTTTATTGCGGTAATAAAATTGATCTGGCGCCGCTAAAATGGGTAATGTTTCTTCTGGGGTAATGCCGCCGATACGCTGCAAGTGGTCCTGCACCTCTTTGTTTTTGTAAAACAGTTGTTTGTTGTAGTCCATATGCTGCCATTTACAGCCGCCACAGACCCCAAAATGAGAACATATCGCAGGTACGCGATCCTTAGAATATTCATGAAATTCAATAGCTGTGGCTTCAAAGTACGCCCGTCGCTGTTTAGTGGTTTGCACCGTGACCACATCACCGGGAATGACATTATTGATAAATAAAACGCGACCATCAGGAGCTTTGGCCACTGCCTTTCCTTTAGCTCCAGCATCCAAGACACGAACTTGGGTAAATGTTTTTCTATTTGATCGTTGACCCATGAGACAAAAGTAATTGCTTTCCGAGAATTTCAGGGCAAATTTCATTATTTTGCAACTGCCCTATTTAAAAGATTACTGAGCATTTTTAAACATCATAAGCAATATAATTATGCAAGAGCGCCAATCATCTAACGCACAGACTTATATAGATCTGGAGGATCGCTACGGCGCCCATAATTACCATCCACTACCTGTTGTGCTGGAAAGAGGTGAAGGTGTATATGTTTGGGATGTGGATGGGAAAAAGTATTACGATTTCCTATCGGCCTATTCAGCCGTGAATCAAGGGCATTGTCACCCAAAAATTATTCAAGCTTTAAAAGATCAGAGCGATAAATTAACCTTGACCTCACGCGCATTTTATAATAATGTCTTAGGTCAATATGAAAAATATATGTCGGATTATTTTAAATTCGATATGATACTGCCCATGAATACCGGTGCCGAAGCTGTTGAAACAGCAGTAAAGATTGCTCGTAGATGGGCCTATCAGAAAAAAGGCATACCAGAGAATCAAGCGCAGATTGTTGTGTGTAAAAACAACTTCCATGGACGCACAACCACCGTCATTTCCTTTTCGAATGATGAAGGTGCTAAGAAAAATTTTGGGCCATTTACCTCTGGATTTATTCAAGTGCCCTATAGCGATGAAGCGGCACTAGTGCAAGTATTTAAATCTAACCCTAATATCGCGGCATTTCTTGTGGAACCGATCCAAGGGGAGGCAGGGGTTTTTGTGCCCGCTGAGGGATTTTTGGCCAAAGCGCGTTCACTTTGTGACGCACACAATGTGCTTCTAATCTGTGATGAGATACAAACCGGCATAGCCCGTACAGGAAAACTATTGGCCTCTTGCGGTAATTGTAGCTGCCCTAATCGCGATTGCAGTGACACACCCGAGGTTAAACCAGACCTGCTTATTTTAGGCAAGGCTATTAGTGGCGGGGCTTATCCAGTCTCTGCGGTTTTAGCCAATAAAACCATTATGGAGGTAATCACTCCCGGGTCACACGGCTCCACATTTGGTGGTAATCCTGTTGCTGCAAAAGTAGCGATGGCGGCCTTGGATGTGGTTAAAGAAGAGCGTTTAGCAGAAAATGCCGATAAGCTCGGTAACTTATTTCGAAGCCTAATGCAAGAATACATCGATCAATCAAAGGTGGTGAGTCTGGTCCGTGGAAAGGGACTATTAAATGCTATCGTGATCAATGATAGCCCAGAAAGCGATACGGCATGGAATATTTGTATGCGTCTCAGAGATAATGGCTTACTGGCTAAGCCTACTCACGGAAATATCATCAGATTCGCCCCTCCATTAGTTATGACTGAGACAGAGCTAAGAGATTGCGTTTCTATTATTGTCAAAACTTTAGAAGAGTTTGAATAAAAAAAGACCGCCATGTGGCGGTCTTTAGCATTGTAATTAATTGAAAAACAGAATTGCTTAACGATTTATGACGGACATTTTATAAGAAACAACACCATCATTCTCGGTTACTAAACGAACCATATAAACCCCGTCGGCAAAATTATAAGTAGGGAAGGAGTAACGCGATGCGGACCCCAAACCATAGGCGTAATACACCAATTTACCTGACACAACCTAGGTAAAATGAGATATTACCCTTCAGTTTATGAGGTATTTGCAATCTAAAATCAGAATATCAAGTGATAACAAGTAACTTTGACTTTCATTAGTAAATGGACCTTTCGAGAGTTAATTTTGGGAGAATTATGGAGCATCAAAACATTAAAATAGGCACT
Source organism: Flavobacteriaceae bacterium (assembly GCA_038153605.1). Lineage (GTDB taxonomy): Bacteria > Bacteroidota > Bacteroidia > Flavobacteriales > Flavobacteriaceae > BACL21. Next base: position 21,952 of record JAYOYS010000011.1, read on the forward strand.
AAAGTTTCTGCAATCAATGAAGATATTTCAGGAACTGTTATTGACCTAGGGCGAGAAATTACAATTGAGACAGAAGATGGCTTTTCTATGAAATTTCTCCCAAATGAGCTTGTAGTGGAACCAGAAAAGTGGTTTAACGCTCAAGATCTTTCCGGTTCAATACAGAAAAAAGAACTAGATAAGAACGTCAAAAAATCAAAAAAAAGTAAGCCACGCCAAAAATTAGGGACACCCCCTATGATTGTGGACCTACACATTGAAAAACTCGTAAAAAACCCCGGAAGACTCCGGCCTTGGGAAATTTTAGATGTTCAGTTGGACTCAGCCAAAAATCAACTCGAATGGGCTCTACGTAGGAGAAAAGAGTGCATAGTCTTTATTCATGGTATAGGAGAAGGGGTGCTTAAAGCTGAACTGGAAACCTTGCTCAGGCGATACGACGAAATCCGTTTTTACCCTGCAAATCCAGCTGAATTTGGGGCGGGAGCCTTAGAGGTTTATCGATTGCAAAATCCTAAGCCTTAATCCCGAATTGGGGTCTGGGTAATGGTGGTTGTCAAAAAATTTGGCAGTGATCCCATAAACAGCACCTCTTTAATCACCTCACGACCTGACGCGGTTAAGACCAGATCTAAAAGGGTTAAATCAATTCCGCTAACTGCTTGATAAGTGTGCTCACGATAAAGCGGCTGCGAAGTATTTAGGTTCACTGTGGCATTCAAATAATCAGGGCCTACATTCGGATCGGTAAAATCATTGGTAGGATCTAAGTCGCCATTTAAATCTTCATCAATGGTCAAAATTCCATCCCCGTCGTCATCGCTGTCGAGATAGTTAGGTATTCCATCTTCATCTGTATCCAAGGGGTTAGTAAGTGGATTATTGTCTCCATCGGTATTGAATAGATCGAGCTCAAATGCAGTAGGGACGTTATCCCCGTCATCATCAAAATCGATGTAATTAAAGATCCCATCTCCATCGGTGTCTTGATCCAAGGGTAACTCATCATCGGTTGACACATCGTCTAAATCGTCTTTACTGACCACCACGAAAAGTTCCGCTCGACCTGATACCGCAGTATATTGCTCTACGACATTAGGGCTTGTAGGCGGTATGGCCGAACAAAAGTATTCTGGGCCTGCACTCGCATCAAATATTCTATAGGTCGCATTATTAGTGCTACCTGCTAAATCGTAATTTAGAATACCCGGGTTGAGTAAATTATTCAAATTGACCGTCAAATCAGCCAAAACAGCCTCAGTTTTAGAACTATTACGCACATAAAAAAGGATGCTTTGATCAGAATTACAATAAGCAAGTGGTTGATCCTCAAAATCAAAGGACTGAACGGCCACATCACCATCGTCACAAGCGGCAATAATGGACAACACCAAAAGCCAGTTCAAAAAATGTCTTATCGGTAATTTTCTTTTCATTGAAGCAAAGTAACAGAAAATGAACAAAATGATTATTGGTTATTGTATGAATATTTTATTTTTGGAATCAAATAACAACTGATGACCAAAGTATATTTGGATAATGCCGCAACCACGGCGGTAAGACCGGAAGCCATAGCTACCATGACTGAGGTATTGCAAAATGAATACGGCAATCCTTCTTCCACGCACAACATAGGTCAGTCTTCAAAGGCTATTCTTGAGCAATGCCGTAAAGACATTGCACAACAATTTAACGCCCATCCAGGGGAGATTATTTTTACCTCAGGAGGCACAGAAGCCGATAACTTGGTCCTCAGAGGAGCGGTTCGAGACTTGGGGGTGAAAGTACTTATCACGAGTCCTATAGAGCATCATGCTGTGTTACATACAGCTGAGGCTTTAGCTGAAGAATACAATATCACTCTTGAATTACTGGCAATTGATCAGTCAGGTGCTATTGATTTAGCCCATTTAGAGTTTTTGCTCCAAAAATATCAAGGACAAAAAATCTTGGTGAGCCTGATGCATGTCAATAATGAAATTGGCGTCATATTGCCTCTAAAGCGAGTGGCACAAATGTGTAAAACTTATGGTGCTTTAATGCATAGCGACACAGTGCAATCCATTGGACACTACCCTTTAGATTTCACAGATGTTCCTCTGGATTTTGCTGCCGTAGCGGCCCATAAATTTCATGGGCCAAAGGGCGTGGGCTTTGCTTTTATTCGTCGAGGGACTGGCCTTAATCCTATGATTCTCGGTGGGGGGCAAGAACGTGGTATGCGTGCTGGTACAGAACCAGTTTATGCCGTGGCAGGAATGACCACTGCTTTGAAGCACGCCTATGAATACCTCGAAAAAGAGGCCGCCTATGTGCTTTCTTTGAAAAAGCGATTTATTGAAGGTATTTCAGACTTGTCTGGGGTTAGGCTCAATGGTGGGTGTGGCGATTTAGAAAATAGCACCTATACCTTGGTCAATGTTGGTCTCCCAATTGATGCGGCACAATCCGCTATGCTATTATTTCAACTCGATTTAAAAGGGGTAGCTTGTTCTCAAGGAAGTGCTTGTCAAAGTGGTAGCAGTGGTGGTTCTCATGTGCTTCAAGCTTTAGATAAAGTAGGGGTGCCAATGATGCCGAGTCTGCGGTTTTCTTTTTCAATGTTCAATACCCCTGAGGATATCGATTTTGCACTGGCGAGTCTTAAAGAACTATTGGAGGCCAGCCGATAAGTCGTCGCACTGAAATAATTAGACCATTTTCTTCAAAAGAGTGAAAGAGTCGCAAATCATCGACTTACCTGGGGTTAGCGGGACTACACCTTAGAATCCAGCACTGAGTTTCAGATTAAAAATACGCGGAGTTAGATAATTCGGTATGGCGTATTGTACTTTGGTATAAACATCTCTTACAAAGGTATTTGTAATCGAGTTTTGCACGTCAAAAATATTGAAGATCTCTACCCCGACAGAGAAGTCTTTAAAGCTAGAAAATAGCCCTTTACCGGGTTTTTTATCATGCACTAAGTCGTAACTGATACCTAAATCAGCCCTTTTGTAATCAGGCAAGCGCGTCTGAAAGTCATAGGGGTCTGCATAACTCGGCGATCCTCCTGGAAGTCCGGTATTGTAGACCATATTCAAATACATCTTTAAATCAGGCATTACAGGGACGTAATCTTGGAAGAGTACCCCAAACTTAAGGCGCTGATCGGTTGGGCGAAAAATAAAGCCACGGTCATCAATATTTTCTTCTGTTTTTAAATACCCAAAACTCACCCATGATTCAGTACCTGGCACAAATTCTCCTGCAAGGCGCATATCCAAACCATAGGCGTAGGCTACTGCATTATTATTGGCGGCATAGCGCAGCCGGACATTTTCCAAGGTATATGGGTTGACATCGGTTAGATGCTTGTAAAACACTTCCGAATTCAAAGTAAAAGGGCGCTCCCAAAGATTAAAACTATAATCATGACCAAGAACCATGTGTATTGACTGTTGAGCCTTAACCTCAGGCACGACCTGACTTTGACGATTTCTGAGTTCTCGATAAAATGGTGGTTGATGATACACCCCAACACTCAGGCGAAACAACTGATCCTTTGGGCCAAAGGGCTTAAAACTCATTTGGACTCTTGGACTAAACACAGTCTGGGTAAAAGCGGCATTGACACCATCATCTACTTGCCAATTATGGGCACGGACTCCAGCATTTAGATAGAGTTCCCCATTATTCCACTCATCGCGATAGCTCCATAGGGCGAACCCTGAAATACGTGATATAAGTGCGTCATTCTCCCCGTTACTGGCATTAAAGGGTACAATAGGGCTATCATAAGCCTCGTAGGGCTGATTGTTTTGAAAATCCACCAAAGGGGGTCTAATAGAAAACCCCGCAGAATCGATGATCTCATATTCTGAAACCCGATCGCGTATGCGTTCGCTGGTAAACTTTAATCCGTACTCCATCTGATGAGCCCCAGCTTGAATTTGACCACGATGATTCAGATTTACAATGAGTGCCTCTAAATCGTTGCGCGCATGGGTAAGCTGACTACCGATCCCTTCAGAAAACTCTACCTCACCTAAATTTTCATCTCCAATACTTGTATTGACCTCCCCTAAACGGTACTGAGCCAGTATGTCATAATGCTCTTGTTCTGCGGTCTGATAGGCCGAAGCCATCCATTTGGTGGTGTAGTTATCAGAAACCACATAGGTGGCTTTGAGGGCTCCGAAAACAGTGCGGTACTGATCTACCTCTTGACCTTCATAGAATACCAAAAGCGCTCTGGGATCTTGAATAGTTCCAAAGTTTGTCTGACGGGTGAGGGGCTCGTATTGGTAATCGTTAATTGAGGCCGTTCCTAAAAAGCCCAACTCAAGTTTATTTGAAACTTTATAAGTTAAATATGACTGCAAGTCGGTAAATCTTGGTCTAAAATTAGTCTCGGTCTCTTTGGCATTGACAAAAAGACTATTGTCGCGATAACGCACACTACCAAGTGCTGTAAAGCGTCCGTTTTCTGATTTATCACCTATAGTAATTTGCCCTCCCAAAAGGCTCAGATCGACCGAGGCTTCAAAATCGGTTGGCCGACGATAAGTGATGTCCAAAACCGAAGAGAGTTTATCCCCATATTTAGCTTGAAATCCTCCGGCAGAAAAATCAACGTTTGCGGTCATTTGACTGTTTACAAAACTCAGACCTTCTTGTTGTCCACTGCGAATGAGAAAGGGACGATAAACTTCTATTTCATTGACATAAACCAGATTTTCATCGTAATTACCGCCACGTACGGCATACTGAGTACTGAGTTCATTGTTTCCGCTTACCCCAGGAAGAGACATCAATACAGCCTCAACTCCTGCATTGCCGCCGACCATTTTACGGGCCATCTCGGGCGAAAAACTCTGAATCCCTTCGATGCGTTTTCGCTTTTTGACGTCCAAAACAAGTTCGCCGAAAACCTCAATATCTGCCTTCATCACCGGATTAAACTCATAGTCCTCATTGGGCGCTAAGGTCAGAGCAAAAGACACTGTCTTAAGTGATAAATAAGAGAAAGTAACCGTGATTTTGGTGTCTGCGGGTATTTCCAGGACATAAACCCCATTTCGATCCGTAACCACCCCTTGACTGGCGTAAGAGACCGTAGCCCCAGATACTGTGTTGCCTTGATCGTCAAAAACAATTCCTTTTAGGGTCGCGGTTTGACTCAGCAACGACAAAGGGAGCATTAGCAATAGAAAAGCAAATAAGGTTTTCAGGGATTTAATCATTGGCTTTGCGGTAAAAGAGTCGTTCAAAAGTAGCACTATTTCCAGCATTATCTAGAACTACAACTTTTAAATTATGGGCGGCTTCAACGATCACGGCATCACTGAAATCGTAGGTTAGGGTATTGGTTTTATAGTCGTATTCCATTAAAATGAACTTATCATTAATGGTAGCGCGATAATTTGCAATTCCTGATTCACTGTCTTTAATCGTAACTTTTAGTTTCTTGGCAGTACTGTACCATTGTTCCGGGGCTGGTGCTTTCATGCTGATGGTCGGTGGTGTGCGATCAAAATAAATCCCGTATTGACCTAAAGTAGAAACACTAGCCTCGAGCGTGCTGCCGCTACGTGAAGTGTTCTGATGAATTGGTTTGTCGTAGTCATCAAGACGGGCGATATAGGCATGAGTGAGATCATCTTCGCTAAGATGTGCCCCTCGATAAGTAATTTTTACCGGCTTATACAAGGGATACCGATCTTCATCCATAAATAATTGTTCTGAGGATACAGAAAGATTCAATGGGGTCGATTCATAAAAACACTCCCTTGGAAAAAAGACGCTATAATTATCTTGACTCCAGCTTGTAGCCGCAGAAAAGGGTATTTCAATCAAGTCAGCCCATTTTTCTGAAGTATCGAATTCATCGTTTGACGAGTTTTTTTCTACACCTATTATCGGCACTGTAATTAATGCTTTATTCTGGGCGAAATCTAAGAGTTCAATAGTGTATGTATAGGACAATCCTGGATTAATTTCAACAAAGCCATCGCTTTCAAGATTTTTTAAAATGCCCAGTGGATTGTTCGAGGAGCGAAATAATTTTTGTACACGCTGTTTACGGTTTCGATAGTGTTTGTAATCCATATGACGATTCATATACTTGGTTTCGTCAAAGGAAATGCGATCAAAAACAATATCTTGAACTAAGCTTCCATTCAGGAAACAGCGCATCTGATAAACGCCGTTTTTGTTTAGCGCACCATCTTGTTGATCATATACCCCTAATCCAAACCCGACCCATCCAGAGACTTCTAAAGTTTCGGCCAAATATTCATGTTCCCCTGCAGGGGTCAAGGAGAGGCTTTGACCATCAGCCTCGATGTCTAAACCGGGGGCGGTGTAGGGATACCAACGTAATTCGGTGGGTTGGGGTGGCGCAGAATCATCGATGTGAATTCCGTAATTTAATGGATTCAATGGTCGCGATTGTGGGTCTCTTATCTCAAAATGTAAATGGGGCCCGCCACTACTTCCTGTGTTTCCCGTATAACCGATAAGATCCCCTTGCTTGAAAATAAACTTTTCCTGACTCGGAAAGAGCTCAACTTGAAATTGCTCCTTTTTATATTGAGTTTGTTTGATGTAATCTTGAATGGGTTGCGCAAATCGATCTAAATGAGCATAGACACTACTAAAGCCACCCTGATGAGTCAAATAAAGTGCTTTTCCATAGCCAAAATGAGCCACTTTTACACGACTCACGTATCCATCTGCCGCAGCAAAAACGGGCTTGCCGATAGCCAAATTTGTTTTTAAGTCTAGACCTGCATGAAAATGACTGCTGCGCAATTCACCAAAATTTCCTGACAATCTGAGAGTACCCTCAAGAGGGGAAGAAAATTTAGGCGCCTCCAACATTTGTGCATAAAGAGCATGAGAGCTAAGACTAAACAGTGATAAGCCCCAAAAGACTGAGGATAAATAACTTATTCTCACAAGGTATTTGAAGAAAAAACGGTCCCTAAAAATCAAATGATCAAGCTTTGTCATAGTAACGTGCCTCGAGAAACAAATATTACAAAAATTTGGAGAATTAACAGAAGCTTGGGCCCTGCATCAATCAAGTTTTATTAACTTTGTTATCTAGTGTTGTAATGTTCATTGAATGGCTCAACTCAAAACCATTGTCGATTCATTAGAATCAAGGCTGCATCAGTTGATTTTAGCGCATAAGGCGCTCAAAAAAGACCATCAGCTTATGTCAGAGGCCTTGAATAAATTGGAAAAAGATCACCAAAAGCAAGCCCTCGAGCTAAAACAATGGAAAGAGATAAATGAAGAGCTAAAAATGGCCAACGCAATGCTTGGCAGCGACCAATACAAAAGAGAAACTAAACTCAAAATAAACGCTTTAGTGCGCGATATAGAACAATGTATCGCTCATTTAGCACCGTAGGTTTAATGGCTGAGGCACTTAAAATAAAGTTGACCATTGCCGACCGTTTGTATCCATTAACCATACAAGCGGAGCAGGAGGAGGGCCTTCGCAAGGCCGCCAAACGCATTGAAGAAATGATCAAGCGCTTTGAGCAGAGTTATGCCGTTCGTGACAAACAAGATGTTTTGGCCATGTGTGCCTTACAGTTTGCCACCCAGGTGGAACAAAAAGAGCTCGACGCCAATAAAGATTTGGTGGACATAGAACACCGTCTTCAAACCTTAGATCAAACGGTACTAGAGGTGCTAAAGTGACGTTCTTAAAATATTCAGGTAACTGCCTATATTGATATTTATTATTTGGTAAACTCAACAGAGATTCTTTAAAAGAGGTGAGTTAGTGTTGTTAAAGCATGCCGTCCTAGTCACGGATCCTTGATCAACGCATTAGCCTCAAACGTGTTTTAAGGAGTTTATTCAATACACTTATCGGTATAGGCTTTTTTTATTCAGTGTTCAATTATGGAATCATATATCCCCACAATTGCGGCCGCAATAATAGCCTTAGTTCTAGGCTTTGTGATCGCAAAAATTATCGAAAAAACCAGCGCTTCTCAAGCCCTAAACTCCGCCAAACGAGCCGCCGAAGGGATCCTTAAAGAAGCTAAAGTTGAGGCCGAGTCCTTAAAAAAGGAAAAAATGCTTCAAGCCAAAGAGAAATTCATAGAACTCAAGGCCGAACATGAAAAGGTTATTTTAAGCCGTGATAAAAAAATAGCTGAAGCCGAAAAACGCACTAGAGATAAAGAATCTCAGGTATCCAATACTTTGGCCCAGCAGAAAAAACTCAATGCGTCCTTAGAAAAGGAAAGGGCAGACATCGAGGAAAAAATGAAATTCATTGAAAAAAAAGAAAATGAAATCGAGCGTTTGCATAAAAGTCAAATAGAGCAGCTTGAAGTCATTTCTAGTCTTTCTGCAGAAGATGCCAAAGCACAGCTCATAGAGAGTCTCAAGGGGGAAGCCAAAACCGATGCCATGGCCTACATTCAAAACTCTTTAGAAGAAGCTAAGATGACGGCTCAACAAGAGGCTAAGAAAATTGTGATCAATACGATTCAGCGCATTGGTACAGAGGAAGCCATTGAAAACTGTGTTTCTGTATTTAATCTGGAAAACGACGATGTCAAAGGACGCATTATCGGAAGAGAAGGGCGCAATATCCGTGCGATCGAAGCGGCTACTGGGGTGGAAATTATTGTAGATGATACTCCAGAGGCTATTATTCTTTCATGTTTTGATTCTGTGCGCCGAGAGATCGCGCGATTGTCTTTGCACAAATTAGTCACCGACGGACGTATTCACCCTGCAAGAATCGAGGAAGTGGTCAAGAAAACGACCAGTCAAATTGAGGCTGAGATAATTGAGGTTGGTAAGCGTACGGTAATCGATCTAGGGATACATGGTTTACATCCAGAACTGATTAAAGCTGTAGGACGCATGAAATATCGTTCTTCTTACGGTCAAAATTTGTTGCATCACTCTAGAGAAGTGGCTCGTTTATGTAGCACTATGGCTGCTGAGCTTGGTTTAAATGCAAAACTAGCCAAGCGGGCGGGATTGTTACACGATATCGGCAAAGTGCCAGAAACTGAATCGGAAACACCACACGCTATTCTTGGCATGCAATGGGCAGAAAAGTACGGCGAAAAGCCAGAGGTTTGTAATGCCATTGGGGCGCACCATGATGAAGTAGAGATGACAAGTCTATTGTCACCAATTGTACAGGTTTGTGATGCTATAAGCGGGGCCCGCCCGGGAGCAAGGCGTCAAGTATTGGATTCATATATCCAACGTCTTAAAGACCTTGAGGATATCGCCTTTGGATTTGGTGGGGTTGAAAAAGCTTATGCCATTCAAGCTGGTCGCGAGTTAAGGGTAATTGTCGAAAGCGAGAAGGTCAGCGACGATAAGGCCGCACAATTGTCTTTTGAAATCTCTCAAAAGATTCAGACAGACATGACTTATCCTGGTCAGGTAAAGGTTACGGTAATCAGAGAAACCCGTGCCGTAAATATTGCCAAATAAGCAGCAACAGTCTTAAATTAAGGTCAATGCTCATCACAGGGTAAAGAGCTTTCGCCTATAGTCGAATCTCATATTGCCATTGGTCGCGTTATTCACCGGCGAAAACCCAGTTATAACCTTGCTCAGGACAATCAAAAAAGTGCCCATTGATAAAGCGATAATCTTTGTTGAGTCCATTTATTGTATTGAGGTCAGAAGGACTGAGTTCCAATTCTGCCGCCTGTAAATTATCTGACAAATGTTGTTTTTGTACTGCCTTAGGTATCACAGAATCACCCCTAGAAATATGATAACTGATCAGGATCTGAGCCGCAGAACATCCGTATCGCTCAGCCATTGATGCTATACCTTCTACACCAAATAAATTGGGCTCATCCGATGATTTCATCCCTTCGGCTCGATCCGTAGAACCCAGAGGAGCATAAGCCGTCAGGGCTATCCCTTTATCACGACAATAAGTGCGCAATTTTTCTTGACTCAGCAGTGGGTGCATTTCGACTTGATTTACCGCAGGGACATAATCACAATCTTCCAGCAAACGTAAATGGCCTTCTGTAAAGTTGGAAACACCAATGGCTCTGGTTAAACCGGTACTTTGTACATGCTCCATGGCACGCCAAGTATCCACAAGTGGTGCTTGACTCAAAGGAAGAAAATCTGAGGCCGATTCAGGTAATATTACGCCACTTTTAAAAGCAATAGGCCAATGGATTAAATAGAGATCGAGGTAATCGATTTTTAGACGATCTAAACTGGCTTCTAGGGCCGCTAAAACTTCGTGAGGCTCATGTCGATCGTTCCAAAGTTTAGAAGTAATGAAAAGATCTTCACGATTACAGAAGCCCATTTCAATAGCCATAGCTATGGCTTGACCTACTTCAACTTCGTTATCGTAAATCATGGCTGTATCAATATGACGGTAGCCCATTTTGATGGCTTCTAAAATGGCCTGAACGACTTGCTGACCTTGGGCTTTCCAAGTACCCAATCCAAGAACAGGCATTTTTACATCATTATTTAAGATAATATTTCTCATAAATTTTTATTTACGCGGGTGAAATTGTTTCATGACTTTTGATAAATGGGCCGTTTCAACATGGGTGTATATTTCTGTGGTGGTAATGCTTTCATGGCCAAGCATTTGTTGTATTGCCCTTAAATCAGCCCCATGTTCCAGTAAATGGGTCGCAAAAGAATGTCGAAAGGTATGCGGACTTACTTTTTTATGAATTCCTGCACGCTCAGCCAAATCTTTGATAATGGCAAAAACCATGGCCCTAGTCAGGCCTTTTCCACGACGATTTAAAAATACGGTATCCCGAGCGGCCGAATCGATAACCAAGTGATTGCGGATCTCATGAATATAAATATTGATATATTTCATTGTTGCCGCAGCAATGGGCACAATGCGTTGTTTATCTCCTTTACCAGTTACCTTGATAAATTCCTGATCAAAATGCAAGTCTGACAATCTCAAATTAATGAGTTCTGAAACGCGTAGTCCACAACCATAAAGTGTTTCTAGCATAGCGCGATTGCGCTCTCCTTGAGGATGTCCTAAATCAATAGCCCCGATCATTGTATCGATTTCTGTCACCGAAAGAGTATCGGGTAAATAACGACCAATTTTTGGACTTTCCATGAGGGTCAAAGGATTGTCTGGCCTTATATCTTCAAAAACCAAAAAATTAAAAAATCCTTTAAGACTCGAAATAAGGCGTGCTTGTGAACGCGGGTGCAGTATTTTTGCTTGTTGATACACGAAATCCTGACACAAATCGAGTCCAATCTTAGCAGGGCTAGGGGCATTTTTGTGCTCCGAAAGCCAAGAATTTAACTTTTTTAAATCGGCTTGATATCCTTTGATGGTATTGTCGGATAAGCCTCGCTCAATTTTGAGGTACTGTGTAAATGCTGTAATGGATTGAGGCCAATTCACCAATTAATAGTTTAAAATTTAAAAATCAAAATTTGTTAAACAACAATGAAAATAAGGTTTTGTGTTGTCGGTTTAAAATTATTTGCGTTAAATTAGAAAAACAATAAAATTAAAGTCATGAAAAGATTATTCACCTTCTTGTTTTTAACCGCAATTACAGCCACAAGTGCTCAAGGTTTAGACCTAGGTTTTAAGTTAGGCTTTAACTTTGCCAATGTTTCTGGCATCGAAGACTTTAATCAGCGTACCGGGCTCTCAGCAGGCTTATTTGCCGGAGCAAAACTCGGGGATAAAATCGGTCTTCAAATAGATGCCCTCTACAGTCAACAGGGGGCAGAGGTAGGAGCTACGTACTCTGATATCGTTCAAGACTTTAATCTGGATTATATAAGTATACCTGTAGTGGTAAAATATTATCTGACCGATAATTTAATTATCCATGCAGGGCCACAAATGGGCATTCTACTCAATGATCAAACCGGCGTTGTGGGTCAGGTCTTTGACAACATCGAGGCAGATACCGTGGATTGGTTAGGAACCTTAGGCATAGGTCTTGACCTGCCTTTGGGACTAAGAGCAGAAGCCAGATATAGTTTTGGATTAACCCGTGTCAATGGGTCCGTTAACATTCCTTCACTGCCTACAATTCAGGAGGGACGTACCCGCATGACCACTCTAAGTATCGGTTATTCTTGGCTATAAAAAACGCTTAAATTCTGCGCCACGTCTTTTTCATCATTACAAAGGCGGGTATCGAATACTAAAGGGGTTACTCCTTTAAATTTTCAGCTTACTCACTTCGGTTTTTAAAGATTTTGGTCATCACCACCGCACAGATTGTGCAAAGAGTAAAGAGCACTGTAGCCCCAAGCCATTGTCCGTATAAAACATACCCTGTGCCGAATAAAGCACAATAAACTAAGACGACACCGAGTAAAAACAAAAGTAAATCACTGGAAAATCGCTCATTTGATTTCTTGAGATTAATCCCTTGATGATCCATGTTTTTTCTAAAACCATTCCAACCTCTTCCGTAGGGTAAGATTTTATTGTAGAACTGGATTAAAGTTTCTTGGTCCGTAGGCCGGGTCAGTAAGGTTACCAATAACCAACTGAAGGTAGTTATTCCGACACCCCAAAGTAGCTTTTGTGTGGCGTCAAAGCCAAAATCATAAATTTCAAATACTATGGCGACCAGAAAGGACACTACCATTCCTGTGATTTCGCTATAAGCGTTAATACGCCACCAGAACCATCGTAGAATAAAAATTAAGCCAGTACCAGCACCAATTTGAAGCAGTATGTTAAAGGTGTCCAACGCGCTTTCAAATTGCAAAGCCAAAAGCCCTGCAAGAATCATAAGGAAAACCGTTGACAAACGTCCTACCCATACCAGTTGCTTTTCTGAAGCCTCAGGCCGCACAAAACGCTGATAAAAATCTAAAGCAATATAGGACGAGCCCCAGTTCAAATGCGTAGAAATGGTACTCATAAATGCAGCAATCAGTGAACTCACTACAAGACCGAGTAAACCAGGAGGGAGGTAGGTTAACATGGCCGAATAACCCAAATCATGACCTTCCGCGGCATTTGGAAAGGCGGCCTTAATGTCTGAAAGCTCAGGATATAAGATTAAGGAAGCCAAAGCGATAACAATCCATGGCCAAGGGCGCAGTGCATAATGGGTAATATTGAACATTAATGTAGCCCCTACAGCATGACGTTCGTTTTTTGCAGAGAGCATTCTTTGAGCCACATAACCCCCTCCGCCAGGCTCTGCACCTGGATACCATACGGACCACCATTGCACCGCAATAGGAATAAGTAGAAGGGTCCAAAGTGTATCACGATCTTCAAAATCAGGTAAAAAGTTCAATTTGTCAGTTACATTAGGATGACTCAGCAAGGCCTCCAATCCACCCACTTGAGGCAATTGAACAATATAATAGGCCGCCCAAATAGAGCCGACCATCGCAACAATAAACTGCAAGAAATCAGTAAAAATAACCCCGCGTAAACCGCCTAAAGAACTATATAGTACCGTGATTACAGATGCGTAAACCACAGCTTCCCAAGGTTTCAAATCAAAAAGAATTCCTCCAATTTTAATAGCCGCTAAACAAACTGCGGCCATTATCATCACATTAAAAAACACCCCGAGATAAATAGCACGAAACCCCCTAAGAAAAGCCGCCGCTTTACCGCTATAACGCATCTCATAAAAGGCCAAATCAGTCAGGACCTCAGAGCGACGCCACAATCGCGCATAAACAAAAACAGTCAACATGCCTGTGAGTAGAAAAGCCCACCATACCCAATTTCCTGAGATACCGTTTTGACGCACTATGTCAGTCACTAAATTAGGAGTATCAGCACTAAAGGTGGTGGCGACCATCGAAATACCTAACAGCCACCAAGGCATGTCTTGCCCTGAAAGAAAAAATTCTTTTGTATTGCTTCCCGAACGTTTGGCTACACGCCATCCAATGATCAAAAAAATTAGAAAAAATAGGCCAATGAGCAGCCAATCGAGGGTGGTGAGTTGCATGAGTTTAAAATTTAAAAATCAATTCAATACGGCGATTCTTTTCTCGACCGCGTGAATTGCTGTTGGTGTATAACGGTTGATGTTCGCCGGCAGATAGCGCTTTAATTCTCTCTGAGTTGATGCCTTTGGAAATAAGAAAACTGCGCGTTTGATTAGCCCATTTTAAGGCCAAACGATAATTGTCTTGATCATGTCCCACATGATCAGTATGCCCCCAGATTTCAATATAATTCCGTCGGTCTAAATCAAGCCATTGTTGCACACTAGGAATTAAATTCAAAAGGCTTTTATCAATAACGATCCCTTGATCTGAAAATGTAGGCTGAAAAACCACAGAATTATATTTAGGTAAATTAGAGTTAGACCTTACCCCAGATTGAACCTTAACTTTTTCAGGGCCCAACTGCGGGTCAGGTTCGAGATTAATATTTTGTTCAGAGGCGGTTTGGAATTTTTCTAATTCCGAAGAAGATTGGTTGTTTTGGCTTTGAGCTTTTATAACCTCTTGGTTCTGAGTAGATTCATTAGTTTCTGATAATGGCTCAGATAATCGAATTATAATAGGGGGGACCATATTATTCTTCTTGTCAAAAAGCCGTTGTAAATTTCCACGACAATTAATGCGATCAGGATTTAATCCGGTGGCCACTAATTTGTTTTTTACCCGAACACTGCGCTGAATTCCTAGGTTTGGCTTCTCTATAGGCTCACTGGGATCAAAGTGCCCAATTATTTCCAAAGTTAAATTGGGATTGACCCTTATATTAAAACTAAGCTGATCCACTAATTTAGACCAATTACTCTGCCATTTGAGCTCTGAAGTATTGGGGGTAATATCTAACACCGCGCTATCGAGATTCAAGACAAATTGAGAACTTATGGCTTGTGGTGTTTCATTGGTTTGAGAACCGATCTCAATCTCTGAAACAGAATTCACATCAATTAGGTCATTACTCAAGGATTCACCTACATTTTTTACAGGCTCTTCTTCAAAATTTTCAAGGGCTACGTTTTCTGATGAATCCGCAATCTGTCTCTCGTTTACCTCTGATTGAGTCCTGTTTTCTGAAGAAATAAGGGTAGTATTGTATTTTACACTGAAAGTGTCTAAGGGTTTTTGTTCTAGATACTCATTGAGCGCAAAGCCAAATCCTGACCACAATAGTAACAGCAATAATAATTTTTTAACCGTACCGCTCATTCTGAGACACAAAAAACTTTGTCTAAATTTACAAAAATGAATCAGGCTAACTCAAACCAGCATAAGGTAATTTAAAGTCACTTAAAATTGGAGCAGCTACCTAACAACACAATAAAAAGTTCGCTAGTCGGCCGACTAATTGAAATTCAGCGGCTTTTACTTTTAATCTTGCCAAAAATCGATCAGCATTGGCTTTGGCAACAACCCAACCCACAAATACCCTCGATAGGAGTACAACTCAAACATATGGAGGGTAATCTCAAGCAATATATAGTGGTGAACTTAAGCAATCAAATAGACCAGCGCGAGCGTCAAAATGAATTTGAAGTAAATCCAGAAATCAGTCTTGAACAACTATCGAATGCCCTGTTAAACCAGTTGCGAGAAGCTACATCCATAATTGAAGTCATGCCCAGCTCCATTTGGAACGAAATTTACACCGTACAAAACTTTTCTTTGACACGCCTTGAGGCCTGTATACACGGAGTAGAACACTTGAATTATCACTTAGGTCAAATTGCCTTATTGATAAAGTATTACAAGCCACAAGACTTAGGCTTTTATCCAGAAATTAGTAAAAACTTGGATTAAACTTTGGTCACTTCTAATCAGGAAATCCGAAACTTTTAAGTTAAAATCCCTTTTTCTTTACACTGTCCGGTATAATAAATACTGTAAGCGCCTATAATTAAGATTATCGCCGGCATTAAAAGCCCCTCAGGACCGTAAATATCATAAGCTCCGGCAATAAAAAAATTGTAGCACATTTGCACTACAGCACCAAAAAGTGAAGCCATAAACATTGAGTGAGCGAAGGCCTTACGCAGCAGCATCAGAATTGCGGCTGTTAATCCTCCCCAAACAGCAAGTGCAAAAGCAGATGTGACCCAAGCTGGGGTCATTTCAATAAGAGCTCTTTGATCTTTTGGTAGCATCGCCATTTGTCCTGGTGTCATTAATTTTTGTCCCAGATAGGCCAGGGTACCCATGGCATTCCAAATCAAAAGCAGCACGCCCAAGACCCAGAACCAAGTCGTTGTTTTTTGTGAGGTTGTCATATATGGATTGATTAGGTGAATTATTAAACCAAAGATACAATGTTATCTAAACTGAAAATCAATGGTTTAATAATTAAAATTTATTTTCGAGTAAAATGAATTTATCTCGATTTACTGTCAAATTGGGATAAAATCACCCACCCAAAACTTAGCGACTTAGTAATTGAACCTGACTTTTCAAACGCTCCTTAATCATGGATAATATGCGCTTATTGATGGCAGAGGAGTCATTGCTGTAAACTTCGTATTCCTCGAGGGTGAATTGACCTAAAACCAGTCCTTTAAGGATATTGCGAAATTTCATGTCTTTATGGATAGCCGATTCTATATAGTCCATTTTTCGCTGCGGAGATATTTCATAAAACACGCCTTTGTGTTTTTCTACATAATGACGAAATAAAGCTAAAATCAAATCGTTCTGCAGCTTTAAAATAGGGCGTAGTGTTTGATTTTGAAAATACTCTTGCTCAGACATTTGATCGTGTGTACGCGCCTGACTAAGCTCAGGACGAAGGGCTAGAAGTTGGGCATCACGATCATTCATAAATTAAGTCTTTAAGGCATTTAAATCACCAGAAGAGGGTGATTGGTAAAGTTCAAGTCCAAAATAAGAAACAGACGCTATTAAATGATCAAAAATATCGGCTTGAATATGCTCATAATTCTCCCATCGTTTATCGCTGCTGAAAGCGTAAACCTCTATCGGTAAACCATGTTCGGTAGGAGCCAAGTGCCGCACCATTAAGAATAAGTCTTTATTTATTGCAGGGTTTTCATGTAAATAAGCATCGATGTACTTTCTAAAAACACCAAGATTGGTTTGATTACGGCCATTTATGAGTAAAGATTTATCCGCTTGATGCTGGGTATTGTATTTTGTGATGTCCTTTTCGCGATGTTCTATGTATGGTTTGATTAAAGAGATCTTTTTTAAGGATTCAACATCTTCGGGTGTCAAAAAGCGTACTGAATTTTGTTTTATCATTAATGATCGCTTGATACGACGACCGCCAGATTCTTGCATGCCTCGCCAGTTTTGGAAAGAATCTGATATTAAACTGTAGGTCGGTATGGTGGTAAATGTATTGTCAAAATTCTGTACACGAACAGAGGCCAAATTTATTTCAATGACGGTTCCATCAGCGCCGTATTTTGAAAAAGTAATCCAGTCGCCAATGCGTACCATGTCGTTTATTGAAACTTGAATACTGGCCACAAAACCAAGTATTGTGTCTTTGAATATCAATAAGATCATGGCTGAAGCCGCCCCAAGAGAAGCGAGACTCTCTACACTAAACCCAGTCATTAGGTTAATGATGAAAAATATACCAGTACCCCAGGTAAACATCATGAGCACTTGCATATAACTTTCGAGTGGTTTGTCCTTGTATTGCTCGTAACCCGCTTTGAGGTAGGTTTTGGTGGTCCGCAAAAGACTGCGCACAATCAGTACACACAAAACCACAAAATACATAGAGGCTAACTTGACGGCGAGTTGTGCCGTTTCTGGATAATCATAAAGCCCAATAGGAATAAAATACCACAATACTGCAAGCGGGGAGAGGTGAGCCACAAAGCGAGGGAAGTTACTTTCAACCAGAAAATCATCAAAGGTCGTTTTGGTTTTATTGCTAAAAGCCTTGAAGAGTTGAACAATCACGCTTCGCGTAATCCTATCTAATAATCTAATAAGCACCAATCCGAGAGCTACAACAACTACGGCATTGATTAAATTCGCCCAAAACAAAGAATACCCATGGGCATATAGATAATCACGAATCCATTCGGTAATAAAGAGCACTTCTGAAGTTGTCATGATAAATATTTCTTTTCTACATAAAACGGACCAAAAGGCAAAAGAGCACATAGGGCAATAATTAACCACTGACTCAGTGTCCAATCATTGACAGACTTTAGCCGAATTGCCAGAAGTTCATAAGCAATAAATAAAAGCCCGTGAGCCATGCCAATTACCTCTACAGCCAAGGGCAACTGCCAAATATATTTTAGGGGCATAGCCACTCCTAAAAGCAGTAAAAACGAAATACCTTCGCTGCGACTCACCCAAAAAAATAAGCGGTTTTGATCCAAAACATATTTTTAACAAAGATACCAATGTTTTTGACTTGAAAGCCCATTGGATTATATTTGCCCAAGGGAATAAAACCTATGCTATGATTTATTTAAAAGAAAAAAATGCCTTTATCACAGGGGGGACAAAAGGGATTGGATTAGGAATTGCTCAGGCACTATTAGAAGCGGGAGTTTCTGTTGCATTTACAGGGCGTTCTGCGGATTCTGTAAACCAAGCCACAGCCGATTGACCCTATATACCCAAATTAATAACACCAAGGTTCTTGGACTCGTGGCCGATGTAAGAGATTACCAGAGCATGGAATCAGCAGCGCAAAAGGCTATCGAAATTTTTGGTACTGTTGATTTAGTGATCGCTAATGCAGGATTAGGTCATTTTGCTCCGATTCATGAGCTCAGTATTGAGCAATGGCATGAGACGATTGACACAAATCTTACCGGGGTTTTTTATACACTGAAGGTATTCGCGTCTAGCTTGATGAATCATCAAGGTTACTTTATCAGTATTTCAAGTTTAGCGGGCACAAACTTTTTTGCAGGAGGAGCAGCCTATAACGCCAGTAAATTTGGGGTTACCGGATTTACTCAGGCTGCCATGTTAGACCTGCGCGCCCATGGCGTAAAAATGACCACGATCATGCCTGGTTCTGTGGCCACCTATTTCAATAATCACGTGCCAGACGATGAGGATTTTTGGAAAATTCAAAAAGAGGACTTAGGCCAAATTGTGGTACAATTGATTTCAATGCACCCACAAAGCCTTCCAAGCAAGATCGAGCTCCGTCCCACTACACCAGGTGGAGTGGGTAAGTAGAGAAGGGTGTTAATCTTTCGTCAAAAACAACCGGAAATTTAATGTGCCGGAGACAAAATCCTTAATTTTAGCCCAAAGTGCCGTTAGTCTCTATTTGTATGCGAATGAATCAATGCGTCATAAAGCCTCTTTTAATAATCACGTTCTTTTTGGCGAGTCTTATAGGCTATGGACAAATTGATGGATCAAGCCCTAATGCTAGCGGAGAAAATCCTTTTTTTCAACCGACACAAAGTAGTTTATTACCCGAGAAGCGCCCTCCTGTAAGCTTGACCATACCTTTTAAGGATCGCGATCTAAAAATGCAATTTCCGCCACCAAAGCCTGAAGAAAAACAGCTCGATATGACCGCCTCAGATGGTTTGTTGGATCATATTCCCGGTAAAGCGCCCAAGGCTTTTCAAAAAGACAAAGAACCGCGCCCTGAGTTTGCGAGAGACCAAGATTTAGGCGACGTCACCACTTCAGGAGATTTTGTTCAAATAAAATATCGAGATCACGAATATGTAGACGGAGACTTAATTCGTGTTTACGTTAATGGTGATGTAGTGCAATCAAGTGTATTTTTAGGGGCATCTTTCTCAGGGTTTACCTTGTCCCTGCAGCCTGGAGCCAATCGAATAGAATTCGAAGCAATCAATCAAGGCAGTAGTGGTCCCAACACAGCTGAATTGCATGTCTACAATGAAAAAGGCTTTATTATTTCTGCAAAAGAATGGAATCTTTTGACCGGTTATAAAGCCTCAGTATTAGTCATCAAGGATTAGTTATTCTAACTCCGCCATGGTGGTCATAACCTCATCGTACGAGGTGAGGGTCAAATACATTTTGCCACCCATCATAATAATCGGAGTATCCATCTCTTTTAAGCGGTCTTCCCCGCCTACGATTAATCTGGCAAGTTGCTCTTTTACTTTTGAATAGGCTTCAATTTCTGTTAAAGTATACAGATAGGGACTATCATCTAGTGCTGAAATTAAGCTATCACAATTTACTGTACAAAGAGCTGGCTTGTAGAGTGTTAAAGGCCATTTCGGCTGAATTTTAATCAGTTCAGCTTCACGGACTAACGCACGACGAGAAAGCTCTTCGCTGACCTCTAAGGTATATTGGTATTTGGGCTCTTGACCACGTTCGATGATCAAGCTGCTTACTTCTACGCGTGATCTAGCGGGAACTCTTACTGCACGAGGCTTTCCGGCGCGTTGTTTGAAACCAGTCCCGGTGATATTTACGATTACATCAAAGTCTTGAAGATTTTTATTCACAGCATATAAATACAAGCGATTTCTTTCTTGCATGTCCTCAATTTCAATCGGACGCTCTTGAGCGAAAATTGGACTAACACATAAAATAAGAAGTAAAAGTGATGCGGAAAAAGTTCTCATGATAAAGGTGAAATAGACAATTAGTTAAGACACTTTTGCGGAATTATTACAAATAAAAACCAAAACAATGCCGGTGGAACGAAGATAATAAAATTAATCAGCTACGTCTAGGACCAAAAGTTGTTTTGAGTTTAACGGTTAAAATACTTCCAGCCAACATTAAAGTGATGACATTCCCAACAATAATTGGCATTGATTTAACATGAAAGCCATAAACAATCCACAAGGCCACACCAGCAACAAACATGACATACATCGGTAATGAAAGTTGTCGTGTATCGCGGGATTTAATAGTCTTTATCGCTTGAGGTAAAAAACTAATGGTCGTAAGACAAGCGGCGAGATTACCAATCAAAGAAAATACATCCATAAATTTTATTTTTGCCGCAAATGTAGATAGCGCATAATTGGGGAATAACACCTGAATTTGCTAGAATATATTTTATTTTACCCCATATTTAATGTATAATACTAGCGATGGATTAATTTATTACACCTATTGTTTTATAATATATATTATGTCAAATAGCAATATAAAAATATCTCCTATGTTAGATTAAAACCTGGCGTTTAAAATCTGAGCTAATATATTCTAGTGCTACAGATTAAATAATATTCAATTGAAACAGAAAGACTGGTCCTTATTACTGTACCTTTACCCTATGGTTAAAACCAATCAAAGTTCTTTAGAATTCATCGCGCTAATGGCCTCACTTATGTCTGTGGTAGCCTTAGCGATTGATGCTTTGCTCCCGGCACTAGACGTAATAGGCTCAGCTGTACACACCCAAACGCCCACAGAGAACCAATTAATTATTACGATGATTTTTTTGGGTCTAGGGATTGGCCCACTCATTTTTGGACCCTTATCCGATAATTTAGGACGCAAACCAGTGGTTTATTTTGGTTTTTTACTTTTTTTATTGGCGAGCTTTATCTGTGTTCATGCAGAGTCCATTCAATATATGATTATTGGCCGAATTATTCAGGGCATTGGCCTTTCTGCGCCTCGTACTATAAGTATCGCCATTATACGCGATCAGTACCAAGGTGATCCTATGGCTAGAATTATGTCTTTTGTAACAGTCGTTTTTTTACTCGTACCCATAGTAGCTCCTGCCTTGGGCAAGATGGTTTTGGACAACTTTGATTGGCAATCCATTTTTTTAATGCAACTCTGGTGTAGCGGTGCTGTGGCCATTTGGTTCTGGAAACGACAACCGGAAACTCTAGATCCCATAAACAAAAGAGCACTGAGGATAAAAGACTATTTTCATGGACTTTCACAAGTGATCAAAGAACCTAAAACCATGGGTTATACACTGATTTCAGGATTGATTTTTGGCTCTTTTATGGTTTATCTTAGTGGTGCACAGCAGATATTTCACGAGCAATACAACTTAAAAGATGAATTTCCTCTGATTTTTGCGGGGCTCTCTATTGCTATTGGCTTGGCCATATTTTCCAACGGTCATCTAGTCTTGCGTTATGGCATGAAAAAAATAGTCACCTTAGCCCTTTACGGCTTTTTTGCAATTGCTCTTTTATACGTGATCCTGTTTTATGGAAAAGTTAATCCCGGCATTGAAGTTTTAATGCTATTTTTTGGTCTTCAATTTTTTGCCATTGGCTTCTTGTTTGGCAATCTAAGAGCTTTGGCTATGCAGCCGATGGGCCATATTGCTGGAATGGCTGCCGCTATTACCGGTTTTATATCGACAATTATGGCTTTACCCATCAGCACCTTCATTGGCACGCACATAGAAGACTATGTTTGGCCTATTTTCTTGGGCTTTACGATTTGTGGAGGCCTTTGTTTAGTGATTTTACTGGGCATCAATAAACTCAGCCTAAGGACAGAAGCCTGATTTATCATTAGGATAGATCCCATAAAAACGAAATATTAGTTTATTGGCCCTTGTAGTAAGCTGTTTTTAGGTAGTGACCGTGCTGAAAACCAACCGCGTGGTCCACGTCGTGCTCGGTTGTTTCTATTAATTTCAAAACAGGTCCTTTTTGCTTATTCCACGCCTTTTTATGGGCTGCTAAAAATTGCCCAATATCCACTCTAGAAGAACACGAAGCCAATACAAGCCAGCCATTTTTCGCTAATAACTGCGCGCCTAGACCTGCCAAAATCTCATATTTGTTTAAGGCTAAATCAACCCCATCGGCACTTTTGGCAAAACTTGGCGGATCAATCACCACGATATCGTAGGTTACTCCTTGCTTAATGAGCTGAAATAAAATGTCAAACGCATCACCACATATGGTCTCATGAGTGCCTTTATATTCATTTAATGAAGCATTTTTTTCGGCTAATAATAAGGCTTGCGCACTAATATCGACACTTGTCACTAGTTTAGCACCATTAGCCAAGGCATGAACGCCAAATCCACCGGCATAGGCAAATACATCGAGTATGCGTTTACCGGTAGACAACTGCCCTACTTTGTTGCGGTTATCCCGATGATCTAGAAAAAATCCCGTCTTATGGCCTTTAAAAATATGCGCTAAAAAATTCACCCCGTATTCATGAAATGCGACTTCAGGATTATGTAACGGACCATAGGTTAAAACAATTTGATCTTCCTCTTTTAATCTCAAAGCTTTGATTACATGGCGATTTGCGCGAAGCACTATAGATTCTGGGGCTAATAAATCACACAAAATACTTTGTATTTGATGCACATAAGGCAGCCACATCAGACTATATATTTTAATGACTAAAACTTGGTCGTATCGGTCTACTATAAGTCCTGGCAATCCATCGTTTTCTCCAAAAACTAAACGCATGGCATTTGTCATGTTGGCCAAGGAGTCACGTTTTTCCAAAGAACGCTTCAAAATACCAGTAAAAAAGGGTTTATCAAATTGTGCACCTCCATCAAAATGAAATATTTTAAGGGCTATCGGCGAATCAGGATCCATCAAACCCACCCCGATAACCTTATTGGTTTTATGTGCGAAAACGACACCTACATCACCAGCTTTTGCTTTTTTATTGGTATTTAAAATGTTTTGATCAAAAATCCAGGGATGACCTTGTCTTAAGGAACGTTCGCCTTTAGCGGATAACTTAACCGCAATAGTTTGAGGATTATGGCGATCAGATGAGCAATAGTCCCAAAGATTATTGGTCTGCACCACCACGTCTTAAGTTTTTTTGATACTTAGACTGTACGACATCAATTAGGATGAGAACAGTTATTACAAAGTAAAAGGTGGTTTTGGTCATCGGCGTGATTGGGTTACCGAAGACATAAATATGCGCCAAATGGCCGCCTTCGGACAATAACATGATGCCTACAATAAATAATATAAAGAGCCCTAAAACTTCGTAAAGTCTGTTCTTTTTAAGAAAGGCTGTGACACGGCCCGAAAGCCAAATCATGAGTAAACCTCCGGCAACAATTGCTGTAGCCATTACCCAAAATTCATCAGTTAAGGCCATAGCCCCAAGTATCGAATCAAATGAAAAGATCAAATTCATCAGGATAATCAATAAGATGACCTGAGTTACGCTTTTTGTGCCCACAGAGGAATCGGTTAATTCGGGATTGTAATGCATCATATGCCATATTTCCTTTATGGCGGTGTACATGATAAATACCCCACCCACAAGTACTATTATGCTATGAAAATTAAATTGTCCCGTGAAATAGTCATTGTCTTTAATCACAAACCATGGATTCTGAAACCACTGTATAAGCTGAATGAGTAGAAAAAGAAGACCAATACGCAGAACAATTGCCCATGCAATCCCAATAGTCCGCACTCTTGACTGATCTTTTTCTGGCGCCTGCTTGGAGGCGATAGAAATGTAAAGAAGGTTATCCAAGCCCAATACTGCTTGAAGCATGATCAGTAAAATGAGTGATGTCAGGTGTTCTAAAGTAAAAATATCCTCCATTTCAATAGGCTATGAGTGCTTCTAAAGTTTCTTCTAATCTATTTTTTGCTAAATATTGTTGTTCTAAAGCACTGGCAAAAGGAATGGGTGTCTCTAAACTGGCCACTCGACGTATAGGACCATCCAAAAACTCAAAGCATTCTTCAGAGATGATGGCCGATAAATCGGAGGCAATACCTCCGAACATACTGTCTTCCTGAAGCAATAAAACCTTTCCTGTGGCTTTTACAGCGTCAATAATAGTGCTCTTATCTAAGGGCACTAAACTCCGTAAATCAATAATACGGCATTGATTTTTCAATGCCTCAGGTAATTCCAATGCCCAATGAACTCCGGCGCCATAGGTAATTAATGCCACTTGAGCGCCATGGGTTAATACAGCAGCCTTACCAAGCGGCAAATTATAATAGTTCTTTGGCACCATGCCCCTTACACTTCGATACAATGCTTTGTGTTCAAAAAATAAAACAGGATTAGGATCTGCGATGCTTGCGGCTAATAATCCTTTGGCATCTTCTGGAAACGCAGGATAAACTACTTTTAAACCTGGAGTATGGGTAAACCAAGCTTCATTGGTCTGACTGTGAAAGGGTCCCGCCCCTACTCCCGCCCCACAGGGCATGCGTACGACTACGTCGGCATTTTGCCCCCAACGATAATGACTTTTGGCCAAATAATTCACAATGGGATTAAAACCTGAACTTACGAAGTCCGCAAATTGCATCTCAACCACAGCCTTAAATCCATTTATCGAAAGTCCCATAGCCGCCGAAAGTATGGCCGATTCACATATTGGCGTATTGCGTACACGACCTGAACCATATTTTTCTAAAAGGCCTTCAGTAATTTTAAAAACACCGCCATATTCGGCAATATCTTGCCCCATAATCACCAGGTTTTCATGATGTTCCATAGCTTGGGCTAATCCCTGAGCTACTGCATCCACAAAACGCAATTCTTCTCGATCATTATAAGGCTTAATCTCCTCAAATACAGTACTTTGAAACACGTCATTTAACTCATTGCTTTCTGTAGATTGAATCTTGGGTTCATCAAAAGCAAGGGCAAGATTTTCGTTAATTTCATCTTGTATTTTTGACTTTAATGTCTCCTCAAATTCCTGAGTCAATAATTCTTGTTCTCTTAGGTAGGCCGCATAAGTTTCTAAGGGGTCTTTTAATGCCCACTGATCCATGAGTTCTTGAGGCACATATTTAGTACCACTCGCCTCTTCGTGACCCCGCATTCTAAAGGTTTCAAATTCAATCAATACCGGACGTGGGTTCTCACGCATGGACTGGACAATACTTGATAAACTAGAGTAAACCTCCAAAATATTATTGCCTTCAAGACGGTGACCCTCCATACCGTAGCCCAAGGCACGATCTACAAGGTGCGCACAGTTATATTGTTCAGAGGTAGGCGTGGATAAGCCATAGCCATTATTTTCAATGCAAAACAACACTGGTAAGGACCAAACCGAGGCCACATTCATCGCCTCGTGTATATCTCCTTCGCTGGTTCCTCCCTCTCCAGTAAATACTGCACAAACTTGATTGTTTTTTTTAAGTAAATTCCCTAGGGCAATGCCATCAGCGACCCCAAACTGAGGTCCCAAATGAGAAATCATGCCTATTATATTGAACTCCTGAGTACCAAAATGAAAACTGCGGTCACGACCTTTAGTAAATCCACTGGCCTTGCCCTGCCATTGAGAAAACAGACGATACAAAGGAATATCACGGACTGTAAAGACTCCCAAATTTCTGTGCATTGGCAGTATGTATTCTTCGGGTGTTAAAACCGATGCCACACCAACTGAAATGGCCTCCTGACCTATCCCACTAAACCACTTACTTATTTTGCCTTGCCGCAATAAAATGAGCATTTTTTCCTCAATCATTCTAGGTTTGAGCATACGCTCATACAAACTCAATAAAGTTGAATTATCAATGTTTTTTCGATCAAAAGCAAAGGGCTGTACCGGGATAGTTTCGCGGCTCATAGATTAGAAATTACTTGTGTTAAAAGTAACAATTAATTGCGTCTTTAGCATTGAGCCTTGAGTAAAATTTAAAAGCTCTTTACGGCACAAATTCAGTATCTTTGCGAGGTTAATATTCGTAACATGACCCATATTCCCTCGGTTGATCTGGCGGATTTTTTGTCGGACGACCCTAAACGTAAAGCCCAATTTGTCACTCAAATTGGTGAGGCTTATCAAGAAATAGGATTCGTTTCTTTAAGCAATCACTTTTTATCCAGTGACCTTATGGCTAATCTGTATAAGGAAGTAAAAGATTTTTTTGAGCTTCCGACTGAGGTGAAGGCTCAATATGAAATTCCGGGACTGGCAGGTCAAAGGGGTTATGTGTCTTTTGGAAAAGAACATGCCAAAGGGCAAAGCAAAGGTGATTTAAAGGAGTTTTTTCATTTTGGGCAAGAACCGACCCAAGATGCCCAACTCGCAGAGCCTTATCCTGACAATGTCTTGGTGGCTGAGTGTCCTGATTTTAATAAAACAGGGATGCTTGCCTATAGAATGCTCGAGAAAACAGGGATATATGTGCTAAGAGCTTTGGCTTTATATATGGACCTTGAAGAGACTTATTTTGATAAGTGGGTGCGCAATGGAAACAGCATTTTGCGTCCGATCCACTACCCACCCATCACCCAGGAGCCTGATGGTGCTGTGCGCGCTGGGGCTCATGGTGATATTAATTTAATTACCCTATTGATGGGTGCCTCTACAGGGGGGCTTCAAGTTCTAACAAAAGAGGGACAGTGGGTCGATGCCCTGCCTGAAGAAGATCAACTTGTTATTAATGTTGGGGATATGCTTGAGCGTCATACAAACAATAAATTGCGCTCCACCATTCATCGTGTAGTCAATCCACCAAGAGATCAGTGGGATACACCGCGCTATTCTATTCCTTTTTTCATGCATCCACGTTCTGACATGAAATTAGATTGTTTGCCTACTTGTATCAGTCAAATATCGCCAAAAGCCTATCCCGACATTTCTGCGGGAGCTTTTCTTGAGGAGCGGTTAATAGAAATCGGACTTAGAAAAAAATAATATTCCTAATTTAATTAGCCATATGGCCGACTTGCGCGATCAGCTAAAAAATTTATTCCCCGACCATCAAGAATCACAAGATTCGTTTGTTGACCCTGATACTTCTCAAAGCTTTTCAGCCTCGGATCAAATTTTACCGCTGATTTGTCGTTATGAAAAACGCAAAGGCAAAGGAACGACCATAATCGAGGGATTTGAAGGTGATAACGAAGCTTTAAAAACACTAGCCAATTCGATTAAGCAGCAATTCAGCGTGGGCGGAGGTATAAAAGAGAATTGTATCATTCTTCAAGGTAACTTTCGCGATCAAATCATGGATTTTCTCAAGCAAAAAGGCTATAAAACCAAGCGTGTTGGAGGATGAACCCTTTGAATGTACATATTGGCGGTGTACCAGAGCATTTTAATTACCCTTGGTATTTATTGCTCAAATCCAAGGCGCTCCTACAAGAAAATATAAACCTCAGATGGCGTGATTTTGATGGCGGTACTGGTGCTATGGTTCAGTCCCTTATTGAAGGAGAAATAGATTTGGCCGTAATGCTCACCGAAGGGGTAATCAAGGCCATCTGTGATGGTGCACCTATTAAGCTTATACAGTATTTTGTATCCTCCCCTCTACTTTGGGGCGTCCACACACACCAAGTAAGCGGGCTTGAACACAGTGAGGACTTAATGAATCGCGTAAAAAGTTCAAGTAAGCCCATTAATGTTGCTATTAGTCGGTATGGAAGTGGTTCTCATTTGATGGCCTATCTCTATGCTAAGTCTTTAGGCATTGATCCAAATACAGATTTTAAATTTCATGAGGTTGGTGATTTAAAGCATGCTCTTGAAAAATTATATGAAGGAAAATGCGATATTTTTTTATGGGAAAAATTCACCACCCAACCCTATGTTAACCAGTTTGGTTATTTGCGTATAGACACTTACCCCACCCCTTGGCCTTGTTTTGTTTTGGCGGGAAGAGAGGATTTTGTTGAAAATCACATCGAATCACTTCAAATCATTCAAAAAGGCATCAACAGTCAATCTCAATCCATGCATGAGAGAGCTGATATAATTTCAGAGTTGGCCTCAAGGTATAAACAAGAATCCTCGGCTATAGAGTCATGGTTTGCTCAAACCAATTGGAGTGAAAAGTTAGTCGACAAACACACTATCAATCAGGTGCAAAATGAGCTAGCCAACTTAGGACTTATTCAAGAAATTTGCCCTGAAGAGATTTTTTTCTAAATTTTTTACTCTGCCACGCAACCCTTCGGCTGACCGATGTATCTAATGTATATAAAATCGGTGTTATGGTTACTTTTTTAATTGTTTTGGGTTGTTTGTTGGTAACTAATTATCTTCTTTTGGAATTTTCTTGTAATGATGCTTCCGAGGCCGATTATCCTCAAAAAGACTGATTGCTGAGTCTTGAACCAACGCCTCATCAGGGATGCTTACCAGTAAATGGATTCTTGACCGCTTTCCTTTAAATATTGATTGGCTTTATTAAAATGGTCACAGCCAAACCATAGGCCTCTATTGGCACTCAATGGTGATGGATGTCCACTGATCAGTATTAAGTGCTTCTTTGGGTTTATGAGTTTTATTTTCGATTGAGCAAAGCGTCCCCAAAGCATAAAAACAACCCCTGATCTTTGTTCATTTATTTCATTAATTACGGCATTAGTAAAGTGCTCCCAACCCATTCTCTGATGACTTCCAGCTTGCCCACTAGAAACCGTTAGTACAGTATTAAGCAATAGCACCCCCTGCTCGGTCCAAT
Organism: Flavobacteriaceae bacterium; assembly: GCA_038153605.1. Taxonomy (GTDB): domain Bacteria; phylum Bacteroidota; class Bacteroidia; order Flavobacteriales; family Flavobacteriaceae; genus BACL21. The sequence continues at coordinate 51,231 of JAYOYS010000011.1, forward strand.
GAGTCAGGTCTCCGGATAATTTTGAAATACTAAAATATCGTTGATCCCTGAGGGTATTTTTTGATGACTTTTTTCCAAAGGCATTAAGGTCCTCCTTATAAACTTCTTTCAAAATATTAACCAGTGATGGAGGTTTAGGGACCCCCATAGGGACGGAAAAGGCTAGTCCATGAGCCTGGCCAGGGCCATGATAAGGATCTTGTCCCAAAATAACCACCTTGACCTGGTCCAGCGGTGTTAATTCAAAGGCATGGAAAATTTGATCTTTGGGCGGAAAACATTGGCTTGTTTCATATTGATGTGAGACGAACCCTAATAGTCTAGGCCAATAATCCTTTCCCATTTCTCGAGTGATCAGCTCATGCCACGATTCGGATTGAATTAACTGCATTTGTCGTACTTTTGGGGTGAATTTAATCAAATTATAAGATTAATTTCTGCTATGAAAACTATTCAGCCGCAAACTATCAGTGATTTAGAGTTTGATCGGGTGCTCAATCAGTTGGGCCAACGCGCCCTTACACAGGGCGGCAAAATGCGCTGCTTGGCCATTACCCCAATGATTGATCAGGCAGCTATAGAAATCGCTTTAAAAGAAGTTGAAGAGTATAAAGCCTCTATAGGCAGTGATCAAGGTTTTCCAGGACACCATTTTGATGCTTTAACAGAGGTGTTGCATCAGCTTTCAATAGAAAATAGCGTCCTGGAACTCAACGGATTTAAAAAAATCAAACACGTCTGCCTCACGACCGAGACCATTAAGCGTTTTCTCAAAAAATTTGATCAGTTTTATATTGTACTGAACCAGTATGCGGACCAAATACCCTATGTAGATCATCCAGTAAGTTTGATTGACAGTATTTTAGATAGATTTGGTCAAGTTAAAGACGACGCATCTCAAGAGTTATTATTTCTGCGTAAGTCCATTCTCAGAGTAAAATCCAGTATCAACAAGTCTTTTAGCCAAGCTTTATCTCGTTATGCCCAGGCAGATTTTTTAGATGAAATACGCGAGAGTGTAGTGGATAATAAGCGTGTTTTGGCCGTCAAAGCCATGCACCGTAAAAAGGTCAAAGGCGTGGTCATGGGTCAGTCTAAAACCGGTAGTATTGTCTACATCGAACCACAGCAAACTCTAGAATTTGCCCAAGAATTAAGCAGTTTTCTCTATCAAGAGATTGAAGAGGTTAAACGCTTACTGAAATGGCTCACTAACGCCCTTAGACCCTATATCACTGAGATTACAAAGTATGAGGAGTTTTTAATTCAGGTAGATGTCTGGCATGCCAAAGCACATTATGCTCATGCCATGAACGGGGTGCGCCCTTTGATCACAAAAGAACGAACCCTACAACTTAACAAGGCCTATCACCCACTTCTTTTTTTAGATCATCAAAAACAAAAGAAAAAGACTTATCCTCAGTCCATAACCCTTGATCAAAATAACCGAATTATTGTGATCTCTGGACCTAATGCTGGAGGAAAGAGTATCACACTAAAGACTGTCGGGCTGCTGCAACTTATGACTCAGAGCGGGCTATTAATTCCAGTAGACCCCTCGAGTGAGTTGTGTTTGTTTAAACGTATTTTAACCGACATTGGGGATCATCAATCCATCGAAAATCATCTCAGTACTTATAGTTATCGTCTTAAACAGATGAATTATTTTCTGAAGAAATGTCAAAAAGATAGTCTGTTTTTGATTGATGAATTTGGCACCGGAAGTGACCCTGAACTCGGAGGCGCTTTGGCAGAGACTTTTTTAGAAGAGTTCTACGCACGTGAGGCCTTTGGTATTATCACCACACATTATACTAACCTTAAGCTTTTGGCTAATGAATTGCCCTTTGCTACTAATGCCAATATGCTCTTTGATGCGCAATCTCTGGAGCCCCTTTATCAATTGTTTGTGGGCGAGGCAGGCAGTTCATATACTTTTGAAGTGGCCCAGAAAAATGGGATTCCTTTTGGCCTTATAAACAGAGCTAAAAAGAAAATTGCCGGCGGTAAAGTGCGTTTTGATAAAACCATCGCCAGTCTACAAAAAGAGCGTTCGGGGCTCAGGAACCTGTCAAAATCTTTGAAAGAACAGGAACAAACAGCAAAAGTTCAAGCAGAGGAACTCGCTCAAACCCAACAAAAAGTTCAAGAAAAACTTGAACGTTATCAAGAGGTTTTTGACGCCAATCAACGTTTGGTCGTTTTAGGGCGTAAAGTGGATCAACTTGCTGAGCGCTATCTAAACAAATGGACTAAAAAGGGGCTCTTGGATGCCTTGTTCAAACTCGTCATGCAGGAGAATGCCAAAAGAACTCCGAAGGCAAAACTAAAAACAGTAAGTGATCCCGCCAGTGCTAATGCGTCGTCAACAAAAAAACTAGCTAAAAATACAAAGCAAAAAGGCACGGTTGGAACTCAGAGCGAATCGAGTCAATCGAACAAGAAAGCTGCTTTTGACCGTGAATTAAAACAAGAGGTAGATCAAATTCGCGCCACCAAAAAAGCCAAAAAACAAAAGCAAGAAGCTGTCAAAGAGCAGGAGATTGTGGTCTTTAATATTGGAGACCGCGTTAGAATGATTGATGGCGTGGCTATTGGTACGATTGATAAAATTGAAAAAAATAAAGTAGTGGTGAATTATGGTATGTTTACCACTACGGTCAAAAAAGATTATCTCGAAAAACTATGAGCGCTTCAAAGGACTATAGAATTGTCGCCTTTGATGGCATCTGTAATCTCTGCAACAGCACAGTAAATTGGATTATTGACAATGATCCGAAACAGCAATTCAAGTTTATTGCCCTGCAAGATATTGACCGCTTAGAAAAGTCAGGATTTGACCTGAAGGATTTACAATTCACTGAAAAATCAACCTCTGTAAATTCAGAATCGAACAGGGATGAATCCCAGATGCAGTCATTATATCTGATTGAACAAGGAAAAATATATAACAAATCAACCGCAGTACTCAGAATTTGTCGCCGACTTTCAGGCCTATGCCCCTTGCTCTATTTGTATATTCTTATTCCCAGAACACTGCGTGATACAGTGTATGACTTTATTGCCAAAAACCGCTACCATTGGTTTGGCCGACGAAAGGAGTGTCGCATCCCTTCTGCAGCATTAAAAGATCGGTTTTTGTAGGCCTTTAGGGCGCTCTGGACAAGATTACTTAAGTCTTTAATCCTCTTGCGATTTATGCACCCAAAGAGAAACCATGGCGTCTCCGGTGACATTGATTACAGTGCGACACATGTCGAGTGGCCGGTCTACGGCGAAAATGAGTGCCAATCCAGCTTCAGGAATTCCAGCCTGAGCCAAAACAATGATGAGCATGACCATACCAGCGCCCGGCACCGCAGCAGAGCCAATAGAAGCTAATGTTGCTGTGGCAATTATGCCCATTTGTGTGGCAAAATCAAGTTCCATACCAAAGGCCTGAGCGATGAAAACAGCGGCCACTGCTTGATAAAGGCTGGTGCCATCCATATTGATAGTCGCCCCGATCGGCAAAACAAAACTCGCCACTTCTTTACGAACCCCCAATTCTTCCTCCACGCATTCCATAGTTACTGGCAATGTTGCTGCACTGGAACTTGTAGAAAAAGCTAAGAGCTGTGCTGGAGAAATACCCCGAATAAATTTTAAAGGATTTTCTTTGACAATGAATCGAATGATTAATAAATAAACTATTACCAATAATAACAGCCCCATTACCACACAAAGGGCATACCACAACAATGCGGCAAATAAATCAGTTGATGGCGCTTCAATGACTAAGGCAGCCATTAATGCAAAGACTCCATAGGGAGCAAGCGCCATGATTAAATCGATCATTTTAAGTATTACATCATTGAGCCCATCAAAAAAGGCTTTTACAGGGGTTGCTGTAGTCTCCGGAATCATGATCAAACTAACCCCGAAAAACAATGCGAAAAATATTATTTGGAGCATATTACCATTGTCTGAAGCCGCCCCTACTATATTGCTCGGAACCAGATCCACTAAAGCTTGAAGCGGTCCCGCCTGTATTTGCCTTTCTGCTTGCTCCATTTTTTGAACGGCTTGACCTCCATAAGCTTCGAGTAATTCATTACGCGTTTCTTGTGTTATTTTTTCACCTGGAGCTACGAGATTAACCACCATTAAGCCTACGGATACTGCCAATATAGTAGTAAATACATAGGTCAATATGGTGCGCAAGCCCATTTGTGATAGCCGACTTAAATCCTTTAGATCTGAAACCCCTTTTATTAATGAGGCCAATATCAATGGCACGGCAATAAGTTTAAGTCCATTGATAAATATTGTACCAAATGGCTTGATATAATCAGTAATTAGCGCAGGTCCCCAAGTAATTTGACTCATCAATAGCGCTACAATAACCCCAAGGGCCATGCCAATTAAGATACGCCAATGCAATGCGAGAGATTTCATGTTGTTATATTTTTGTGGTTCGGTCCATAAGGTAGGCATCAGCCAAAACTAAAGCGGTCATCGCTTCCACAATAGGCACTGCTCTTGGCACAACACAGGGATCGTGTCGACCCTTTCCGCTTTGGGTTTTGATGTTTCCTTCCTTATCCAATACTTCTTGTTCTTGCATCAATGTCGCAACAGGCTTAAAGGCCACTCTGAAGAATATAGGTTCTCCATTACTGATACCCCCTTGTATTCCCCCACTGTGATTCGTCTGTGTACCGCCGTCTGGGGTATAAAGATCATTATGAGCACTGCCCCGCATTTTTGCACCAGCAAACCCACTGCCGTACTCAAAACCCTTGACCGCATTAATGGTCAACATGGCTTTACCTAAATTAGCGTGCAGCTTATCAAATATTGGACTGCCCCAGCCTAGAGGGACTCCACTAACTTGACAACTGATCACCCCGCCTACTGTATCTCCGTCTTTTCGTACTGATTTAATAAACTCTTCCATCTCTAGGGCCCAAGCCGAATTTGGAGCGCGTAACACATTTTGCTCGACTAACTCAAGTGCCTGTTTATCGACAGTCCCAGAGAACTCATGAGGTCCTACAGCACTGACATAGGCCGCAATACTCACTTGAGGAATTATTTGTTTGGCAATCGCACCAGCCACTACCCAACTCACGGTTTCTCTTGCAGAAGCCCTTCCTCCACCGCGATGATCGCGATGACCGTATTTTTTTTCATAGGTGTAGTCAGCATGCGAAGGACGATAAACCGACTTTAAGTGATCATAATCGCCTGACTTTTGATTGGCATTCTCTACCACAAAACCAATGGGACTTCCTGTGGTTACCCCTTCATAAATTCCAGAGAGAAATTTTACTTGATCGGGTTCTTTACGCTGTGTGACAATAGCCGATTGTCCTGGTTTACGGCGCGCAAGTTCTATATTTATAGCCTCGAAATCAAGGGCTAAGCCAGCAGGACAACCTGATAAAATTCCCCCCATAGCAGGACCGTGAGATTCACCAAAGGTGCTCAAAGTCAGTAATGATCCAAAAATTGCCCCTGCCATATTGTGAATTTTAACAAATGTAGCCCATTGCCCTGAGAATTAAAAGAAATCTAGCCTCATTGAACAATCAATTTAAATGGGCGCCTATTTTCTCATTTAATTACTACCCACACAAAAAAAACTATTTCACTTTTATTGAATTAACCTACCCTTAACATCATAACAGTACAATAAAATTATGGAGATGAAAATTTAACTTTCCTGTGATGTTTTACTCATGCTCTAGACCGTTATTTGTCATTATTCTTCTATGAAGCGAAAAGTTGATTTAGTCGTATTGTCCGACGTCCATTTGGGTACTTACGGTTGCCACGCCAAAGAGGTTTTGAATTATATGAATTCCGTTAAGCCTAAACAACTGGTTCTTAATGGGGATATTTTTGATATATGGCAATTTCGCAAACGCTATTTTCCTAAAGCACATATTCTTATAATAAAGAAACTTTTTTCTTTTGCTGCAAAAGGGACTAAAATTTATTACATAACCGGCAATCATGACGAGGCACTGAGACGATTTGCGGGCACGAAAATGGGCAATATTCGGATAATGAACAAGCTTACTTTAGAACTAGACGGTAAAAAAGCCTGGTTTTTTCACGGTGATGTCTTTGATGCTACTATGAAACACGCTAAATGGGTCGCCAAACTCGGTGGCTGGGGTTATGATCTCTTGATTCTTTTAAATAAACTCATCAATTTTGTGCTGCAGAAAATGGGGCATGAGCGCTATTCGCTTTCCAAAAAAATAAAAAATAGTGTAAAGAGTGCTGTTAGCTTTATTTCTAATTTTGAAGAAACCGCCACGGACTTAGCCATAGAAAACAAATTTGACTACGTCATATGTGGACATATCCATCAGCCAAAAATTCAAGAGTTCAAAAACAGTAAAGGCTCTACGCTTTATTTAAATAGCGGCGATTGGATCGAAAATTTATCGGCTTTGGAATACCACAACGAAGCTTGGCGACTTTATTTTTGGGATGAGAGTCACCGACAAGAACCTGAGTCAATCAGCACAGAGGAACTCGAAGAGGATAATGATTGGTCGCATATTCTCTCGGCAATGACGGGCTATAAACGCAAATTAATCTGATACAAAAATCAGCAAAGGTATTGTTATATAAGGCCTAACCGATTTAATAGCTTTTAATCCCTATTACTTTAAAGAACCCTCAAAGCACCGCGAAGTACTGTAATGGGGTGCAAAGCTTTGCGCTGTGCCCCATCAAAAATTTGATGTCGACAAGAAGTTCCATTCGCGACGATTACAGTACCTGATTCTGCGCGACGAACTGCAGGCAAAACATGTAACTCTGCCATGGCCATACTCGTTTGATAGTGTTCTTTTTCAAAACCAAAACTACCAGCCATGCCGCAGCATCCCGATGGAATGATGGTTGGGCTATACCCACTGGGTAAATTCAGTATGTCAAAAGTGTCTTTGACCTGCCCCAAAGATTTTTGATGACAGTGCAAATGGAGCTTGAGCTTTTGTTTGTTTTGAGTAAAATCTTTCGAAGAAATACGTCCATCGCGTGCTTCTTGTGCCAAAAACTCTTCTACAATAAAGGCTTTTGTTTGCCATTTCTGGGCCAAAGATTGATCTGAAGCCAGGCGCAGGTATTCATCCCTTAGGCCATACAAGGCTGATGGTTCTATGCCCAATACGGGGCCCTGCGCACAATTTTTTTCAAAATAAGTGAGATTTTGATCGATTATCGATTTTGCCTGATCTAAATAACCCTTGCTGAGCAGGGCCCGGGCACTATTTAATCCCGAAATACACACCACTTCATAACCAAGCCCTGTGAGAAGCGCATAAGCGTCTTGTGCGATTTCAGGCTCTAAATAATCGCTAAATTCATCAATCCAGAGATAGACCCTTTGCCCTTTATTCTTCGGTGTTTCAGGCGCATAGTTCGAATGCGCCTCTTCTTCTGCTATAATTTGAGTAAATGATTTGTCTGGAAATTTAGGCAAACTGCGCTTTGGGGCTATCGTGTAATATTGCTTAATAACAAATCCAAACAATCCACTGTTTAATGGCTTTCTGAGTAAGGCCGGTATTTTAAATAAATATTTATAATACAATGTATTATGCCCAAAAAACCGATCAGACTTTTTATTAAATCCCAATTTACGACGTTGATATTGAAGCTCTGATTTGACTGTAGCCATATCCACTTTACTCGGACACTCATTATGACAAGCTTTACACCCCACACATAAGTTAAAAACTTCACTTAAGGCCTTATGCCCCCAACGCTCATGATCTGTATTCCCACTACTCAAAACTTCTCTCAGGACATTAGCTCTTGCCCGTGTAGTATCATGCTCATTTTTTGTAGCTTGATAACTCGGACAAAGCATACCCTGATGCTCATGACTATTGCGACAATCACCACTTCCATTACACTGCTCACTCAGACTAAGTATGCCTTGCTGGTCAGAAAAATCATATTTGGTTTCTATGATTGAGGCCTTTTTCGTCTGCTCGACTCTAAAACGCTCATCCATAGGCCATGGATCGATAATTTTACCAGGATTCAATAGGCCTTTAGCATCAAATATTTCCTTGACCTGTTTTGAAAGATCATAATTTTTTGATCCAATTTGCTCTTTGATAAATTCGGAACGCACAATTCCATCACCGTGTTCTCCAGATAAAGACCCTTTATATTGTTTCACTAATTTACTCACGGCCTCTGTAATACCGCGAAAATCCTTTTTACCCTGAGATTCTTTTAAGTTTAAAATTGGTCTGAGGTGCAACTCACCTGCCCCGGCATGAGCATAATACACCGCTTTCTGATTGAAAGTCTCCATGATATTGGTAAATTCAGCAATAAATTGGGGCAAGTCTTCTAACGAAACCGCTGTATCTTCTATACAAGCCACCGCCTTTTTATCCCCAACCATAGCCCCAAGGAGTCCAAGACCAGCGATGCGTAACTTAATGGCCTTGTCGATATCTTCCCCAGTCAAAACCTGAACATCATAAGCGTGCCCATGACCACTCAGATCCTCAATAAATTTATCGACCTGTTTGGACAAACCTTCCTGTTCTGAATCACGTAATTCACAAAACAAAACCGCTTTAGGCGATGCTTTGACAAAAAATCGATAGGCTTTATAAAGGCTATTTTGTGCCGTACAATCTAAGACTACATCATCGATGAGTTCACAGGTATACAAATCATGTTTCATGGCCGAAACAACATCAAGCATACACTTGTTCAAATCATCATATTGAAGGACCACCAAAGCATTATGGGCACCTGGCAAATCATCTAAGGCAATGGTTATTGCCGTAGCTAACATAAGAGTCCCTTCGCTCCCACAGATAAGTGGCAACAAATCAAGATCCTCAGGGACCACATTATTTTCGCTCCATTGATCCGCAAGTAAATCCAACGCATAACCCGTATTGCGCCTATGTATACTAGGCTTTGGGTAATGCCATAAAATCTCTTGACGCGCTTCAGAGGGATCGAGTATTTCTGTGATTTTGTTTTTTAAAGAAAGGGCAGCATTTGCGCTTTGATCTTCTTTTGAATCTAGTTTAGCATTTGATTCCGTGAGCCCCAAAGTAAAACCAGGGCGACAAAATTCAACACATCTTCCATCAGCTAAATAACCCCTAACGGCTAAAACCTTATCTCGAGTAACGCCATATTTTATTGAGGTTGTCCCACTGCTGTTGTTGCCCAACATACCCCCAATAGTGCTTCGACTTGAGGTAGATGTATTGGGACCAAAAAATAATCCATGTGGTTTAAGATATCGGTTGAGCTCATCACGGACTACTCCAGGTTGAACAGTGATTGTTTTTTGACTCGGATTGAAGTTTAAAATTTTATTTAAATGTCGTGACACATCCACCACCACGCCATCACTCACACATTGCCCCGCTAAGGAGGTTCCCGCAGCACGGGGTGTTAAGGCCATATCTCGATCCCAGCACCATTTCAAAACCTCGGCGATATCTTGGTCTGATTTCGGAAAAACTACAGCTCTAGGCAGGTTGCGATAAACAGATGCATCTGTGGCATACATCATAAGGTGCAGTTCATCCCAATGACAACTTCCAGTCAATCTTTGGTCTAAAATAGAAAAATCAATTTCCCGAACTGTACTATGATTCATGGTTTAAAGTTAACTAATTTAGGCAGGAGAGATAAATGCAAAATTTGGTTATTTTTACATGCCATGAAAAGGATATATTACCTGATTGTTTGTCTTCTTTTTCCCACCTTTGTTTGGGCACAATATATGCCCAACAATAGCTTGGGATTGCGTTTTGGTGATAACGGTGGTGTTGGTCCTGAATTAAGTTATCAGCATGCGTTAACTGAAAGTAGCCGTTATCAAATCGACTTGGGTTGGCGCAGCAAACGAAATGGCGGAGCACAACAACAACTATTTAAACTCAGTGCCGGATATCAGTGGATAAATCTGCTCGATGGGGACTTTCAGTATTACTATGGTGCAGGAACAGGAGTTTTATATCAAAATGTCGATATTGGAGATTCAGGATCTGAAGCCTATAGCAGCACGAATCTATTATTTTCAGGAATAGTGGGCGTAGAATACTCAGGTATCAAGGTGCTATTTGATACCCCTCTAATTCTAGGGTTAGACATAAGGCCAGAATATGGTTTAGGAGGATATTATGATGCGCTAAAGTTCGACATTGCCCTAATACTTCGATTTGGGTTTTAATGACTCGATTATTATCTATGATGCGAAAACAAATTGGCGAGTATTACACCGATGCGACTGTCTCGGCAATAGTACGCTTGTACAAGGCCTCATACTTTGGCACCACTAAATCAATGGAGAAATTGCTCGCTTGGGCCCGTGCCTGATCTTTAAATTGATCTAAAATTGCCTCGTTTTTGAGGATAGATAAGGCGTTTTGGGCCATAGAATCCACATCGCCCACCTCAGATAAATAACCGCTGAAACCGTGTAAATTAACCTCGGGAAGACCGCCTACATTTGTTGAAATCACTGGGACTCGGCAAGCCATTGCCTCTAAAGCGGCCAAACCAAAGCTCTCAATTTCAGAAGGCAACAAAAACAAATCTGACAAACAAAGAATTTTATGTACTTCATCACTATTGCCCATAAACTGCACCTTAGATTTTAATCCTTTTTGCTCAATTAATGCCTTGGCCGGATCTTTATCAGGACCGTCACCCACGATGATCAGACGTGCAGGGCACTTATGGGCAATACGATTAAAAATATCAATGACATCCATAAGGCGTTTAACGGGACGCAAATTACTCACATGGGTGATAATACGCTCATCAGGGGCTGCCATGGCGCTTCGTTCACAAGGACCGTCTTGCTGACCCATTTTTTTTGAAAGATCAATAAAATTAGGAATGACCTCTATTGATTTATTGATGTTAAATTGATTGATGGTATCTTGTTTTAAACTTTCAGAAACCGAGGTCACAGCATCGCTATTGTTGATACTAAAGGTCACAGCGGGTTTATAGAATGGATGATTTCCTACTAATGTAATATCCGTCCCATGCAGGGTGGTGACCATTGGGATATTTATACCTTCTCCACGAAGCATTTGTTGGGCCATATAACCCGCATAGGCGTGAGGAATAGCATAATGCACATGTAACAGTTCAATATTATAGTCCTTGACTACATTAAGGAGCTTACTGGACAAGGCTAATTCATAGGGTTGATAACGGAATAATGGATAATCTGGAACAACAACCTCATGAAAATGAACTTGATGGGATAAAAGTGCAAGTTTCACAGGCTGTTTATAGGTGACAAAATGCACTTGATGGCCCATATCGGCCAAAGCGATGCCGAGTTCAGTGGCCAAAACACCACTCCCCCCAAAGGTTGGATAACATACGATCGCAATATTCATAAGCCGTAGTTCAAAATAAACATTACCCCATGCAAACTATTCTAAAATAGCCTCATAAATCGCGGCTTGAATTTTAGTTCTTAGATCACTGCTGATCAGGGCACGATTTTCTGCAGTAGGATAAGTTCTATTGGACAAAAATACATAAACAACTTCAGCTTCAGGGTCAGCCCAAGCAAAAGTTCCGGTAAAACCACTATGACCAAAGCTTGTCATTGATACGCATCCACAGGTTGGGCCTTCTTCTTCAAGCTGTGGCTTGTCAAAGCCCACGCCCCGACGAACGTCCTCACCACAGAAGTAACAAGTATTAAAACGATCGAATGTGCTTTCAGAAATCCATCTTTGCCCGCCGTAGCTTCCCTTCCACAGATACATTTGCATCATTTTGGCCACATCCAAAGCGTTAGCAAATAAACCGGCATGACCCCCTACACCGCCAAGCATCGCCGCTCCAGGATCATGGACATAACCATGAACCTTTTGTTGGCGAAAATATTCATCTTGTTCGGTGGGAACGATTTGATCTAGGCCAACCTTATTCTTAGGCAAATAATCCATACTCCAGGCCCCTATGGGTCCATAAAAGCGATCGTAAGTCAGGCTATTTAATGAATTTTGATTTGTTCTCTCTAGATAATTCTGCAAAAGGTAAAAGGGCAGATCACTGTACTTGTATATCACTTTGGGCAATAACTCACTATCTCTAATTTGAGCCATGATACTGTCTTTATAATCACGGCGCATGTAAAGATCTTGAGCCACAGGAATATCAAATCTATAGGACACAATAGAATCCCTTTTTAAGCCTAAGGAATCTGTAAACAGTGTATCGGCAATGATTGTCGGTGTGGTACGATAATATTTGGTCAAAGGAATGGCCGAAATAGAATCAACTGTCGTTCGATAATAAGGGATCCAAGCTTGGAAACCTGCATAATGCGACAGCATGCGCAATAAGCTAATACTGTCTTTATTGCTCTGGGCAAACTCAGGCAGCATGGTCCCTACGTTTGTTTCCATATTGAGCGCCCCTTGATCAAAGCTTTGCATCACTAAAGGTAAAGTAGCCAATATTTTTGTCAAAGAAGCTAAGTCATATCGGTCTGTAGCACGGACCTTTTGAACACTGTCGTAAGTATGGAACCCAGCCGAACGATGAAATATGATTTGTCCCTTTCGAGCAATGAGTACTTGCGCCCCTGGAAACATGCCTTGACTCAAACCCAAGTCGATCAAACTGTCCACTGTTTTTAGTTTTTCGGAGGACACCCCCACCCCTTCAGGGATTCCGTATTTTAACATAGGCTTCAATTCAGTCACAAGCCCAGAGCCTTGGGGCCAATACATTAAGTCTACGGGTAATTGACCTTGAGCGCTGATGGCACCGAATATGAGTTCAGCGGCAGCTTTTTGACCAAATAAAGTATTTTGATAAGCCAAAATCACCCCTTCTAAATTAGCAATGGCATCAATTTCATTTAAGGCATAGGGCTTGGCAAAAAGGGTTAACACAACCTTGTGTGCTCGGGCAATCTCATGGATCCACACTTTAGTCTGGTTACTTAATTTATGGGTTTTCCAAGGATTTTCATTGGACATATGGACTCCAATTATGACTCGATCAAAACCCTGGAGCTTTGATAAACACTCATCAAGTGTTTTTGCCTTTATGTGTTCCACCTTTTTGTATTGAAGCAATTGATCATAAAACACCGCGCCTGAATCTTCGCCTAGGCCCACATAGGCCACTTTTTGTTTTTGATTGAGACTCAAAGGCAGGGTTTGCTCCTTGTTTTCAAGCAAGGTTATGGCAGATTCCATTAATTCTAAATGTAAAGCATCATCCTTGGGTCTATTCAGGTCTTCGAAAAGATGATCGGTATTGATGGCCTTGAACTCGTTTGCGCCAAGTAAATATTTAGCCTTCAAAATCTTTTTGACCGAGTGACTTAAACGCGCTTCGGTGAGGGTTTTATTCTCGTAGGCCCAATTAAGGCGTTCTACTGTCGCTGGAACATTCTCCGGAATAAGTAAAATGTCATTACCCGCCTCGAGAGCAGCCAAGGCAATATCTGCAGGGTTTTTGAAGTCAGCCACACCCTTCATATTCAGTGCATCGGTAAAAATAAGCCCCTTAAAACCCATTTCTTTTTGTAGTAAATCAGTCACAACTGGCTGAGACAAAGAAGTGGGCCAACCTTTTTTACCGGTAATTTTAGGCACATTGAGATGTGCGACCATAACACTTCCCAACCCTGAACGAATTAAAGGGCGGTAGGGATATAGCTCAACTGATTTAAGTCGTTTGCGATTAAAATCCACGGTGGGCAAAGTTTTATGCGAATCTTTATCGGTGTCCCCATGACCTGGAAAATGTTTGGCATTGGCCATTACTCCGGCGGACATCATGCCTGACATAAAATTAAGTGCAGACTCCGTAACTTGCTCTGGATCAGAACCAAAAGCCCGATTACCAATTATAGGGTTTTTTGGATTTGTATTAAGATCAACGACTGGAGCAAAATTAATGTGCACCCCCATTCTGCTGAGATGTTCCCCGATATGTTGCCCCGTTTTACGAATCAGTTCACGATTTTTCACGGCCCCCAAAGTCATATTCCAGGGAAAAGCATAGGTAGAATCCAAACGCATGGCCAGGCCCCACTCAGCATCCATAGCTACCAAGAGCGGAATGGAACTTAATTTTTGAAAACGATTCAGCCAATCGACTTGTCGTCCTGGACCTCCTTTGGAAAAAATAACCCCACCGATATGAAATTCTGCAATTTGGGCCTCTAATTTTTTGCGTTTTTCAGGCCCTTCTTGAGAAAAGGCATCAATCATCAAAAGTTGACCCAGCTTTTGCTCCAGGCTCATATTGGCGTAAATACTGTCGACCCAATACTTTTGTTTTAATGGATTGTTTTGATCGATTAGTGGATCTAAAGATATCGACGATAAATAATCATCGGTTTTGCTTTGAGCAAATCCCTGAAACTGCGCGTTGCAAAGCGCAAAAATCAAAACTAATCGAGGCAGAAATTGTTTAATCAAAATAAAAGCTAATCAGTGCTTAAGATAAAAAACGGTTATGCCAACTTTCAAAAGCAGGTACCTCCCAGTGATTTAGGTATTCTTCTTTGGTATTGACCAGATTATTAAAAACCACTGTATTTCGTGAAACTGATTTGTTTTTGGCCATTTTTTTAAACTCTAATAAAGGCTTATGCGCAATATGTTCTCCCGAGTAAAAAGTGACATTCATTTTATCGAGTAAATCAATGCCAAGCTGCTCTTGAAGCGATTGAATAAAACGCACGGAAGTATCTATACTACAACCCGAGGCAGCCGCTTGGTCCTGATTTAGCCCAATAACTAAAAAACGATCATAGGGCACATCAAAACCAGCCATAAGATCAGCACCGTGCGCTGTCCATTGACTTAAAAAATCCGTGGTACGCTCTTTTACGAGTTTAACCTCATCTTCAGAAAGTTTTCTGTTAGACGGATAAATCCATATTCGAGAGTGATCCGGTAAACTATCAAAAGGAACCAACATGTCGTTTTAATTAAATTATAAATCGGCAGCCTTTGCGATGAGTTCAGCTACATCCATAACCGCTACTTTAGATTCAGCACCTTTGGCAGTCACCCCGTCGGTCATCATCGTGTTACAAAACGGACAGCCCGTAGCCACATAGGAAGAACCAGTCTCTATGGCCTCCTCGGAGCGCTCGATATTGATATCCTTATGGCCCTTCTCTGGTTCTTTGAACATCTGAGCGCCTCCTGCACCACAGCACAAACCACGTGACTTACAACGCTTCATCTCGATGAGTTCAGATTCTAAAGCCGATAATAGGGCCCGTGGAGCTTCATATTCACCATTGGCACGACCTAAATAACAAGGATCGTGATAGGTAATTTTTTTACCTCGGAAACTGCCTCCGGAAACCTTGAGTCGGCCTGAATCTAATAACCGCTTTAAAAATTGAGTGTGGTGCATCACCTGGTAATTACCCCCCAAACCTGGGTATTCATTTTTTAGCGTATTGAAACAATGGGGGCAAGTTGTCACAATCTGACACACGCCATATCCATTGAGCACCTCAATATTCATCATGGCCTGCATCTGAAATAAAAATTCATTTCCAGAGCGTTTGGCGGGGTCGCCTGTACAACCTTCCTCTGCTCCAAGTACAGCAAAAGAAACACCGCTGGCCTGAAGCAATTTTGCAAAGGCTTTAGTTATTTTCTTGGCACGGTCATCAAAACTTCCAGCACAACCAACCCAGAAAAGTACTTCAGGTAATTTTCCAGAGGCCTGGCAGTCTGCCATTGTCGGCACGTTTAATGACTGATCCATAATTGGGCTTTAATCGTTAAAAACTTGAATGGTCACCTCTTTTTCAACCAAATCAGTAAATTTTCCATTGTAACGAGTGGCCTTGACCAAATGATTGTCAATCCAATGATAATTGCCGCCACGTGGTTTACCCATGAGTAAACTGTGATATAAAAAGCCATGTTTGGCAAGCCACTCTTGGGTAACTTGGCGATGTTCTTCAGTTCTAGAAGTAAAAAAGCATATGATGTGCCCTTGCTCATACCAACGGTTCAAGGTTTTTAGGGCATCGGGATATACCTCTGCCTTAGCCATGCGCTCTGGTTCCTCATTTGGAATATCATCACAAATCGTCCCATCAATATCGATAAGATAATTTTTTATTCCTTCTGGCAAAACCGGGCTAACGGTATGCCCTCCATCTTCTTTTTTGTTCAATAAATGATCTGCGTTATTGCTCATTTTTTTTACTTATTCATTAATCCAATTAGCGCGGTCTTGCTGATTAAACGGCCAAGGCGCTGCATTATTTTCAATATTATTCATTGTTACGTTTAGTTCAGAGGGTGCTGCAGATTGCTCCATCACCAAATATTGGCGCATCGACATGATAATCGATACCGGATCTATGCTCACCGGACAGGCCTCGACACATGCGTTGCAAGTGGTGCAGGCCCATAACTCCTCACGAGTAATGTAATCGTCTAGAAGTTGTTTGCTTTCTCCTTCTTGAGGTAGGGCCATGAGTCGATCCCGCGTATCCATCATTATTTTTCTGGGAGAAAGAAGCTTTCCTGTTTGGTTCGCAGGACATTCACTGGTACATCGGCCGCATTCAGTGCAGGTCATGGCATTGAGCAGTTGCACCTGCGTTAAATCAGTGACATCACTTGCGCCAAACTTCTCAGGTACTGATCCCTCTGGCGGAGCAGCATATGGATGTGCGTTAGGATCCATCATGAGCTTAACTTGATCGGTTACCGAATCTAGATTTTCAAATTGTCCGGCTGGGGTGACCCTACCATAGTAGACATTGGGGAAAGCCAACAGTATGTGTAAGTGCTTTGAAAAATAGAGATAATTTAAAAAGCCTAAAATCCCGATAATATGTGCCCACCAACAAATACGCTCCACTAAATGAAACTGCTCAGGCGACCAGTTTTGAACCAAAGGATAAATCATTCCAGAGATCCAGTTGCCCTGATTCATTTGTTGAAAACTCAAATCTGTGGCATTCATCATGAGAAACAAGCCCATAAGGACCATCTCGAAATAAAGTATTAGGTTGGCATCTGTTTTAGGCCATCCTTTCATTTCAGGAGACAAAAAACGCTGAATACGCAGAACGTTGCGACGCAGCCAAAAGACCCCAACAGCAACAAACACTAAAATCGCTAAAATTTCAAAAGTACCGATAAGAACTCCATATATGGGCCCTATAAATTGAAAAACGCGGTGGGTACCCAAAAGTCCATCAATGACAATTTCAAGTACTTCAATGTTAATTATGATAAAGCCTAAATAAACGAGCAAATGCATTATGCCAGATACTGGCCTTTTTACCAGTTTAGATTGACCTAAAGCTATGTGTAGTACATTACGCCAGCGCTGCTTTTTATTATCCAATGGACCCACAGGGCGACCTTTTTTAATGGCAGCAATTAGACAGCGCATATTGTAGGTGAAGTATCCTAAGCCAGCAGTCAAGATTAGCGCAAAGATGATATTTGAAAGACTAGGCCAAACTCCCATCAATCATTTTTTTTGTTACTGCTTTCATCCTCTGCTTCTTCAGATTTCCCAAAAAGTGAAAAATGTACATAACGTTTTGGACGTTCTTTGATGTCTTTAAGTAAATTTTGGGCATCCTCGGTAAAGGTTCTTAAATCGTCGTATAACCGCTTATCTTGCATCAAAGCTCCAAGAGTTCCTTGGCCTTCCGCCATAGAATTGGTGATTTTATTGAGTGCATTAATCGAACCAGATAAATCTTTGAGCATTTGCGCGGTATTTACTGCTGCAATTGAATCAGTAATGGTTTCGAGGTTTGTCGAAGTTTTTAATATGCTCTTAAAGGCCGCATCTAACTCATTTTGATTTCGATCAACTAAAAGATTTAAACCCGTTGCGGTTTGACTGAGCTGGTCCATCGCCACACTCAAACTTTCCATACTCTTGCGTAAGTTTTCTTTTGATTTTTTATCTAAAATTTGATCCACATCAGAAAGGACTGAATCAACCTTAGTCAGTGTTGAGAGTAAACTTTTTTCAATGGGTGAGAATTTTTCAATAAGCCCGTCGATCATACCCGATTCCAATTCACCAGTTAAAGTATCTCCCGAACGCGCCATAATGGGATCTCCAGTAGCAGGCAGCACGGCTAAATTATTTCCTCCAATAATTCCGGAGGCATATATCTTAATGACACTGCTCTTGGCAAACTCAAATTCATTTTCGATCTCAAAAGTTACCAGGACTGCATCGCCCATTTTATTAGCTAAAGACAAATCTTTGACCTTACCCACACGCATCCCGTTTATGGTAACAGGAGCACCGGCTTCAAGCCCAACCACATTTTCGTAGCTAACATAAAACTCTCTTGAGGTTTGAAAGAGTTTTGAGTTTTTCATGTATTGATATCCCAGGATGAATAACAAAATGGAAATCACTGCAAAAACACCGGTCTTTATTTCTCTGGAGTAGCGCAAGGCATTGAATTTAGGTTATATACAAATTTAAGGATTATTCAGCGATGCGCAGAGATCAAAACAGCCAAAAATTGGCAGTTTATTCACGATTAATTGTTTAAAACTTCTGACAAGGAAACGCGCTGATTTTGTTTAAAGGCTACAATATATGCCTGCTCGTATCCATTGGCTCTTGCATGGCTTTGTAGGCGCTCTGCTCGGGAGTAATCAGAAGTGCTGCCATAGTAATAGCGATACAAGCTACCCTCTTTACTTCTGCTAACCTCATTGAGCCCATTGAAGTTATAGGCTTTAGTGGCTAATTCGCGACTGCTCGCCGCAATCTGAACCTTAAAAATAATTTCTGAAGATCCCTGAGAAGATCCTGAATTTTTAGAATCTAAATTTGATTCTGATTCAGCTTTTGGTTCCCCTATTTCAGAGTCAGACCCTGATTTCTCTTGACTTAGGTTCGGCAAGTTAATTTGATTTTGATTGGCGTAATCTATTTCGGTTTTATATTCTAAAATACTGCGTGCAATCTCACTTGCCATCTCTTTACGACCTTTTTTTGAATTCAAATAAGGGCCTTCACTGTTGTTGGTCAAAAAACCAAGCTCAATTAATACACTAGGCATATAAGAATGGTGTAACACCCAGAAAACATCTTGACGCACACTACGATCTTTACGCTTTAAATTGTTTACCAGATTTTTTTGAATTAATCCTGCTAATCGAATGCTCTGGTCAAGATATTCCTCTTGTAAAATCGTAAGACCAATTAATGATTCAGGAGCCGCAGGATCAAATCCCTTATAGCGCTCTTGATAGTTTTCTTCCAAAAAAATTACCTCGTTTTCTTTCTTGGCAGTATTGAGGTTTTTATCGCTTTTACTGAGACCCATAACGAACGTTCCCGCACCATAAGCCTGAGAATTATGTGAATCACAATGAATCGATACAAAAAGATCCGCATCGGCTTTGTTGGCCACTGGCGCACGATCATAAAGCTCAATAAACACATCCTTAGTGCGCGTGTAAATCACTTGAACCCCCTGCTGTTTCAACAGCTCACCTACTTGCAAGGAGACATCGAGCACAATATCTTTCTCTTTAAAACCATTTCCCAAGTTCCCTGGATCTTTGCCACCGTGCCCGGGATCAATTACTACAACAAATGGTTTGTTCTGACCGAAAATTTCATGAGACAAACCAACGCCTTGCCATATAAATAGGGTCAACAAACAAATCCGGAAAACTCCAGATATTCTCAAGACATAAGTAACTGCCAAACGCATCGTTATTACTGGGGCGTATTAATTATCGTTAATTAAAAATCAAGCCAAAAATTATATGTAATTTTGACTTACAAATACTAAGCCAATTTATAAAAACAACGCCTTTTGGCCTTTGGTTATTCTGTAACTTATTAAAAAAGTTGTTTACAATAATCGTCTATCGCCCTTGCAGCTAAACCCAAATAAATTTCGTCATACACTGCTCCTATTTTTAGGAGTTTTTGGTTTGGCTTTGGCTCAAAATTCGGCAGACAGCATTGCACGCACAACATCTATTGCCGACACCTTGCCAATGATTAAAGCCCAAGACAGTCTTTTGCCTCAATCCGTGATCAGTGACACCCTGGTCAGTAGCCCGGAATTCCTAGAAGACTTAGTGGATTATTACGGTGAGGATTATGTTTATATGGACCAAGAAAATTCGAGGGTCTATATGTACAATAAAGCTTTCATGACCTATTTAGATTACCGCATTGATGCTGGTGAGATAATTTTAGATTATTCTAAAAACGAAGTTTACGCTCGGGGAATTGATAGTGCCGGAATATACAGTCAGCTCCCTGTTTTTGTTCAAGGCAATAACAAAGTACAACCGGATTCGATTCGTTTTAATTTTGAAACGAAAAAAGCACTGGTCTTTAATTCTAGAACTGCCCAAAATGACATCAATATGTTGTCTCAAATAACAAAAAAAGAAAATGATTCGGTGTATTTCATGCGTAACATCAAATTCACCACCTCTGAGAATGTAGACGATCCGGAATATTACTTTTACACTCGAAAAGCTAAATTCGTTCCGCAAAAGAAAGTTGTTACCGGCTTAACCAATATGTACATTGCCGACGTGCCTACCCCACTTGGTTTGCCGTTTGCCTTTTTTCCACTGGCCGAAACGCGAGCCTCAGGATTTGTTATTCCCAATATTGGTGAAAATAATAATCGAGGATTTTTCTTGCAAAATGGTGGGTATTATTTTGCTGTAAACGATTATGTGGACCTCACCGTACTAGGAGATTACTATACTAACGGATCCTACGGTTTGCGCATGGACAGTGATTACGCCTTGCGCTATAAATTCCGAGGAAACCTCAGTGTACGCTATGAAAATTTGATCAATAGCGAACGTGGATTTCCAGATTTTACCCAAAGCAGCCTTTACAATATTCGATGGCGCCACACCCAAGACCCAAAAGTAAATCCAAGTACGCGCTTTAGCGCCTCTGTTAACTTAGGAAGTAGTCGTTACCTCCAGCAATCGATAAACCAAACCAATAATGCGAGTCAGCTGGTCAATACCCTAAGCTCTTCGGTGTCTTTTGCAAAAAGTTTTGATACTGAACCCGCCATCCAATTTTCTGCAGCGGCCACCCACAGTCAAAACACCCAAACTCAGGTAATCAATATGTCATTGCCTAACATCAACGCAAGTATTTCCCGAATTTTTCCATTCGCTCCAAAAGACGGGGCAAAAAAAGGAGTTTTTCAAAATATTAACTTGCAGTATGATGTCACGGCCGAAAACCGAATCACCACAACAGATAGTTTGTTTTTTAAGCCTGAAATGTTTGAGGGCGCTGAGGCCGGGGCACGTCATTCTATACCATTAGGAACAAACTTTAAATTATTCAATTATTTGAGTGTTTCATTGGGTAGTAATTTTCAAGAGACTTGGGTGGGTAAGACCATAAGACGTTCTTACAATCCAGAACTTAATGGTGGACTGGGTGGTGTGGTTCAAGACACAGTATCTGGCTTTGATAGTTATAGAACCTATGGGTTTTCAGCTGGATTAGGTACGACTGTTTACGGGACATTTAATTTCGGTAAGGATAAAAAAATTCAGGCCATTCGCCATGTAATTCGTCCTACAATTAGCTATAACATCAGTCCTGGCTTTGAGCAGTATTATGAAGAATATACCATCCCTTCTGCAGACCCCGAGGTCAACGCCGAAGCCAAACAATACTCGCGCTTTGAAAACACCATCTATGGGG
The DNA here is from genome assembly GCA_038153605.1 of Flavobacteriaceae bacterium. Taxonomy (GTDB): domain Bacteria; phylum Bacteroidota; class Bacteroidia; order Flavobacteriales; family Flavobacteriaceae; genus BACL21. The sequence goes on from JAYOYS010000011.1 coordinate 72,972, forward strand.
CGCCAGGAAAATTATTTTCAAGTAGCATGAGCTTTGCCTTGAGCAATACTTTAGAGGCCAAAGTTCGCAATCCCGATACAACAGCAACTGAACCTAAAAAGATTGCCCTACTCAATAATTTTAATTTATCTACGGCTTATAATATTACTGCGGATTCATTGAATTGGAGTAATGTTCAGTTTACAGGAAGTATTCCTATTATCAAAAAACTTGATTTAAACCTCAATGGTTCCCTTGACCCCTACGCCTTAAACGCTAACAATCAACGAATTAATACTTTTAACATCAATAATGGTGGTAGTTTATTCAGGCTAGTCAACGCTAACATGAGCTTTAATTATTCTTTTTCTTCCAAAGATTTTGACGGAAGTGGTGATGATGATGATGACCTAGATGACCCAAATTTTAATAATGATACCTTTCGCAATGGCGGGCGCCCTGATGATTTATTTGGCGATGGGCGTGATATTGCAGATCTCCGTGGAGATGATCCTGTCGATAAAAACAAAAAAGATGAGGATGAAAAATGGTATAACAACAGTATTCCATGGGATTTCAGATTGGCCTATACCGTAACTTATGGCAACCAGTTAAGACAAAACGAAATCAGTTCTAACTCATTGATGATGAGTTCTAACATTAGCCTTTCTCCTCGATGGAAAATAGGTATATCTTCAGGTTACGACTTCAAGAATAAAGGGATCACTTTGACCCAGATGCGTTTTGAACGCGATTTAGAAAGTTGGGTCATGCGTTTTAGTTGGACGCCAATCGGTGCCCGAAACACCTCTTGGAACTTCTTTATCGGAATCCGAGGCAGTATATTGCGCGATATAAAATACGACAAACGACGAGAAGCAGACCGTCGACTTTAAACAATCTTAAACTTCAAAACTCATGAAACAAATCATTCATACTGAAGATGCCCCAGCCCCAATAGGCCCATATAATCAGGCGGTGCGCATGGGGAATACTGTTTATACTTCTGGACAAATTGCAATTGACCCTAACACTGGATTACTCATTGAAGGTTCAATTAGTGAAGAAACTCATCAAGTAATGCGCAATATGCAGGCCGTTTTAAACGCTGCAGGACTCAACTTTTCACAGGTCCTTAAGAGCACAATTTTTATCACCAATATGGATGATTTTGGGGTCATTAACGAGGTTTATGGCAGTTACTTTGATTCAGATACTGCGCCAGCGAGAGAAACTGTTCAAGTGGCCCGATTGCCAAAAAATGTTCGGGTTGAAATTTCCATGATTGCCGCGGACTAAACTGATCCAAGAAAGTACAATGGAACGCCTTGTAATTGATTAAGCTTTATAAGGTTTCACGGTCAATACGCTTTCCGAAAAGTTTGTAAAACAATTCTTGAAAAGTGGCAAAATCGACCGTGTATGATGCACCAGCACCTTGTTCAAATATTTGATCTTCTCCAATAAATTGCAAGTCTGCTTGGCGGTTAAAGAAGTTCATCCTCAATGACCCATCATCATTAACGAGCCACTGTACTTGTATATCCCCGGCTACTGCTGAATCATTGGCCCCACCTACAGGGACGGCAACTTTTCCATTTATCAGCACTCGTTCGGATATTTGTGTACTGATTTGTACACCGACATTGTATTCTAATTGGGCGTTCAAATCGACTTGCCTGGTCCCGATGGTCGGTAAAATTTTAAACTTAGAGTCACTATCTGCCAGTAAATCCGCCACGAGTTTGTTTACACGCTCGGTCAATGTACCCACTATATTTTGCCCCCCATCTCCTTGGAATGCCCCAGTTGCCGCAAGATAGATCGCCTGAAGCTGTCTTTGTTCTCGTTCATTGAGTTTTACATTAAGCTCATCTCGCACAGAGGAGGAAACATTGGGAAAATCAAGCTGAAAGTCTAATTCTGGTTGCATGATTTGACCTGTTAAATTCAGCAGCACTTCTACATCTACGGTACTGTTTAGGGTTGGATTATCCAGCAGGGCCGAAGGATTGACATCTTCAACACGGTATTTAGCAGTCAAATCTAATTGGGCTTGATCGGCTGCGCCATTCCAAGATATACGTCCTCCTGGCACCACATCGATAGTTTTATCCACAATACCTCCGTACTTGAAGTCATAATTTCCCTGAATCACAACAAATTCACCCCACATCTTGAATTTGCCTAAAGTATTGATTTCGATAAACATTAAACCCGTGCCACGGCCCTTGAACTTAGACTTATTCGCTGGGTCCACAAGGATTTCTACTTCCGCTTGATCATTTATGTCTAAATCAAAGTTGACCGTGAGCCCCTTAATCTCATCGGGGACGAAAGTTGTGCCATCTACCCGGGCTTTCTTCTCCTCTGGAGAAATAAAGCGTATAAAGGAATCATCGCCCACTGTGGTGACATCTGTTATTGGAATTTTAAAGGTAGTTCCCTTTTGTGTTCGGGCCGTTACTTCAATCACCAATTCATCAGCAGGTCCTACAATGGTCGCTCCACCGTCGATAAAAGTTGTTCCGTAATACAAAACCGATTCTTCTGCAGGAGTATCTAGAGCTAAAAATCGATCAGTGGTCATTTCTAAATCTAATGCCCAATCGCCAAAATTTTCGTGAGTCACATCACCGCTGAGTATGGCCTGGGTTTTATATTTAAGGTCTGTTAATAGTGTTGGCGGAATGCTAAATGCCCCATTAGAAATATCGATACGTGCTTTATCCTGTACGGCTAAATCAATATTCAAATAAGGGATCCGAAGACTAGTGTTAATTAAGGTCAAATCTCCTGTGACTGCAGGTGCGTTATACAAACCTAGTACCCGCGCCCGTCCATCGACCTTTCCTTCAATATTGCTCAATACCGTTTTGCCTAAAGGACTCAAAGCTTTAAGATCGAATTCACGCAGACTCAGATGCATGTCTAGATAAGGCTGGTCTTTTTCGAGGTCAATAGCTCCAATGGCTTTGAATTTATTTTTACCATCCTTATTAAGCGTTGAGTTAATGCGGTATTGGGTCAAATCTTTATTTCCAGAAATTCCTACGCTTAAGTCACCCATGGGTACTTGATTTATGGCAAAAGCAGATAGCATCAAATTTGAACTTGGAAAATAATTTTCCTCAATCTTTTTAAACTGAAGTCGTCCGTTGAGCATCCCCGCTAATTTCAAATCCTCAATACTGGGTAATATGTGATCAATATTGACCTGATCAAAATCCATCTCCAAACTCAAATCAGTTTCAGCATCGCGAAAACCACTGAAGGTTATTGTTTCGGATTTATTGGACAGAATTAAAGGTGTGAGACTAAGGGCCAGATCGCTACCTATGGTCAGCCGATGGGTCTGAGGCTGATTTTCTTTATTGAATTGCCAAATCTGGTCTCCTAAAATAAGGGTAGATGGATTTAATCCGATAACGGCATTACCCAGACTATCTTTGGTTTGAAATAAGACAAGAACATAATCGTCTTGTTTGTTTTTACCCCCTTTTAAACTGATTGTTGTATTAATTGTATCGGCTATAGCACCATTGACCCATCGCAAATCATTAAAATACCGGGAGCCAGTATATACAGAGTCTACAGAAATCGCAGATCGATAGAGCTTGTGGTCGTTGTCTACAGAAATTTTCACCCCTCCCAAGTAATTCCTAAATAAGAGTAACTCAGGCGCGGAAAAATCCAAAGTGAATTCCTCGACCTTATCCGATACAAAACCACTTATTTGTGTATCCGTGCCTAATTGCAATTCAGGCACAAACAAATCAACGATTTTGTGATAAACCTCAAAATCAAAATTTAGGCTTTGATTTGTAGTCACCGGCTCAGGCAAATAATTAATGTATGAAGTACCCAGGGCGTTTTGGAACAAAAGAGGCAGTTCAGTCCAATTAAACTGTCCGAACAAACTACCTTTAATGACATCTGGAGCATCTATAATTAAGGTCTTTTTCGCGGAATCATTGTCTAAATTTAAAGTCAAGTCCTCAAAAAAGTAATAACGTTCCTTAGTTTGATAAAAAGTATTGGCCATAACCAATGAGCCAGACAAAGATTCATAACTGGGCCCAAAAGCCTCCGCCTTAAAAGAACCTGAAAATTCCGCCACAGAATCTCTTTGGATTATTCCCAGAGTATGTAAGTCCGCAAAATCGACTAAAGCATCCAATTCCAGGCGTATCTGCTCAGGACTCTCCTCACCGCTTAAGGTTCCCGAACTTTGTAAGAATTCATCAGCAATAGCCCAAGTCCATTTTTGGAAGGGCGCCACCAAATCAGCATTAAGTTCAATGTTTTTATAAGTGTACCCGAGATACTGAACACCATCCAAGGTTGCTGAAATCTGGGTATTTAAACGCTCTGAGCTAAAACCGCGCCCTTTGATTGTGGCATTACCCCTCACTCCACCTATGGCCTTATCTCCAATTAATCGACCGATTTGAAAACCTTTGGTGTAAATACTAGCACTATAAAAAGCGTATTCCGAACGGTCTAAATTTCCCAATTCGAAATTCGTATTAATTCGGCCCAAGGCACTGCCTAAGGTACCTTCAAATGTTAAAACATCTCCTTGCAAGCTCAAATGTCCTGACATTGAAGCTTTGCCTAGTCTTTTTAATGAGTTCGGTAAATTAGGCCCTAAGTCCTCTGGCATAAATTCGATGAGGTCATCACGACGACTGGTCAATTGCATATCCTTAATGTCCAGATAAAATGGATTATCATTGAGCATATTTTTTAACCTGACTTCCCCGTTTAAATAGGATTGTCTATAATTGAGCTCGGCCTTACTCCAAGTAAGGTCATTTAATGTACCGTGTAATCCTCCCGAAAGTCCTATAGAGCCAACTTTGTCAAAGGCGTCATACCAATTATTAATGTCTGCGGTGGACAATACAGAACCCTTTTCAAGGTCAATTTCGAGATAAACCTTATCTGAAAAATCACTCATTCCTTGAGGATAAGACATAGTTAATTCGCCGCGTAAATCAGAAAATTTCCGAGTAATTAAATTCATATTGGCGATACCCATTGACGTGCGGTCGTAGTAATAATCCCCAGAAAGTTTGGCCACATTAAGTCCAAAATTACTTTCAAAACCCATAGAAGTAATCTTGGCTCCCAGGTCTGGACCACTAATTCTAAAATCATTAGCACTTAAAAAAACATGGTTAAACGCCAAATCTTGTAAATATTCAGGGTTGCGATCTTGAATTTCAATTCTGGTATTTTCCAAAGCTAAACGCCCCACTAAAAGCATAAATGGAGCTTCATCAGTCTCTTGCGTCTCGGAGGATGGAAATTGGGCCAAAAAATGGTCCAGACTATGTATCTGTTCCTCTGGGTATGTTATAATTCTGAGTAGCGCTTCATCCAAAGAAAGACGACCAAAGGTCCACCTATTGGCCTCAAGATCTTTCAAGCTCAACAAATTTGTGCTGATTTTGGCCGCTTGAATCAATGTGTCTTGATGATGGTCTAATATCAAAACGCCACGCAAATCTATCACTCCTTTCCAATTAAGCCCCAGACGTTTTACTGTGATTTCAACACCAAATTCCTTATTTAATTTTTCTGTAAGTGATTGGGCTAATGAAGATTGTACCTTTGGTATACTAAAAACTATAAGTACCCCAATGATTAAAAAGAGCATCAAAAGGGCTAAGCGCTTTAGTATTTGAATTAGTTTTTTGATCCCCCTTAATGTTTTAAATTTGTCTCAAACTTTTGTGCCCGTCACAATCAATAAATTCCGATTGACTGAAGATATATTTATTTTGGCCATCGAGTCCTCCTGTGACGACACAGCTGCGGCTGTTTTGCATAACGATAAGGTCTTGTCCAATGTTGTGGCCAATCAAGAAATTCATCGCGCCTATGGCGGAGTGGTTCCGGAGTTGGCCTCTAGAGCTCATCAACAAAATATTGTTCCAGTTGTCGATCAGGCCTTGCAACGAGCAAATATCGATAAAAATCAGTTAAGTGCCATTGCTTTTACGCAAGGTCCTGGACTTATGGGATCGCTCTTAGTGGGGACTAGTTTTGCAAAAAGTTTATCATTAGGATTGAACATTCCGCTGATCAATGTGCATCACATGCATGCTCATATATTGGCCCATTTTATTCAAGACCCAGAACAGAAAATACCCCATTTTCCATTTATTGCACTCACCATTAGCGGTGGACATACACAAATTGTTTTGGTCCGCGATTATTTCGATATGGAAATACTGGGTGAAACCATCGATGATGCCGTAGGAGAAGCCTACGATAAATCGGCAAAAATGCTAGGGCTACCCTATCCTGGTGGTCCGCTAATCGATCGTTATGCCAAAGAGGGCAACCCTGAAGCTTACGCTTTTCCAAAACCAAAAGTAGACCCCTTAAATTTTAGTTTTAGCGGTCTTAAAACAGCTATATTATATTTTCTGGAACAACAACAAGCCGTGGATCCTAATTTTTTATCCCACGCCATGAATGATGTCTGCGCGAGCATTCAAAAAACAATCGTAGACTATCTCATGGAAAAATTGGCAAACGCGGTAGCGCAAACCGGGGTAAATCGTATTGCTATTGGCGGAGGTGTTTCTGCAAATTCAGGGATTCGTGCAGCACTAGCACAAGCCGAAATAGATCTTGGCTGGCAGACCTATGTCCCCAAATTTGCCTATTGCACGGACAATGCTGCGATGATCGGTATCGTGGGCTTTTTGAAGTACTTAGAAGGTCATCAGGCAAACCATAGTGTTTCGGCTAAATCAAGATTGAGTTTTTAATATGCAAATGTTTCTTCATAGCGGGTTAGAGGCTACAGATAAAGATTTAGTATTTGATGCTGAGGAAAGTAAACACATGGTCAAAGTCTTACGTCATCAAGCCGGTGATCAAATTAATATTGGCAATACCCGAGGACTCGTGGCCACTGCGACCATAACCCAGGCCAATCCAAAAGCTTGTATAGTGCGCATTGAAAATACCACTCAATATCCAGAGCCGATAATGAAGATACACATCGCCATAGCGCCTACCAAACAAATGGAGCGCTTAGAATGGTTTGTTGAGAAGGCTACAGAATTAGGCGTAGCTTGCATAAGCCCTATAATTTGTCATCATAGTGAGCGCAAGGCATTGCGGATAGATCGACTTGAAAAAAGACGCGATGCTGCGATTAAACAATCCTTGAGTTATTTTGGTGTTCTGATAGAACCTGAACAATCATTTAATGATTTTTTGAATCAAGACTTCAGTGAAACTGATTGTTATATTGCCCACTGTAATCACGACATTCCAGATCATCTAATTAAGGTAACTTCAATATATAAAAAGTCAGTAGTACTGATCGGGCCTGAAGGTGATTTCAGTCCAGACGAAGTACTTATGGCCTTGGAGCATGGATTTAAGCCCATTTCGCTTGGTTCCCAACGTTTGCGCACTGAAACGGCGGGAATTGCGGCTGTGCAAATCTTGAGTTTAAAAGCGATTCTTTAGATTTGTGTTATGAGGTTATTTGCGGTTATAGTCCTAATTCTTTATTCATCCATTAGTCTTGAGTCCCAAACATTGGGTCTTTTAAAATATTCAGGCGGAGGAGATTGGTACAGTAACCCTACTGCTCTGCCTCAACTTATAGAATTTTGCAATAAGCAAATTGGGACCACTCTGGATTCAGAAGTTAAAACTGTGTCTTTGACCACAGAGGATTTATTTAGTCTCCCTTGGATTCATATGACCGGGCATGGCAATGTGCTTTTCTCCGAATTAGAATTGGAGACTTTAAAGGAATACCTTGAAGGCGGAGGATTCTTACATATTGATGATAATTACGGTATGGATCCCTATATAAGACCTATACTTTTAGACTTATTTCCAGAGGCACCCCTGACTGAACTACCCGCATCCCACCCCATTTTCAGCGCTTATTTTGATTTCCCGCAAGGACTGCCCAAAGTTCATGAGCATGACAATCAGCGACCGCAGGCTTTTGGTATCATCTTATCCGGAAGATTAGTGCTGTTATACACCTATGAATCAGACCTTAGTGATGGTTGGGAGGACCCTCGAGTACACAATGATCCTGAGGCAGTTCGCCTAAACGCTCTGAAAATGGGTGCCAATATGATCCATTATGTTTTTTCAAATTAATGTCGCAAGCTCATAATTCTATGGCACAGCGTCATCACTTAATAAATCCCGCAATACTTAATCCTGAGTTTCAAAAGTGGATTCGACACACCCAATACTCACTCGAAGAAATTGCTTTTGCCCCTTTACCATTTGAGGGAGTTAGCCGACAAGAATTACTCCAACAAGTGGAAGGATTTCGCAAAACCTCATTAAAAATAATAGACTGGGCAGAGATTTTGGGTTTGGTTTTTCCAGCAAAAATATCCATAGAACAATGCTCTTCAAAGGCCACAGGCGCTTATAAATCACAAATAGCGCGTCGATTAATTCTGAATAAAACAGCCGAATTGAAGTTCCCGCAAAAAACAAAACAATCTCTAAAAACTATAGCCGACCTCACAGGTGGATTTGGTGTGGACAGCTATTATTTTGCCCAAATTGGCGCAAGAGTTCATCACTTTGAGGTGGACAAATCCCTTTCCCAAATCGTTGCTCATAATATGGCACAACTCAAAGCTGAGGTTCATTGTCATCCGGGCGATGGCATTAGAGGGGTTCAAGATTTAAATGAAAAATTGGCTCTGATTTACTTGGATCCTGCCAGGCGGGACGCCCAGCAAAATAAAGTCTTTCGACTAGAGGATTGCACTCCAGATATCTTGACACACTTAGAAGACTTATTGGATATAAGTCCAATTATTTTACTCAAAACCTCGCCAATGCTGGATTTACATTTAGGTTTAAATCAGCTCAAATGGGTCACTGAAATTCATGTAGTGGCGATAAATAATGAAGTCAAAGAAATATTATGGGTGATTCAGAAAAATAAAATTCAAAATCAAATCCCACAAGTTTTTGCAGTTAATCTCAGTGAGGAAGCTTACAATTTAAATTCGGACTTATCTGATTTTAGGTCACGCTCAAAATCGTTGGATAAAAGTTTGATTTACGAATTTCAATGGAATCGCCCTGAGGTGTCTCATTATAGCCCACCTCTTAACTATCTCTACGAGCCCAATGCCCCATTGCGCAAAATTGGCCAGTACGGGAGACTTATGGAGCAATTTCCTATTTTAAGAATAGGCCATAATGCCCATCTTTTTACCGCGAAAGAATATTTAAATTTTCCAGGACGCATCTTTCAAGTCAAGGATAAATGGCCTTATACCAAGCGCATATTTAAGCAATTTAAAGGCGGCCAATACAACATCACCACTCGCGATTTTCCGCAAAGCGTGGCGCAGATTCGCGCCCTTGGACAGCTGCGCGATGGCGGACAAAATTATTTGTTTTTTACCACAGACGCACAAGGCCAAAAATGGATTATCTTGTGTCAGAAACCTGAATAAA
>JAYOYS010000012.1:0-9479 GCA_038153605.1 Flavobacteriaceae bacterium
AATGGTAATTTTTTGTTGAGCGCGGGCACGAATTATGGCGTAAAGATATTAGACCCGGTAAGTGGCAATACCACGCAACTATGGCCAGAATCTTCACAATATTTTGCGAGATTAAATCTTTCTCCTTGTAGTACACCACCTACTCCAGTAGGCGCCGCGAATCAGACGTTTAATACGGGAGCAACAATTGAGGATATAGTTGTGGATCCAACCGATGTTATTTGGTTCGCTACAGAATCGGATGCACTAAACAACACTAATCCACTGTCAGCCGGTACTGAACTTACAGACAACACTACCTACTATGCCGTTTCGGTGGTTGATGGTTGTCCTAGCCTGCCACTGGCAGTAACAGTGACCATTATTGTATTAGATAGTGCGGATTGGGCTTTAGCCAAATTTGTTTTATCGCCAAATCCCGCCCGAGAATATGTAAATTTCACGGCAACGCATATTGTTCAGCACTACAGCATTTTTAATAGTATTGGTCAAAAGATTTTTGGAGACCGTGTTCAAGGATTTGAAGGTCGTATTGATCTTACGGCCTTGAACTCTGGATTGTATTTTATTAGGTTTTCTGGAGAAAATGAGCATAAAACTATACCCTTGCTACGACAGTAGGGGGCTCTTTTAGCTTTTTTTAAAGCAGGTTTTCGAGGATTTATGAAGTAACTCGCGCCAAACTGGTGACATTACTGACATGCCAACAGAATCTCAATGGGATCTTATTGCGATTTTAATGGTCAAAAAAGACGGATACAAACTTACGAATACCACGGAATAAGGTAAAAATCGTAGCCGCGACGCCAATAATGCCCAACGGTAAAACCATATAAAGAGGAAGTACGTTTTTATTGATGAAGGCGAAATTCAGCAGGTAGGTGCTTAACACCAATAAGATAAGGCCAAAGCCTAAAATTTTTATCGCTTGAATTAAGGCTTTTTTCTTGTTCATTGAATCGAATTTAATGCCGCTCTGACACTGCCATGGGTATTGATCAGATCTACGGCCTTTTCCTCAGAAATATTGCCAAAATCCATAAGCATTTTAATGCCACGTTCGACCAATTTGTTATTACTGAGTTGCATGTCTACCATTTTATTATCTTGAACATGACCCAATTGAATCATACTGGTCGTCGTGATCATATTCAAAATAAGTTTTTGAGCTGTACCCGCCTTGAGACGAGTACTTCCTGTTAAAAACTCAGGACCAACATCTACAGCGATGGGATAATCTGCGTTTTGAATTATAGGGCTATTTAAATTACACGTAATGCACCCCGTAACAATACCCCGAGATTGGCAAGATTTAAGTCCTTCAACCACATATGGGGTTCGTCCTGAGGCAGCAATGCCAATTACTACATCTTTGATACCAATGTCATGGCTCTTAAGATCTAGCCAAGCTTGAGTTGGGCTATCTTCGGCAAATTCTACCGCCTTTCTTATGGCGCCATCGCCTCCAGCAATAATCCCGATTACTAAATCGTGGGGCACACCGAAAGTAGGGGGGCATTCACTGGCATCAAGTATGCCTAATCGACCACTTGTTCCTGCACCAATATAAAAAAGCCGTCCTCCTTGACTAATTTTTTCGACGATAAGGCACACCAGTGCTTCAATTTGCGGTAAAATTGCACTGATCGCCTCTGGGACTTTTCGGTCTTCATGATTCATTAAATTAAGGAGCTGAGCAACAGATTTTTTTTCCAAATCTCTGTGCAAAGAATCTGATTCTGTGGTGGAATTAGGCCTCAAGACAAATAATTAAGACCATGAAGATAATCAAACCTAAAGCAATCAAAAAGCAGCAAAGACTAATTTGTTGTAGAAACACACTTATTCTACAACGACACTTTTACGATACTCTTGAACCAAAGCAAAATAACCTAAGGCGTAGTTGTCAGGGTTATTGACATTGTTGTAATTGTTATTGTTGTCAATATCTGTAGCATTAATTAGATTTCCGCGGACAGACACTGCGGGGGAGGCAAAAGGCCCACCTCTTCCTTCACTTTGTTCGCGCAATAAATTCATGTAGTTGAAGAAGTCGCGATTAATTCCCATGATGCTCACCGTTAAGGTATCTCCAGTATTGAACTCTTGATCGTAAAAATAAGAGAACTCAAACTCTTGTCCGTCGTAAAAAACGTCTTCTGAGGCAAAAAAATCACCATTCCCATAATCAAATAAATAATAATCTTGGCGATCACCAATATCTGTATAGCGTACAAGTAGCTCTGTAGACTCCTCAGAAAAAAGGCTGCCGTCCCCAATGGTTAATTGATCAATGGGCACAGCATATTGCATACGCGATTCGGCTACATAGAGCTCTCCTTGATAATCTATTTGTATAAACCAACGATCACCAGCCAGTTGCTGCGTTGAGAAGATTTGCTGGTATATACCCGAACCAGGTTCGGTTTCCAACAATACTTGATTAGTATTGTTGCCGGGATTATCCAAATTACTCATGGTTATTTGGTCCACAGAGACCGGAGTAATTTCTCCGAAAAAATCACTTGTTTGACGCATTTGAACCGTTACGAGCGTCGTAATTTGAGTAGTGTCAATACGTATTAAGGCATCAACAATAAGTTTTGGTTCCTGATCCGGAAGCTCTACACTGATTACCTCTTGGCATGAAGACCAAACTAATGAGATAATGGACAATAATAAAATTAAGCGCTTCATGATTTAGAATTTAAAGTTATAAGTAACTGCAGGTACAAGTCCAAAAATTGAGGTGCGCACTGCTTCATTTACCCCAGTGTCAGCATTTTGTCTAAAATTAATAGACGCAGCGTTCATTCTGTTGTAAACATTGTACAGGCTGAAGACCCATTCACTTTGATACAATGCATTGGATTTGCGTTTGGGAGTATAGGTCGCCGAGAGGTCAAGTCTATGATAATCAGGTAGTCTCTGCTCATTGCGCAGGCCATAATAAGGGACTACCACCCCCTGAAAGTCGAATTGTCCTGTAGGGTAGTTTGTCGGTAAGCCAGTTTGGTAAATAAAATTCCCATTAACTTTCCAGCGATTATTCAGGCTATAGCTTCCGTAAACGGATAGGTCATGAGGTTTGTCATAAGGGGTATTGTACCATTGTCCATTGTTGATTCCGATTTCATTGTCGTTTCTAGGAGCCGTTTTTTGCTGACTTTTGGACAAAGTGTAAGCAATCCATCCCTGAAAATCTCCTTCATTTTTTCTAAGCAAGATTTCCAAACCATATGCGCGAGCATTACCATCTATAATAACCTGTTCTATGGCATTATTAGCCACCAGGTTAGCGCCATCGATATAGTCAATACGATGAGCGACATCTTTATAGTATGCTTCAACCTCGAGGGAGTATTTACGGTCTTTAAGAAAACTAAATACTCCTATGGCGTATTGATCGAGTCGTTGAGGCTTCACATAAGGTCCACTTGGCGTCCAAACATCCAAGGGTGTTGGACTGTTGGTGTTGGACAGAAGGTGTAAATATTGGGATAACTTGGTATAACTCGCTTTAATGGAGACATCGTCGGTTAAGGTATAAGATGCAGCCAAACGGGGTTCCCAATTGCTGTAAGTTTTTAAACGTTCCCATCGATCCACACTTATGGTTTCTATGGGATCAGCTTCTTTATAAATCAGGAGAAACGGATCAAAAACTACGGGGGCATCATTGGCGTACAACTGAAATTCTTCTTGTCCGAAGCGCATAAAATGACTGCCCCGAAGGCCAACCTCAGTGCGCAAACGTGGAGATATTTCCCACTCTAAGTCCAAATATAAGGCCGCTTCATTGGCGTATTTCTGCGTGAGCTGATCCGCTACAATACCTGAATCGGGTCTATTGGGAACAATTTTACCAGGATTAAAGCCGTAATAGATATTCTGTAGTCCATAGTTCAGCTGCAAGCCTTTGCTCAAATAATGGTTAAAATCGTATTTTAAATTAAAATTCTCAATCCCTGAATCCCATTGGAAGCCTACAAAATCCAGTTCTAGGCCATAATAGTAATTCGAGTAAATCAAGGATAGATTTGAAAAGAGTTTATCTGAAAAATTATGATTCCAGCGGAAATTAAAAACAGCATTGCCGTAACTATTAATAAAACTGTCTTGAATCCCGAAATAATCACGTCCGAAATATCCAGAGAGATAAAGGCTGTTACGTTCGTTAATTTTATAATTGATTTTGGTGTTTAGGTCATAGAAGTAGGCAGTATTTTCAATATCAAACAAGGGCAAAAATAAGTGCGCATAAGATCCGCGCCCACCGACCAAAAAAGCCGCTTCATCTTTTTTTATCGGCCCCTCGACTAAAAGACGACTGGCCACTGCGCCAATCCCACCGCTCATTTTAAAGTTTTTGCTGTTTCCTTCTTTTTGGTAAATATCTAAAACCGAGGACACTCGTGACCCGTAACGCGCAGGAATACTACCTTTATAGAGTTTTAAATCTTTGATGGCGTCTGGATTAAATACAGAAAAGAAACCAAATAAGTGAGAGGAATTGAAGATCGTGGCTTCATCTAGCAATATCAAGTTTTGATCTGCTGCACCCCCACGTACATTGAACCCCGAGGCGCCCTCGCCGGCATTACTCACCCCGGGCAATAACAATAGTGATTTGATCACATCAGCCTCCCCAAGCACTACTGGAATGTTTTTAATCGTTTGTGCTGTGAGACTATTAACACTCATTTGGGGCGTGCTTATATCTAGTGCTTCAACATCGGCTTTAATCACGACTTCATCGAGTTCTTCAGCATTTTCCCCTAAAGCGATATCGATTACAGTCGCATTATTCAGGACAACGGTCTTTCGTTGTACAGTGTAGCCAAGAGTGCTGTAGACTAATTCATGAGTCCCTTCCGGTAATGTGATTGAATAAAAACCGTAGGCATTGGTAATTACCCCTGCCCTTAATTCTGGGATTAAAACGTTAACCCCTATCAGGGTCTCACCAGAATTGAGGTCGGTTACTACACCACTTATGGTGTGTTGTTGCTGGCTGTAAGATTTTAACGAGAATGATCCTAGTAAAAGTAAGATTAGACCCGAAAGCAGCCATTGTTTTCCCTCTTTATAAAGAGAGGCTACCGAGATGTGTTTGTATGTCATTGTTTATGCCTGTATGCCATTAAATTCCTTTGAGTATCTGGTTAAAGGTTAGGCTGCATTGCATATGCTCGACTACCGATTGAGCATCAGGGGCGTAATACCCTTTGATATCCACGGGTTGGCCTTGCACTTGGTTGAGTTCATCGACAATCGTTTGTTCTTGGATCATTAGTGCCTGAGCGATGGGGCCAAAGTGCTCTGCTAGGGCTCGATCTTTATTTTGTTGCGCCAGGGCCTCTGCCCAGTACAGTGCAAGATAAAAGTGACTGCCTCGGTTATCTAGCTCACGCACTTTACGCGAAGGAGACTTTTGTTGGTCCAATAGTTTTTCAGTTGCCTGATCTAAGGCATGAGCTAAAACTAAAGCTTTGGAGTTATTATTTTTTTCTGCGAAATGTTCAAAAGAAACAGCTATCGCGAGAAATTCTCCTAATGAATCCCAACGAAGGTGATTTTCTGAGATAAACTGATCGACGTGCTTTGGCGCTGAACCTCCAGCTCCTGTTTCGAATAAGCCACCGCCATTCATTAGAGGCACAATCGATAACATTTTGGCACTGGTTCCTAATTCTAAAATAGGGAAAAGGTCGGTAAGGTAATCGCGCAGTACATTACCCGTTACGGAAATCGTATTTTCACCACGCGCTATGCGCTTTAGGGTATATTCAGTAGCCTTTTCTGGCGCCAGGATTTCTATGATCAAGCCATCGGTTTTGTGATCTTTTAAATACTGCTTTACTTTATTGATGAGTTCAGCGTCGTGGGCGCGATTTTCATCGAGCCAAAATACTGCGGGCCAGTCGGTGGCGCGTGCACGACTAATGGCTAACTTCACCCAGTCTTGAATAGGAGCGTCTTTTACCTGACACATTCTAAAAATGTCTCCCGATTCGACTGAAAATGAAAAAATCACATGACCCTCTTGATCACAAACCTCAATACTTCCTGACTCCTGGATCTCAAAAGTTTTATCATGAGATCCGTACTCCTCAGCTTTTTGTGCCATAAGCCCAACATTCGGGACAGTACCCATAGTTGCTGGATCAAAAGCGCCATTCGCCTTGCAAAAATCAATGGTCGCTTGATAAATTCCGGCATATGAGCTGTCAGGAATAACAGCGAGTGTATCTTGAACCGCACCATCTTTATCCCACATTTGACCTGAGTTACGAATCATTGCCGGCATTGAAGCGTCAATAATCACATCACTAGGCACATGAAGATTTGTAATTCCGTTATCTGAATTTACCATAGCCAAATCAGGACGCTGGGCATAACAGGATTCGATACTTTTTTGGAGGGTCTCTTTTTGAACTTCAGGCAGGTTTTGTATTTTACTGAGTAGATCGCCGAAGCCATTATTGACATTGACATTTAACTCTTCTAATAGAGGGCCGTGCTCCTTGAATACAGGGGCAAAGAAAGCTTTTACAGCATGGCCAAAAATAATAGGATCACTGACCTTCATCATTGTGGCTTTCATATGCAAAGACAGCAATAACTTCTCACTATAGGCCTGTTCTATAGACTGAACTAAGAAATCGGTCAGAGCCTTGCGTTGCATGATAGAGGCATCCACAATTTCACCTGCAAGAACCTTAATATTTTCTTTTAATATGCTCTCTGAACCATTGGCTGATTTTAAAACAATGCTCAAAGAATTGGCTTTATCAAATGTGCGCGATTGTTCGTTATGGAAAAAGTCTCCCTCGGCCATCGTGGCGACTTTGGTTTTAGAATCACGACTCCAGGCCCCCATCTTGTGCGGATGCTTTTTAGCGTAATTTTTAACGGCCATGGGGGCTCTTCGATCACTATTTCCTTCTCGTAGGACCGGATTTACGGCACTTCCTTTTATTTTATCATAGATTCCTTTTATAGTCTCCTGCTCATTATTTTGAGGTTTGTGAGGATAATCAGGAATGGCATAGCCCTTATTTTTTAATTCTTCAATGGCGCTCAATAATTGAGGCATGGAGGCACTGATATTGGGTAATTTAATAATATTGGCTTCAGGCGTTTTGGCCAACTCACCCAACATCTGCAAAGCATCAATTGTTTTTTGGTCCTGACTCAAATAATCATTGAAATTTGCCAAAATACGTCCTGCCAAGGAAATATCGGCTGTATCTATTTTGATCCCAGCATGTTGTGCAAATTTTTTGACAACCGGCAAAAGGGAATGGGTAGCCAAAAAAGGAGCTTCGTCTGTAATGGTATAATAGATATCAGTGGTTGATTTCATGATGCTTTTGATTTAGCAATTGAGACTTTTTAAAAGGCCTGCAAATATAGTGAATCCGAATGAAGGCCTCAAAAAAATGGAGTAGAAGGATTTTGGGAATTTATCAGTATTCAGGACCAATAAAAGGGCTAAAAACAAGAAAAGCCATATCATCGTACGAATACTTTGATATGGCTCCTTGTGAGTCCAGCCGTTACCAATTAACTTTTACAGTTCGAGGCAGGTTTATTAAACCCCCGCAATTGTGGCTTGCTTTTTAAGCGACGTTCCTTTTGGGTTGTTGATTCAGGCTTTTGTTTCTGTTGTCTTTTTCCCTCATCACCATTGCTGGAGTGAGTAGATTTTTTTTGACGGTCGAAACTGTTGGCGTGGCTGAAATTCGGATCGATCTTTTTGATGCCTTTTGCATTGCTGCGCTTGACTTCGTTGTTGATCAGTTTGAATCCCTTTGTTGCCTCGCTGTCGAGTAATTGACTGATGGTGCGGGTTCACGATCTATTACTAGACCGTGCTCAGTATACCGCTCGTGCCTTTGGATTGGCTATTGCTAGCGCCTCTTTGGCATTTGCTGATGGCATCACTGGGGCGCTTCTATTGCTAGTGCACCTCTGATTTGCACACCTTCAGTGTTGATCAATTACCTCTTGGCCTTTATCGCCCTGTGGGAACCGACTCACCTTTCGATAAAAACGACCGAATTCCCCTAGTGCAGAAATCGGTATTTTTATGGAAAGTATATTTAAGAACGTTTCTTAATATCGCAGCGATTAGTCTCGCTTTGATGGTTCTAAAGTACTGAGCTTTTTGAATTTACCAAATTTTGTAGTGGACTTAATAACAACAGTTTTTTAACTTGTGTTATTAACAATTGTAAATAACAAAGGCAGCCCTTGATTGGACTGCCTTTGGAGGTTTTGAGAGAGCAGAAATTAATATTTCTTTTCTTTAATTCTTGCTTTCTTACCGGTCAATTCTCTAAAGTAGTAAATGCGTTTTCTACGAACACTACCTCGTTTATTGACTTCAATTTTTTGCAATGCTGGCAAATTAACTGGGAAAATACGTTCTACACCAATAGTACCAGACATTTTTCTAATGGTAAAAGTTTTTGAACTTCCTGTTCCTTTTACCTGAATAACGACTCCGCGGAAAAACTGAGTACGGGTTTTTTCCCCCTCACGGATTTCATAATACACCGTGATGGTGTCACCCGCTGAAAACTCAGGAAATTCCTTTTTTGTAACGAATTCGTCCTGAACAAATTTGATTAAAGATTCCATGTTTTATGTATCTCGTTTAGTTTACGCAACATTCGCGACTATCGCCAGAGGTTATCGTAAATCGTGGGCAAAAATAGTCAAAATTGCGTCACTTACAAGGGTTAGTGTAAAATAATTATGTTGCTTATTTGCTTGCGAATACAAATACCGGCACTAATTTTCTTTTATATGCCTTGCCCAAAGATCGGGACGTTTGGTTTTGGTACGTTCAATAGCTTGGTCTTCACGCCACTGCTCAATTTTATTGCTATCCCCACTGAGAAGAATTTCCGGCACTTCCCAACCTTTGTAATCTGCAGGACGAGTGTAAATGGGCGGGGCCAATAAATCGTCCTGAAAGGAGTCGGTTAGGGCACTAGTTTCATTACTCAAAACTCCAGGAATAAGACGAATGATGGCATCACACACCACATTTGCAGCAAGTTCTCCGCCACTGAGCACAAAATCTCCTACAGAGATCTCACGAGTAATAAAGTGATCTCTTACCCTTTGATCCACACCTTTATAATGACCACAAAGAATGATTAAATTTTTTTTCAAGGAAAGTTCATTGGCCGTTTTCTGCTCAAAACGATGGCCATCAGGAGTCATGTAAATAATCTCATCGTATTGCCGTTCACTTTTAAGCGCACTGATGCATTTGTCAATGGGCTCAATCATCATGACCATACCTGCGCCACCACCAAATTGATAATCGTCTATTTGTTTGTAGTTGCTTGTGGTGTAATCGCGTAAGTTGTGAAAATGGATTTCTACGAGTCCTTTATCAATAGCGCGCTTGAGTATTGAGGCCTCAAAAGGGCTGCTCATAAGTTCAGGCAATACCGTAA
>JAYOYS010000012.1:9579-39800 GCA_038153605.1 Flavobacteriaceae bacterium
TTTAAATGGCGTGGATTCTGGGATTTCGGTACAGGATCTATGGGTGATATGGGCTGTCATATCATGGAGACCCCTTTTAAAACATTAGGGCTCAAATTCCCCTATGAAGCAGAGGCTAGTTGCACAACCATTTGGTCAAATGATTTTGTAGAAGCTAATTATCCAGAGGCCTGTCCGCCATCATCTATAGTTCGTTTGAAATTTAAAAATGAGCAACAAGATGATATCAGTTTGAACTGGTATGACGGTGGTATTATGCCAGATCTTCCGCCAGAACTTAAAGACGGTGAATTGCCGGGCGATGTAAGTGGAGGAAGTATTTTCCATGGATCTGATGGCATCATGGTAACAGATACCTATTCGCGTAACCCACGTTTGTTGCCTTCCGATCGTATGCTCGATTTTGTGGCTCCAGAACAGCGTTTGAACAGAGTAAACACAACTCATGCGGGTAACTTTGTGGAGGCCTGCCTCAGTGGAGGGGAGACTTCATCACCTTTCTCTTATGGTGGACCGCTTACAGAAGCGGTACTTATGGGGAATTTAGCCATTAAGGGCTTCCAATACAAGGTACTCAAAGAAGGAAAAGGGCCTAATGATTGGTCGCCATACAACTATCCTGGGCGTAAAACCATCTTGTGGGATGGAGAGGCGATGCGTGTAACCAATTGGGAATATGCCAATCAGTGGGTCAAAGGAACCTACCGCGAGGGTTGGGCGCTTTAAACCGAATATGCCAGAGATCCCATCAGAGAGGACCGGATTGGTCGATTAGTAATAAGTAAATCTGCGTGCATCGGTAATATAGCGGGCCAGACGAATTACTTGATGGCTATAACCGTATTCATTGTCATACCATACATAAAGTATCGCATTTTTACCATCCGGACGCACAATAGTGGCATGACTGTCAAATATTGATGGGGCGGAAGATCCGATAATATCACTGGACACGAGCTCATTGTTTAACGAATATTTTATTTGCTCTACCAATGGGCCTTCTAAAGCATTTTGTTTGATCAGCTGATTTAAATCTTTAGTGCTTGTCTTTTTTGCTAGGTTTAGGTTCAATATTGCTAAAGAGCCATTTGGTACAGGGACGCGAATAGCATTTGAAGTGAGTTTACCATCAAAGTGCGGAAGTGCGCGGCTCACGGCTTGTCCCGCTCCTGTCTCCGTAATAATCATATTCAGTCCTGCCGCACGCCCACGACGGTATTTGCTATGCATGTTATCGACCAGATTTTGATCATTGGTATAGGCGTGTATGGTTTCTAAGTGTCCGCTGATCACTCCCAATGCGTCGTCCACAACTTTCAATACCGGAGTAATGGCATTGGTGGTACATGAGGCAGCCGAGATAATGGGGGTGTTTTTTGGGTTGTGGTCTAAATGGTTTACCCCGTATACGATGTTAGGAATGCCTTTTCCTGGTGCGGTGAGCAAGACGCGGCTGACCCCTACGGAGGTTAGATGGCGGTTAAGGGCTTCATGGTCTCGAAATGCTCCAGTATTATCAATAACCAAGGCGTTTTGGATACCGTATTTGGTATAGTCTATTTCCTCTGGACCAGCAGCAGAAATCATATGGACCGTAGTACCATTGATGACCAAAGCATTATTTTTTATATCGACAGTCACAGTTCCGGGAAAATCTCCGTGCACCGAATCGTATTGCAATAGAGAGGCTCTTTTTTCCAAAGTGTTTTGGTCCATTTTTCCTCTGGTTACAATGGCCCGTAGTCGCATCATATTGCCTTTTCCAGTGCGGGTCATAAGTTCTCTTGCGACCAAACGGCCAATACGCCCAAAACCGTAAAGAATAACATCCTGTGGGCCGGCAGATTTTTGTTTGCTCGCGCCATGAAGTTTTTGACTGACAAAGTCGATACAACTTTGGTGGGCATGACCACTGAGCTGAAATTCATGGGTCAGTTTACCTATATCGATTTTGGCCGGGGGAAGATTCAATTGCAGTATCGCTTTGGCCACATCAACACTCTCAAAAATAGAGATTGATTTTCCTACAAATGCGCCCGCATATTCATGAAGGTTCAAAATTTCACTGACATTGCGATCTAAGAGTTGATTTCTAAATAAAACGAGTTCAATAGAGTGTTCGTACCATAAATCACTGATGTATTTTATGAGTTCAACAGTGGCACGTCTTCGGTCAGTTTGAAAGGACAGTTCTTTTTTGTAGGTCTGTTCAAAATTCATGAGAAAAATGGCGTTGGTTGTGTTAATCGGGGGCAAAATTAGACAACTAAAACGTTTTCGTAAAATAAATACACAAAAAAACACCAGAGCTTGGTATTAAGACAAACTCCGGTGTTTTTAGGCAGCTAACTTTATGGAGTTAGATGAAAATTAGTTTGCTAGGCTAAAAAAAACAATCAGATCCTTTGAAATTTTTTCGATATGGAGACAGGATAAAAATTATCGAAACAATATTGAGCTTTTTTCGCCTTCACGATCATAAAAAGTCAATTTCATTGGGCCTCTAAAATTGTTTTCTACGGTATTTTTTAAATCGTCGATGTTGTTTATGGCGACATCATTTACATGGGTGATAATGGCACCATCAAGCCCTAGATTTAAGAGTTCTGAATTATTGACTTTGGTCACAACTACCCCGTGCTCTGCGTCGCGCTTTTTGAGTTGCGCCTTGGTGGAATTTTTTAAAGTCAATCCTAATTCGGCTAGAGTGTAACTCTCTATTTTGCGCAGAACAACCTCCTTGATCATTTCTTTACCTTTCCGATTTAGGGTCAGCGAAACGATGTCATCAGGTCTTTTGGCATTTAAATAACCGGTGAGGTCAGAAAATTTATAGATACTGATTCCATCAATGTTTTTTATCACATCCCCCTCTTGGAGTCCAGCTTGCTCTGCTCCGCTATCAGCCTCCACACTGGCGATATAAACCCCTTGAGTGTCTTCAATACCCAATGCTTGGGCACGCTTTGCATCTAGCCCACTGCCTTGAATACCCAAGAACCCACGCTGCACATTGCCATATTCCAGTATGTCCTCAATGACTTTACGCGCCGTATTCGAGGGCACGGCGAAGGAATAGCCCACATAAGATCCAGTCTCACTTGTAATCGCTGTATTAATCCCGACGAGTTCGCCGCTGGTATTCACAAGAGCCCCACCGCTATTGCCACGATTTACCGCAGCATCGGTTTGGATGAAGGACTGGGGGTTGTTGTCAAATTCATTGAGATCACGAGCCTTGGCACTAATGATTCCGGCAGTTACAGTTGAGGTTAAATTAAAGGGATTGCCCACTGCTAGAACCCATTGACCAATTTTTACCGCATCTGAATCTGCAAAGGGGATGTAGGGTAGCGCATCTTCGGCATCTATTTTTAATAATGCGATATCCGTTTTAGGATCGGTTCCTACAACTTCGGCAGTGTAGATTCTGTTATCATTTAGAGTTACCTCAAGATTACTTGCCCGTTCTATCACATGATTGTTAGAAATAATATAACCGTCAGGACTGATAATTACACCACTACCGGTACCAATCATGGCTCTTGGTGCGCCACCACCGAAAAATAATTCCATCATATTGCCTGGTTGTCTGAATAGGGTGGTATTTTTAACGTGAACTACCGCATGAACTGTTTTTTCCGCGGCTATTGTAAAATCAGTTTCAAGGACCTCTGTACCCGACGGATAAAAATTTGCTGGGACCACGTTTATCGGTAAAGCGGTCTCTCTATTGTCTGATGGATTTTTCTCCAGGTACTGGTCATATGCGATTAGACTCATTACTGCTGTAACAACACTAATGGCGAGGGATGAAAAAAATCGTTTCATATAGTTTAAGTTTTTTATTTTAAAATTAACGACAGATCAATTTATCGGATGTTAACAAATTTCTTAATTAACGACTATTTAACAAAGCGCTAAAAGTTTCAAGAGGCGCGCTATTTACTACATTTGTGATTATGTCAAGGCATTTTTATAAATACCACGGAACGGGCAATGATTTCATTCTGATCGACAATACCCGCGAGAATTTCAACGATCAGTCGAAAGAATATATTGCTGGATTGTGTCACCGCCATTTTGGTATAGGGGCCGATGGTTTGATTTTATTAGAGCACTCCGCGATGGCTGATTTTAAAATGGTATATTTTAATTCTGATGGGCATTTGGGGAGTATGTGTGGCAATGGGGGGCGATGTGCGACCCATTTAGCGTATCAATTAGGACTTGTTCAAGAGCAGGGTGATTTTGAGGGACCAGATGGCTTACATAAGTTTCGTATCAACAAAGATCATATCAGTATTTCAATGAAAAATGTCAGTCACATTGAGTCTTTCCCACAAGGACTTTTTGTTGATACCGGATCGCCTCATTTAGTCTGCTTTCGCGATGAGATAAGTACCTTAGAGGTGTTCGATCAAGGCCGTCGCCTAAGAGATGAATTTGGACCTTCAGGAACAAACGTTAATTTTGTTGGTGTGCAAAACGGACAATTCAGCATGCGCACTTATGAGCGTGGTGTTGAAGCAGAAACTCTTTCTTGCGGAACGGGTGCTACCGCTGTGGCCGTCGCTCTCAAAGAGGTTAAAGGGGTGGCAGATGAATCAATAACTTTAGAGACCCTCGGTGGAAAGCTCACAGTTTCATCGACTAAAAAAGGATTAGAGTACACCAAAGTTTGGCTGTCGGGTCCTGTGGTCTATGTATTTAAAGGAGATTTGTCTTGAATTTAATTGGAGAAAATATCATCTTGAGAGCCTTGGAGCCAGAGGATGTTGGGTATTTATACCGAACCGAAAACGATCCTAATTTTGCGCTTTTTGGTGATCAACATGCCCCATACAGTCGATTTCTTTTGACTAACTATATAGAGCAGGCACATCAATCGATTTATGAGGCCAAACAACTTCGGCTGGTAATACACCATAAAGTCGCGAATCAAGCCATTGGACTTATTGATTTATTTGATTTTGATCCTCTAAACAAGCGCTCTTCCCTAGGAATAGTGATCACGGAGG
The DNA here is from genome assembly GCA_038153605.1 of Flavobacteriaceae bacterium. Taxonomy (GTDB): domain Bacteria; phylum Bacteroidota; class Bacteroidia; order Flavobacteriales; family Flavobacteriaceae; genus BACL21. Next base: position 14,601 of record JAYOYS010000012.1, read on the forward strand.
AATCATTTCGCAGGCAGGGGCTTGGCCGAGAAGCAGTTCGATTAATTTTGGCTTACGCATTTGATATATTGGATTGCCGACAAGTTTATACTTTGATTGCGCCAGATAACACTTCGAGTATCGCTTTGTTTTCCTCCTTAGAATTTGAACAATCCTCCGTTTTAAAGTCATGGTGGCGGCGGGAAAACGGTTTATTTCAAGACATGCTGATTTTTCAAAAGTTTCAGGACGATAAATGAAATTAAGACAGGGTATAATTTTGATTTTGTTTTCCGTTGGTATTGTCCTTGTTGGGCGCTACTTGCATCGATTATTTTGGGCTTCAAATATTACACTTGATAAAGCTAAAGTTGATGTATTTATCGGTACGGATCCAGATTTTGATGAGGTCCTAAAAGCGGTGTCCCCCTATATTACGAGAATTTCTGACTTTAAATTGATCGCCAAAATAAAAAGACTCGATGAATTTCCTAGAGCGGGTAGATTTGTTTTAGAACAGGAGATGAATAATCGAGCTATAGTGGATTTGTTGCGCAGTGGTAACCAGCCTATAAAGCTCAAATTTAACAATCAAGAACGTCTCGAGGACTTGGCCGGGAATTTGGCTGGTAAAATTGAACCCGATAGTTTGTCTCTGCTTAAAGCATTTCGAGACCCAGAGTTTCTTCGAGAGGCTCAAGTTACAGAAGATCAAATCATTAGTTTATTTATACCAAACACTTACGAGATTTATTGGAATACAGACCCAGAGCGATTTCGAAAAAGAATGCTAGGGGAGTATCGATCTTTTTGGCATGAAAAGAGACTCAAAAAAGCTCAAGCCATTGGACTTAGTCCCCTTGAAGTTTCTGCTCTAGCCGCTGTGGTACAAAAGGAATCTGTTAAAGTTTCTGAACGCCCGACCATTGCAGGAGTTTATTTAAATCGATTGAAACGCAAAATCCCGCTACAGGCGGATCCAACAGTTATTTATGCCAAAAAGCTTTTGGATGACGATTTTAAACAAGTGATCCGGCGTGTATTGTATAAAGATCTTACCCTTGATTCGCCATATAACACCTATAAGTACAGTGGTTTGCCACCTGGGCCTATCACTATGCCAGACATTTCTTCTATAGATGCGGTATTAAATGCCGAGGCTCATAGTTTTTATTATTTTGTTGCGGACCCAGAGCGTCCTGGTTACCACAATTTTTCAACATCTCTTAAAGAGCATAATGCCAAGCGCCAAGATTATATTAAATGGATCAAAGAACAGGGCATTAAACGTTAATTTTTGCTACGGTTGGCGTGGGAGGATTGAAAAGTATCAACCCTTACTAACTATTTAATTATCAAGTAATTAATTTTTTTCTTACTTTTGCGGGCCAATCTTAATTAACCTACGTTATGATTGACCTTAGACAAAAAGGGCTGGCGTCCCACTGGCTCGTTGGCTTATTTGCCGGTCTGATGGGTTTTATCGGATTTTCAAGTTTCGAACCATCGGACAGAAAATTTGAATACTTTGATGATTCATCCTTGTGCTATCATGTGCCTTATGCCAAGGACGGAGCGCCAAAACACTCAGTTTCTTCTCTAGTTCTTAATGATTCTTATATAGCCTTTAAAGAGGCAGTGGCCTTCAAAGAATCGGGTGGAAATTATACAGCCATTAACCGTTTTGGTTATCTGGGCAAGTATCAATTTCATTCAAATACCCTAAAACTAATGGGTATATATGACAAACAACGATTTCTTGAGGAATCTGAATTGCAAGAAGAGGCATTCTTTTGGTATGCTGCCCGCAATAAATGGATTTTGCGTAAAGATTTAAGAAGAAGTGTGGGTCAACGCATTAATGGTATCGAGATAACTGAATCCGGTATTTTGGCCGCTGCACATTTAGCTGGTGCAGGAAATGTAAAAAAGTATTTGCGCAGTGGGGGAACCTCCGGGTTTGAAGATGCTTTTGGTACGAGTATAGAGCAATATTTAAAAGAATTTGCCCATTACGATACTACTGGGATTCCTGCTCATGATCAGTGGATCAACCTCTAATGGTTCGAATGAATAGAATTTCTTTTATAGCTTGAAGTATTGATTTTATGACGCTAAGAACATAAAAATACTTGGTTTTTTATGTAATTCATGCCCTGAGTGATGCCATCGTCGCACCTCTTGGGTTAAAATAAATTCATCCTCAAGGGTGAGATTGCACGCTATGCAAAGCCGGGTATCCGGCTTCAGAGTTTTAATGAGTGCCTCCAGAAGTTGGTTGTTGCGGTAAGGAGTTTCAATGAATATTTGGGTCTGATTCTCTTGCTGGGATAGTTTTTCTAAATGCTTAATGGCTTGTTTTCGCTCCATTTTGTCAATCGGTAAGTAGCCGTGGAAAGCAAATTTCTGTCCATTCAGGCCACTACCCATAAGGGCTAAAAGAATAGAGGAAGGTCCGGTTAAAGGAACAACTTTGATTCCGTGTTTATGAGCTAAATTGACAATCTCTGCCCCTGGATCAGCCACACCAGGACAACCCGCATCACTAATAATTCCCATATCATAGCCATCGAGACAGGGCCTAATGAGTTCCGGAATTTCTTGGGCGTCAGTAAATTTATTTATAGTAGTCAGTTGCAAGTCCGCCTGTTTCTTTTGAGGACATATTGCTTTTATAAATCGACGCGCATTTTTTTCATGCTCAACAACATAATGATTCGTGGTTTCGATGACTTTAAGCACGCTGAGGGGCAAAACTGTCATTGGGGGCACTTCTCCAAGTGGACAGGGTATTAAATATATTTGTCCCTTGAGCATTATCAGTGTTGTATGATTAACTTTTTAATTCTCAGTCTGCCATCTCCATGTACGGTTTGAATAAAATAAATGCCTGATTGCCAGGTGCTCGTGTTAATCAGTATCTGATCTTGCTTGACCTTATCAGCAAAAATTTGCTCACCTTTTGCATCATAAATTTTATATTCATAGAGATCCTTCGTGCTCATGATCATGTGATCATTAGCGGGGTTAGGCGAAATTCCTAAGGTGATAATCGAATCATTTTGTCCCAAGATTACTTCGGGTTCTATTTTGTAAACCACCCCATTAAAGGCGGTGATAAATAAACTACCGTCGATGCCCTCACCAAACGAGGCCCAGTTTTGACTTAAATCTTGTTCGAATACAACCGTACCGTCTAAGGGATCTAACACGCCCAGATAACCGGAAACAAAATCAGCAAATAGATAGTGTCCTTGGAGCGTAGTGTTTTCAGGCCCACGATAAACATAGCCACCAGTAATTGAACTGCCGACACTATGCGGATAAACCGCTATGGGAAATTCCATTGTTGAGGGGTCAGCACAGCCGCTGGTGTTATAGTTTTGATCCCCTTCGTAACAGCGCCATCCATAATTGATGCCCGCTTCTGTATAGGAGACCTTATTTATTTCCTCGTAGGCATTCTGGCCTACGTCGGCTATCCATAGATCACCGGTATCACGGTCAAAACTAAATTTCCAAGGATTACGCAGTCCGTAGGCCCATATCTCTTGAGCTTCGGTGGCACTGCCAAAAAAAGGGTTGTCCGTCGGTATACTGTAGTTCAGATTTCCAGAGGGATTGTCTATATCGATACGTAACATTTTACCCAAAAGACTACTGGTATTTTGGGAATAATTTTGAGGATCACCTCCGCTACCACCATCACCCATGCCGATATAAAGATACCCATCAGGACCAAAGGCAATGCAGCCTCCGTTATGATTGGCATAAGGCTGAACGATGGTCAAAAAACCCAATTCAGAAGCAGGGTCGGCAATATTTGGATTTAAGGGGTCTACACTAAAACGAGATATTTGTGTGTTGCCATTGGGGTTAGTATAATTCACGAAAAAGAAGCCATTATCCATATAATTGGGATGAAAAGCTAATCCTAAAAGCCCGCGTTCTCCGCCACTGGATATAGAGCCACTTAAGTTTAAAAAAGGTGTAGCTTCAATACTGCCGTCAGGATTTAAAATCTTTATACGCCCACCTTGTTCGACAATAAATAAGCGCTCATCTTGGGCATGTTGAATATTTAGAGGTGAATTAAATCCTGAGGCAACAGTCGTTAGATTAAACGATTGAGCGTTTAGGGAATAACTCACCATCATTGTGAAAGTAAAAAGTAGTTCAATTCGATATAAGTGTCGCATTTTACTTGTGATTAAGGATTTTAAATTTTAGCCAAGCCTTGTGATGCTGGATTAGGTGAAGTTAATCAAATTTTTCTTCGATTTCTTGAGCAATCACCGTGCAGGCACGATCAATAAGATAGTAAACCTCAGCAAAGCCCGAAGCACCGCCGTAATAGGGGTCCGGCACATCGACGCCTTCTCCAGGAAATATTGATTCAAGTAGCATGCTCAGTTTATCGAGTTGTTCTTGGGAATTTGCTAAAGCTTTGAGATCTTGAAAATTACTTTGATCCATGGCGTAGATCAGGTCATAATGATCGAAAAACTGCGCCTTAAATTGCTGCGCTCTTTGATCACTGATATCCAGCCCCCGCTTTTTAGCAATAGCGACACTACGTGGATCAGGTGGGTTGCCCACGTGCCAACCTCCAGTTCCAGCCGATTCTACGATAAATCTATTGGGATCTAATTTGTCTTTTAAAATCCCCTCAGCTAAAGGCGAACGACAAATATTACCCAGGCAAACCATTAATATTTTAGTCTTTTCCATAAAAAGAAAACCCCGAGAAAGATCGGGATTTAGAGGGTTAATTTTTTGTTCAAGTCTTCGACGTATTTTCGGAATTGTTTGTCTGTACTGGAAAGGTTATCCACGGTTTTACAGGCATGGAGGACAGTAGCGTGATCTCTTTGGCCTATTTGGGAGCCAATGGAAGCCAGTGAAGCCTTGGTGAATTTTTTTGCAAAGAACATGGCCAGCTGTCGGGCCTGAACAATATGACGTTTGCGCGTTTTGGATTGAAGCGTATCGACATCCATCTGAAAATATTCACTGACCACTTTTTGAATATAGTCAATAGATACCTCTCGCTTGGTGTGTTTTACATAGTTGTCGACGATTTTCTTGGCTAGATCAATAGTAATCTCTCTTCGATTAAAGGAGGAGTGGGCGATCAGTGAAATAATTGCTCCTTCTAACTCTCGAATATTGGTTTTGATATTATTGGCCAAAAATTCAATGATTTCCTCTGGCATTTCTACCCCGTCTCTATAGAGTTTATTTTTTATGATGGCCACACGTGTTTCGTAATCCGGATGATTGAGCTCTGCAGAAAGTCCCCACTTGAAGCGAGAAAGCAAGCGTTGTTCAATATCCATCATATCTACAGGTGCCTTGTCACTGGTCAGAATAACCTGCTTTCCGTTTTGATGTAAGTGGTTGAAAATGTGGAAGAAAACATCCTGAGTACCCGCTTTACCCGAGAGTAATTGAATATCATCGACAATTAGTACGTCAATAATTTGATAAAAATGGATAAAGTCGTTTCGGTTGTTTTTCTTGACCGATTCAATATATTGTTGGGTAAATTTTTCCGCCGAAATGTACAATACCGTTTTTTCCGGATATTTTTCTTTAATCTCAACACCAATGGCGTGCGCCAAGTGGGTTTTACCGAGTCCAACACCACCGAAAATAAGCAACGGATTGAAGGAGGTACCTCCAGGTTTGTTGGCTACAGCGTAACCAGCCGAGCGCGCTAGTCTATTTGAGTCTCCTTCCAAGAAATTCTCAAAGCTGTAATTCGGATTGAGTTGTGATTCAATCTTTACATTGCGAATTCCAGGAATAACAAAAGGATTCCTTAGTTCTGGACTTTTGTGCTTTAATGGCACGTCAACTTCTTGATCCTTGAGCTGGCTTCGGTTTGCGCTCGGAATTTTTTCTGTAAAAGGTTGTTTGTTGCCATAGGTGTTTTCCATTTTAATGATGTACACTAATTTGGCCTTGGCTCCTAACTCTCGGGTGAGCGAAACTTTAAGAAGTTTTACGTAATGCTCCTCCAACCATTCGTAGAAGAATTTACTCGGCACTTGAATGCTCAGCGCATTGTCGACAAGTTTGACGGCTTTGATGGGTTCGAACCAGGTTTTGTAGGCTTGTGCAGAAATGTTGTCTTCGATGAATGACAAGCAATTTCCCCAAACTGATTCCGCAGTTCTCCCCATGATTAATTAAAGCGTTTTATTTAGTTAAAAAACAGAATGAAATTAGCGATCCTCAGATGATTTGCTCACATTTTCTTAACAATACAAATATGTGAACAAAAAATCTAAAAAAAAAATAGAAAGCCTATTGAATTTTGATTTTTTTTTTCTCATTATTCATTGTCTTTGATTAATATAAACAAGGTCTTAAAATTCAGTCTAAAAAATGCATTGTAAAACAACTACAGAAATCCGAGTGAGGTACGGCGAAACAGACCAAATGGGCTTTGTTTACTACGGAAATTACGCTTTGTACTTAGAACAGGGGCGTACTGATTGGCTCAGAAAAATGGGTTTTTCTTATAAGGAGTTGGAGGCGCAAAATATCTTATTGCCTGTAACTCAATTCAGTATCCAATACCACGCTCCAGGGAGGTATGATGACCTGCTCAGAATAGAGACTGAATTAATCAAAGTTCCTGGCGTTAAAATTGAATTTTCTTATGTCATTTACAATGAAGAAAATAAACAACTAATTACTGCCGAAACTACCCTTGCGTTTGTCGATAAAATATCGGGTAAAATTTCCCCTGCACCACAATATTTAATAGACGCCATAAAATCTTGTCTTGATTCGGAGGATTAACCTTATGCCTTCGGAATGATTTTATTCAAACTTCAGTCTCCGGTCTTCGGTCTTGAAGGACTATTATTTTGATTTCTTTATGCCCCTGCCAAAAGGCCAAAGCTTCCGGTATCATATTTTTTGACAGTTTAAAAGAGATAACACATAATTGATCAAGTGTTTGGTCTATAATTTCAAATGCCCCTTGCTTGAGCCAAGTCATGACCAATCCAATGTCGGCATACTTAAATTGGAGCTGAACATCTACTAAGATCACTTCTTCTTTAAACTGACAGGCTTCCAGGCTGAGCTGTGCAGCCGTTTTGTAGGCCTTTATTAGACCGCCTACACCAAGTTTGGTCCCGCCAAAATATCGCACAACGGCTACGGCAGTGTGGGTCAAGCCAAAGGATTGAATTTGACCGAGAATTGGTGCGCCAGCGCTATGAGTGGGTTCTCCGTCATCACTTGCGCGCATTTCTTCCCCCTTAATTCCCAATCGGTAGCCGTAGCAACAGTGATTGGCCCCAGGGCGCTTCTTTTTTAATTGTCAAAAAAATTCAGTGCTTCTTGCGCTTTCTCAACACGGCGCACAAAACCAATGAATTTACTGCCTTTGTCTTTATAGACTATGTCTTGAATTCCATTTTTAATGGTTTTTAAAGGCTCGTTCAGATTCATCACTGATTTTTTCCATACAACAAGACGTTATCCTCAAAGCGGGCAATAGGGGTAAGAGGTGCATTAATTTTTGGGCCTTTGAGCCCCTCTGGCCACAAGGAGTCACTCTTGTAGCAGTAACATTCATCCCATAAATCGGCGTCTATAAATCGCTGTAGTGTTTCAGGGCCACCTTCAATCAATACGCTTTGGATTTCCAATTCATGCAGTTTTGTGGCCACCTGCTGAGGATCCTTGAATAATTCTGATCTCAACCAAATAGGCTTGTATTGGCTTAAATTTTCAGAACTATCTAATTTTACGTCACCGTTGACTGGCTCACAAGCCACGGGCGCCTCAGCACCAAGAGGTTTTACCCCTCCTAGTATTATAATTTTTGGATTGTTTTCATTCCAGCGGTAGGCCGATAAGCGCGGATTGTCTTGAGTCCAAGTTTTGTGTCCCACCAATATAGCCTGTTCTCGGCTACGCAAAAAATGTGTATGCTGCCGGGCGTATTCATTGGTGATCCAAACAGGGCGCAATTCTTTTTTTGTCAAAGGCGCGACAAAGTTGTTTTTAGTTTCCGCCCACTTTAAAATAATATAGGGACGTTTTTGTTCGTGAAACCGAAAAAACCGCTTGTTAAAATCGCGACATTCTTGCTCTAAAACACCACTGACGATCTCAATGCCGTGTTTTTTGAGATGTTCAATACCAGAGCCATTGACTTTGTGGTGGGTATCACCACTGCCAATCACGACTTTTTTGATGCCCGAAGCAACAATAAGTGGGGCACAGGCCTCGGTTCTTCCCACATGGTTGCAGGGCTCCAAATTGACATAAATGGTCGCCCCGGCCAGATTTTTAGGATCACAATTATAAATGGCATTGGCCTCTGCATGCCGGCCTCCAGGAATGTGGTGCCAGCCTTCAGATATAATTTTTTGGTCTTTGACAATAAGGCAGCCAACCATGGGATTTGGAAAGCTCGTACCTCGACCATTTTCGGCCAGTTGTAAGCAGCGTGCCATGAATTTTTCGTGTATCTTCACCACTCAAAAGTACTGCTAAAATTTGATACGCTCAAGCTTGGATATTAGATTGATTAAGCCAGAGGATGACCCCGGAATTGGTCAATTAATTCGATCGGTTTTGGAGGAATTTAATGTGCCAAAGGTAGGAACCGCTTATGCCGATGTTTCACTGAATTGTATGTTTGAAACCTATCAAAATATACGTTCGCGTTATTTTATTCTTACAGATGGCAATACGATATATGGCGGTGGGGGTATTGCTCCATTAGAAAATTATTTAGATCATTATTGCGAGCTACAGAAGATGTATTTCCACAAAAACGTCCGCGGGCAAGGTTATGGCCAAAAAATGATGTCCTTGTGTTTGGAATTTGCCAAAACACAGGGATATACCCATTGTTACCTAGAAACAATGGATTACATGACACAAGCTCAGGGTCTATATCGCCATTCTGGCTTCACTTATATTGATGGTCCTCTGGGAGACACTGGGCATCATGCTTGTGGTGTTCAAATGATAAAAACGCCATTGTAAAATGACCTTGCAGGAGTTTCAAGCCTATTGGCATAAAAACTTAATAAACCTTTATTCCGAGGATGAAATTCGGAGTTTGCTGATCAAAGTTTTGAGCCATCGTATAAATTGGTCTGCCATAGATTTAGTGACCCGACGAGCTACAGATATTTTTGAGGATGATCTTAACTGGCTTAATACGGCTTTGAATCGACTAAAAAACATGGAGCCGATACAACAAATTGTAGGTTATACATGGTTTTGTGATCAAAAGTTTTTAGTGAGTGCCGATGTGCTCATTCCGAGGCCTGAAACAGAGGAACTAGTGATGCATTTACGTCAAAACCTTCATAAAGTTGGGATGAAAAGCGCTTTAGATATTGGTACTGGATCAGGGTGCATTGCCTTAAGTATGGCCTGGTCCATGCCCAATACGCTTTGGCAGGCTTGGGATATTTCGCAAGCAGCCTTGGCAGTAGCTCAAAAAAATCAGGAATATTTCGCTCAGCAAGTAAAATGGGAATGTCGTGATGTTTTGGAATCTTGGCCCCAGCAAAATTTTGATTTAATTGTTTCCAATCCCCCATATATTCCAGAGCATGAACAAGCAACTATGGATAAAAATGTCATTTCATTTGAACCCCACACTGCGCTGTTTGTGCCTTCTGACGATCCTTTAAAATTTTACAGGGCGATAATCTCAAAGGGCTGGGAGCATTTAAATTCCAACGGACAATTGTATTTTGAATGTCATTACCAATACGCACAAAATGTGGCTCAATTGATGAAAGATATGGGCTACACCTCAGTTAATCCCTGGAAAGACCAATGGGGTAAATGGCGATTTGTTTCCGGAATCAGACCCTAATTATTGTCAATAAATTGGGCTGAATTATTGAACTTGACCAGGTTTTTAAGGATGTGGATTGCTTATATTTGTCCTATATGAGTGTGGAAGAAAAAATTAAAGCCTTACGCGCTGAACTAGCGCTTCACAACCATAGATACTATGTCCTAGATGAACCGGTAATCTCTGACTATGAATTTGATCAGATGTTGCAGGTTTTAAATGAATTAGAACAGGCAAATCCAGAATTGTTTGATGCTAATTCACCCACACAAAGGGTTGGCGGTGCTGTGACTAAAAATTTTGAGACCGTAGTTCATGATCATCGCATGTATTCTTTGGATAACAGTTATTCCAAAGAAGATTTACTCGATTGGGAAGGACGTCTTCTCAAGGTGGTGCAAAAGCCACTGAGTTACATGTGTGAACTAAAGTATGACGGGGCTTCTATAAGTTTGACCTACGAAAATGGTAGTTTATTGCGTGCCGTGACACGTGGAGATGGTCTTCAAGGTGATGAGGTTACAGCCAATATTCGAACCATTAAATCTGTGCCGCTTCAAGTTAATGCTCCAAGCGATGAGCGATTTGATATTCGCGGAGAGATCATCATGACCAAATCAGGTTTTTCAGCTTTAAATAATCAAAGACGACAGCAAGGCGAAGAAGAATTTAAAAATCCACGTAACACGGCTTCCGGAAGCCTAAAACTTCAAGACAGCGCAGAAGTCGCCAAACGGCCCTTGACTTGTCTTTTATACTCAATTCAAGGCGCTTCTTGGGCTATTGCGACGCAACAGCAGATGCTTGAACAAGCCCGTAAAATGGGTTTTAAAGTCCCCAATGAAGCGCGTATGGCCTCAAGCATGGATGAGGTTTTGGGTTTTATTGAGTACTGGGATTTGCACCGGCACGAGTTGCCTTATGAAATAGATGGTGTGGTGATAAAAGTCAATGAGCTGATACATCAGCAAACCCTAGGCTATACAGCTAAAGCACCAAGATGGGCTATGGCTTATAAATTCAAGGCTGAAGAAGCCACTACCTTATTAAACAATGTCGTTTATCAAGTCGGGAGAACCGGCGCGATTACTCCCGTTGCTGAACTCGAGCCTGTTGATTTGGCAGGAACAATCGTAAAGCGTGCCTCATTACACAATGCTGATCAAATTGAGAAATTAGACCTGCATTTTGGAGATACCGTTGTTGTTGAAAAAGGTGGCGAAATCATTCCAAAAATAACTGCCGTTAAAACAGACTTGCGTCACTCCCAGGCTGTGCCTATAGGTTTTATTGAGCACTGTCCTGAGTGCGATACTGCTCTGGTGCGCATTGATGGTGAAGCCCAACATTATTGTCCTAATGAGGAACACTGTCCACCACAAATTGCCGGTCGAATTCAGCATTTCATAGCACGTAAAGCCATGGATATTGATGGATTGGGAGAGGAAACTGTTAGTTTGATGGTTAATCATGGATTGATTCGGGATTTTGCTGACTTATACACCCTCGAGGTGGAACAACTTATTCCTTTAGAGCGCATGGGGAAAAAAAGTGCGCATAATTTGGTCCAAGGCGTTCAAAATTCAATCAAACAGCCATTTCACAAGGTGTTATTTGCTTTGGGTATTCGTCATGTGGGTGAAACTGTGGCTCAAAAATTGGCCCAAGCTTTTGGCACTATTGATCGGTTGCGCATGGCCACCGAGGAAGAGCTGCTTCAAGTAGAGGATATTGGGCGTAAAATTGCCCAATGTCTAACCGAATATTTTGCCAATCAAGATAATTGGCAACGCATCGAACGCCTTCGAGGCTATGGTTGTAAATTTGAGGTAAAAGACGACCTACGGCAACCCAAGACATCCGAGATATTATCTGATCTTTCCTTTGTAGTTTCAGGAGTTTTTGAGCGGCTGAGTCGAGAAGAATTAAAGTCTTTAATTTTGGCGCACTCAGGTAAAATTGTCGGTAGTATTTCCGGAAAGACATCCTTTGTGGTGGCTGGGGATCAGATGGGGCCTAGTAAACGACAGAAGGCCGAAAAATTGGGTATTCCCATAGTCTCGGAAGAAGAATTTTTTAACATGATCGACACAAAGTCTTAAGCTATGGAATTTTTGCAAAGCATAAGAGAGTGGCTAAAAAAGAAGTGGTTAAGTCGTGATTTAGACCAAGCACTGAAACAGCGCGATCGTTCGGGACTTAATGCCAAATGCCGCACTCTGGGTGTTTTATTAGACGAGAATGTGGTGCCAGACTTTGACGGTTTCTATGATTGGTACGCGGACTTGAATATGGCACCCAAAGACATAAAAGTGTTTACTTATCTCGAGGTAAAGAAGAAGCTGCCGACCCTGAGACAAAATCAACTCACAAATACTGATTTTGACTGGCAAGGACATATTGCTAATCCGGGAGCAATCGAATTTATTGATACGTCATTCGATGTACTTTTGGCCCTTTACAGACCAGGAAATGAATTACTCGATTTAGTTGTCGCCAAGAGTAAAAGTAAATTTAAAGTGGGTAGTCAAGGTCTTAATCCAGCTTTGTTTGATTTGTCCTTAGCCGTGGCTCCGGAACGTCTTGCTCTGATGCGCAGTGAATTCATTAAATACATGGGTATTTTAAATAAAAAGTTATGAAACAATTAATCGGAACCGGGGTGGCACTTATCACCCCATTTGACGCTCAAGGCGCCATAGATTTTGAGGCTCTTGAGCAAGTGGTCAATTTTCAGATAGAGCATGGGATAAACTATCTCGTAGTTTTAGGAACTACCGCAGAGAGTGTCACATTGAGTAAATCAGAAAAACAGGCTGTTTTAGAGGCGGTGATAAAAACTAATTCTGGTAGAGTGCCTATTGTATTGGGTGTCGGTGGTAACGATACCCAAACCGTAGTACAGCAACTAAAGGCGGTTGATTCAGCAGAAGTTACAGCTGTACTTTCGGTTTCTCCAATGTATAATAAGCCTTCACAATCGGGACTTTTGGCGCATTTTGCAGAGGTGGCCAAGGCCAGTCCTGTACCAGTTATTTTGTACAACGTTCCAGGCCGTACCTCGAGTAATATGCTCCCAGATACGGTTTTAAAGTTAGCGGAAATACCCAATATTATTGGGATTAAAGAAGCCTCTGGTGATATTGGGCAAGCCATGGAAATTTTGCGTTCTGCTCCCAAAGATTTTTTAGTTATCTCCGGAGATGATCTTATAGCTTTGCCTATGACTATGATGGGCGGTCATGGGGTGATTTCTGTAATCGCCCAAGCGTATCCGGCAGAGTTTGGTGGTATGATTCAAGCGGGACTTAAAGGAAATGGCGATCAGGCCAAAAAAATCCACTACGCACTAATGCCTATTATTGATATGATTTTTCAGCAAGGAAATCCCTCTGGAATAAAAGCCTTACTCAGCATTAAAGGATTGTGCCAAAACAACTTAAGATTGCCTTTGGTCCCTGTGGATCAATCTTTGGCCCAGCGAATGGAAGCTTTCGTCAATCAGTAAACTTTGGTGAAAATTTTAGTTGTTAAATTTTTGAAAAGGGTAGAGTATAGTCAGTGTCGTTAACCTATTTTCACCCTTGAAAATTCTTTTTTAATACTGTCTTTAATTGCTTACTTTTGCCGGATGAATTGGACGCACCTCAAATATGCTAGTATACTTGTTTTGAGTATTTTGCTAACTGGATGTAGTGAGTATCAAAAACTACTACGTTCAGATGATACAGCAGCTAAATATACTATGGCAGACTCCCTGTACAAGCAGAAAAAATACAAAAAGGCACTTCCGCTCATGGAACAAATTGTACCTATCTATCGAGGAAAACCCCAAGCGGAGCCCTTGATGTATCGCTATGCCAATACTTTTTATAATCTCGAGGATTATTACCTAGCAGGTTACCAATTTGAGCGTTTTGTTGTGTCCTATCCCAAAAGTGATTCCTTGGAAATGGCGGCCTATAAATCTGCCAAAAGTTACTATGAGCTATCACCTCGATTCTCACTAGATCAAAAGGATACGTACATTGCTTTAGAAAAACTCCAAGCTTTTGTCGATAATTATCCGGAGTCAGAATTTCGTGCTCCGTGCAATAACATGGTTCAGGAACTCAAAGTGAAACTTGAGCGAAAGGATATTGAAACCGCCAAGCAATACCGTCGAATTAGCGACTACAAAGCAGCGATAAAAGCTTTTGATAACTTTATACAAGATCATCCGGGATCGATTTATCGAGAGGAGGCCTATTTTGGTCGTCTAGAAGCGGCTTATGTTTTGGCCCAGAACAGCGTGTCTTATCTTGTGAAAGAACGTCTTGAAATGGCCAAAAAATACTTTGATAGTTTTATGAAGTATTACAGTGGCAGCACACAGCGCGGTGCTGCCGAAGAAATACTTTTACAAATAAATACCCAATTACAAGAACAGACTTTATCTACAAACTAATATACCAACTCTATGAGTGATATCAGAAATTCAGACGCCCCTGTAAACACTACAACCATTGATAAAAATCAATTGGATGCACCAACGGGTAATATTTATGAGGCGATCTCTATTATTGCCAAACGTGCCACACAAATCAATGGTGACATCAAAAAAGAGCTCACTGAGAAATTAGATGAGTTCGCTACCTACAATGACAGTTTGGAGGAGATTTTTGAAAATAAGGAACAGATTGAGGTTTCAAAATTCTACGAGCGCCTTCCAAAGCCACATGCTTTGGCGGTTCAAGAATGGCTTGAGCAAAAAATCTATCACCGCAATACCAAAGACGAGGTAATCGACTAAAGGCCATAAGCCAATGTTAGCGGGTAAACATATTTTGTTGGGCGTTACAGGGGGCATAGCCGCCTACAAGACCCCAGCCTTAGTGCGTTTACTAAAAAAACAAGGTGCCGAAGTTCGTGTGATCATGACCCCGGATGCCCGGGAGTTTGTCGCCCCACTCACATTATCGGTTTTATCCGAAAATCCAGTTTTTTGGACCTTCACAGACCAGGAGACTCAAGATCAAGGGACTTGGAATAATCATGTTCATTTAGCGAATTGGGCAGATTTATTTTTAATTTCCCCTGCTACAGCAAATACCTTGTCCAAGATGGCCAATGGCACTTGTGATAACCTTCTTTTAGCGGCTTACTTATCTGCAGTTTGCCCGGTTTATTTTGCTCCTGCCATGGATTTGGATATGCACGAGCATCCCGCAACAAAATCCTCATTTACACGCCTTGAAGAAATCGGTAATGTCATGATTCCCACAGAGCACGGTGAATTAGCCAGTGGTCTGGTAGGACCGGGACGTATGGCGGAACCTGAAAATATTGTAACTTTTCTTAACAAAGACCTTAAAGCCAAAGCTCCTCTTGGGGGTAAACGTTATTTAATAACTGCCGGACCTACTTTTGAACTCATAGATCCAGTGCGTTATATTGGTAATTTTTCAAGCGGTAAAATGGGTCATGCCATTGCAAATGCTGCTGCTCAGCTCGGCGCGGAGGTAGTGCTTGTTTCGGGGCCAACGGCCGAACACAAAATACATCCATCAGTCCATAAAATAAGTACGGTAACCGGATCTGAGATGCTTGCGGCAGTCAATATGCATTACAGGGAGCAAGATGTGGTTATTTTATGTGCAGCAGTGGCGGATTTTAAGCCAAAAGAAATGGCGGAGCACAAAATAAAAAGTAGCGCAAAGTCGTTGTCTTTGGAGCTCAGTCCCACGGTGGATATTGCAGCCCATCTTGGTCAAGAAAAAACAAATCAAATTCTGGTGGGCTTTGCTTTAGAGACCCAGGATGCTTTGAGCCATGCAAAAAGCAAGCTCAAGAAAAAGAATTTAGATTTAATTGTTTTAAATTCGCTCGAGGACCATGGTGTAGCTTTTGGGGCAGAGACCAATAAAGTCACCATCATTGATCGCGATGAAAACACCCATCATTACGATCTAAAATCAAAAGCTGAGGTGGCTCATGACATAATTGACTTTATCATAAAATATAAAAATGCGTAAATTATTCTTACTTGTAATGTTAGGTTTCATGAGCATTCAGGTTCAGGGACAAGAACTAAACGCTACAGTAACCATTGACGCAGAACAGACTGGCCAGCCAAACGCCCAGGTTTTTCGTACGTTAAAAGACCAGCTTACCGAGTTACTAAACGAAACCAGGTGGACCAATCGAACCTTTACGAATCAGGAGCGCATTGATTGTAATTTCACATTAATTCTGCAGAGCTTTGAGTCCACTACATTTTCTGGTAGTCTTCAAGTGCAGTCCTCGAGAACTATTTTTGGTTCTACCTACGATAGTCCTGTCTACAACTACAACGATCGTCAATTTATTTTTGAGTATTCGGAATTTCAGCCTTTGGTCTTTAACATCAATAACTTTGATTCGAATTTAGTTTCTGTTTTGGCTTACCACGTCTACACCATTATTGGACTGGATGCGGATACTTTTTCATTAAATGGGGGTGACCCTTATTTTTCACAAGCTAGACAAATTGTTAATACGGCTGCCTCCAGCAATTACCAGGGCTGGAAAGCGGTTGATGGAACTCAGTCTCGTTATCGCTTTAATGACGCTGTTTTATCTAATGTATATCAGGATTTCAGGCAAGCCATGTACGATTACCATCGTACGGGTCTTGATCTTATGTCTTCCAATCTAAAAAATGGAAAAACGGGCGTGCGAGACGCCGTTATCTTGCTGAAAAAGGTAAATGATCGCAGACCAAATTCTTTTTTGATGCGCACCTTTTTTGATGCTAAGGCCGACGAAATACAACAGATATTTTCGGATGGTCCTACAATTGAAATCACTGAATTAGTTGAAATCGTGAAGCGTATTGCGCCAACTAAAAGTGATAACTGGAATAAAATAAAACTTTAAATCTCTATCGTTGGGAATCGTATTGGATTCCCTGATGGTATAATTTGATTTTTGTGCTAAAGTCATTAATCATAAAGAACTACGCCTTAATTGAGGATTTGCAGGCTTCCTTTGATTCCGGGTTTACTGTAATTACTGGTGAAACAGGAGCGGGCAAATCTATACTTTTAGGGGCCCTTGATTTAGTACTCGGCCGCAGGGCAGATACTAAGGTGATGCGCAATCTCGATGAGAAATGCATCGTGGAGGCTCATTTCGATTTATCGGCCTACGGCTTACAAAGTGTGTTTGAGCAGTTAGAATTGGATTATGATGCCGCTACAATTCTGCGACGCGAGATTTGGCCTAGTGGCAAATCGCGGGCTTTTGTTAATGATTCTCCAGCGGGCTTAAATCAAATTCAAGAACTCAAAAAATATCTCATTGAAATACATCATCAAGGGGATACGCATAACCTCGAAAATGAGACCTTTCAATTAAATTTTATTGATACCATAGCAGGGCTTGAAGGTGCGGTTAAGAAATACAGTTCTGATTATTTGCATTGGCAAAAGACAAAATCACGTCACGATGATTTGCTGCTTCGCCGTCAAAGAGCTTTGCAGGAAGAAGACTATCAAAAATTTATTTTGGAGGAATTAAGTGGCTTGAATTTAGATAACCTCGATCAAAATGAGCTCGAGCAAAGTAGAAATTTAGCGCAAAATCAGGAGCAGATTCAAAATGTAGTTCAAGAGGTTTCTGTGCTGATTGGCCAAGATGAATTTGGTGTGCTCGATCGCTTTTTCACGATCCGTCAAAGAATAAACTCCATCGGTAAAGTATCTGATGAATTTGTCGGGCTAGTCCATCGTATGGATGCACTTCGTGTTGAACTCGAGGATATACAGGCGACTTTAGAATCCCAATTAGAATTAATCGAGCACCAGCCTGAGGAATTATTGCGGATTGAGCAGCAGCTTGATGAACTCTATCGAATTCAGCGAAAACATGGGTTACAAAGCGTCTCTGAATTGATTGAATTAAGAGATCAGTTGGCCAGAGGGCTTCAAGATTCGACGGAACTCGAAGAAATGATTCAGCAATTAGGCCAAGAGCTTGTGGTTGTGGAAAAAGGCCTAGAATTGCAAGCTGATCAATTGTTTAAAAGTCGCATGGCGGTAATCCCGGACTTAGAGGCTCGCTTGGGTCAATTTTTTAAAGATTTAGCACTGCCCGAGGCAAAAATAAAATTTAATCTTGAGCGTACTTCAGTTCTGAATGCCAATGCTGGAGTGCATTCATCCATTTTGTTTTCGGCTAATAGAGGAATTGATTTACGCCCCATAGAAAAAGTAGCTTCAGGTGGCGAAATGAGTAGGGTTACCTTATCGGTGAAAGCTGTTTTGGCAGAATATCAGCATTTACCTACCTTAGTTTTTGATGAAATTGATACGGGTATTTCGGGGGACACAGCTTTAAAAATGGCAGAAATATTGTCACAGATGAGTGCTCGTGGTCAGTTGTTTTGTTTGACACATCTCCCTCAAACAGCAGCAAAAGGACGCTTTCATAAGCGTATTTTCAAACAGAGCCAAGGAGAAAAAACGCGGACATTCATTCAAGATTTAGATGCCCAACAACGCGTACTGGAAATTGCACAAATGATTGGCGGTCACGAGCTTACAGATTCGGCCAAGGCCCATGCGCGTCAATTGTTGAATTGAGTTATATTTGTGCCATTAACTAATTTTAGAATTCATGGCCTATAATCTACTAAAAGGGAAAAAAGGAATCATATTTGGTGCCCTTGACCCGAATTCAATCGCATGGAAAACTGCTCAGCGTGTGCATGAGGAGGGAGGACAATTTGTTTTGACCAATGCACCTATTGCCATGCGCATGGGGCAAATCGATGCTTTAGCGGCAGAAACGGGGTCGAGTATAATTCCTGCTGACGCTACGAGTCTAGACGACTTAAACAATTTGGTGTCTCAAGCGATGGAAATCCTTGGAGGAAAACTGGACTTTGTGCTCCATTCCATCGGCATGTCAGTAAATGTTCGCAAAGGAAAGCATTACACGGATCAGAATTACGATTGGACCCATAAAGGATGGGATGTCTCGGCTGGTTCTTTTCACAAAACCATGCAGGTACTGTATAAACAAGATGCAATGAATGAGTGGGGAAGTATCGTTGCCCTATCCTACATGGCGGCTCAACGGGTGTTCCCCGATTATAACGATATGGCAGACAATAAAGCTTATCTTGAGTCAATAGCACGAAGTTTTGGATACTTTTTTGGACGCGATAAAAAAGTGCGTGTCAATACAATTTCCCAATCCCCTACACCGACCACTGCCGGTCAAGGCGTAAAGGGATTTGATGGCTTTATCGCTTATGCTGAGAAAATGTCTCCTTTAGGCAACGCAACCGCTTTAGATTGTGCGAATTACACTGTTGCTATGTTTAGCGATTTGACTAAACGTGTCACCCTTCAAAACCTCTACAACGACGGTGGATTTTCCAATATGGGGGTCAGTGATGCGGTCATGGAATATTTCACCCAAGAATAGGTTAAAATTTAGTTGCTCGAAAAAAAAGCGTTTTTCATCGGAATCGTGACAAATTCGGATGAAAAACGCTTTGTTAATTTCAATTTTATAAATACATTTACGTCTAATAACTAATTTATATCGATAATTATGAAAAAAATTACTTTAATTTTCGCTTTGTTTGCTTTCGTGACCAGCTTTGGTCAGCGTAATGGCAACCAAAGACCGGTTCTTGAGCGATCTGCTGTTGCTCAGAGTATTGGTGCGGCAAATGAAGTACGTTCTTCTAACCAACAGGGGTCGAACGCTGCGACATTAACCACCTATGTTCAGAGCATTAACGGATCGATTGAGTCTAATCCTCAATTCGTTCGTTCGCAGAATATTTATCAACTTGATAAGGCAGAGCCAGGACATGTTGCCAATGCAGCGAATCTTGGACAAAACCCTGTTTCAAGAGCGAATTGTGCAATCGAGAGTGATTGTAATCTAAACGATGCAACGCCTGATGATGCTACTAGCCCATATATTTGGGATCGCGCTTTTGCCGATGGTACTTGTTGTTCAGGTCTTGGACCAGTGTCTTATGACGTTTATGGTCCTTTTACCGTTGATGTAACTGGAGCCTATGATGTTTCTAGTGTTCAAGTTGGTAGCTGGGATGGCTACTTATTTGTTTATCAGAACTGTTTTGATCCCCTAGATCAAACCACGAATTATGTGGCTGGTGATGATGACGGTAATGGTGGTATAGGTACTTCAGACATTGAAGGAGTCACTTTAACTACAGGAGTTGAATACTTCATCGTAACCACTGGTTTCGCTGCAGGAGATTTTGGTCCGTATGAAACAACCATTACTGGACCAGGTAGTGTAACCTGTGGCGGTGGCGGTGGAGCTGGTGGCCCATGTGCTTACGAAAATCCAAGCAATGGTTGGGAGAATGGATATAACTACACTGGAGCATTCGGGGCCGTTGAAAATGACTTCATGGTTGAAACTGGAGTGACTTTCGATTTTAATCAAATCACTTATTACAGTTTTGTGGCTCCGGGTGAAACCGTAACCAGTGTAGATGTTGAGATTAAGGAAGATGCTGGTGGAGTTCCAGGAGCTGTGATTGCTTCTTTTGCTGCCGTAGCACCGACTTCACAAGCGATAGTTGGAGGAAATTTTGGCTTCGATGGGCGTGAAGTTGTTCTTGATATGCCTGCTGTTACTTTGGAAGAAGGAACTTATTGGGTAGCTTTGAATAATGGTGTTTCTAGCTTGGGTGGTCCATTGTTTTGGGAGGTTACTTCAGCCTCGATGATGGGTGAGCCTATGTATCAAAATGGTACAAATCCTGATCCAGTAATGGATGGGGTATATTCTTTCTCTGGAGATTGTAGCTCCTACACTATTATTAATTTTGCTCCTGAGGCTAACTATATAGGATACATGAATGTATTTGAAACACCGGCTAACGGAGGTGGTTATGTTTTCGGTTCTCCTTGGGGTGTGCCAGACCTTAAAACAGTCGTAGATCCAACGCCTGTCGATGGGTCAGTAACACTTTATCCAAACTTCAACACTTATGACGATAACCCAACAGATCCATTTTGGGTTGACCAGGCCACTGGTTTAGGGAATAAGTCAATGGAGGCGAATACATATGTTGATGATCCTTCATTAGCTCAGCAAGAGCTTTTATGGAGAGGTTTCGTTATATCAAACACCATCGATCCTGGATATGAGGCGGTGGCTTTTATTAAAGTATTTAACGCCAATTTCTCTGTATTGAAAATAGAAACAGCTCCGCTTATCGAAGGTGAATTCTTTGAGGTTATTTATACCAATGTTGAGCCAGATGACACTTTTGTACAATATGGTTGGTACGTTCGCGGGCTGAATGCCAGTTCTGCAAACGAGACTGCCCTAGGTAATGTAGTAATTGGAACTCAACGCCCTGGTTGTGGTGACTTCTCATATACTAATGAAGTGCCAACAGGTGGTGGGCCACCAGCACAGATTTTCCCGGACTTCCCAAACTTTACAAGTATCGCTGTTGATGATGTATTCTTCACAGGGGATGCCGGTCTAATTTGTTCTATTGATATTCAAGGTCGTTATACTGCTGGTGCTCCTGGTCTTCCTGGAGATCCAAACGGCGCAGTTCAATTGACCATTTATAATGACGATAATGGAATTCCTGGTGACGTTCGTTACCAAGAGACCTTCCCAGGAAGTGTAGATGCTGATGGTGATGCAAACTTCACCTTAGAGCCAGCTCAAGTAATTGAAGCAACATTAAACCCAGATACTCGTTACTGGATTTCTGTTGCTGTAGTAATGGAGTTCGGTTTAGGTGGTCAGTGGTTCTGGGGCAGTGCTGAGGACACAAATGACAACGCAGCTCTATGGCAAAACCCAGGTGGTGGATTTGGTGTCTGCTCAACATGGGGTACTTTCGCTGACTGTGGTGTCGGTGGTGGACTTGGTCCAGACCTTTTGATGGATATCGAAATGGTGGCTACTGATCCTTTAACTTACGATGTTTGTATTGGAGCACGTACCATTGAGTGTAATACTTCAGTATTTGGTGATACTTTATCAGCAACTTCTGATGTAGGTGTAGCTCCTGATTGTGATACTTCAACAGGTGCCCCAGGTGTTTGGTACAAGTTCGAGGATACTTCAGGACTTGCTTCTGAAATCTTATTATACACTTGTAGCGATAACACAGATTACGATACGAAGCTGTCGGTTTACACTGGAGAGTGCGGTGCGTTTACTTGTGTGGTTGGAAATGACGACGACTGTCCTAACTTCCAATCCTCTGTTGAGTTCGTCTCAGATGGAAACACAACTTTCTATATCCTAGTTCATGGATGGAATACAAGTGTAGGTAACTTCGAGTTAACCATGGAATGTAATTTAATCCCTCCACCAAACAACGATATCGTGAATGCGATCGACTTGTTGACTGTAGGTTGTCCATTTACCGATGAGAATGTGGCTATGCCTGCTGCAACTGAAGAGGCTGGTACTCCTGCTGGATGTGATATCTCTGGTGCTGCTGGTGTATGGTATGAATTCACTCCTGAGATCAACGGTTTCATCACTGGAACGATTGCTTCTCCAGCAGGTGTGAGCTCTGTAACATTCTATACAGCTCCTGATCAATCATCTATTGAGTCTGATCTTGTACACGTAGACTACTATCAGAACCAATGTTTACCAGGTTCAAGTGCGACTATCCCAGTTGTTGGAGGTCAAACTTACTACTGTTTCGTTGTGAATACAGGTGGTGTTACTGATATCATCTTTGATAATTGTCAGTTGGGTACAGCGAGTAATGAAATCGAAGGTTTTGAGTTCTATCCGAACCCAACCCGCGAGCGCATTAACCTTGCTGCTGCTCAAAACATTGAATCAGTTGTATTGTACAACATCTTAGGTCAGAGAATGATCGAAGTAAATGTTGATGCTACTACTACTGAATTGAATGTTGCTCATTTGGCTGCTGGTGCTTACCTAATGGAAGTTACCGTGGATGGTCAAACTGGCACTTACAAAGTGATCAAGCAATAATAAAGGTATAATTAGTTATACAAGAAAGCCATCCCATAATGGGATGGCTTTTTTATTGCGTAATTTTGTGTTATGCCAAAGCTTTATTCGTTTATTATTCCCGTCTATAATCGCCCAGAGGAACTTGGGGAATTGATTTATTCCTTAACTCAATTAGAAGGGTCCATATCATATGAGGTGATTGTCGTGGATGATGGTTCAAAGCTGCGTTCTAACGAGATTGTATCACAATATACCTCATTAGACATTAAGTACTTTTATAAGGAAAATACAGGCCCTGGTGATTCACGTAATTTTGCAATGCAAAAAGCAAGCGGGGACTATTATATTATTTTGGATTCTGATTGTATTCTTTCCCCTGGTTATTTAAAGGCAGTGGATTTGGCTCTAAGCAATGACTTCATCGATTGTTTCGGCGGTCCTGATGCAGCTCATCCTAATTTTAATCTGCGTCAAAAAGCAATTAGTTTCGTGATGACGTCGTTTTGGACCACGGGAGGGGTTCGAGGAAGTAAACGCAAACTCAAGCGCTTTGAACCTCGAAGTTTTAATATGGGGTTGAGTAAGGCTGCTTTTGAGCGGTCAAATGGTTTTTCACAGTTGCACCCTGGTGAAGATCCAGAATTAGTGCACAGGCTTTGGGATTTGGGCTTTGAAACTGCTTTCATCGAAAAGGCCCTAGTGTACCACAAAAGACGCATCAGCTGGAATGGTTATGCACGTCAGATTTATAAATTTGGACTAGCGCGGAGTATTTTAAATTTTTGGAGACCGCAAATGGCGTCATGGGTCTTTTGGATGCCATTTTTCGCCATTATGTTTGGCATAACCTCCTTAGTCCTTGCCCTGCTCGGCAATAATACAATGGTTTATTTTGTTGTTGGGTATACATTGATTATGGCCTTTATAGCAGGATTAAAATTAAAGTCTATCCAAGCTTTTTTTATGGTGCCCTTTGCCTTTGTTATTCAATTGATTTCTTATGCTCGTGGGTTTTTTGTCGGTTGGTTACATTTACAACTGCTAAAAAGAGATGTGCGAAAGCAATTTCCTTATATGTTCTATAATCAGTCAAAAAAATGAGTTTTTTAGCCATTAAGAGAAATCATAAGGTTCGATCCTTTTTGTTGTTTCTGATTATGGCAGCAACAATTTGGTTTTTGACCAAGTTTTCAAAGCCGCTGGTTGCTGAATTTAGATTGAATTTGCAATTTACGGGTCTGCCTGAACAAACTCTCGTCTCTCCCCAGGCCCCAGATGAACTTATGATCACTGTTAATGCAAACGGTTTTAAATTATTGACAGAGGTTTTTCGGGATAAGACTCTTGTTCTCGACTTATCAGCTGGCCGAAGTCTTGAAGACAATAGTATTCGTTTTAATCAAGATCAACTCCTGGCCTTTTGTTATCGAAAATTAGCCTCCGCAGAGGTTATTTCTATTGAAACAAAAGAATTAATTATCCCTTTAGACCGCATGGCTGCCAAAACTGTCGCTGTTCTATTTCAGGGACAGTTGAGTTTGGCTCAGGGTTTTAAAATTATTGATGGTCCGCATATCGAACCCAATGAAATAACGATTTACGGTCCTTCTGAAATGATTGACAGTATAAGTACTATTAGCACTGTTTACAAACGTCTGGATAATTTACGAACCAACTTATCGGAGCCGATTGCTCTTGAATCATTGAAATCAAATCAGTTGAGTCGCTCTCAAGACAGTATTATTTGGTCCGCAAAAATTTTAGAATTCACTCAAAAACAGATTGAACTTCCAGTGGAATTGGTCAACCTGCCGCGCGGTAGACGACTTCAAATTTTTCCCGAAACGATGATTTTATCTGTGGAGATACCCGTAAATGAATATGCTTTGTACGATGAATCAAATTTTAGGCTTATCTGTGATTATAATGAACGCATATCCGAAGATAGTTTCATGATTCCTAGATTAAGTAAATTGCCAGAGGGCGTATATAAGCCTGAATTGAGCCATAAAAAGGTTGATTATGTCGAGTTCACACAATAGGCCAAAAATAGTTTGTTTGACCGGCGGAATCGGTTCCGGTAAAACGACCGTGGCCCAGATGTTCGCGCAGTTGGGGGTTGGGGTTTATAATGCTGACTCATCGGCCAAAAGACTGATGCAAGAGGATCAGGCTCTCAGGACCTCTTTAATAAACTTATTGGGGTCGAATGTCTATAATGATCTGGGGCAATTAAATCGCGCTTGGATTTCACAAAAACTATTTAACAACTCTGAATTACTCAATCAGTGGAATGCTTTGGTTCATCCGCGAGTGGCTGAGGATTTTAAACAATGGATCAGTACCCAAAGTGGCCCTTATATAATAAAGGAGGCAGCGAT
>JAYOYS010000012.1:39900-66275 GCA_038153605.1 Flavobacteriaceae bacterium
AAGGAAAAGTGTTGTAAGATTTGTTTGTTAAGTTTTGGTTAAAGCAAATCATGGCTAAATGTTAAAATCTTAATTTTAACATATGAACAAACGTTTGTTTTACTTGTTGATAGGCCTCATGTCTTTGGCTCTTTTAGGCATCGTGTTTGTTCAGGGATATTGGATCCGCAATGCCTTTACCACAAAAGAGGATCAATTTACTTTGGGGGTCAGGCAGCTTCTTATCGATGTATCGCGTCAAATTGAACTCAGAGAAACCGAGGATTACTACCAGCTCTACAGTGGACTTGTGGACAGTATTGACACTCCAGAAAATGTTAATGTTACTGAGCTAATTTACCGGATTGTCAATGAAGATAAAAATGAGACAATTATTTTCTCCGATGGGATCATTGAGGAAGATTACAAACTTTCCTCGTATTTTTTTGAATTTGAATTTGATTCTATTGCCTTTAAAAAGATTACCAATCAAAAAACCACCACCAAAATTATAAGCTCTTTAGACGATCAAGGCCAGGTGACACAAACGATGGTTGACTTTGATCGCCTTCGTGATTTTGAGCGTAAACAATTCGAAGAGGCTGTTTCCAATATTGCTTCAAGAATGCCGCTCCACAAGCGGGTAAGTGTGCAAGAAATTCAACGTCTTATTGAAAAGGAAGCATTAGAGCGAGGCATAAAGTCAAAGTTTGAATTTGCTGTTTATAGCAATGACCTCGCCACCAAGGTCCGTTCTCGTCGCTTTAAATTAGACCCTAAAACCACCTACGGAGTGCCTTTGTTTGTCAATGATTCATTTGAAACTCAATATCAGCTCTACGTCAATTTTTCAGATAAAAACAAAGAGATTTTTAATTCCTTCATGGGAATGGCTTTACTGTCACTCATATTTACCTCCATTATCATATTGACTTATTCAAATACCCTGTCGCAACTCATGCGTCAAAGGCAGATATCTCAAATAAAGACCGATTTCATCAACAATATGACCCATGAATTCAAGACACCAATTGCGACAATTAATTTGGCGCTTGATGCCATGAAAAACCCTAAAGTGGCTGATGATAAGGAGTTTATCGCGCGGTATATGAAAATGATTCGCGATGAAAATAGGCGTATGCACGCTCAAGTCGAAAATGTATTACGCATTTCAAAGCTTGAAAAAAATCAATTGGATTTGCCGAAAGAGCGCATTAAATTACATGAGATCATAGAAGATGCCATCAGTCACGTAACCCTGATGGTTGACAATCGTTCGGGCAAACTCATGACTAGTTTTGAAGCCCTAAAATCATCAATTCTGGGCAATGATTTGCATTTGACTAACGTTATGGTCAATATTTTGGATAATGCCATTAAGTATTCAGACAATGCTCCTGAGATCACTATAAGCACAGAAAATGTCAAGGATAGTATTATTCTAAAAGTGACGGATAATGGTATTGGAATGTCTAAGGCTGCCCAAAAACGCATATTTGAAAAATTTTATCGTGAACCCACTGGAGATATTCACAATGTAAAAGGCCATGGTCTTGGTTTGGCTTATGTCAAGCGTATACTAGACGACCATAACGCTGAGATCTTTGTAGAAAGTGAAAAAGGAAAGGGGAGCACCTTTATTATTAAATTTGACCTAATCTCTTAAAATATGGAAAAACAGAACAAAAAAATCCTATTAGTTGAAGACGATCCTAATTTCGGAACCGTGCTTAAAGACTACTTGACCATGAATGATTATGAGGTCATTCATGCCAAGAATGGTATGGAGGGCTTTGAAAAGTTTAAAAAAGATCATTATGATTTGTGTATTCTTGACGTCATGATGCCTTACAAGGATGGCTTTACTTTAGCCAAGGAAATACGTGAAAAAAATCAGCAAGTCCCAATAATATTTTTAACGGCTAAAGCCATGAAAGAAGACGTTTTAAAGGGTTATAAGATTGGGGCGGACGATTATTTGAATAAACCCTTTGACAGTGAAGTCTTGTTAATGAAAATAAAAGCCATTATACAAAGAAAAAGCACTGAGTCGATGGGAGACAGCAAACAATTCGATTTTAAATTTGGTGATTTTCAACTCAATGCAAAATTGCGATATCTCACTTTTAAGGATGAAAAGCCTATTAAGTTATCTCCGAAAGAAAATGATTTATTGCGCTTATTAGCGCTGCATAAAAATGATTTAATGCCAAGAGAATTGGCTCTGACAAAAATTTGGCGAGATGACAATTATTTTACCTCGCGCAGTATGGATGTTTACATTGCAAAGTTACGTAAGTATCTTAGTGTAGACCCACAGGTAGAAATCATAAATATTCATGGTGAAGGCTTCAGATTAGTTGTTAAGGGAGAAACAGAACTCTAGGGTTAGTTGATTGTTTCGAGGTATTTAAGTATTTCCTGAAATGCGTTTTCGCGCTCGAACCAACTAAGTTCAGCGTTCTTTTTAAACCAAGTCATCTGTCGCTTAGAGAAACGTCTTGTATTTTGCTTGATCAGCTCAATAGACTCTTCTAAGGACAGTTTATTGTCGAAATAATCGAAAATCTCTTTATATCCCACAGTCTGTAAGGCATTCAGACCGCGGTGTTCATAAAGCTTTTCTGCCTCTTGGATTAATCCAGCAGTGATCATTTGATCAACTCTTTGGTTAATTCGCTCATAAATAATGGGTCTCGGTTCCATTAGCCCGATGAGATGATGTTTGAAGGGTCTGGTTTTTACAGATTTCTTACGCATGCTTGAATAGGGGATGCCTGAACTGCGATATATTTCTAAGGCGCGTATTATTCTTTGCGGATTCATATGATCGACCTGATCATAGTAAACAGGGTCCACTCTTTTTAATTCTTCTTGAATCCAATTCAATCCATATTTTTTGAACTCTTGATTCAATTGTTTCCGGATAGATTCAGGGACCTCAGGAAATTCATCTAAGCCATATAAAAGTGCATTGATATAAAGTCCAGATCCTCCCACTACCACTGTTTTGTCATTCTCTTTTGAAAAGACATCGATTAGCGCCAAAGCTTCTCGCTCAAAATCTCCTACCGAATAATTATCGTGAATACTCTTATGCTGAATGAGAAAGTGCGTTGCAGCGCTGAGCTCATGAGCCTCCGGTACTGCGGTACCAATGGTCATTTCTTTGTAGAATTGTCTTGAGTCTGCAGAAATAATATTACAATCCCAATAATTAGCCAAGTCAATGGCTAATTTGGTTTTGCCTATTGCCGTGGGCCCTACGACAACGATAATTTCATGCGGTTTTGTCATTGTATAATTAAGGCACACTAATGTTCCTCAAGTTTATGGCCACAATTCCAGCAATAATGTGCTGATTCTTTTTGTTCTGCGGCACTACAATTTGGACACGATTGAGTGTTCAATTCAGGTTCGGGAATTGAAGTTTTGGCATAGGCAACACTGACAATTCCGGTGGGCACGGCAATAATACCATATCCCATAATCATGATTACCGAGGCAATAAATTGTCCCAAAGGCGTTACAGGGGTAATATCACCAAAACCTACTGTGGTTAAGGTAACGATACACCAATAAATGCCACGAGGAATACTGGTAAAACCACTTTCATCCCCTTCTATCAAATACATCAATGTACCCGCAATCATTGAAACTACGAGTACAGTAAACAAAAAAACAAGGATTTTTGGCTTAGATAATCTCAAAGCCTCTTTTAGACGATGTCCTTCTTTGATATAGCGGGTAATTTTTAATATTCTGAATACCCGTAACAAGCGCAGTGCTCTCAATGTAGCTAATGCTCCTGTGCCACTTATGACTATGGAGAGATATAGAGGAAATATGGCCACTAAATCCACTAAACCGTAAAAACTAAAAATGTAATGTTTGGGTTTTTTTATGGAAATAATGCGTAAAAAGTATTCTACGGTAAAGAGAATTGTAATCACCCATTCGGCCTGGATAAAAAAGCTGTACCAAAACTCGGGGAGCCCCTTCACACTTTCGAGCATGACAAACAAGACACTAGCGAGAATGAAGAGTAAAAGAGCTATGTCAAACCACTTGCCTGCTGGTGTATCTGCCTCATAAATAATTTCATGAAGCCTTTTTTGCCATGGTTTTAAGGGCTCTTGATTCGATGCTGGTTGATTCATGCATTTAGGTTTCTGACCTTAAAAATAGTGAAGATTTCGAATATAGGGCAGTAAATACAGACAGAGTGGATATCGCCCACTGGCTTAGCATCGCCATCTTAAAAAATCAGTCATTAAGTGACACAACTTTTAAAACCTTGTGTCGCCGCAAATAGGATTGTATAATGTGCTGGGCATCTCGATTATCTTGCATGGGTCGAATAATTGATTTGAGCACTTCTGGTTTTTGAATTTGAAAATTAAGCGAGTAATAGCCAAATCCTTTAAAGGCGCCTTTTTCAATCAGTATGCAAGAACGTTCTTCAACATGTCGCCCCTTGTCTATAATCAATAAATCACTGGACTGATAGCGATTTTTATTGATAAAATCCCAAACCCTCTGGTTGTATTCTTCAGGGGTTTCTTTTTGAATGCAAGCACCATTGCATTGGTCTAGTCCATGTAAAAAACAAGCCTCTTTGGTCTGATAAAGACCATTTAACTTCTGACAAAGCTGATACTGCTCTGTAATCTTAAACAAAACAGATTTAGCCTGCGCAAAGGTGGTAAATGTGGTGATATATTTTTTTCTCCGATCTGAGGGTTGAATATCCAGATTGACGTATCCATTTTCATCAGTAAAATAGGCGAGCTGGTATCGAAATAAAGACCGTCTTAACGATCTATTGTACAAAGGCTTATGTAGCTTTATTTCTTCGCTTTCTTTGAGCAAGGCAATGAGTTCATTACCCGTTCTTTCTACCTGAACATCAGCCGTTTCAAGTTGTAGTTTTTTACTTTTTCGGTCTTGTCCTGTAAAGTGTTGGGTTAAGCGCTTCTTTATGTTTTTGCTCTTGCCGATATAAATGAGTTTTCCTTCTTGATTGCGCAAATAATAAACCCCGGTCTCAGTTGGCGCCTGATCAATGAGCTCTAAGAGTTTTGGCTCAATTTGCTTTTTTGGATCTAATCGGATGGATGATTGTACGATGCTTTTTTCCACGTCACGATCCAGCAGAAGTTGAAAAAGCTTTACAGTCGCCTGAGCGTCCCCTTGAGCGCGATGTCGATCACTGATAGGAATACCTAAGGCACGAACCAGCTTACCAAGACTATAACTAGCGTGGCCGGGCAATAGTTTTTTCGAAAGCTCTACCGTGCATAGAGTTTTGCGCTGAAAATCGTAGCCGAGTCGCTCAAATTCTGTCCGCAATATGCGATAATCAAATTGTGCGTTATGTGCGACCAAAACAGCATCTTCGGTTATTTCTACAATTCGTTTAGCCACCTCATAGAACTTGGGTGCTTGACGTAACATGGTATTATTAATCCCTGTTAGAGAAACGACAAAAGCTTGAATTGGGCGCTCTGGGTTGACAAGACTACAGAATTGATCTGTAATTTGAAAACCATCGTGTCTATAAATGGCAATCTCAGTTATGCCCTCTTCATTAAATTTACCCCCGGTCGTCTCTATATCTACTATGGCGTACATTCCAAGATCAGGTTTAATGCGCTTGTCTTGATCCAAAAATGGCACTACCTACACGAATCATATTGCTTCCTGTCTCGATGGCAATCGGATAATCTCCGCTCATACCCATAGAGAGAATTTCCATGTTATGGGTGGATTTATGCGCTTGAAAGAAGTTCTCTAAAATCAAAAATTCATTGTGGAGTTGTTCGCTATCATCGGTAAATGTGGCCATACCCATAAGACCGCGTATACGAACATAAGGTAAGGGGCTAGTTTGAAGACCCTTCATAAAAACTAAAGCTTCACTCGGACTAAAGCCATATTTTTCTTCCTCTTTAGCAATTTTGATTTGAATCAAACAGTCAATTACCCTTCTGTAGCGCTCTCCTTGTCGATTAATCTCATTGGCTAATTTGATGCTATCTAGAGAATGAATTAAGGAAACAAAAGGGACAATATATTTCACCTTGTTTGTTTGTAGATGCCCAATCATATGCCATTGAATATCCTTAGGTAAGGCTTGCCATTTTTGGGTCATTTCTTGAGCCTTATTCTCTCCAAAAAGGCGTTGACCTGCCTGGTAAGCGGCTAAAATTGCTTCATTGGGTTTGGTCTTTGAGACCGCTACCAAAGATACATGAGCGGGTATTTGGGCGTTTAATTTTTGAAGATTTTCAGGTATTGAGTCAATCATAGCAGGAGATTAAGCAAAGCGTGGAGCTACTTTATCAGCTTTTTTACTTTCACTGTAGTCGTAAAATCCTTCCTTGCTTTTGACTCCAAACTTACCAGCTTCAACCATATTAACAAGCAGAGGACAAGGAGCAAATTTTGATTCTTTGTAACCTTGGTACATCACATTTAAAATCGAAAGACAAACATCTAATCCGATAAAATCTGCAAGTTGTAATGGTCCCATAGGATGCGCCATACCTAATTTCATAATTTCATCAATTTCTTTAACCCCAGCCACGCCAGTATGCAGTGTAAAAATGGCTTCGTTAATCATGGGAATCAAAATTCTATTGGCTACAAAGCCTGGGTAATCTTGAACAGAAACAGGAGTTTTGCCCAATTTTTCGGCCATAGCTTTGACTGTAGAGTAGGTTTCTTTACTCGTTGAATATCCCGATATGATTTCCACAAGTTTCATAAGTGGAACAGGGTTCATAAAATGCATTCCAATAACACGATCTGGTCTCCCGGTTACTGAGGCAATGGAGGTAATAGAAATTGATGAGGTATTGGTCGCCAGAATAGTGTCTTCTGGGCAAAAATTATCCAAGTCTTTGAAGATGCTCTTTTTGAGTTCTTCCTTTTCTGTGGCGGCTTCAACTACTAAACTTGCATATTCCACACCTTCTTCTAGATCTGTATAAGTCGTTATATTGGCTAGGGTTTGGTTTTTGAGCTCCTGTGTGATACTGCCTTTGGCCAGCATGCGGTCTAAATTAGCTTCAATGGTAGCAAGGCCTTTATTAAGAGCTTGTTCTGAAACATCAATGAGTTGTACACGAAAGTCGTTTTGGGCAAAAGTATGGGCAATCCCATTACCCATAGTTCCTGCACCAATTACGGCTACATTCTTCATAAGCTTATTTTTTAAAATTTTCAATTACCATCAAAGCAACCTTTAAGGCTTGAGCACCATCATTCAAATCAACTATAGGAGTGGTGTTTTGTTCGATGGCGTCTGCGAAAGACTCTAATTCATCTAGAATGGCATTATTCCGCCCAATTTGCGGGTTGTCAAAATAGATTTGTTTCTTTTGCCCTTCGGCATTGGTTAAAATCATGGCAAAATCATCTGGCTGCTCTGGAGCATTTTTCATTTTAACCACTTCACAGGTTTTGTCTAAGTAGTCTACCGAGATATATGCATCCTTTTGAAAGAAGCGAACTTTGCGCATTTTCTTCATGGAAATACGACTTGCGGTAAGATTAGCCACACATCCATTTTCAAATTCTATCCTGGCATTGGCGATATCAGGAGTTTCAGAGATCACCACAACCCCGCTGGCGCTGACATGTTTCACCGGACTATTGACAACGCTCAATACAGCGTCAATATCGTGAATCATAAGATCCAAGACTACAGGGACATCTGTCCCCCTTGGATTAAATTCAGCCAGTCGATGTGTCTCGATAAACATCGGTGATTGTATTTTGTCTTTTACGGCCGTAAATGCTGGATTAAAACGCTCTACATGGCCTACTTGACCTTTAAGTCCCTTTTGATTGGCCAGTGCAATAATTTCTTCAGCCTGCTCAGTGGTCTCTGTTATTGGTTTTTCAATAAAAACGTGTTTGCCGGCATTTAAAACGGCCATAGCCCCCTCAAAATGGCGGGTTGTTGGGGTTACGATATCAATTAAATCGCAGGCAGCGATTAAATCTTCTGGTTGTTCAAAATACTTATAGCCCAATGTTTTTTCAATTTCACGGGCTGCCTGGGGGTCGGCATCAAAAAACCCCACCAGTTCAAATCGCTCACTTTGTTGTAGTAATTTTAGGTGAATCTTTCCCAGGTGGCCTGCGCCAAATACTCCGGCTTTAAGCATGTATTTTGAATTTAAGCAAAGATACCGATTTTAGCCAAAATTCACTGTTTGAAGCGCCCCAAATTCGCCTTGTGTTTCTTAGTTTTGTTTTGGAAAAAACCCACAATAATTGAAGTCCACTCTCAACTACCGATGAAAGATTCGTTCATACACAAAGGCAAAAGAAAACAACTTCTCGATCAATTAAGGCGCAAAGGGATTAGTGATGAGCGTGTACTTGAAGCGATGAATCAGGTGCCCCGACATTTTTTTATGGACAGCGGTTTTTTAGATCATGCCTACAGCGATAAAGCTTTTCCGATTGGTGCGGATCAAACCATTTCACAGCCTTATACCGTAGCCAAACAAACCGAGTTATTACAATGCACCTCGGGTCAAAAAATTTTGGAAATAGGAACGGGGAGTGGTTATCAGAGTGCTGTCCTTGTGGCATTAGGCGTACAACTTTACACTGTAGAACGTCAGAATGAATTATTTAAAAAATCCTCCTTTCTCCTGAAAAAAATGGGATTCATTCCCAAAAAAATTATTTTCGGAGATGGTTATAAAGGTTTTCCTCAGCAGGCCCCTTATGATGGAATTATTGTAACCGCAGGAGCGCCATTTGTCCCGATGCCCTTATTGGCACAATTAAAAGTGGGTGGCAGATTGGTCATCCCTCTGGGAGAGAAAGAACAAGTCATGACGGTTTTCCACAGAGTTACTGAGAAAAAATTCGATAAATCCACTCATGGTCCGTGTAAGTTTGTTCCCTTGTTGGCCCATAAAAATTAGCCATATCGCAAATGTTCACACCATTAGGTCCAAACATAATGCACTCAGGGTTTTCACCACCTGACTAGGATATAGTCCCAACTCCGGAGCGCCCTCGCAAAGATGGATATAGCGCAAGTTCTGGTGGCCGGCAATGTTCCTTGCTAGGTTACGAACCTCCTGAACAGACAAGCCAACTGGACTTTGGGCACTGCTGCCCATATCACTGATCACATCTAGATCAATTTCTAATCCAAAGTGATTTTCAAACAGAGGCTCTACCCACTGCTGAAATAGCTCATGTCTTTGAATCACAGGAGTGTCGAGCCATTGCTCTAGTGAGAGGCAGTCAATTTTATTGGCCTGTATTTTTTGGCCATTGCCAGGGTTTTGGCTGTTATCACCCCTTGATCGTTCGTGCTCGCTGTGTCCCTCTTGCCTTTCCTGATTAATGGTTTGGATGAATTCTGTAATTCCGGGGGAAAGGGTGTACTGATGAAGGCCGAAAATATTGTATTTGCTGAGATATTTTTCCAAAAAGGCCCTTTGAAAACCATTACCACTATGGCGATAATCATCATTGCGCAGATCGGTATGGGCGTCGATATTTAGGCAATTTATGGGCTGTTTCAGGGCCTTGCTGCTCGCTTTCAGAAGACCAAGAGCATTATTGTGGCCGCCACCAATAACCACAGGGATGAATCCTGCGCCAATCAAGGGTTGGATAACTGTGGCAACACGATGATCTAAAGCCGTGATAAGTTCATTAAAAGTAGCTTGGTCCTGAGGTTTTTGCCAATTTAATGTCTTACCCTCATCCAAGAGGTCCTGGCACCGAATACTGCCTAAAATGGCGATCCGATCTACTGGGCTATTTTGAGCCAATGCCAAAGAGCAAAAATGGCCCAAAAAGGAATCCCAAGTTTTAGCCGCTCCTGGGCGTCCGCCATTTGCTCTTACTCCGAGGTCTTCGGGTATGCCGATGATCAGATAACGGGCTTTTGTAATCTTGAGTTGTTGCTCATCGGTAATTAGCTCAAGGCCCTCTCCAAGGCGCAATTCATTGTGCCTTTTGACCGTAATTTGATCAATATATTCTGGATTTATATAATTCAGGTATTTCACAAGAGGCGTCCGTTTAAAATAACTTGGTCAATATGGTTTTGACCAAAATCATAGGGGAGATGGCTGAAATCTTCAAGAGGATCGGTGATGATTAAACTGGCTTTTTTACCACGCGTAATCGATCCGTGTGAGTCCTCTAGTCCCATGGCATAGGCCCCGTTAATTGTCGCTGCATTGAGGGCTTCAGCTGGCGTCATTTTCATACGCAAGCAGGCTAAAGACACAACTAAGTTCATATTGCCAGAAGGAGCTGACCCGGGATTAAAATCTGTCGCTAGAGCCAGAGGTAGACCTCTATCGATTATTGCTCTAGCCGGGGTAAAAGGAATATCTAAAAACAGCGAACACCCGGGCAAGGCCACAGGCATTGTTTTGCTATTGTCCAAAGCCGAAAGATCCTCCTCGGTAATCAGCTCTAAATGATCGACACTTAGTGCATCCATAGCCACACCTATAGCTACCCCACCTAAGGCATTGAATTGATTGACGTGTATTTTACCTTTGAGACCATGTTTCGCACCTGCTGTTAAAATTTGCTTGGTGTCGTTTAGATCAAAATAACCTTTTTCACAGAAGACATCGACATAATCTGCCAAATGTTGTGCAGCAACCTCAGGAATCATTTCATGGCATACATGTCGTACAAAGTCCTCTTTTCGGCCTTTAAATTCTTGAGGTAAGGCATGCGCTCCCAGGAATGTGGATTTAATGGCAATCGGGAATTTTTCTCCTAAACGCTTAGCGACACGAAGCATTTTTAATTCGGCTTCTAAATTCAGACCATAACCACTTTTAATTTCAAGGGCGCCTGTGCCTAGATAGGCGCATTGCTCAAGACGCGCCGCAGCCTGCTCATACAATTGTTTCTCCGTGGTTTTATCTAACCTTTTGGCACTGTTTAAAATGCCACCACCACTCGATGCAATCTCTTGATAACTTTTGCCCTCAAGACGCTGCACAAATTCATC
This sequence comes from Flavobacteriaceae bacterium, assembly GCA_038153605.1. Taxonomy (GTDB): domain Bacteria; phylum Bacteroidota; class Bacteroidia; order Flavobacteriales; family Flavobacteriaceae; genus BACL21. The sequence goes on from JAYOYS010000012.1 coordinate 50,903, forward strand.
CACGCGATCCCCGGCATAAATTATGTGACTATGACTGTCACAATAGGCGGGCATAACGATTCGATCACTGCAATCGATTATATTTTTTGTGGCATTCATCGGAGCAGAGTCCATCCCACCGAAATCTTCTATTTTATCCTTATTAATCAGCAGCCAAGCATTGTCAATTTTGGGTAACACTTTCATTTGTTCGCCCGAGACAAAAAGCACATCAGACGAGCGAATTTGTATAAGTTGATGAATATTGATCAGTAGTGTTTTCATATTTATTCTATAGCGCATTGATCTAAGCCATTAGGATTAGGCCAAAAACTCTTTGTAAAGATAACAATACTCTCCTCTAATTTGTACATTTGACCGTATGGCAAAGCAAAGTGAAAATCTTAATTCCAAATGTGTTCATGGCGGGGACTTGCCCAATGATCAGAATTCGAGTATTGTCTCGCCAATTTATTTTTCGACCGCCTTTGATTATCAAGATCAAAGTTTAAGTCAGTATCCGCGTTACTTTAATACTCCTAACCAGATCGGGCTGAATAAAAAAGTTGCAGCCTTAGACAATTGCGATGCTGGATTGGTTTTTGCAAGCGGCATGGCGGCCATTACCACCACGCTTCTGGGGTTGCTCAGTTCAGGTGATCATATGGTCATCCAAAATTCCATATATGGAGGTACTTTTAATTTTGTGGCCAATCATATCAGTGATTTTGGTATTGAATATGATTTTACCCATGGGCATAATGCGGATGATTTTGCTAAAAAAATTAAACCGAATACCAAATTAATTTATATCGAATCCCCTTCGAATCCGTTACTTGATATTGTTGATTTTGAGGCGGTGGTAAAAATGGCTCAAATGCATAATGTTCTGGTAGTTATTGACAGTACAATGGGATCCCCAGTGAATCAATTGCCTGCCCAATACGGGGTTGATGTTATTATCCACAGTGCCACAAAATATATGTCGGGTCACAGTGATATACTAGCTGGCACTGTCGCTTGCAGTCGGCCACTCTGTGATAAAATTGCGCATCGAGCAAAAATGCTAGGGGGAAGTCTGAGCGATCTCACTGTATGGCTGCTGGATCGCAGTATTAAAACAATGGGTTTAAGAGTAAGCGCCCAAAATACCAATGCCTTAACTATGGCGACTTGGTTAGAGCAACAGCCCCAAGTTTTACGTGTATTTTATCCGGGACTTAAAAGTCATCCCGATCATGACCTGGCTCATACACAGATGTGTGGCTTTGGCGGAGTAGTGTCCTTTGAATTGAGGGATGATATTCCGGCTGTGGCCTTTCTTAACAACTTAAAACTGATCAAGCGAGCTACGAGTTTTGCTGGGGTCGAATCTACCGCGCTCATTCCGGCATTGACTTCACATGCTCTGCTTAATCCTGAGCAACGCTTAGCTGCAAGGATCTCAGATCAGCTTATTAGATTTTCAGTTGGTATAGAATCGGTTGAGGATCTAAAAAATGATATCGTTCAAGCCTTTTAATAAGTATTTTAAATTCAATATTAATGTTGGAACAAGTTGTAGCCGTCGATATATTAGCCTTTGGCGCTCATCCAGATGACGTTGAAATGAGTGCTGGAGCAACGCTAGCAAAAGAGATCGCAGGGGGTAGAACAGTAGGCATTGTGGATTTAACTCAAGGCGAGTTGGGGACGCGCGGAACACCAGAAATCCGTAAAAAAGAAGCCTTGGAGGCGGCCAAAATTTTAGGTGCTAGTTTTCGCTTAAATCTGGGTATGGCCGATGGATTTTTTCAAAACGATGTTCCCAACCAGCTAAAAGTGATTGAAATATTGCGTGCTACACGACCCAAAATAGTTCTATGCAATGCGCTTGAAGATCGACATATAGATCACCCAAAGGGCAGCAGTCTGGTTGCAGAGGCATGTTTTTTATCGGGTTTGAGAAAAATAGAAACTACCTATCAGGGCAGTACACAAGATGCTTGGCGTCCTGCTCATGTTTATCACTATATCCAATGGAACGATATTGAACCTGATTTTGTCGTAGACGTCACCGGCTTTATGGACAAGAAATTAGCCTCGGTATTTGCTTATCAAAGTCAGTTTTATGATCCGAATAGCCCAGAGCCTCAAACCCCAATCTCTACAGAGAATGCAAGGGATAGTTTGACTTATCGTTATCGTAATTTAGGACGTCTTATCGGCACCGATTTTGGTGAAGGATTCAACACCAAAAGATATGTGGCGACACGCAGTCTTTTCGATCTAATTTAATTTTATAAATTATTGCGCAGCGCGGCAATTTAAATTATATTTGCCTCCGCTTTTTGGCAGTGTGGTAGTGCCTGTATGGTCTGCCGAAATATGGTGGTTGTAGCTCAGTTGGTTAGAGCGCTGGATTGTGGTTCCAGAGGTCGCCGGTTCGAACCCGGTCTTCCACCCCAAAAAAAAACCGGCTATAAGCCGGTTTTTTTGTTCATCCTGATAGAATTCAGCCCTTTTATTAGTTGTCTTTTTTCTGGTCTTTTTGCCCGTTTATTTTGGTATTTTCCAACTTGTCAGCGAAAATTCTTTTTTCTTGATTGGCCACTTCCCAGGCGGTATGGAAAATTAGTTGAGTCCTTTTAGACATTAGGGGATATTCAATCTTATCTGGGGTATCTGTAGGTTGATGATAATCTTCGTGAACCCCATTAAAATAAAAAATTATGGGAATGTTGTATTTGGCAAAGTTATAATGATCACTGCGGTAATAAAATCTGTTCGGGTCATTCTCATCATTAAATGTATAATCCAACTCCATTTGAGCAAATTCTGCATTGACACGTTCAGATAAATCATGGAGCTCTTGACTGAGTTTGTCACTTCCAATGAGATAAATATAATTGTCATTTCCGGCTTTATTTGGATCAATACGTCCTATCATATCTGTATTTAGATTACAGACCGTTTGTTCTAAAGGAAAAATCGGATTTTCGGTGTAATAACGAGAGCCGTACAGGCCAATCTCTTCTCCTGTGACGTGTAAGAAAACGATACTGCGTTTGGGGCCCATACCTTGCTCTTTGGCTTTTTTAAAAGCTTGGGCTATTTCCAATAGAGCTACAGTGCCACTCCCATCGTCATCGGCTCCATTGTAGATCGTATCGCCTTTGGCACCCACATGATCATAGTGCGCAGAGAGTACTATATATTCCTGTGGCCAAATAGAGCCTGGAATAATGGCCACTACGTTTTCACTGTTTGTTTTAACATATTTAGACTTAAAATAATCTTTAGGAATATTTTGAAAATAGCCTCCACCAGGTAAAGCACCTGTTATTTTTTCATTTTTGTAAAAATCAACTAGATACTCCGCAGCTTTCTTTTGGCCAGGAGTGGCAGTCATGCGTCCCTGCATCGAATCCGCAGCAAAAGCGTATAGCAGATGACTCAAATCATCTGCGGTAATGGTCTGGGCAAAGTCAATCCTGTTTAAAGATTGTGCTTGATCTTTAGAGTCTTGTGCCGACAGGCTCATTGCCGCTAAGGCAATTAATAGAGGTAAATGCTTTATGGTTGATTTCATATTGTGAAAAATTTAACTTCCCAAAGATACATTTTAGATTAAAAATTAACCTAATATGTTCGGTCAAAGCCTGGGGTCTTTTTATATTTGCATTTCATGGAAACCAAGCAAATTCTTCATACAATAATCGCGCTGTTTTTTATGGCCGTTATTGCTACACCATTGGTGTCACAACACTGCTTGGCTATCGATCAATTCAATATTGAGTGGTCTGCATTGGATGATACGGATAAGGAATCTTCAAAAAAATTATTTGACGATTACGCCAAGGACTGGATAAATCATTTTCCTGGCTCAATAAACGTTCATTACCTTGAAGAACTCAGTGGAATTAACACAGGTTATTTCATCGGTGCCCAAAATGAATCGATCGCTTTGCTTCTCGACCCTCCCGAGGACAATATCTAATAATATCGTTTTTATTTATTGTCTTATTCCGGTGTTAACCGGAGCATAATTATTTTATATGTTTACTAGTTTTAAAAAAGATTTTGCGGCGAGTATCGTCGTGTTTTTTGTTGCTCTTCCTTTATGTCTAGGTATTGCCCTAGCCAGTGGAGCCCCTTTGTTTTCTGGATTAATTGCGGGGATCGTTGGGGGAATTGTAGTAGGGGCCCTTAGTGGATCTCAAATTGGGGTCAGTGGACCAGCTGCTGGTTTGGCTGCTATTGTGTTAACAGCCATTACTGCCCTGGGTGGGTTCGAAAACTTCATCGCGGCAGTAGTTATTGCTGGATTCTTTCAGATTGCCATGGGATTATTGCGTGCAGGTATTATTGGACTCTATTTTCCGTCTGCGGTTATCAAAGGAATGCTTTCAGGAATTGGATTGATTATTATACTCAAACAAATTCCACACTTTTTTGGTTATGATCATGATCCAGAAGGAGATTTTGCCTTCAAGCAAGTGGATGGAGAGAATACTTTTTCTGAAATTTTACTGAGTCTAGATTTTATCAATTTAGGAGCTACTTTGATTGCTATTGTCGCTATGGCCACCCTCTTGCTTTGGCCAAGAATTCAGCCCAAAGTCCCCGCTTTCCTTCAGTGGATTCAGGCTCCACTGCTCGCGGTAATTTTTGGAATTATCTATGTGGTGTTTACTGTAGACACACCATTAGAGGTTTATGCTGAAAATTTAGTAAGTGTACCAGTTTTATCTGAATCCGGCGGATTAAGTGATTTTATTGTATTCCCCAATATGGAAGCCTTTGGTAGAATGGACGTTTGGATTACTGCAGCGACCATCGCGCTTGTAGCGAGTTTAGAAACTCTTTTATGTCTGGAAGCAACTGATCGCTTAGATCCCAATAAACGAGTCACTCCTGCTAATCGTGAGCTTTGGGCTCAAGGTGTTGGGAATATACTCTCGGGCTTAATCGGAGGTTTACCGGTGACTCAAGTTATTGTGCGCAGTTCTGCAAATATTCAATCTGGGGGTCAAACCAAACTATCTGCCATAATTCATGGGGTGTTCTTATTGGTCTCAGTAGTTACCATCCCACTTGTTTTAAACCTTATACCCTTGTCAGTGCTGGCAGCAGTGCTCCTTGTGGTAGGTTACAAGCTAGCAAAACCTGAATTATTCAAAACTATGTACGCCCTGGGATGGAAGCAATTTGTTCCTTTTGTTACTACGGTCATCGGAATATTGGTCACCGATTTATTAACGGGTATCGGTGTCGGGCTTGCTGTTGGGATCATAGTGATTTTGGTTAAAAGTTACCAGAACTCACACTTTTTGCACATCGAGGAAGAACACAATGGTTCGGATAAATACAAAATGACCTTGGCCGAGGAAGTTACCTTTATTAACAAAGGTGCCATAAAGAAAGAACTTAATGCATTAGAAGAAAATAGTTATTTAGAACTCGATGTGCGAAAAACACGTTATCTTGACCATGATATAATTGAAATTCTTAATGACTTTGTGGATCAAGCCAAAAATAAGTCGATTCACATTAAATTGATATCTGAGAAAGGGGAGGTAAATAACCCTGAAAATTACAGTCAAATTTTTTATTCAAAAACCTATAAAAGTTAAGAATGATGAAAGCACATACAAAAGAAACCCAACAGTCAATGACTCCAGAGAAGGCTCTGGATTTTCTAAAAGAGGGCAACTTGCGCTTTCAGAGTAATTTGAAAGCCAATCGAAATCTTCTTGAGCAGGTTAACGATACATCGGAAGGTCAGTTTCCCTTTGCCACTATTTTGAGTTGTATCGATTCTCGCGTTTCGGCGGAATTAGTATTTGACCAAGGATTAGGTGATATATTTAGCATTCGCATTGCCGGAAATTTTATCAATCAGGACATTTTAGGTAGTATGGAGTTTGCCTGTAAATTAGCGGGCACAAAGCTACTTGTAGTTTTAGGACACACGAGTTGTGGGGCGATCAAAGGGGCTTGTGATCACGCTAGATTAGGTAATCTAACCGCCCTGATTAATAAAATTGAACCAGCAGTGTACGCCACTCAATTGCCTTTGTCAGAATACGAGCGCAATTCAAGCAATACTGAATTTGTTGATGCGGTGGCCAAAACTAATGTAGAAATGGCACTGACCAACATTCGTGAACAAAGTGTAGTCTTAAAGAATCTTGAAGATTCTGGCTCAATAAAAATTGTAGGCGCCATGTATGATTTGACTACTGGTGCTGTTGAGTTTTACGACTAAAGTCTATATTATTTTATAAAAAATACCAAAGACAATACAATGGTTGAATCAAAGCCTCTTTGTAAAAGGAGGCTTTATTTTTTTATTATTCTGGTGTAGTAGTGGTTTTGACCAGTGGTCACCTCCAGAATGTAGACCCCCGAAGTAAGGTCGCGAATATCAATATGCCTTTCTGATGGATGTAGCGTGCCGTCTTTTAAAATCTGTCCTAAATTATTTAAAATGCGAAAATCTATCGGGCCGTCTTTGATGCCAAGGAGGTTTAAGGTTTCTGTACTTGGGTTAGGATAAATTCTTAAGTCTTCTTGATTTGCTTGCTGGGTGTTTAAATTATTTTGATAAACCCTGACATAATCAATTTCCATGGCGTCTTGAGTAAACCCTGTAGGAATAATATCGGGTAAAACCGCAACATTCAATAGGATGTACTGATTTAAATCAAAAGGCCAGGTTTCCAAATTTTGCTCTGAGGGCTCATAGATGTAGTGCACCTGATTGTCTACAGAAAAAATTAAGCGGGTCTCGCTCCATTCCAGGCGGTAAACATGAAATTCAGTTGAAACATTATCGACATATCGTCCTCCAACATTTACAGTTCCGCCATAGCTAGAAGGTGTATGAGTCGCACTCGAGATATAATTTTGATTAATGCCCCAGTGCTCCATAATGTCAATTTCCCCACAGGCAGGCCATGGCGTTGTACCAAATTCTGAATAAAAATAACCCCCAGGTTCCGTTATATTTTGACCCAAGGTCCAAATTGCAGGCCAAGTGCCAACCCCAAAAGGCAAGCGTGCTCGAACCTCTAAACGTCCATAGGTAAAGGCGAATTTACTATTGAGTCGAGCTGAGGTAAATTCTTTGGTGACCCCTTGTTGGGTAAAATTCTCGCGAATGGCCATTATTTTTAACGTTCCATTGCTGACAAATGAATTTTCAATGCGATTGGTGTAGTGCTGAATTTCCCCGTTGTACCAGCTTTGGCCGCTAGGTAATAGGGTTTGATGATACCATTTCTCTGAATCGATCGCTCCGGTATAGTCGAATTCGTCAGACCAAACTAAGGTTTGCGCAGTTGCTGAATTTCCAAAAAGATATACCGATAAAAAAAATAGCCCTGCTATGAGAATCTTCATAATTCAAATTTACCATTCAATTCGGAGCAAAGTTACAATCTATAAATGTTATATTTTGGTACCTTTAGGTCTATGACAACCATAACCATTAAAAAGAGACATCCGCAACTTGTACTTCTGGTTCTTTTAGTTTTTTTCGTGATTTCGTTTATAACGAATATTTTAAATTCAATAATCGTTGCGGTCAAAGACAGTTTTGAGCTCAGTTTAAGTGCTGCTGGATTTCTACCCTTTTCTTTTTTCATTGCCTATGCTGTGATGTCCATTCCCGCAGGGTTTCTTACCGAGCGCTACACCAGTAGAAGTCTGCTAACTGCTTCTTTTTTAGTCATTGTTCTGAGTTGTCTGTTGTTTGTTCTCAACCCAACTTACGGTTATTTTTTAAGTACTCTTTTTGTCTTGGGGCTCTGTATGGCCGTACTTCAAGTAATCATAAATCCAATGTTGCGTTTTGCTGGAGGGGAAGAGCATTTTGCCTTTAATTCGGTCATGGCACAGGTAGTATTTGGTGGCGCTTCTTTTTTAAGCCCTTGGCTGTATATTGAGTTGGCTAAAGAGGAGTCCTTTGCCCGACTTTCTGATTTATTACCTGAATGGATTTCCCTCAGTTTTCCTTGGTTGTCGCTTTATCTATTTTTCGCCTTCCTTGCCCTTTTAATACTTGGTGTTATTTGGCTAATTCCTTTTCCAGAGGTGGAAGCTTCTGATAAGCCAGAAAACGGCGCTCTTTCGGCTTACAAAGAATTATCAGTCAACCGTTGGACCTATTTATTTTTCTTAGGGATTTTTGCCTATGTCGGATTTGAGCAGGGTGTAGGTAATTGGGTCGCTGAATTTTTGAAAACACATCATGGCTTTTCTTCAGAGGAAATTGGCGCCTCTACGGTTTCCTATTTTTGGGCAATGCTCACTTTTGGATCTCTGGTTGGTCTGGTGTTATTGAAATTTATGGACAGTAAGAAGGTACTCTTGCTAAGTAGCTCAAGTTCCATAATATTTTTGCTTTTATCCCTTTATGGACCAGGACCATGGGCCCTGGTTACATTTCCTGCCATTGGTTTTTCTATTTCGGTTATGTGGTCCATAATATTTTCACTGGGATTAAATTCAGTGCCAAGTCATCATGGCGCACTTTCGGGAATCTTATGCACGGGGATCGCCGGAGGAGCAATTTGGCCCTTAATTATTGGAGTTATAGGAGACTGGATTAATTTACAATGGGCAATGACTATTTTGCTTTTGCCTTTGGTTTACATTTTATCCATAGGTTATTGGGCTAGACCACTTGTTCGTAATAAAACGCTGGACCAAAAGAATTAAAAATACTTAATCAGAAAATTACAACAAATTATATGGCTAATTATGGATTTCAAACACTCGGTATTGATATAGGAGGGACTAACATTGAATTGGGTATAGTCTCAAACGGTCAATTAGTCGATAGAAAAAGCTTTAAGGTTGATAATTTCAGAGATCGCCAAGACCTATTGAATCAATTGATCTCTAGTATTGGCTCCTTTGATTTAAGTAAAGTTCAAGGAATTGGCATAGGTGTCCCCGGAATTATTGATCCTGAGAAGGGTTTTATTTACGACTTACAAAATCTTCCGATGTGGTATGAATTGCCTTTGGCCGAAATTATAACTAAAGAGTTTTCTATTCCCGTGAAACTCAATAATGACGCTGGATGCTATGCGTTGGGTCATGCGCGTTATGGTCAAGGGAGGCTTTATAGAAATTTTGTTGCCCTTACCATAGGCACAGGTCTTGGTATGGGGATAATAATTAATGGAAACTTATATTCTGGCATTATGGCTGGAGCCGGGGAAATCGGCATGATGCCCTATAAAGATGGTATTGTTGAAGATTACGCAGCGAGTGCTTTTTTTTATAGAAACTTTGGTCAGTCGGCAAAAGCCTTGTATGAACAAGCGAAACAAGGGATGGAAATGGGGCTCGAGGCCTTTGACGATTACGGCACCCATTTAGGTAATGCCCTAAAAATGGTGATGTCTATGTACGCTCCTGAGGCAGTAATATTGGGGGGTTCAATCGCTCAGGCTTATCCATTTTTTTGGCAGTCTATGAAAAAGTCAATCAGTGATTTTGAATACAAGCAGCAATTAGAGAATACAGTAGTAATCGCGGCTCAGCATCAAGATATGGGTATCATGGGTGCAGCAGCCTTAATTGCCTATTAATTTTTGGTAATTTTAAGTTGTGTCGGCTTTGTTCAAAGTTGATTGTTTTGTACATTCACAAAAAAAATAATTATGGTAAAATTTTACAAAAGTTTATTGCTTTCATTGTTTGTCAGCCCGATGTTATTGGCGCAAACACCGGCACAGCGTGCTGAGATTACTCAAGACTACGATTTCGCAAAACTTGCGGAGCTGCGTGCTGAATTTTTACAAGCGGAACAGGAACAAATAGCACAGGCTCTCGATATGGCCGCCATTAAGGGATGGCCTGAAACCATTCAGGGTGTGGATGGCTTTTTCGGGACTCTTGTGGGAATTTATGAAAATGGTGAGCCTAAATATAAAGTGACCCATAATCGAGAAGGAGGAATTACCACCCGGGCAAATACTTTGCACACCGGAGGAGTCACTGGATTGGATTTAGATGGTCAAGATATGATTGTCGGCGAGTGGGATGGAAGTGCCGTCCGTGAGACACATCAATTGTTAGATGGTCGCGTGCAGCAAATAGATGGTGCCACAAATTGGGGTGATCATGCCACGCACGTAGCGGGTACCTTAATAGGAAATGGGACAGTAGTCAATGGTGCGGCCAAAGGTATGTTACCGGAAGGGACTCTTTGGGCACATGATTGGTTCAGTGATTATCCAGAAATGATCACGGCCGCAGGAAACGGATTGTTGGTGTCGAATCACTCTTACGGAAGTAATATTCAAAACGCCCCACTTTGGCGATTAGGCTATTATGACGGAGATGCTCGCGGTTTAGACAATATCCATTACAATGCTCCTTATTATTTGGCTTGTGTTTCTGCTGGAAATGATCGTCAAAGTGGTGTGAATCCTGGAGATGGAGGTTTTGATTATCTGACAGATATGTCAACTAATAAAAATGCATTAACTGTAGCCGCTACCTTTGAAGTATTGAATTATACTGGTCCGTCTAGTGTTGCCATGTCTGGATTCAGCAGCTGGGGTCCTACGGATGATGGCCGAGTAAAACCAGATATTTCTGGTAAAGGTGTAAATATGTATTCTTCAGTAGGCGGGTCTAACACGGCTTATGCGAATTATAGTGGAACCTCTATGTCGAGTCCTAATGTTGCCGGGAGTCTTATTTTACTCCAACAGTATTACAATCAGCTAAATAGCACCTTTATGAAAGGGTCCACACTTCGTGGTATCGCGATTCATACAGCCGATGAAACTGGATCTGCTGACGGTCCGGATTATCGATTCGGATGGGGACTGTTAAATGTTCAGCGCGGTGCTCAGGTTATTGGTGGCATGAATGATTCATCTTACATTATTGAAGAATCACTTAATTCCGGAGAAACTATAGTATTTAGTGTAAGCGCTGCGGGTGGAGAGCCACTCGTGGGAACCGTAACTTGGACTGATCCACCAGGAACATCACTTCCAGCAAATGCCTCTAGTGAAGATGATCCCACGCCAATGTTGAAGAATGACGTGGATTTCAGACTCATTAGCGCGGCAGGAACAGAGGCCTTTCCTTGGAGGTTAGATCCAGGAAACTTTACTGCGGCAGCTACTCAAGCGGATAACTTTGTCGATAACGTAGAAAAAATTGAAATCGGTGGCGCCGTAGGAACGTATTCAGCCAAAATTTCTCACAAAGGGGCCAATTTAATAGACGGTGTGCAGAATATATCCATTATCATAAGTGGTATGGGAACACCAGACTTTTTGGCCTTGACCCATGATGGACAGATTTATGTCTGTGTAGGAGATACTACCGCAGATTTCACGGTTAATTACAATCCATTAAATGGATATACTGGAGGCGTTTCATTTAGCGCTTCAGGTTTGCCTGGCGGGGTTAGTGCAAGTTTTTCAAATCCGACACTTACCGGAGCTGGATCCAGTACAATGACCTTATCAGGACTAGCTAATTTAGCTGACGGTGATTATCCATTGGTAATTGATGTCACAGGAACTGGGGAAACCCAATCTCTTCCAGTCGTCTTATCGGTACTCAGCGATGATCCGGCTTCAGTCCCTGTTTCTGAACTCTTAATACCTGCAGATGGTGCTGTAGACATTCCGATTGTATATGAATTACAATGGTCTAATGGTGGACAATCAGTAACGAGCTACGATTTTGAGGTGTCACGTGATATTGACTTCACGAATGTTCAATTTGCGCAAAGCTCCGAGTTTCCATCCTCTCTTATTTTAGGGATGCAAGAAGGTTATACCTACTGGTGGCGCGTTCGCGGTAATACGGATTGTGCAGTAGGTGAGTGGAGTGATGTATTTACCTTTACCGTTGCGGGTGTATTGGGAATTGAGTCTCAAGAGTCTTTAGGCTTATCAATGTTTCCAAATCCTGCTACTGAGTCCTTCAATTTGCGTTCTGAAACGCCGATGCAGCGCATTGAACTGCGTAATGTTCTCGGTCAATTGGTATATGAAGCAGATATAGAGAGTACTGAGACTCAGGTAGCCGTTGATGCCCTTAGTGGGGGGACCTATTTCGTTCGTGTGTATCGCGATGGAGTTGTGGCTAACCTGAAATTGGTTAAAGAATAAATTTCGTATAATTCCATACTCAACGATTAGAAACAGAAAGCCCGGCAATTGCCGGGCTTTTTTTTGATCATTATCAATTTAATTTTTTGGCGGTTGGAAGCCCCTTAAGGCATGTCATATTGGCTTAACCAATTTAATCGCTCCTGCATCATAATACGAATAAAGGATTTATTCTCATGGTAATTGCGATTTTTTTCAAATTTAATCACAAGGCCTTGTGCATGTATGCTGAAATAGTCCGAGTCAAATATTATTAATTCATGATAAGCAATAACCCAGCCCATTCTTTTCCCGCCATTGGTCGCAAATAAAATGATGCCCTGGGGTCTGAGTTCAATATTTCCGTAAAGTAAATCCTGTAAATTATTTTTTAAGAGCTCAAATCCTTCACTGTAACCACTTATCATCATACGCCTGGACCCAATTCGCCCCATTTTTAATCGCTCAATAAGACCAAAAGCTGGGCCTAATTTCGTTCGGGTATATTGGTCAAAATCTTCGTTTGTATGGGTAGTGTCAAATACCATCGGCATAAATTTAATGTCAATTTATTTTAGCTCATTGGTTTTATTTCTTCTGCAGCGCGCACTACAATAAATTACATTATCCCAGTTACGCGCCCATTTTTTTCGCCAGTTAAAGGGTCGAGTACAGGTCTTACATATTTTATGTGGCAAAAATTCTTTTTTCATAACGACCCAAACGGCTTGAGCATTTATTTTAGGTCACTTAATTCTTGTTTTAAGGCTTTGCTACAGCTTTTCCAATAAGGAAAAAAAGATGGTTTATAAGGTGTATGAACCGAAAGCCAATCTCTTGAGTCGAGGACATCCACCGTGTAGGGCAGGGCCGGATGCTCTTTGGCGTAGATGAGGCTACTTGAAAAGTGTTTTCTAAGCATTTCATAAGTGCCGATAAAAATGTTGACTTCTGGGATGTTTTCTAAAGCTAAATCCTGAATGAACTTCAAAACCTTGTTGCTGGTGGGATATTGATTAAAATATTCAATATCAAGTAATAATATGCGATTAGTCCTCAAATCTGCACGCCATAAAGGGTCCAGATTGTAAGGGGTATAAATGCAAACAGATTCTTTATCATTATCAAATTCTGACAAGGATGTAGCGTTAGGTTGAAACATCTCGAGCTCTGTTTCAGAAAGAGGCATCGGCGTTTTCACTTTTAATACACTGGGGACCGCTTGATGAGGTAAATCCTCATAACTAAAATCTAAAAATGTTTTCCATTGATCTGTTTGACAAAAGTGATTTATATTGTCCTGATTTGCCCAATATTTTTTATTTGAATTTGCCCCTGCCACCCATTGCCAGCTTAGGGCATTACTGGCCCAGTCGCTATCTAATAGATGAGAAAACATCCACTGTGCTGGAATTCTCCAATGATACTGGGCCACATTACACGCAATACTCGCCAGGTACATCCGCAGGTGGTTGTGCATATAACCGGTGGTGTATAGGTCTTCAATAGCTTTATCTATAGCTTCAACTCCAGTATTAGCCTCTTGTATCGCTCTCGGCAGTCCATAATCACGAACGTTTTGTTGAGCGTTCTTGAGATCTTGATTTATGGCCTCACCATGATATTGCCACTGTTTTTGCCAAAAATCTCGCCAAGCGAGCTCTTGGACGAACTTTTCCATTTGATAGAGTTTTATTCCTCTTTTGAGCAGCCGCTTATAGACTAGGCGTGTGGAAATAACTCCTCTGGATATGTAGGGAGAAAGCCTGCTCACAGCGCCATTGGCATAATTTCTGGACTTGGCGTATGCCACAGGATCGAAAGAGTCAATCCTTTCGAGAATTGCCTGATAATTTGTAGGGAAAAGGCTCATGTTTCTATGGCGTTGTCGCTCTGTTTATTTTAATCGTTTTGGTTTTAAGAAGATCTAATGACTATCACAGAATCATATTAACGTTTGCTGATTTTATTGCCGCTAATATTGCGTTGCCGAGTGCATTTAAACCGTTTGATATCTGGATTTCGCTTTTTTAAATGTTTTTGGCTCACACCGCTATTTACGCGCTTGCGCCAAAGATTAAAACTCCCTCGTTTTAAGGTTTTTCGCATCAGAGCGATTACTTTTTTCTCCGGAAGTCCAAATTGATATTCTATAGCCTCAAAGGGGGTCCGATCTTCCCAGGCCATTTCAATGATGCGGTCTAATTCGGTTTCTGTAAATTCGCGCTGATCACTCATCATCTCGGTGTTTTTGCCAAATACGCTCTTGATTCAAGACATAGCTCCCTAGGTGCTGGAACTTACATTGTTTTGGCTCAATCAGGGATAAAAAAGGTTTTTTGTTTTCTCTGGAATATAGATGATAAATACTGCCAATATTAGGTTCGAAATTGAATTCGGCTTCGAGGATTCGATTGTTTTCTTGAATTTCTTCAAGCAGAGATTGGTATTCTTGCTTAATGGCATCAAATCTGGCTTGAGTGCGATGATTAAATGCCTTTACGTAATTATTTTTCCACGTAGTCAGGTCGTCTGTGGTGATTTTCGGAGCGCTGACCGAGGTGGCATAAGGACGAAGGGCGGCATCATAAGTCCCGGTTTCCTCATTATAAACAACTAAATCTGGCTTTTTCTTCTCCGGCATAACTACTTGGCTATGGATATGAGTTTCATGTTGGGTTTTAGTCTTGATTTTTCGTCAAGCGCTCTAATTCTTTCATGACTTCTTCAGCCTCTTGAACTTTTTGGTCGCTCAATTTTCTATTGGTAGTAGAATACTTGTGGGCCTGTCCCATGAGGTCGCGATATTTTTTTTCGAGTTTCTCTTTTGGGCTAGATTTCTTAAATAGACTGAACATAGAATGCGGATTTTTAATTTTCAATAGTACTACGAAGATACAAATTGTTTAACCAATCACTCAAAATATTAAACAAAATAAGCACAGACCCAACTTCTATAGGCAGATTGGCCATTCGGTTCGATTGGTTAAGGATTAAAATACATGACTTTTGATTCTTTAAGGGGGGAGAAAGAGGATTACTCTCTAGCGCTCGTGATCCCTTAAAGGGATGATGCTTCAGAATAATGAAAATCAATATTACGGAAAACCAGCATGCCTGCGGCATAGTGTTTTTTTATGCCTTTTTCTCGCTCAAGCGAGCTTGGCTCAGGCAAGGCATAAAAAAACCAGCGCTATACGCGCTGGTTTTTCGTTTATTCTGCGGAGAAAGAGGGATTCGAACCCCCGGAGGTGTGACCCTCAACAGTTTTCAAG
>JAYOYS010000013.1:0-9199 GCA_038153605.1 Flavobacteriaceae bacterium
CATCGCAACCCACAGGGTTTAGTCATGCATCCAAAGACTGGGGTGCTATGGGAACATGAGCATGGGCCTCGAGGTGGTGATGAACTCAATATTATAGAGCCAGGGCTCAATTATGGTTGGCCGGTAATCACTTACGGTATCAACTACAATGGTACCATCATCACAGAAGAAACCCAAAAGCCCGATATGCAGCAACCTCAATATTACTGGGTGCCCTCCATTGCTCCATGCGGCATGACCTTTGTTACAGGAGATCGTTATCCGAACTGGAAAAATCAATTGCTCGTAGGCTCATTGAAATTTGCCTATATAGAAATGCTTGAACTCGAAGGTTCTAAAGTAATCTGTCGTCAAAAAATAGCAGAAAATATCGGGCGTGTGCGTAATGTTAAAATGGGCCCAGACGATATCATCTATTTAGGAATAGAGGGTGAAGGCGTGGTTCGACTCAAGCCGATTTAATGATATTTTGAGCCTTGTAATAGGGTAATTCTCGGTCGAGAAATTACTATCTTTGTGAAAACACGAAAGCATGACAATTATCGGTGTTGCCGGAGGTACAGCCAGTGGAAAAACGACTTTTGTCGGTGAGATTCTCAGTAGGTTAGATACTGATAATGTGGGGCTTATTGCGCAAGATGCTTATTATAAAGACAATAGCCATTTGACCTTTGAGCAGCGTTGTTTGCTGAATTACGATCATCCAGAGGCCATTGACTTTGATCTCATGGTCGAACAAATAAAAGCGCTTAAAAATGGTCAAACGATCGATCAACCGATCTATGATTATAAAATTCATAATCGTACCTCAGCCACTAAACAGATACAACCGAAACCAGTGTTAATTGTAGAAGGCATTTTGGTTTTACATCATAAAGCCCTGAGAGATCTAGTGGATTTAAAGATTTTTATCGAGGCGCCGGGGGACCAAAGACTTATGCGCCGTATGAAACGTGATATAAAGGAGCGGGGAAGAGATTTAGCTGAAGTTATGGAGCGCTATACCGAAACCTTAAAACCCATGCATGATACCTTTATTGAGCCTTCAAAAGCACATGCAGATATTGTTGTATTATCCCATCAAAGCAACCCTCAGGCGGTTACACTGTTAGAAACTTATATTAAAGCTCAAATAAACAATCCCAAATAATTAAGTGCTTTGAATAAAAACAACGCCACAAAAACCTGGTTTTCCCTGCTGAGCAATCGCTATATTTTGCTGAGCATTGCTTTTGTGGTTTGGATGATTTTTTTTGACACTAACTCCTGGCTCATCCACAGAGAATTGAATGAAGAAATTGAGGTATTGCAGCAGCGCAAAAGTCAATTTGAGCAAGACATCAAAAAGGATAACGACTTTGTACAACAAATGCAAGATACCTTTGAAATGGAACGCTATGCGCGTAGCCAGTATTATTTAAAGAAAGAAAACGAAACTATTTTTCTGATTGAAGAGGCCGACAGCACCCAAAATAGTCCAGATCGATGAGTGCTTTAGATTTTTCAGAATTTCTTCCCTTTGAAGACAAACTTTGGAAACAACAGATCCAGGTAGATTTAAAAGGTAAAGATTATAATAAAGCCTTGATTTGGGAAAGTCCTGACGGCATTCCAGTTCAACCATTTTACACTAAAAATAACATCCAAATTATCAAGATTACCGATCTTCCTGACACCTGGGAGCAAAGTACTCAGATTTATTTAGGCAATACCGAAGTCGTCCAGTACCTCATAAAACAAAGACTCGACCAGGGGGTTCGCAGTTTTATTTTGGTGTGCGACACGCCTTTTGAACCCGAAGAGGTAATAAGGATTTTAGCGAATAAACAGGCTCAAGTAATTCTAGAATGTGGATTTTTAAACAAAAGCTGGTTACAAGAATTTGCAGACAAAGCAAGAGCCGCGAAAATAGTCATACACCTGAACCAAGACCCTTTAGGGCATCTAGCCAAAACAGGAAATTGGCCAGCACATCCCGACAATGTCTTTAAACCTTTGTACGAGTTTTTAACAGGTAACCCTCATCCAGATTCTGTGCTCGGAGTGCATTCCTTGCTTTATACCGAGTCTGGAGCAAACAATATTCAGCAATTGGCTTACTCTATGGCCCAAGCCAACGAAATGATAGAGCAGCTCAGCCAATGTGGCACAATGCCCAAACAGTTTACCCTGAATTATGTCGTCGCAATGGGCCCAAATTATTTTTTTGAGATTGCCAAACTTCGCGCCCTTCGTCTGCTGAATGCCTTATTGGGTGAAATCCATAATCTCAAAATAAAAGCTCAAATCACAGTGCTGCCCGCTCAGAGGTACATGACCTTGTATGATTTCAATAATAATCTGCTCAGGCATAGTACGGCGATGATGGCTGGAATCCTCGGTGGGGCTGACATTCTTTGTAATCTGCCCTACGATCACCATTATAAAAAGAGTCATGATTTTTCACAGGGTCTGGCTCAAAACCAGGTTTTTATCCTGGAATCTGAAGTTTTTCAAGGCGTCAATGCCCAAATAGCAAATGGGGCCTATTATATCGAGCATCTTACTGAAAAATTAGCCGATCAGGCCCTAACTTTGTTTAAATCCATTGAGGCTGGAGGTGGTTGGCTCAAAGCCTTGAAAAATGGGACCTTACAAAGAAAGATCAAAGAGCGCCACGAGAAATCAGTTCATGAATTAGAATCCCTGGATACAGTGGTGGTCGGTATCAACAAATACCAGGATACACATCAAAAAATGAAGGACCAAATCGAATTGTATCCTTTTCAAAAAATGAACCCGCAAAAAACTTTGGTAGCCCCCATTATAGCTCGAAGATTAACCCAGAACATTGAATTACAAAGAATAAATGATGAAAACTAAACGCTGTTATTTTAATCCTCTTATACCGTTTAAGCCTTTACTTATAGCTGGCTTTCTAATCACAATTTTGACCCTAACCGCTTGTCATCAAGGCCCAGAGTATCGTTATCAAGATCAGCCAAAAGTGCTTGATTGCCCCGGTATGTCTGACGATTTTATGCATGAACTGCTTTATAGTTTCCGAGAAGACATAGGGGCCTTTTACAATCAATATACGGATTATATCGAGGGCTCAAAAAGCTACTATTTTGAGGCTTATGGACAGTATATTTACTTTGGTTTTTCGGGAACAGCACGATTTGATGATATTGCCTCGGAGCACAGTCGCGCATTACTTCAAGAACTCAGAAAAGAAAAAGACTTCTGGATTGTCAAAGATGGTCAAGAGCGGCTGAATTACAGTCATCCTTATCTTAGATGTCTCATCGATGGCGTAGCCGATAATGATTTAAGAGTGTCCATGCAAAATTTACGCCAGGCTAACTCACTGACCCCAGAACTCATCGCTGAAACCATGAGAATAAACTTTCAAAAGGTTTTGGCTGATCCAAATCTGGCCATGTACCTGGCGTTAGATGGTTTTTACCAGCCCTTGATCAACCGAAGTGCCAGAAAATGAGTCCACGTAAAGCTGTAAAACATATTAGTCTAAGCAAAGGACAGCAATGGGAGCAGTCCGAGCTGAGCCATGAGGTTTCAGAGCTTAGCGCCTATGGTGCCGGAGCCCCACCTTATTTGCGGGGACCCTATGCCACTATGTATGTACAGCGGCCATGGACGATTCGACAATATGCGGGGTTTTCGACGGCCGAAGAGAGTAACACCTTTTACAGAAAAAACTTAGCAGCAGGACAAAAAGGACTTTCTGTAGCCTTTGACCTTCCGACCCACCGCGGCTATGATAGTGATCATCCTCGGGTCACTGGCGATGTTGGTATGGCAGGAGTTGCCATTGACAGTGTCGAGGATATGAAGATTCTCCTTGATCAAATTCCATTAGATCAAATGAGTGTTTCCATGACCATGAACGGGGCTGTATTGCCCATTATGGCATTTTTTATCACCGCGGCTCAGGAGCAAGGCGTCGCCCCAGAGCAACTCTCAGGGACCATTCAAAATGATATTTTAAAGGAATTCATGGTGCGCAATACGTATATCTATCCTCCAGGAGCTTCCATGCGTATCATTAGGGATATTTTTAAATATACCAGTGAATATATGCCCAAATTTAATTCTATTTCAATTTCGGGCTATCATATGCAAGAAGCAGGAGCCACTGCCGAAATAGAACTGGCCTACACTCTGGCTAATGGACTAGAATACGTGCGTCAAGGCCTGGAGGCTGGGCTCAATATCGATGATTTCGCGCCAAGACTCTCTTTTTTCTGGGGTATCGGCATGAATCATTTTGAAGAAATTGCTAAAATGCGCGCCGCCAGAATGTTATGGGCAAAAATCATCAAGACTTTCGGGCCAAAAAATAATAAATCCATGGCTCTGCGCACCCACTGTCAAACCAGTGGTTGGAGTTTGACGGCTCAAGATCCATTTAACAATGTTACCCGCACAGTGGTAGAGGCCTTGGCTGCCGTATGTGGTGGCACCCAATCCCTACACACCAATGCTTTGGATGAAGCCCTGGCCCTGCCCACCGAATTTTCAGCCCGCATTGCGCGCAATACCCAGCTCTTTCTTCAACACGAAACTGGAGTGACCCGAACAGTAGACCCATGGGCTGGAAGCTTTGAATTAGAGCGCAAGACCAAAGACCTCATGCAAAAGGCGTGGACTTTAATTCAAGAAATTGAAGACTTAGGGGGCATGACCAAGGCCATCGAAAATGGCCTGCCTAAATTGCGCATAGAACAAGCCGCTGCGCGCAAACAAGCAAGAATAGATTCCGGAGCAGAGGTCATTGTCGGGGTCAATAAGCATCAGCGCAAAAACCGAGAACCACTCCACATACTCAAGGTAGATCAAGCCAAGGTGTTAGAGGCTCAATTGAAAAAACTCAAGCAGGTCAAAACTATACGTGACGAGGCGGCGGTGCAAAATGCCTTGGCAAATTTAACGGCTGGGGCAAAAACCAATGACCAAAATTTATTAGCTTTAGCCATAATGGCCGCCCAACACCGAGCCACGTTAGGGGAAATTTCGGATGCTATAGTGGCGGAATATGGCCGATATCAAGCACAAATACAAACCTTTAGCGGCGTGTATAAAAAAGAAATAAGCAAAGATCAGTGGTTTGAAAAAGCACAACAAGCAGTGCGCGATTTCGCTATTCAGGAAGGTCGTCAACCCCGAATCATGGTGGCAAAAATGGGACAGGATGGACATGACCGCGGAGCCAAAGTCGTCGCTACTGGTTATGCTGATTTAGGCTTTGATGTCGATATAGGGCCTCTATTTCAAACCCCAGAAGAAACAGCCAAGCAAGCGGTAGAAAATGATGTGCACATATTAGGCGTATCCTCTCTTGCGGCGGGACATATGAGACTGGTCCCTCAAGTGATACGAGCTCTGGAGGATCTCGGGCGCAGAGACATTTTGGTTATCGTAGGTGGGGTTATTCCCGAAGATGACCACAAGGCCCTTTACCAGGCGGGTGTCGTGGCGATTTATGGTCCAGGAACTAATCTGAGTCAAGCCGCCCTTGAACTGATAGAAATACTTACGGATACCCGTCCGGAGTAAAACCATTAAACTATATACTATGGATTATACCCAAAAAATGATGCAAGCCGATGCGCTAAAAGACAAAACAATTGTGGTCACCGGAGGGGGCAGTGGATTGGGTAAGGCCATGACCACCTACTTTTTAGAACTCGGCGCTAATGTGGTGATAAGCTCCAGAAATCAGGATAAAATTGACAATACCGCCCAAGAGCTCGAGGCGCAAACCGGTGGTAAAGTATTGGCTGTACCTTGTGACGTGCGGCATTACGATCAGGTTGAGGCCCTCGTTCAGAAATCTTGTGAAAAATTTGGCGCAGTGGATATATTGGTCAATAACGCTGCAGGCAATTTCATCTCCCCCACCGAACGTCTGTCTTCAAATGCCTTTGACACCATTATTGATATCGTTTTGAAAGGAACAAAAAACTGCACTTTGGCCTTTGGAAAACATTGGATCGCCCAAAAGCAAACCCAAAAAGTAATTTTGAACATAGTCACGACTTATGCGTGGACTGGATCAGCCTATGTGGTGCCAAGCGCCACTGCCAAAGCTGGGGTTTTGGCTATGACACGATCACTGGCGGTCGAATGGGCCAAGTACGGCATGCGTTTTAACGCAATCGCTCCTGGACCGTTCCCTACAAAAGGTGCCTGGGATCGACTTTTACCGGGCAACCTCAAAGAGCAATTTGATCTGGCAAAAAAAGTACCCCTTAAGCGCGTGGGAGCTCATCAAGAATTGGCCAACCTGGCCGCCTATTTAGTCTCTGATTTTTCTGCCTACATTAATGGAGAAGTCATCACCATAGACGGTGGTGAATGGCTCAAGGGTGCCGGACAATTCAATTTACTCGAGGATATTCCAGAGGAACTTTGGGACATGTTAGAGGCCATGATTCGCGCCAAAAAAAGTAACTAGTTCCAGAAATTAATTCATCCTCAATGGCTTAAATGCCATTATCGCGAGTCCATCGAGGACTTATATTTGTTGACTTGTTGTTAACAAATACAATTTCACTTGCGGTTTATAAGTTGTATTTTTAAACTTGAATACGTCTGCGCTTTTTATGGGTAAAATTATCGCCATAGCCAATCAAAAAGGAGGTGTGGGAAAGACCACGACTTCCGTTAATCTTGCTGCCTCACTGGGTGTTTTGGAAAAAAAGATCTTGCTGATAGATGCGGATCCACAGGCCAATGCTACCTCTGGTCTGGGCGTGGAAGTAACCCCGTCGACATTGGGGACCTATCAGCTGCTAGAACATACGGCTATAGCAAAAGAATGTGTCGTAGGAACAAGCTCCCCCAACCTATGGGTGATCCCTGCACATATCGATTTGGTGGCCATTGAGATTGAACTTGTGGACAAAGAATCACGAGAGCATATGCTGCGCGAAGCGTTAAAGCCTATCAAAGATGATTATGACTATATTCTGATCGACTGTGCGCCGAGTCTGGGGCTTTTAACTTTAAACGCGCTCACGGCTGCTGACTCAGTGATGATCCCCATTCAATGTGAGTATTTCGCCCTTGAAGGTTTGGGCAAACTTTTGAATACTATTAAAAGTGTCCAAAAATTGCACAATACAGAATTGGATATTGAAGGGCTCCTTTTAACCATGTACGATTCAAGGCTAAGACTGTCTAATCAGGTCGTGGATGAAGTGAAAAAGCATTTTGATGAAATGGTGTTCGACACCATTATTCAGCGCAATGTGCGCCTAGGTGAAGCCCCAAGTTATGGTGAAAGTATTATCAGTTATGACGCAGGCAGCACAGGCGCCAATAATTATCTGCATCTGGCACACGAATTAATCGAAAAAAATCGTTAATCCATTATGGCAAAAGCAATCAAAAAACAAGCACTCGGTCGCGGACTCTCAGCTCTCTTGAATGATGAAGGGGCTGCCCATAGTAGTGCTGCTAAGTCCCCTGCGAGCTTTGTGACTTTAAGCCTGGATCAGATTAAAGTTAATCCTTATCAGCCAAGAACACGATTCAGCGAAACCGCTCTGAAAGAACTTGAGAATTCAATAAAATCTCTAGGGCTTATACAGCCCATAACAGTAAGAGAGACCAATCAAGGCCATTATGAACTGGTCAGCGGAGAACGGCGTTATCGCGCCTCAAAAAATATTGGTCTTGAGTCTATTCCTGCCTATATCAGATCGGCAAATGATCAGGAGCTGCTCGAAATGGCCTTGGTCGAAAATATTCAGCGCCAAGACCTTGACCCTATTGAAATCGCTCTGACTTATCAGCGCCTTTTAGAGGATGTTTCACTCTCCATAAGCGATCTTGGCGATCGGTTGGGAAAAGATCGCACCACAGTAACAAATTATTTGCGCCTCTTGAAACTCGATCCACTTATTCAGTCGGGTATGCGCGATGGTTTTATTTCTATGGGACATGGGCGTAGCTTGATCAATATTGAGGACGTGGACAATCAGCTGGCGCTTTACGAGGAAATTTTAGATAAAAAACTTTCGGTGCGTCAAACTGAAGAGCGTGTAAAAGCCCTGAAAGCAGGAAAAACTGCTGCTACAAAGACAAGCAAGGCAAAGGCGGACCGTGATGTCGTTTTGTCGGATATCCTCGACTTACCCGTAATGCTCAAAAGCAACGCTCAAGGTGGTGGGATGTTGCAAATCAAGTATAAAAATCAGAGGGAACTCGAGGCCTTACGCAAAAAACTTCTGGGTGAAAATTAATGCTAACATTGGCTTATGCCTCATATTTTTTTGGACCTTCGGTGCATTGGCCTGGTCTCAAAATAATGAGAATGAGCCGGAAAACGAGAGTGTTTCTTCCCAGTTAGAAACTGAGGTGATTGTCGCTGAACCCGTAATTATTGACTCCCTAAAACAAGAGCTGTACGACCCCTTAGCCCCAGCGCGAGCAGCTTTTTACTCTGCAGTATTGCCCGGGCTTGGACAAGCCTACAACAAAAAATACTGGAAAATCCCCATAGTTTATGGAGGTATTGCTGCGGGTGTGTACTTCTATCAGCGCAACACAGAGGATTATAATCGTTTTCGAGATGCTTATAAGCGGCGTCTGGCGGGTTATCAAGATGACGAATTTCAGGGCGTCTCTGACGCCCGGCTTCGTGATGCGCAAAAAACTGCTGGGCGAAATCGTGATGTGAGTTTGGCTATGGCAATCGGCGTATATCTGCTCAATATCCTTGATGCAAACGTGGACGCTCATTTATTGCGATATAATCTAAGTGAAGATCTTACCATAGGTCCTGAATTACAATTACAATCTGATTTTAGACCAAGTGTCTATGGGCTTTCACTAAATATTTCTCTGCCATGAATATTGCACTCTTAGGATACGGAAAAATGGGTCAAGTCATTGAATCCCTGGCAATCAAAGCCGGACATAAGATTGTATATAAATGCACAAGCCATAAACAAGACGGCAATCTCGATTTAGCAGACGTGGCTATTGAATTTTCTACTCCTGAAGCTGCACCGATTAACCTGAAACTCTGTTTTGAAGCCAACATCCCAGTGGTCTGCGGCACAACGGCATGGCTAGAGCATTGGGAAAACGTAGTGGCTATGTGTGAACGACATCAAGGAGCTTTGGTTTATGCCTCAAACTTTAGCGTCGGGGTACAAATATTTTTTGAAATGCAACGTCATTTATC
>JAYOYS010000013.1:9299-11932 GCA_038153605.1 Flavobacteriaceae bacterium
CCTCAAACTTTAGCGTCGGGGTACAAATATTTTTTGAAATGCAACGTCATTTATCTCAGATCATGAGTCGCCATAAGGACTATGACGTTTCCATTGAAGAACGACATCACCTTCAAAAAAAGGATGCGCCAAGTGGAACAGCGATTAGCCTAGCAGAAATCACCATGGCGGCTTCAAACCATAAAAAATGGGTATTGGGCACCGCTCAATCACCAGATGATTTACCATTAGAGGCTATACGCGAACCAAATACGCCTGGGACGCATAAGGTTATTTATAAAAATGCTATAGACCAGATAACGATGGAGCACCAAGCCCATTCGCGGGAGGGTTTTGCCAGCGGTGCACTTATGGCAGCCCAGTGGGTTGTCGGCAAAACCGGAATATTTTCAATGAAAGATGTCTTACATTTGTCAGACCATAAGCAGCAGTAAAATTAAGTATCATGACCCTTACCCAATGGTTAATTTTTTTAGGCTTGATCCATGTGATCCATTTTTTAGGCACCTGGAAAATGTACAAAGCCGCTGGTTTTGCCCCTGTTTTGGGGCTTATCCCTATTTATAATGCCATTGTACTAATGCGCATCATCAACCGACCAAAATGGTGGGTGGTGCTCTTGTTTATTCCGATAATCAATTTGATCATGTTGCCCGTTGTTTGGGTGGAAACCATGCGCAGTTTTGGCTTTAATCAGCGCTTACAAAACACCTATGTCGTATTGACCTTGGGGCTTTATCTTTATTACATTAATTACACCCAGCCCCTCGAGCACAAAAAAGACCGCAGCCTGATGCCCCGAAGCTCTGCGGGCGAATGGGTCAGCAGTATTTTATTTGCCGTGGTGGCTGCCACCCTAGTGCATACTTATTTTATGCAGCCCTTTACGATCCCTTCTTCGTCATTAGAAAAAACTCTTTTAGTGGGCGATTATTTATTTGTGAGTAAATTTCATTACGGGGCAAGAACACCCATGACCAGTGTAGCCCTACCTATGGTGCACGATACCATTCCTTTTTTAGGCACAAAATCTTATTTAAATACACCCCAACTCCCCTACTTTAGAATTCCAGGCTTTCAAGAAATCAAGCGTAATGATATAGTGGTCTTCAATTGGCCTGTTGATACCCTAGTGGACATACGTCCTGGATTTATGCGCGGCAGTGTACAAAAACCCATTGACAAAAAATCAAATTATGTCAAGCGCTGCGTAGGTCTTCCAGGGGATTCCCTATCCGTAGTGGACGGTTATGTTTATATAAACGGAGCGCAAAATATTCTGCCTGATCGGGCAAAGATTCAGTTTGTTTACGAAGTCATCTCCAAAAAGCCTTTGATTAAAGTAGAGCGTGGAGGGCGCGTATATAATGAGCCTAACCCCGTGATTTATGACCGATTTAAAATTTCGGACATCAGCTTTGCAGGAATGGACCAATCCACGGGTTTGATCAAACAAAGAGCTCATATGAGTGAAGCGGTTGCCAGTCAACTCGGGGCCTTAAGCGATGTTGTGTCAGTCACCAAACTAAAAAACCGTAACGGGAATTTCGACAGATCAGTATTTCCATATAGTGTTGATTACGCCAATAACAATGACTATTTTGGCCCTATCTACATTCCTGAGGCCGGAGCGACAGTATCCATTACCCCAGAAACCCTAACGCTCTATCGCCGGATTATCGAGGTTTATGAAGGTCGCGAACTCGGGCTAACCCAAGACATAGAAGTCCGCGATAATCTAGTCCTACTCAACGGGAGTCCCATAAGTGAATATACCTTTAAAATGAGCTATTATTGGCTCATGGGAGATAATCGCGATAATTCTCAAGATGCCCGTAGTTGGGGCTTTGTTCCAGAAAATCACGTCATTGGAAAGCCGGTATTTATCTGGCTTAGTCTGGATGCGAATAAAAAAGGATTCAGTAAAATCCGCTGGGAACGCATGTTTACCACTGTCGGTGGCTCTGGAGCGCCAAAGTCTTACCTCTCGTATTTCTTGATGGCACTTGTAGGCTATTACGGATGGGATTATTGGCGAAAGCGCAAGAAAAAGAAATAATTGGATTTATTTCTTCCGACATATTTCCCTGATGTATTGCAAATGTCTGCGCTAGTTCGCAGTGAAAATATTGTTTTTGAAGTCTGTGATAATTATCAAAAACAAACCCTGCGCAACCGTACCTATATCGCTCATGCACAAGGGACTCTGGGGTTATTCGTGCCGATAAAGCACAATAAAACTGCAGGGCGACAGAAGACCAAAGAGGTCCAAAGCGAAAATGCATTCGCTTGGGCGGCCAATCATTGGAAATCCATACAAACGGCCTATCGCACCGCGCCTTTTTTCGAATATTACGAAGATGAGCTCACAGATTTATTCACTTCGGAATCAATAAAACTACAAGAGCACAACCTCAAGATAATCGATCGTCTGATGCAGCTCATTGGCAAAGAACTCAATTATAGCAAAACCCAAGCCTATCAAATGGATTTTTCGGGTAAGGATTGGCGCAATTATGGTGAACAAAAACGCAATAGTCCTATAAATTTCCCCCACTACATTCAGGTTTTTCGAAGTAATCATGCATTTATTTCTAACTGCAGTGTATTAGACGCCCTTTTTAATTTGGGCC
>JAYOYS010000013.1:12032-14669 GCA_038153605.1 Flavobacteriaceae bacterium
AATCATGCATTTATTTCTAACTGCAGTGTATTAGACGCCCTTTTTAATTTGGGCCCACAGACCTTGGCATATTTAGAGGGCATTCCTTTAGATCTATAACATTTAGCCACTGCAGATTCTTAAATTCAGGGAGTAATCGTGTTTAAAAATGAACTGAATTATCTAGGGCTTAATCTTTGCAATAATGGGTAAATGATCCGACAAGGACTCCTCTAGAGTTTCAAACTCTAAAATCTCAAATTCCGGATCGGAAAAAATAAAGTCGATACGCAGGGGCAGTCGATTGAAGTAGTAAGTAGCCCCTAAGCCATGACCTTTAATCTGAAAAGCGTCCTGAAATTGAGTATTAATAACTCTATATAGATAAGAAAAGGCCGTATTGTTAAAGTCTCCAGCCAATATTTTCGAATGTCCAGTCTTTGACATATGGGTCATTAATTCTTCGACCTGATATTGCTGTTTTACAAACGTTTTTGAAAATCTTGTTTTTAGCTGATCAGCACCGCCTTGATCAGCAATATTCTCTGTAGGATTAATTCCAATGGACTGAAGGTGCACATTATACACCCTTACAGTATCCTTTCCCACCAATAAATCCGCATAAATCGCATTATTCGGCGTCTCCTTAAAATCCAAACTACCACGATTGACTATGGGAAATCGAGATAAAATGGCCTGTCCCATGAGCTTGAATGGTGGATTGAAATATAGATACTGATAAGGGTATCCACTAAAATCAACCTGGTGTGCGGCAGTATATTCCTGTAAACAAAGCACATCTGGCTCATGTTTGGCAATTAATTGATCATACTCCTTGCTCATTTTCTGTTTCGTCAATTCATCGGCATACTTGTCAAATAAATGAACGTTATGCGAGAGGACTTTTATCCCTTCTTGATGGAGCCCCTCATTATTTTTACCTCCCAAAACAAAAGGACCGAAATACATATGAGCTGCGATCAGCAGCGTAGCCGAAAGAAAAAATCGCCGGTCCCATCGAATCAACCAGTACACTGAAAATAGTCCATTTAGGACAATGATGGGTAAGCTTAACAAACTCAGTAATGAAAGTACAGGAAATCTATTTGGGGCCACCATCGGGACCAAAAATGAAAGCAATAAAAGCAGCAGGGCAACAACGTTAAAGCCAAAAATTAGTTTGCGTATCATGGGGTGCAAAAATTGGTCTAATTCCGTCCTGATCTGAATAAAAAATCTTTTTCCTCCTTGGTCAGACTCTCATAACCACTTTGACCAATTTTATCCAGTATCGCATCAATTTTTTCTTGTTCAGCATTGGGAGAAGTGCTTTTTGAGCGACTTTTTTTAGCCGAACTCGAACGACTTTTATAGAGGGGATTTCCGCCACCTGAGAAACGAGGCCAAAGCAATGTTAACCGATCTATAAGACGATCAAACCACATTCCTACATCTCGGCCGCGTTGTAAATTTCGCCCATAATAATAGCCAAATGCCGCACCACCCAAATGTGCTAATAATCCACCTGCATTGTTCATCTCAGGAAGTCTGATTAAATCCCATAAAACCATTATGGCCGCCAGTTGCCATAATTTAAGGGAAAAGAAAAATACACGAACCGTAGCATATGGACTATATAAAGCCGCAAAGGCCATAATAGCCATAACCGCCCCCGAAGCACCGACAAGTTGACCACTAGGGCCACCGAGAAAAGCTGGAAAGACATTATAAGAAATAAGGTAAACTAAACCAGCCACTATACCCCCGAGTAGGTAAAGCGTTAAAAAACGTCGTGCTGGAAAAAGATTGAGTACAAAGCGTCCAAAAAAGGACAACCAAATCATATTAAAAAGTAAATGAAAAAAGCCTGAATGCAGAAAACTATAAGTCAAAAGCGACCATGGCTGACCGAGAAAACGAATCGGATCATCAGGTAAAGCGAACCAAGAATAAACATTACTGCGTGACCAGGCCATTAAGACTGAACTGATACTAAAAACTAAAAATACGGCCCCATTGATGACCATAATTTTGGTCATAACATCTTGCCGCTTGAATTGGTTCCATAAATTCTCGCTTGACCTCATTTTCAATACCAGCGTTTATGATTAAAACTATTTTTTCGCCAATAGTAAGCCATAATAAACCCAAAGAGCGCTCCACCTAGATGCGCCCAATTGGCAATATTTTGACCAAATAAGGAAGAACCTGTGAGTCCAGAAAATAAGTCTAACGCCAATAATATTGGGATAAAGTATTTAGCCTTAATAGGAAAAGGCACAAAAATTAACATGAGTTCAACATGAGGGTACAACATCCCGAAGGCCACAAGTATTCCATAAATAGCGCCGGAGGCCCCGACAGCCGGGGTATTATAAGCTGTAAAAAATTGCTGATCCACACCCGCGCCCATTTCAGGGATCACGCGATATGAACCAGGAGATAAGGTATTATTTAAAAGCTCGGCAACCTCTTGGGCCGTCATACCCATGGACATCAAAGTTTCTATCCCTTGAGATACGTAATACCAATTGACCAATGAATGGATCAAAGCAGCACCGAGCCCAGCAGAAAAATAAAAAAATAGAAATTTATCGCGACCCCATTGTGCTTCCAGTGGAGCACCAAAGGCCCAAAGCGCGTACATATTGAACAATA
>JAYOYS010000013.1:14769-18420 GCA_038153605.1 Flavobacteriaceae bacterium
TAGTTTATGCCCTGATTTAATCGCCATTTTTGTGGCAAGTGAACGGGCGATAGTATCCATTAAACCAAACCCATCATCGGGGCGATCATTCAGACTCTCGTCTATCACAGCCAGAATGACGGCCTCGGCATGTGACTCAGAAAGACCCAATGGAACCGCACTTAAGCTCATAATATTTTCTTGTATTTCAAAATCAAAACCAATACTCTTGAGTGCATTTTGAATTTCCGCTACATATAGGCTTTGAATAGAACTTAACTCTATCTCTAAAGAAAATAATTTTTGCTGTGATGCCGCTTGCTCCAGGGTTGAAGTACGCAATAGGCGTTCATAAATAATGCGTTGATGCGCAAAATTCTGATGGACCACAATAAGGCCTCGTTTTATGGTTGTTACAACATACTTATTTTGAATCTGCACCGTTATTTGGTCAGATTCTTGGTTATCCTCTTCAAAAAGTGTTCCGGTGACCTCTTGACTTTCTACCTCGAGACTGTGCCAGGGTTCTTCAGCCTTAAGTCCAACATAAAGTGATGACCATGAGGCCTTTTCCTCTTTAGATCGATAGGTGGCAGAAGCCCCAAAAGGATTAAAGTCTGGGTCAACCTCTATTTGTGGCGCTCTAGGCATCTGACTTTGAGAAGTATAGGCGGGATCCATACTCGAGTCTCGCTCAAAATCCAATAATGGCATGATATTAAATTGCCCCAAACTGTGCTTTACTGTAGCCCTTAAAACGGCGTAAATCGATTGTTCCTCTTCAAACTTAACCTCGGTTTTAGTCGGGTGAATATTGATATCTATCGCGGCAGGATCAACTTTTAAAAAAAGCACATACCCTGGATGCAGGTCGGATTTAATCATCCCCTCAAAGGCCGCATTCACCGCATGATTCAAATAAGGACTTTTGATAAATCTATTATTGACAAAAAAGTACTGATCTCCACGGGACTTTTTGGCAAATTCAGGTTTAAGTACAAACCCCGATATGGCAACAATCTCTGTATTTTCCTCAACTGGGACTAATCGCTCGTTAGCTTTACCGCCAAGAACAGCAGCGATACGCTGACGCACATTAGCCGGGCTAAAGTGAAATAAATCCTGATCTTGATGCACCATTTTAAAACCAATATGGCTGTGGGCTAAAGCTACGCGCTGAAATTCCTCGACACAATGCTTTAGTTCTACATGATCCCCCTTTAAAAAGTTGCGCCGCGCCGGGATGTTATAAAACAAATTTTTCACCGAAACTACGGTGCCAGGCTGCATCACGCATGGGCATTGAGAGACTACCTCACTCCCTTCAATGACACACTCAATTCCCTGAGCCGAATCTTGAGTTTTCGTTTTCAGACTTACATGAGCGATAGCCGCAATTGAGGCCATGGCTTCTCCCCTGAATCCATTTGTGGTCAGCGCGAATAAATCTTCCGCCGAGGAAATTTTTGACGTCGCATGGCGGGCAAAACACAAAGAAACATTTTCTGGGGTCATCCCTGAACCATTATCAATGACTTGTATCAAGGTTTTACCTGCCCCTTTGAGCACTAGAGTAATTTGAGTCGCCCCGGCGTCAATTGCATTTTCTAAAAGTTCTTTAACCACAGAGGCCGGACGCTGCACGACTTCGCCCGCAGCGATTTGATTGGCAACGTGCTCTGGCAATAGTTTTATGTCCTTTGGAAGATTCACCCTAAAAAAATTGACAAATCAAAATCAATAATCCATAAAAATACCAAGGTGAATAACGCGATCAAAATCCAGATGGTTGCATTCCAAGATGAATTTTCTCGGTTGCGGTATTTATTTCGGGCTGCATGCCAATGGCCCGAGTAATCGTTTTGGTTAAGGGTATCGACATAATGGTCAATTTTAGTACCACTGTGACTCGCATCTACCTTGGGCTTACCACGATAATATCGTGGGGTATAATTAAACCGATTGTTCGTTTTAAGACGCTTTATTAAAGTGAATTTGATCATAATCCTGTCCCTCAAAAATAAGGATTTAAACAGAGTTATCAGGCCCCTTTAAAAGGGTTTTTTAGGCGTTTCAAAGGACTAAGCCTTACACGCTTTAAACAAAATAATTAACTTACAGTCAGAAAGTGCCCGTTTTGACAAAAAGCCCCAAAGACTAAAATCAAGGGATTGGTTGATTACTCAGTCCCTAAAACCGCCATTTGGATGGCGGCTACGGCAGCCTCGACTCCCTTGTTTCCGTGTTTTCCTCCACTACGGGCGCGGGCTTGTTCCATGTTGTGATCTGTAAGGACACAAAAGATTACAGGCATAATCCCAAGGAGATTGAGGTCCTTTATTCCTTGTGTCACTCCTGAACAAACAAAATCAAAGTGTTTGGTTTCTCCCTCAACTAAAGAACCAACAGCAATGATCGCATCCAAATCCTGTTGGGTGCTCATCATTTTTTGGCAACCGTAAACGAGCTCAAAACTACCTGGAACCTCCCACTGAAGAATATTTTGTGGCGCGACACCGCAACGCTCAAGCGTTTCAATAGCCCCTTGGGCAAGACCATGAGTAATCTCATGGTTCCACTGAGCTACCACCAGACCTATTTTGAGGCCTGAGGCATTCGGCAGATTGCTCGAATCAAATTCAGAAAGATTTTTTTGAGCCGTAGCCATGATTTATTGGGCCGCCTCTGCTTGAGCCTTATAGGCTTCAGCTTGAGTCGCTTCGGAGGAATCTTCAAATTCATCTACAATGCGCGTAAAAGCTTTGAGAGCTACTCCATTTTGTCCTAAACGCATTGCGGTGGTGCCAAGCTTTAATAAATAGCGTGGCGTGGTTAGCGCATTATTGCTTAAATCAGCAGCTTGTTGGTAATAATTCAAAGCTTCATCGTATTGCTCTAACTGAGCAAATGAATCCCCGATTAGGCCTTTGGCCACCGGAGTCATCATAGCATCCCCACTACTGAAACCATCGAGAAATTCGATGGCTTTATCGTATTGGCTTAAGTTGAAATAAGCGACTCCTGCCTGGTAACGCGCCAGGTCCCCTGCTGGTGTTCCATCAAATTTGTCTGCGATATCCAAGAGTCCGTATCGTCCGGCATTACCGTTAAGGGCCATTACGTAAAGAGAATCTTTTTGGACGTCAGCGGTTAAGGCTTGTTCAAAATATGAACTGGCTTGATAAACCTCATTTGCTGCTTCAGTTTGCTTTGGTTCAAAAACAAATTTCTGATAAGCGATATAACCCAATACACCAATAGCAATAACCGCCACCAATGTAAAAATTGACTTTTGATTCTTTTCTATCCAAGCTTCAGTGCGCGAAGCCCCCTCATCTAGACTACTAAATACCTCTGCAGTAGTACTTCCTGCTTCCAGTTCCACCTCTTTCTCAACATTAGTTTTGGGCTTGTATCCGCGTTTTTTATAAGTCGCCATAGTTGCTTAATTTGAGGGGCAAAAATATGATTTTTATTATAATTTTAAAGTGAAAAATCAATAATTTGCGGTGATTTAGCGCCCCTTAAAGAAAGCGTTTAGTTCCTTGTAACCCAGACCAAATCATTTTTTGTGTTTTTATCCTCCCTCGCTTTAGTCAATTATAAAAACTTTGAGGCCCGTTCTTTTGAATTTGACGCCAAGATCAACTGTTTTGTCGGACCAAATGGTGT
>JAYOYS010000013.1:18520-50925 GCA_038153605.1 Flavobacteriaceae bacterium
CCGAGTGATCGGGATTTGATTATCGAGGGTAGTGAAACGCGCAGAAAATTTATTGATGGGGTTATTGCTCAGGGAGACCCCCAATACTTGAGAAATTTATTGGACTACCAAAAGACTTTGAGTCAGCGTAATGCCTTACTTAAATACTTTCATCTGAATCATACTTTTGACCCAGAAACCCTTTCGATTTACGACGACCAACTCCATGTTCTGGGCCATGCGATTCATGAAAAAAGACAGGGGTTCATTCAAACTTTTTTGCCCATATTCACAGAGCGCTATCAATTTATTAGCCAAGGCAAAGAATCTGTTAATCTAACCTATCAAAGTCAGCTACATCAAACTGAGCTAAAAGATTCACTCAAACAAAACTTATCAAGAGATCGAGCCACCCAATACACCAACTACGGGATACACAAAGACGATTTAAATTTTGATATTGGGGCGCATCCCATCAAAAAATTCGGTTCGCAAGGCCAGCAAAAGTCATTTTTAATTGCCCTTAAACTCGCTCAGTTTGATTTTTTAAAAGACTTGAGCAAATCAGCACCAATTCTTTTACTTGATGACATTTTTGATAAACTCGATGAGACCCGTGTAGCGCAGATTATTGGTTTAGTAGATCATGAATCCTTCGGTCAGATATTTATCAGTGACACCCACAGTCAGCGCACTGAAAGTGTTGTAAAATCTGTACATCAGAGTTATAAAATTTTTAATTTGTAGCCGTCATGCCTAAACGCAAAACAGAATCTCAACCTATTTCATCGGTCCTTCAAGAGTTTTTGACGGGTTCAAAATTAGAAGTGGGCTTGAGCAAAGTAAATGTTGAATCTATGTGGCATGAGGTCATGGGGCCTCCTATTTCCAAATACACTAAAAGTTTGCGATGGGCACCTCCTGTACTGCACGTTTATTTGACCTCATCTGTGCTTCGTGAGGAATTGCATTACGGCAAGGATAAAATAATGGCTTTAATGAATAAAGAACTTGGGCAAGATTTGGTTCAGTCCATTGTTTTTAAATAAAAAAGTCGGCGCTGCGCGTCGACTTTTTCTCTGATCCGAAATACTTGGATTTCGCCTGATGGTAATGATAAATCTTATTTTCAGAAGATCGGAAAAACCTTAAAAAATTTCTCTTCCTGGGAAGTGAAACTGGCTTTCGATTTCTGCATTTTCATCGCTGTCACTTCCGTGCACGGCATTTTCACCCATGGAAGCGGCGTAAAGTTTACGAATGGTTCCCTCTGCGGCGTCCGCTGGATTTGTTGCGCCAATAAGGGTACGGAAATCCTGAACAGCGTTCTCTTTTTCAAGAACTGCAGCCACTATTGGTCCACGAGTCATATACTCTACTAACTCTCCGAAGAATGGGCGCTCTTTGTGAACGGCATAGAAGGTTTCGGCGTCTGATTGGGTCATCTGCGTTAATTTCAAAGCGACAATTTTAAATCCTGCGCCTGTGATTTTTTCTAAAATAGCGCCGATGTATCCTTTTTCAACACTATCAGGTTTAAGCATAGTAAATGTACGGTCTGTTCTCATGGTACGTTTTAATTTGGCCGCAAAAGTAGTGTTTTAATTATCAATTATCAAATGTAAACCCATCAAGAAATTGTATCTTCGCAAAACATGAACACCACTATTTTATCGCAATTTCAGAGCTTATTTAAAGACCAGAAAGAGGTCGCAATCATCGGTCACAAAAATCCCGATGGCGACGCTGTAGGTGCAGCCTTGGGGCTGTATTGGTTTCTTATTGAACTCGGCCATAAACCCACTGTGATCATGCCCAATGATTTTCCGGATTTTTTAAAGTGGATGCCTGGAAGTGATCAAATTTTAAATTTTGAACAACACCCACTACCGGTTTCTGAATTTTTGACGCGAGCTGAAATTATTTGCACCCTCGACTTTAACGATTTATCGCGTGTAGGAAGCCTTGAAAGTCTGCTGCAAGACTTACAAAAGCCTTTTGTGATGATTGATCATCATCAACAGCCAGCAGATTACGCCGTTTTAACATGGAGCGATACCACTATGAGCAGTACTAGTGAAATGGTAGCCCATCTTATTGAGGCCTGGACAGGATGGCCGGGTTGTTCCCAAGCCATGGCGACGAACTTATACACGGGAATAATGACCGATACGGGCTCGTTTAAATTTCCAGCCACAACTGCCAAAACACATCGAATCGCGGCCGCACTTATCGAGGCGGGCGCCGATCACAGTGCAATTCACCAAGCAGTTTATGACAATCAAAGCCCTGGGCGCATGAAACTTTTGGGACGCGCTTTGGAGCATATGGTCATCAAGCAAGATTGGCAAACCGCCTACACTTTTCTCAGTCAAAGTGATTTAGATCAATGCGATTTTAAAAAGGGTGATACTGAGGGCTTTGTCAACTATGCACTACAATTAGCGGGCATAAAATTTGCCCTAATTTTTATCGAAAATAAAAGCGAACAAATCATAAAAATTTCTTTGCGCAGTATCGGAAATTTCTCGGTTAATGATTTTGCTCGAAATCACTTTAACGGTGGAGGACACATAAATGCGGCAGGAGGTCGTTATCAGGGTAAACTCTCCGAGGCCATTGAGCATCTCTTAAGTCATTTACCTTTATACAAAAATGAACTTTATGAAGCTGAGTAACCTGATTTTAAGTTTGATGATTTCTGTGAGTTTTATCGCCTGTGCTCAACCTGAGCCTAGAAAACCTCTTCAGAAGCGCTCTGGCAGCTTTATGGAAGATTCAGCCAAACGCAATAAGGCCCTTTATGCCCAAGAGGAGCTCGAAATAAAGGCCTTTATTCAAACACAAGATAATCTTCGCGAATATCGCGTATCAGAGTCAGGATTTTGGTATGCCTTGGAGCCTAGAAGTACAGATGAACTCTTGACCCCAAAAACAGGAGATACAGTCATATTTTCCTTCAGTGTTTCTGATTTAAATCTCAACGAATTAATTATGGCCGATCAAAATGGATGGATTGAGTATTTGGTGGACCAAAGCCATCAAGAATTAATCAGTGGGGTCCGTGAAGGGATTAAATTGACTCAAAATAAAGAATCCATACGTCTTTTACTTCCCTCTGTAATGGCCTATGGTTATCGGGGTGTTCCAGGAGTGATTCAGCCCAACACTCCAGTTTTGGTTGATATTACTCGGCAGAATTGAATTTGATGAGTCCATAGATGATTCTATTGAACAATGCCAATACATTATTTAATCTTATATTATCTTCGCGTTGAATTTTGACCGATTAAACCTTTAAATAGCACGAAATCAATACATAAACTATAACAAATTAACCCACATTCAATAAATTAAACCATTATGAAAAATATTGTTCTTTACGCTAGTGTTTTGTTGTTAACACTTACAAGCTGTAAAACAAAATATCCGGACTTAGCACCAGGACTCTACGCAGAATTCGTAACTAACAAGGGGACTTTTGTTGCTAAATTTTATCACGAAGCTACACCGCTTACCGTAGCCAATTTTGTGGCCTTATCTAGAGGAACACACCCAAGAGTAGATTCAATTTACAAGGGAAAAGCCTATTTTGATGGACTTACCTTTCACAGAGTGATTAAAGACTTTATGATTCAAGGTGGAGATCCAAAAGGAGATGGCACTGGAAATCCGGGCTATGCCTTTCCAGATGAAATAGTCGATAGTCTCAGTCATAAAGGAAAAGGAATTTTATCTATGGCAAATTCGGGCCCAGCCACTAATGGTAGCCAGTTTTTCATCACCCTCAAAGAAACGCCTTGGCTCAATGGAAAACACACGGTTTTCGGAGAAATTATAATCGGACAGGACGTTGTGGATTCTATCGGTTCTGTGGCCACCAGCAAGCCTGGTGATAAGCCTGTGGAACCCGTATATATCAATTCTGTAAGTATCATCAACAATGGTGTTCAGGAGCCTTCTTTTGAAGAAGAACTCGAAAAAATTGAGCAGGCCAAAGCTGAAAAAGAAGCCCGCATTGCTCTTGTCGCAGCGCAAAAGAAAGCAGAATTTGACGCCCTGGCGCTTGAGGCTAAGGCTTATCCATCGGGGATTGAAATATATTGGAATCACCAAGGAAAAGGAATGAAGCCAGCTGAAGGCACCAAGGTTTTATTGGATTATGCTGGGTATTTTAGTGATGGAAATCTACTCGATACAAGCATACAAGCAGTGGCAGAGCAATATGAAAGTGTGAACGCTCAGCGCGCCGCAAACAATCAATATGTCCCACTACCCTCTGCTTACAGTAAGGATGCCGGTTTAATCCCCGGATTTAAAGAGGCCATGTTTGAAATGAGTTATGGCGACAAACTAACGGTATTCATACCATCACATTTGGCCTGGGGTCCTCAAGGTGCTGGCAATGTAATTCCGCCGAACAGTGATGTAATTTTTGAAATTGAATTGGTTGGTCCGGCCCAATAAGCCTCGATTACTCACCTTCAATCACTCCGCCTTATTAAGGTAAAGTTATAGCCCTCAAACTGAGGATGATTAAAAAAGTCGCTGCGATGCAGCGACTTTTTTGTTTTGTATTTACCACTCAGGAATCTGCGATAAAGTTTTTCCAAGATAATCCCAGAATTTCTGGGCCGAAGAAATGCTGGCGCGCTCATCGGGAGAATGCGCCCCACGAATATTGGGGCCAAAAGAAATCATATCAAGCTCTGGATAATGCTTTCCTATAATACCACACTCTAAACCAGCATGACAAGCCGCAACATGAGGCTCATGACCATAGGATTCTCTATAAATGTCGCGCATGACTCTGAGAATAGGACTGTTCATATTGGGTGCCCAGCCTGGATAATCTCCTGAATACTCAACCGCAGCCCCTGCGAGATTCCCCACGGCTTGGAGTTGACGCACCAAATCCCATTTTGTACTCTCCACAGAGGATCGAGTCAAACAGTCCCATTGGACTAATCCGTCTTTGACCGTCACTTTGGCCAAATTATTTGAAGCCTCTACTAGCCCCTCGATATCAGGACTCATTCTGTAAACTCCATTGATTGTGGCTTGTACTCCGTAAATCAATCGCATAAAATCATCTTTAGGCACTATTTCTCTTGGTGCATCAATGCCATTAATCTCAATGGACAAATCCGGCTCTAGCCCGGCAAATTCACCTAAAATATCTTGACGAATTTTTACAAAGGTCTCTTTAAAAATATGTTCTTGATCTGGGGTCACCACCACTACCCCAAAACTCTCTCTCGGGATGGCATTGCGCAGACTACCGCCATTGAGCTCCGACAGATCTACCACATCAGCCACCGCCCAAAGTAAGCGATTCATGATTTTGTTGGCGTTACCCAAGCCCTTATGAATATCCATACCACTATGACCGCCCTGAAGACCGCGCACAGAAATTTGATAGGCCGAGCCCTGTTTGTGTAAAATAGGTGTATAACACGCTTTAAAAGTAACGTCGATACCACCTGCACAGCCCACCCCGAGCTCATTGTCATCTTCCGTGTCAAGATTAAGCAGTATGGCTCCGGTAAGCCAGTTTGGCTGTAACTTAAGAGCCCCTGTCATACCTGTTTCTTCATCAATAGTAAAAAGAGCTTCAATTTGGGGATGGGCTATATCTGTTGAGGCCAAAATACCCATAATCGCGGCTACACCAAGACCGTTATCTGCCCCAAGTGTAGTCCCTTTAGCGCGCACCCAATCACCATCCACCCACATATCGATGCCTTGGGTCTCGAAGTCGAAATCAACATCGGCATTTTTTTGATGCACCATATCCAAATGAGCCTGCATAACTACTGTTTTACGCTTTTCCATACCGTCTGTGGCTGGCTTGCGTATCAGGACATTTCCGATCGAATCAACCTCTGTTGCCAAGCCTAGATCCAAACCAAAGTTTTTTATAAACTCAATAACGGTCTCTTCTTTTTTGGAAGCCCGGGGAACTGCATTTAGTTTTTCGAAATTAGCCCAAATTGCCTGAGGTGCTAATGATGATATTGCTGTGCTCATAATGTGATTTTACACAAATTTAGCCCTTTGATTTGTCATCTAAAACATTACTTTGGGATTTATTTGTATGTTTGGATATGGGTAAAAACCGTCGCATTTTCCTGGTACTTTTATTGCCAATACAGTATTTCGGGCTCCAATTGCTCCGCCCTTATGCGCCTTATATTGAACAATATTACAGTTTGGGTATTTATCCTTTCCTGAGCACCCTTCAACGGTTTTTATTTGGTTGGATTCCTTTTTCTATCGGGGATGTGCTGTACACCCTAATGGGCATCATGATTCTGCGTTGGCTATGGATAAATGCCAAAAGGCTAGTGAATGATGCCAAAGGCTTTTTTCTTGATCTATGCGCTAGCCTAGGACTAATCTACCTTGTATTTAATTTAATTTGGGGACTGAATTATCTCCGCCCCCCACTCTATAAATCTTTAGACCTTTCACCCGATTACACCACCGAACAGCTCACCATATTGACTGAGCGCCTGGTTGAAAAAAGCAACGCACTGCACCGTGAATTGGGCTATGCCGATAGCGTAAAAATTGACCTGCCTTATACTCAAGAAGAAATTTTTAATTACTCGCGTCAGGGTTATAAAAAACTCGGACAAACATATCCTCAATTTGATTATCAAGGCACTAGTATCAAACCCTCCCTTTGGTCCTTAGGACTAACCTACATGGGTTACAGTGGTTATTACAATCCCATCACAGGGGAAGCTCAGGTGAATGAGCGCATTAAAAATTATAAATTTCCGGTGGTCAGTGCCCATGAACAGGCTCATCAAATGGGGTTTGCGGCAGAAAATGAAGCTAATTTTATCGCTACCCTAGCCACCATAAATCACGAAAATACTTACATCCGTTATTCGGGTTCTATTTTTGCCTTGCGCTATTGTCTGAATGAAGTCGCACGCAACGATCGCGACGCTTACGAGCGAATTTTGCCATCGATCAATTACGGTATACTGGAGAGCTATCGGGAAATGCGGGCTTTTTGGGAATCTTACAAAAACCCTATGGAGTCCATCTCCAAGGTATTTTGGGATCAATTTCTCAAGGCCAACAATCAATCCAAAGGGATTCGCAGCTATAGCTATATGGTCGCACTTTTAGTGCAATATGACCAACGTCATCCATTTTAAAAGAAATACAATTCCAACCCTATTTTAAGGACTTACTTTGCTATATTTATCGTCCTTAAAATTTGAAATGCATGAAAAAGTACTTGTTTTCCTTACTGGCATTTGGCCTTATGAGTCCTGTAATCGCTCAAGACTATTTTCCAAAAAATGACCAATTAAAAGAAAATTACGACGGACTGATCGCTTTTACCAACGCTGTAATTCACTTGGATGCAGACCGAAAGATCAACTCTGGTACCCTGCTCATTCGTTCTGGTAAAATCATTGCCGTGGGCGATAAAATCAATTTACCCGAGCATGCCCTTGTTCAAGACCTAAATGGAAAACACATTTATCCTTCGTTTATTGATGCTTACACCAGCTTTGGTGTCGAAACGCCAAAATCTGAAGGAGGCGGGAGACGCTCCCCACAATATGAACCCACTAGAGAAGGATTTTACTGGAATGATCACATTCGTGCAGAACAAAACGCGATCGACCACTTCAAATATGACCAAAGAACAGCCCAAAGCATGCGTGAACAAGGATTTGGCGTGGTGCACAGTCTGTTAAAAGATGGTATTGCCCGTGGTAGTGGATTCGTCGTGGCCCTATCTGATGAATCAAGTGATGCCAATCGTTTATTGGAAACACAAGCGAGTCAATGTTTTTCTTTTGAAAAAAGCAATCAGAGCAGTCAATCATATCCCGGTTCCTTGATGGGTGCTATGGCCTTATTGCGTCAAATGTATCACGACGCAAATTGGTATAAAAACAATGCTGAGCAAACTGATCAGACCTTGGATGCTCTTTTAGCCAATTTAAATAAACCAGTGTTTTTTGAAGCCGGAGATAATGCCAATGCTTTAAGAGCGCATAGTATTGGCACTCAATTTAATCAGCCTTACATTATCGTCGGGGCTTCAGACGGCTATGAATATTTAAATCAATTGTCTCAGACTAAAGCCCAATTTGTTCTCCCAATTAATTTTCCCGAGGCTTATGATGTTTCTGATCCCTATTACAGTGCCCAGTTGTCGCTTGAGGATTTAAGACGATGGAATCAAGCCCCTTTGAACCCAACAAAATTTGCGGAGAAA
This sequence comes from Flavobacteriaceae bacterium, assembly GCA_038153605.1. GTDB lineage: Bacteria > Bacteroidota > Bacteroidia > Flavobacteriales > Flavobacteriaceae > BACL21. Next base: position 26,754 of record JAYOYS010000013.1, read on the forward strand.
AAAATCAAATTTTCTTTAAGCACACACGCACTAAAAAATCCAAAATCTTTTGGTGAACAACTGGCAAAGGCTATTGAATATGGGCTGGACCCAAAAGAAGCACTGCGTGCCTTAACCACAACTCCTGCAGCACAGTTAGGGGTCAGTGAAATGATCGGTACCCTCGATGCAGGCAAACTAGCGAACTTTCTTATAACCGATAAACCACTTTTTTCAAAAAACAGTGCAATGCAAAGCCACTGGATTTTAGGCAAACCTCATATAATCAAACCACAAGAACAGGAGATTAGTCAAGAATATCAAATTGCTATTGCAGGAAGAGCTCAGGGATTCGTCCTAGAAAATAAGGAAGGGAAATTATCTGTTAAATACGGCGAAGGCGATAGTCTTGAGACAGGTAAAATCACGCAAGAAGGACAATGGCTGAAATGGCAAGTCAAGGATAAGGCAGGTTCTGGTGTACTCAGAGCCATGGCTCAAATCAATCCTGAAAACCTAGAATTGAGCGGTCAACTCTTTTTTGAGGACGGTGAATCTAGGTCATTTGTCGCAAGTCCTACTGCCTTTACCCCGGGAATCAATCCAAATTCTGAAACCAGCGGTGACTCCGCCTCAGAAGAGGCGAATACAGAGAAAGCTGACGTGGATATAATGCCCATTACCTACCCTAATACAGGTTACGGAAGAACTCAGTTGCCTTCACAGCAAAGTGTTTTATTTAAAAATACTACGGTCTGGACTGGAGAAAAAGAAGGGATTCTCTACAATACAGACGTACTGGTAAAGAACGGCAAAATTCAGGCCATCGGGTCAGGATTATCCGCTAGTGGAGCGCAAATTATTGATGCCACAGGAAAGCACCTAACTGCAGGCATTATCGATGAACACACCCATATTGCCGCCCTAACCATTAACGAGGGAGGGCAAAATTCCTCAGCGGAAGTACGCATTAGTGATGTGGTTAATCCAAAGGATGTTAGCATTTACCGCAATCTTGCTGGTGGTGTTACTTCAGCTCAAATTCTACACGGATCGGCAAACCCTATTGGTGGGCAATCGGCCATCATCAAATTAAAATGGGGTGGATCTGCTCAAGATATGTTGTACAATAATGCCCCTAAATTCATCAAATTCGCCTTAGGGGAAAATGTCAAACAAAGCAACTGGAGTAGTTTTAGTCGCTATCCTCAAACCCGTATGGGCGTTGAACAATTATATGTCAACTATTTTAATCGTGCCCGTACTTATCTGGATCAGAAAAAAAGCGGTGCCCCTTATCGCGTTGATGAAGAACTAGAAACCTTAGGAGAAATTTTGGAGGGCGAGCGCTTTATCAGTTGTCATAGTTATGTTCAAAGTGAAATCAATATGCTGATGAAAGTAGCTGAGTCTTTTGATTTTCGTGTAAACACCTTTACCCACATACTCGAAGGATATAAAGTAGCCGATAAAATGGCAGAGCACGGGGTGGGTGGATCAACCTTCAGTGATTGGTGGGCCTACAAATACGAGGTGAAAGACGCCATTCCTTTCAATGCCGCAATTATGGCGCGTGCCGGGGTCACTACAGCCATTAACAGTGATGATGATGAAATGGCCCGACGATTAAATCAAGAAGCCGCTAAAACTGTGAAATACGGAGGGATGAGCGAAGAAGAGGCCTGGGCTATGGTGACCATTAACCCGGCCAAACTCCTTCATCTAGACCACCGCACCGGCAGCATAAAAAAAGGAAAGGACGCCGATTTAGTACTTTGGAGTGATCATCCACTTTCGGTCTATGCTCATGCTGAAAAAACAATGATAGACGGAGCTGTTTACTTTGATATTGAAGAAGACAAAGCCATGCGTCAAGCAATGAAAAATGAAAAAAATCAACTCATTCAAATGATGTTGTCCGACCAAAAGTCATCAGGAAATAAAGGAAGGGCCCCTCGAAAGAGAGATCGAATCAAATTTGAGTGTGAAACCATAAACTAATTGCCATGAACATTAAATATACATTAACCGCTTTTATACTTCCTTTAGCTATGGTTGTTGGATTTGCCCAGCAGACCCCAGCACCAGCTCAAACAGAGGCCATCACCCTTGTCGGCGCGACCGTGCATACAGGTAATGGTTCTGTCATTGAAAAAGCGCATTTGGTAATTGATCAAGGAAAAATTAAAGCCTTAGGACAAAATGAAATCACACCAGTAGGCCGGGTTTTAGATGTTTCAGGACAACACATTTATCCAGGAATCATCGCCCCGGTTTCCTCCTTGGGTTTAGTTGAGATAGATGCCATTCGTCAAAGTAAAGACGATGATGAATTAGGAGAATATGGCCCAAATATCCGCAGTCTCATTGCCTATAATGCCGAAAGTCAAGTCGTAGAAAGTATGCGGCCCAATGGAGTACTATTAGCTCAAGTTACCCCTCAAGGTGGCGTGTTTTCAGGCACTTCCTCAATCGTCCAACTAGACGCATGGAACTGGGAAGATGCGGCTGTAAAAACTGATGATGGTGTCCATTTACATTGGCCCAACACCTACCGAAGAGGTCGCTGGTGGATGGGTGAAGATCGCGGCTGGAAACCTAACCAGGACTACGAAAAACAAATGCAAACTATCACGGATTTCTTTGATCGCTCAAAGGCCTACATCAGTGAAAAACCTGCAGTCCCCAATCAAGCCCTTGAAGCGCTGATAGGCACCCTTAGTGGCGACAAAAAAGTGTATGTATACGCTGACGGTGCCCGTGAAATCATGGATGCGGTAAGTCAACTAAAGCAACACGGAGTATCCGAGATTGTTCTAGTGGGCGGCTATATGGCAGATCAAATAATACCCTTTTTAAAGCGACACAATATCCCTGTTTTATTGGATCGAGTCCACTCCTTACCGGCACAAGAAGACGATGATTATGACAAGCCTTTCAAACTCCCTGTTTTGCTCACTAAAGGGGGGCTTACCGTCGGTCTAAATGCTCGAGGAAGCATGGAACGCATGAGCACAAGAAACCTACCCTTTTACGCAGGACATACCTCTGGTTTTGGGCTTAGCGCAGAGGAAGCATTGAAATTAGTTACCTCTAATACCGCCAAAATATTAGGTATTGACGCCGATTATGGCAGCCTGGAAGTCGGCAAAAGTGCTACTTTATTTGTAAGTCAAGGAGATGCATTAGACATGCGGACCAATCGTTTGAGCCACGGGTTTATCGATGGACGTGAAATTTCTTTGGAATCGCATCAAACCGAGCTTTTTAAGCGCTATGCCAATAAATATGGGCAGCAAACCCAGGATTAATGCAGCACGAACCAATTCTTGTTTCGAGTACCAGTAATGGCCTGATCAAACAGCTCGTACAATGGCAAGAGAAATCTCGCGCACGGAAGAAGGACGGTGTTTTTGTCATCGAAGGCCTGCGCGAAATTCATCGTGCGCTCGATGCTGATTACCTTGGCTCGATGCTGTTTTATTGTCCGGAAATCACTCAGAATATCAGCCCCTCTCGAAATGACACGCCCTTAGCGGGCTTATCCACCGTGGCGACACAAGAGATAAAAACCTACGCCGTTAGTCTAAACGTTTATAAAAAAATCGCCTATCGCGATTCTACAGAAGGGATTGTCGGTGTGTTTAAAACCAAAGACCACAGTTTAGAACAACTCAAGCTGGAGACAAAAAATCCATTAATTTTAGTGGCCGAGGCCCCTGAAAAACCGGGTAATATCGGCGCTCTATTGCGCACAGCGGATGCCGCAGGTGTAGATGCCTTTTTATTGGCTAATCTAAAAACTGATCTCTATAATCCTAACATCATACGCAGCAGTGTTGGCGGTGTTTTTACTACGAATATCGCTACGGGCTCTACTGAGCAAATTATTGATTATCTCAAAACCCAAAATATAGCGATCTACACTGCGATTTTGCAAGAGGCCATACCCTACACCGATGTCGATTACACAAAACCTTCTGCAATAATAGTAGGAACTGAAGCCGATGGACTTTCAGAGACTTGGCGCTTAGCGAGCAGGGCAAAAGTTAAAATCCCCATGCATGGGACCATTGACAGCATGAATGTTTCGGTCTCAGCGGGAATTCTCATTTATGAGGCCGTACGCCAACGTATGGCAGCACCCAATTAATTCTAGCGAAAACAGATATAACTGAGGCTTTGAGTGTGTTTCTTAGTGTTGAAGAGAATACTTTGGTCTTATGGGGAGTTCTTTGGTCGTGTAGAGCGTTCTGTATCCTTGCTCACTCTCAAACTTTGTTGTAATTTTATGTTATGGCACCTGCAGTCTTAGAACAAGAAAATAAAGAAATCGCCAAGCAGTACAAGGAACTGCTTAAAATCAGCTATCAAACCCTCAGTCGGGCGGATAAAAAACTGATCAGAACGGCTTTTGACACTGCTGTGGACGCCCATAAAGAACAGCGCCGAAAAAGCGGTGAGGCTTATATTTTTCACCCGATTGCTGTAGCCAAAATCGTTGCTTCAGAGATTGGATTAGATGCGACTTCTATTGCTGCCGCCCTGCTCCACGACGTGGTTGAAGACACACCCTACACTCTGGGGGATATCGAACAAATCTTTGGGGAAACCATCGCCCGTATTGTCAATGGACTAACTAAGATTTCTCAGCTGGAATATCAAAAAGATGTTTCTATACAGGCTGAGAATTTCAGAAAAATGTTGCTGACCTTAAATGAGGACATTCGCGTTATTATTATCAAAATCGCGGACCGATTGCACAATATGCAAACCATGGATAGCATGGCCCCAGACAAGCAACTCAAAATCGCTTCAGAGACCCTTTATATTTATGCGCCTTTGGCCCATCGTATCGGGCTCTACAATATAAAGTCTGAGTTAGAGGATCTCGGCCTAAAATATACTGAGCCTGAGGTTTACCGCGATATCGTGGATAAGATAAAAGAAAGTAAAGAAGATCAGGACGCCTATATCGGGGCATTCAGTGGGGTTATTCAAAAAACTTTAGATACCGAAGGCATCAAATACGACATTAAAGGTCGTCCCAAATCGGTATTTTCAATTCGTCGCAAAATGATGCGCCAAAGTGTCTCTTTTGATGAAGTCTACGACAAATTCGCCATTCGCATTATTTACGAAGGTCAATCCGAAGACGAGAAATTTCTTGCCTGGAAGATTTACTCCATAGTCACCGATCATTTTCGTCCTAACCCTACCCGATTGCGCGACTGGATCTCTGCCCCAAAATCGACGGGATACGAGGCGCTCCATATCACGGTTATGGGACCTAAAGGACGCTGGGTTGAGGTACAAATTAGAAGTCAGCGCATGAATGAAATCGCTGAAAAAGGATATGCGGCTCATTACAAGTACAAAAATGAACTCAGTGAAGATGACGGTCTTGATCAATGGCTGAATAAACTTCAGGAGACCTTAGAGAACTCAGAAATAAACGCTGTAGATTTTGTAGAAGAATTCAAGCTTAGTTTATACGCCAAGGAAATTTTTGTGTTCTCGCCTAAAGGAGATCTTTATTCTTTAGCCAAAGGGGCCACCGCCCTGGATTTTGCCTTTCATGTGCACACCCAAATCGGATTAAAAACAAGGGGCGCTAAAGTAAACGGCAAGCTCGTGCCACTCAGTTTTGAGCTCAGCAGTGGTGATCAAGTAGAAATTATCACCTCAGAAAAGACCAAACCTACGGCGAACTGGCTCAATTACGCCCTGACGGGTCGTGCCATAAGTAAAATTAAATCTTCATTAAAGGAAGAGCAGAAACATATTGCTGAGGAGGGCAAAGTTGTACTGCAGCGTAAACTCAGAGCGCAAAAAATACCTTTCAATGAAAAAACTGTAAATGATTTAGTGCGACATTTTAAGTTAAAAACCAGTTTAGATCTATTTTATCGTGTCGGAGCAGGCATCATTGACAACACTATGCTCAAGAGTTTTGCCGCCTCACGCAGTAATGCTTTTGTCAACTTCTTTAAAAACAGAATTCGTCGTCCTCAAAATAATGAGGACCTCAACAAAGAAGAATTGACCGTAAAATATGATCAACTTGTATTTGGAAAAGACGAGGAAAAACTAGATTACAAAATGTCGCCTTGTTGTAATCCAATACCTGGAGACGATGTATTTGGATTTTTGACCATTAACGACGGTATTAAAGTACATAAATCAACTTGCCCCAATGCCATTCAAATGCAGAGCAATTATAATTATCGCATTTTAAAGGCAACGTGGATTGATTCTACACAACGCGAATTCCAAGCGACTCTGCGCATCAGTGGTATTGACACCTTTGGTATGGTCAATAGTGTGACAAAAGTGGTGTCGAACAACCTTCATATCGACATGAAAAGTGTTCATTTTGATACCAATGATGGCACCTTTACAGGAACCATAGTGGTCAAGGTAAAAAACAAATCTATCCTTGATAACTTGGTGAAAAACATCAAAAAAATTAATGGTATCGATAAAGTCAGCAGGGTATAAATGACTAAATTTGAGGCTTTGTGATGAAAACACCCACAGACATCAACAATCAAGCCATCGTCAAAAATGTGTTCACCACATTTTTGGAAGAAAAAGGGCACCGCAAAACGCCTGAGCGCTACGCTATTTTGTCTGAGGTTTACGACCAGAAAGATCATTTTGATATAGAATCGCTCTATGTCAAAATGAAAAATAAAAACTATCGCGTCAGTCGGGCGACTCTATACAATACAATTGAACTTTTATTAGAATGTGGTCTGGTACGCAAACACCTTTTTGGTCAAAATCAGGCGCATTACGAAAAATCCTATTTTGACAAACAGCACGACCATCTGATTTTAGATAATGGTGAAGTCATGGAATTTTGTGACCCGCGCATCCAAACTATTAAAAAAACCATCGAAGAAGTATTCGATGTAGACATAACCAAACACTCACTTTATTTTTACGGGCGTCGTAAAGGCAACTGATTATAGCATATGGCAGTAGATTTGTTACTAGGCCTCCAATGGGGCGATGAAGGAAAAGGAAAAATCGTGGATGTACTTACTCAAAAGTATGATATCATCGCGCGTTTTCAAGGGGGGCCTAATGCAGGGCATACTCTGGAGTTTGACGGCATTAAACATGTCTTGCACACTATACCAAGTGGTATTTTTCATCCAACTGCAGTAAACTTAGTCGGCAATGGCGTAGTGATTGATCCCGTAATTTTCAAGAGAGAATTAGACAATCTAGCACCCTTTGGCATTGATTTTCAAAAAAAGCTATTGATTTCTCGAAAGGCTCATTTGATACTGCCGACCCACAGACTTCTGGACGCTGCAAGTGAAGCAGCCAAAGGCAAAGCGAAAATTGGTTCAACCCTGAAAGGCATTGGACCAACCTATATGGACAAAACGGGACGCAACGGAATTCGTGTGGGCGATATTGAATTGCCGAATTGGAAAGAAAAATATCGGGCCCTAGCCAACAAACATGAGGCCATGATTGCCTCATATAAGGCAGACATACAGTACGACCTGGAAGAGTTAGAAGCCGCTTTTTTTGAGGCCATTGAGACGCTCAAAACATTGGACTTTATCGATAGTGAAGCCTATTTATTTGAGGCTATGGCTCAGGGCAAAAGTATCTTGGCTGAAGGGGCTCAGGGATCATTACTCGATATAGATTTTGGGACTTATCCTTTTGTCACCTCCTCAAATACCACGGCCGCTGGGGCTTGTACGGGCCTAGGTGTGGCGCCAAATAAAATTAAAGAAGTATTCGGAATATTTAAAGCATACACCACTAGAGTGGGTAGCGGCCCCTTCCCAACGGAACTTTTTGATGAGGTTGGGGCGACTATGGGGCGTGTTGGCAATGAATTTGGTGCTACTACGGGTAGACCTAGACGATGTGGATGGTTGGATTTAGTCGCTTTAAAATACGCTGTGGCCATTAATGGAGTCACACAACTGATGATGATGAAAGGAGATGTGCTCAGCGGATTCAAAAAGCTAAAAGTTTGTACAGCCTATAGGTATCAAGGCAAAACCATCACTCATTTTCCCTACGACATTGATCCTGAATTGGTCACTCCAGTATATACCGAGATGCCGGGCTGGAAAGAAGACCTGACAGGTATGACTCAGGCAGAGCAGCTCCCAAAAGAGCTCCTTGGGTACATCGAATATTTGGAGGCAGAATTGGGCGTCCCGATCAAAATTGTCTCAGTTGGTCCAGACCGAAAGCAAACGATATTGCGGTAATCTGCAAATTAGTCCCTATTTTCGTCACCTGATGTGGCTCTATAGAATTCGCTTCTCGCCTATTTTGTTCCTGGTATTTTTTCTAGGCATGATTCCGCATGGACTTGCACAAAATCCCAATAAGGAACAAGATTCTTTGGCCGTTCCCACAAAAAAATCAAGTCAAGTTCGCGTCACCTCGGGCTATTTTGAAAAAAAACCTGAGTTTCCTGAGGCAGTGATTTATTCAAGAGATGCCAATGGTCCAGTACATATCGTCCATGATGGTGTAGACATGTGGTGTGATCAGGCCTTAGTTTATTTCAAAGAGAATTTTGTCAAAGCATTTGGGAAAGTTTTGGTCAAGCAGGGGGATACCATTGAAATGCGCAGTGCCTATGGCGAATATAACGGCAATACCTCTTTGGCTTTCGCTGCAGGAGATGTTTTACTAAAAGAACCCACTTCGAGTCTTGAGGCCGACACCCTTTATTTCGATCGTGAAAAACAGCAGGCCTATTACCGCAGTGGTGGTACGGTTAGAGATACCAGTAGTGTTCTTACCAGCAGAATTGGTAAACTCTTTACTGAAAACAAAAAGTACGAATTTTCGGGGGATGTCAAGATTGAGAATCCCGATTATACAGTCTATGCCCCTAGGCTAGACTTTTACTCCAAATCGGGACTCGCCTATCTTTATGGTGCTTCACAAATTGAGAGCCCGAGCAGTACGATTTATTGTGAAAGAGGTTATTACAATACGCGCAATAATCGGGGGCATTTTGTCAAAAACTCAAGAGTTGACTACAACCAACGCATACTGTTTGGAGACAGCATTTATTTTGACCGTGCGCTGGGCTTTGCTTCGGCTTCAAACAACATCAAACTCATCGACTCAGCGAATCAAATGGTCGTACGAGGCCATTATGCCGAAGTTTATAAACAGCAAGATTCGGTTTATATCACCAATAGAGCAGTCGCTATTAGCGTACAAGAACAGGATTCGATTTACATACATGCCGACACCCTTCGCGTTACTGGACCATCTGAACAACGAGTGATTCGCGGATTTTACGATGCCAGAATGTATAAGCCCGGAAGAACTTTAGAGGAGCGCACCAGTGGCCGTTGCGATTCAATTATAGTTTTGCAAGAGCAGGGTTTGACTAAAATGTTAGGAAGACCTGTGCTTTGGACAGGAGATCAACAAATTACAGGAGATACAATTCATTTGATTCAAGATCGAGTTAATCAAGAATTGGACTCTCTCAAAGTTTTTGACAATGCGTTTATGATCCAAGAGGATATTGAGGGCTATAATCAAGTCAAAGGTGCTCAGCTTATTGGCTTATTTACCGAAAACAAACTGGACACTATTGATGTGATTAAAAACAGTCAAGTGGTCTATTACAGTAGAGATGACAAACAAGAATTAGTCGGCATTAACAATACGGTGGCTTCCTCTATGCAACTATACGTGCGCGATCAAAAAATTAGAGGAATTCGATTTATCAATAAGGTGCCCGGCAAAGTTTACCCTCCTTCAGAATTTCCGGAAAATGCAAGAATTCTACCCGGATTTCTTTGGCGCGGCGAGGAACGTTTGTATTTCCAAGAGGATCTGTTCAGTGGTAAAATTTTTCCTGCTTTAAAACCTATTCGCGGCATTGAATTACCGCAAGAATTAGTTGTTCCGGACCATGATGAACTCCCTAGACTACAAGAAAATCTACCCGTTAATACCGAGGCCATGGTCAGGCCAAAAAACCAATAACCGGCGTCTATGGATCAAAAAGAGAGTTTTCTTAAATATCAGGCTCAAACGACCTTGCACCCGCTTGGAATGACAGTAGATTACGCCAAGGGGTCTTATATTTATGATACTCAGGGCAAGGCTCATTTAGATTTTGTAGCAGGTGTCTCGGCTTGTAGTGTAGGTCATGCACATCCTGAAGTGGTTAAAGCGGTTCAAGAACAAGTTGCTTCTTATATGCACGTCATGGTTTATGGGGAATATGTTCAAGGTCCCGCTGTTGAACTGTGCAAAAAACTGGCTGAAATAGTACCGGCTCCCCTGGACAGTACTTATCTGGTTAATAGCGGTACTGAAGCCATCGAAGCCGCCCTTAAATTAGCCCGGGCTTGGACGAAAAGAAAGAAAATTCTATACGCCAAAAGAGCCTACCACGGGAATACTATGGGCGCCATGAGTGTCATGGATTATCCGGAACGCACCGACCCTTTTGGTCCACTGATTCCTGAAACAACCGCTATTGCTTTTAATGATTTCGATGCCTTGAATCAAATTGATCGCAGTACCGCGGCCGTAATTTTGGAAACTATTCAAGGCGGCGCGGGATTTATTGTGCCAGACCCGGATTACCTCAAAACCCTAAAAGCAAAATGCCACGAAACAGGTGCATTGCTCATATTGGATGAAATTCAGCCAGGCTTTGGCCGAACAGGTCGGCTTTTTGGTTTTGAACATTTTGATCTTGTCCCAGATATAGTGGTTATGGGTAAAGGCATGGGTGGCGGTATGCCTATTGGCGCCCTCATGGCCTCTAAAGTCATGATGGATACCTTTGCCACCAAACCAAAGTTGGGCCATATTACCACCTTCGGTGGACATCCAGTAATTGCGGCAGCGGCATTAGCGACATTGAATATCATAACCGCTCCTGGATTTTTAAAATCAATTCAAGACAAAGAGCAATTGTTTCGCGCTGAACTACAACACACCAAAATCAAAGAAGTCCGCGGGATGGGATTGATGTTGGCGATAATGCTCGAAAATTCATCACAAGCCAATGAATTAGTTTTAAAATGTGCCGAGCGAGGATTGATTTTGTTTTGGCTACTCTATGAAGACAAGGCCGTTCGCATTACCCCACCACTGACCATATCGGAAGAGGAAATTAAAAAGGGTTCTCGGATTATCAGGGAGGTTTTAGACCAGCTTGAATCTTAGTCAATTAAGACTCGTGTTGATAAGCTTGTTAAAAAGTAAGCCGTATTAGGACCCCCAATTCTTCCAGTCTCGCTTATATTTAGAAAAGCAAACCGTTAATTGCCATACATGCACCTAGGCCCTGAAGAGCATAACAACTTCTCTCTAACGCGTTTTGAATCCATGCTGCAGACGAATGACGTCTACTTTTTTGACTCTGAAGAGTTTGAAGAAATTATTCATCATTATTTAGAACAAGGCAAAATGGCTTTGGCTAAGAAAGCGACACGTCTAGGACTTGAGCAACATCCCAGTTCAACGAATTTAAAATTGTTTGAAGTGGAGATGTATATTTTTGAAAACGACCTTGATCGCGCTGAAATTCTTTTGGATGAGCTCTACCAAATTGAGCAATTCAACGAAGAAATTTTTATTCAAAAGGCCAATATACTATCGAGACGAGATCAGCATAAAAAAGCCATTGAATTGTTGGAACAAGCTTTAGAAATTACCGAAGACCCAGTAGATGTCTTGTCATTAATCGGTATGGAGTACCTTTTTTTAGAGGATTATGAAAATGCCAAAGGCTATTTCATGCAATGTGTAGAAGAAGATACAGAAGATTATTCGGCGCTTTACAACGTGGTGTATTGCTTTGAGTTTTTAGAACAATACGAGCAAGCCATTTCTTATTTAAACGACTTTTTAAACAATCAGCCTTATTGTGAGGTCGCCTGGCATCAAATCGGCAAGCAATATTATAAACTCAAAGAGTACAACAAAGCCCTTGCCGCCTTTGATTTTGCCATTATTAGCGATGATCGTTTTATTGGCGCCTATTTAGAAAAAGGAAAAGTCCAAGAAAAGCTGAAGCAATTTGAGGAAGCTATTGAAAGTTATATGACCACCCTTGGCCTGGATGACCCAACATCTTTTGCCCTTTTGCGCATTGGCAAGTGCTACGAAAAGATAGGTAATGAAGAAATGGCGCTCCAGTTTTACAATAAATGTGTTACAGAAGATGCCTTATTGGATAAAGCCTGGATTGCTATCACTGATTTTTATCTGAGAAAAAAAGACTACAAAAAAGCCCTGTATTACATTGATAAGGCTGTGGGGATTGATGCAGAGAATGTGTTGTATTGGAAACGCTATGCCAAAATCAATAAAAAGCTTCAAAATTACGAGGAAGCCGAACATGGCTTCAGGCGTACTATTGAATTAGGGAATTATGAAATAGACACTTGGCTTTCGCGCTGTGATATTTTAATTGAACTGGGCGAATATGATGCCGCTAGAAATAACCTATTGCAGGCTACAGAATTTTATCCTGAACACCCAGAAATAGAATTTCGCATGGCCGGATTATGCTTTATGCTCCAGGAAACGAATAAAGCCCAATTTCATTTAGTCAATGCGCTGCATCTGGATTCGGAGTTTGTGATGATCTTGGAAATTTTATTTCCTGAGGTTTACCGCCTTAAACTCGTTCAAGAATTAATCCAAAATCATCAAAAACCTTCGGTATAATTGTCTTATTTTTGAGGGTAAACCTCTGAATAATGCGGCTATCCAAGCAGACCATAACTCTTTTCTTTAAAGGCATTGCTATGGGTGCTGCCGATGCGGTACCTGGAGTTTCTGGAGGAACAATAGCCTTTATATCTGGGATTTATCCTGAACTTATAAAAACCATTTCAGGTTTACATTTTGGCCTTTTCAAAACTCTTAAAAACAAAGGATTCAAGGCTTTATGGCAAGAATCAAATGCTAATTTTTTATTGACCCTTATTGCTGGAATTTTAGTCAGTTTCATCAGTTTAATGCGTTTGGCCAAATATTTAATTGAGCAGCATCCGATTTGGATCTGGTCATTTTTCTTTGGATTGATTGTAGCAAGTGTCGTGTATATGGCCCGCCAAGTAAACTACTGGGACCTATTACGCTATTTAAGTTTTGCCGGGGGAACTGCTCTGGCCTTTTACTTGACTCAATTACCTAGCTATGGTGGTATAGACCAAGCTTGGTTTTTATTTTGTGCCGGTGCTTTAGCCATATGTGCCATGATTTTGCCTGGTATTTCTGGCTCGTTTATTTTGGTGATTTTAGGCGCCTATAAAACTCTCAGTGATGCATTACATGACTTTGATTTTCAAAAAATATTCTTATTTGTCGCTGGCGCAATGGTCGGTCTCTTGAGTTTTAGTCGGGTGCTTCGGTGGCTATTTAATCGTTTTCAAGACACCACCTTGGCCATGCTTACTGGATTTGTTTTAGGAAGTCTCAATAAAATTTGGCCTTGGAAGGCCACACAGGAAATCTTGGAGCGCTCTTCAGGGCTGCGTTTGAGCATGGCGAACTTCGACTACGGCACTTTGAGCGAGGCCCAGCGCGCTATCGGTGATTTTGAAACTTATAAAGCCCTTCGGGAATCGAGCATACTGCCCACAGAGTTCTCAGCAATAAATCCCGGTGTGGATGCTGAACTTGTTCCAGCAATAGTAATGATGTTAATCGGAATGTTTGTCTTGTTTGGATTAGAGTATCTCGGGCGTGAAAAAGTTACCTCATGAATCCTAATAGAACACTAAGCGACAAAATATGGTTGGTGATCAAGGGTATTGCCATGGGTGCCGCCAATAAAGTACCTGGTGTTTCGGGAGGCGTAATCGCATTTGTTGCTGGGTTTTATGAAGAGTTCATTTACAGTTTGCAGCGGGTTAATCGGCATTCATTTGGACTGCTGCGCAAACAAGGATTTAGCGCCTTTTACCGTAATATCAATGGCAGTTTTCTGGGTTTATTGATCACAGGGATGATCATCAGTTATTTTAGCGTTTCACAGCTTCTTGATTATGCCTTGGTACATTATGAACTTTATGTTTGGAGTGGATTCTTCGGAATGATCATCGGCTCAATTTATTATATCGCCAAAGATTTTGGGCAATGGCGTTCGAGTCACGGATTTTATTTATTTGTTGGGGCTCTTGTGGGTTTGAGCATCAGTTTTTTAGAACCTGCCCGTGAAAACGATCAATTGTGGTTTGTATTTTTCTGTGGCATCATTAGTGTTTCAGGCATGACCTTACCTGGGCTTTCGGGCTCATTTATTTTGATGCTTCTAGGGAACTATGTCCTGCTTTTGGTCGATTCGGTCAATGCACTTTTTGATTTGTTGTCCCTTCTGATTCAAGGGAATTTAACCCCTGAGATTGCCGCAGCGTTATGGCCGATGATTAAGATATTAATGGTGTTTTCTGCAGGATCGCTCGTAGGCTTAGTGTCGTTTTCTCATCTATTAGCCGCCGTATTAAAATCCTACCGCAAACAAACCTATGCGGTAATTATTGGATTTATTGCAGGATCATTAGGGGTTGTTTGGCCCTGGAAAACTAAAGTTTACGCTACAAATTCTTTTGGTGAAATACTGAAAGATATCAAAGGACGGGAAATCATCAAAGACTTTGATCGTTATTTACCTCAATGGGATGCAACACAAACTTATTGGGCAGTCAGTTTTGTTGCCCTGGGTATTGTCATCGTTGTGGCTCTGGAGCTTTTAAATAAGCAAAAAAAAGTCCAAAACAATGGCTAAGTACGGATTACTGGGACGCAATATCGACTACTCATTTTCTAGAGGTTTTTTTAGTGAAAAATTCGCCCTTGAAAATCGCACGGATGTTTATATCAATCTCGATTTTCGACTGATAGAGGATTTTATAAAATGGTTCAGCACTCAGAATGAACTCAAGGGCTTTAACGTCACCATTCCTTATAAAGAAGCCATAATTCCCTATTTAGACGCCTTAGATCCTGTGGCAAAGGCTATTGGGGCAGTTAATACTGTGGTAATTCAAAGTAATGGTAGATCTCAACAACATTTAACGGGTTATAATACCGATTATATGGGATTTGGTAAATCCATAGATCACTGGTATACCTCAAACCATAAAAGAGCATTACTCCTTGGGACGGGTGGAGCCGCAAAGGCTATTGACCATGCCTTAACTGCCAGAGGATTTGAAATATTGCAGATCTCACGCCAAAGTAAATCAGCAGATACGATAGCCAAGAAACAAGCACCAAGCATTAACTACGCAGAACTTACCGAGGATCATCTGAAGGAATATCCTTTGATTGTAAACTGTACTCCTTTAGGCACATTTCCCAATGTTGACCAAGCTCCAGATCTCCCCTATCACCTCCTTGGCCCGGATAATTTTCTATATGATTTGATTTACAATCCAGAACAAACCGAATTTCTCAAGCGCGGATTTACTGCGGGAGCAAAAATTAAAAATGGCCTTCAAATGCTGGAACTACAGGCACTAGCGGCCTGGGAATTGTGGCAGAAGTCAATTCCCTAAATAAAACCGATAACCAAATTTTTTTTTGAGCGTGGAGTTCTTATCTTTCTGCTCACTTTGACCCTAAACATTGAAACAGATGTCCGACCTAAATGCAACCGAGCTAACCAGCGAACCAAAAAACATTGAAGGGCTACTCGCCGAATATCAAAACCTGATAAATTCAGAGCGCAGCATTCCCGAAATCACCTCAGAAATAAATCACCTCAGCGAGCGAATCGAAGCTTATTTTAAGCAGTTAGAAACAGATGAAAATACTGCTTTGAGCGCGAACGAACAACTCCAAGCAAATGATACTCCTGCCCTAGAACACAATTCCGAGCTGCGTGACAACTCAGTTCCAGCAGATGAAACGCCTGATCAAACTGACGTCGAAATGTTTGAAGAACCGGCCGATAAAAAAGGAACAATTAATGTTCACGACCAATGGGATCGTCTCATAAGAAGCTATCGCAAAAAAAGGCGCAAATACTATGAAGAGCGCAACAAAGACCAACAGGAAAATCTTAAAAAAAGGATGGCCCTCATTGAGTCATTTAAAGGACTCCTTAAGGTTGAAGAAAACATAACGCATACACTGAAGATATTCAAGGGGCTACAGGAGGAGTGGTATACCTCGGGGCCCATTCCAAAAAATGATTATGAGATGGTCTGGCAAACCTATCGTCATCACGTCGAAAATTTTTATGATTATCTAGATTTAAATCGAGAATTCCGAGATCTTGACTTTAAATACAATTACGACCAAAAGCTTAGAATCATTAATCAGGCCCAACATCTGCTGACTCTGGAGGATCAAAATATGGCCTTTAAAGAGCTCCAAAAACTGCATAAAATTTGGAAAGAGGATCTCGGCCCTGTGGCCAAAGAACATCGCGAACCGCTTTGGCAAGCCTTTAGCGAAGTCACTAAAACAATTCATGACAAGCGTCAATCATTTTTTCAACAGCGAGAAGGCGAACAAATCGAAAACTTAGCGAGAAAAAAAGCCATCATTGAAGCAATTGCTGCAATAGCAGAGCAAAATGAAGCCAGTCATAAGTCTTGGCAAAAATCGGTTAAACACGTTCAAAAATTACGGGATGAGTTTTTTAACCTAGGCCCAGTGCCCAAACAAGAAAATAAATCATTGTGGGCAGAATTCAAGGAGGTCACCAAAAATTATAGTCAAGCTAAAAATACTTTTTTTAAAGATCAGAAAAAACAGCAAATGGCCAATTTGAAGGCCAAAAAGGAATTGATCCAACTCGCAGAGCAACATTTAGAATCCAATGATTTTGGACACAGTACGCCACTGATGAAAAAGATTCAATCAGACTGGCGTAAGATTGGCCCAGTGCCACATAGAGATAGCGACAAAATTTGGAAGCGCTTTAAAACCGCCTGTAATGCCTATTTTGATAAAGTACACAGTGAACACAAACTTGAAAGTGATGCCGAGCAAAAAGCTCTGGCCAAAAAAAAGGCACTGATTAAATCTATTGAGCAAAATAAGGCGTCTCACTATAAAAAAGTTGAGGATTTACAATCAGAGGTTGCCCAATGGAATGCTGCCGGAAAAATTCCCGCAAAACAAACGGCTCTTGAGGATAAATTTTTTGATTGTATCAAAACGCATTTGACTCATCTCGGACAATCAGAGCATGAGGCTAGTTTGACAAGTTTTAATTTAAAAATAGAAGGGTATGCCGCCCAAGGTCAGGACCAACTGCTCCAACAGCAAGGACAATTAGTAGAGCAGAAAATAAAAGAGCTTAAAACTGAAATAAACCAACTCGAAAATAACTTAGGGTTTTTCCAAAATGTTGCAAAGGATAATCCTCTTGTTCAAGAAGTCCACAACAATATCGCGGGTTATCGCAATGATTTAAATCTGTGGCAAGAAAAAAAAGAGATTCTCAGACGTTTATAAATTTTTGGCTTCTTGCCAATAGCGATCCATTTCCTCCAAAGTCATGGACTTTAAATTCTGGCCTTTACTTTTAGCTTGCTGTTCAAGGTATTTAAAGCGCTTGATAAATTTTTTGTTCGTACGCTCCAAGGCAGATTCGGCATCCACTCCCAGAAATCGAGCGTAATTAATCATCGAAAAAAGAACATCGCCAAATTCGGCTTCAATGGCATCTTGAACCTTGTTATTCACCTCAACCGACAACTCATCTAACTCTTCTTTTACCTTGTCCAAGACCTGATTAGAGGCTTCCCAATCAAAACCTACACCAGCCACTTTATCTTGAATTCTACTGGCCTTAATCAATGCAGGTAATGAATTGGGGACTCCAGAAAGTACACTTTCCTTACCTTCTTTTAGTTTGAGTTGCTCCCAATTTCTTTTGACTTCTTCTTCATCGGCCACCTTTATATCGCCGTAAATATGAGGATGTCTGTTGATCAGTTTTTCGCTGATGGCATGCGCAATACTAGCGATATCAAAACTTTGAGACTCGCTACCTATTTTGGCATAAAAGAAAATATGAAGCAGCAAGTCGCCAAGCTCCCCTTCCATTGATTTTGAATCCTTTTCCAAAATAGCATCAGCCAATTCATAAGTCTCCTCGATAGTCAAATGCCTCAAGGATTCAAAAGTTTGTTTGCGATCCCAGGGACATTGAGCCCTGAGTTCATCCATAATCGTCAAAAGACGATCTAAAGCGGCCAATTGTTCTTTGCGATGACTCATACAGTAAAATTAAAAAACCTCAGTCGATTGACTGAGGTTTTAATCTATTATATCCTTCAAAAACGATTACTGTTCTTTCTCTTCTTCTTGTGCCACTGAAAAATCAGTAATTCCTTTATCGAGCAGAAGATTGTACCACTGAACCACTTTTTTAATATCACTAGCATAAACGCGATCTTCATCATATTCAGGAAGCACCTCAAAGAAAAAAGCTTCAAGCTCATCCTTAGAAGGTTTATGACTCAAAGCTTGCCCCCCGGATAAGTGATCGTGAATCTTTTGAAATACGTTTCCTAAAGGCATTTCTTCGGTTAAAGTATAAATGGCGATTTCGGACAATAAGCTCACGTTTTCACGAGCACTCACAGTAATTTTTTTACCATCTATGAGCGATTGAGCCAAAACACCAGTGCGCGTTTGGGTTAAAATTTGAAACAAACCGGGCTTTCCCGCTACAGATATTACTTTGTCTAAACTCATCAGTGTTGTATTTTCAGCCGGCAAATATCATCGACTTCAAGGAATTTTCCAAATCCCTATCGCTTCTTTTTGGCCAAGGGATATTTCATGCGATAATCAGCATGAATTAGTCCTTTTGATATTTGTGTTAGTTTTCCTTTTATCATTCTTTTTTTCAGGGCCGATAGGTGGTCGGTAAATAAAATACCCTCTATGTGATCGTATTCGTGCTGTATAATTCGTGCAGCAATACCGGAGTAAACCTCTGTATGCTCCTGGAAATCAGCATCTAAATATTTGATGGTAATTTCATCCTTGCGAAAGACGTCTTCGCGAATGTCAGGAATACTCAAACAACCTTCATTGAATACCCATTCATCGCCGCGTTCCTCTATTATTTCCGCATTTATGAATACTTTTTTGAACTGACCAAGCATTTTACGATCTGCCTCAGACAAGTCTTCATCATCTTCAAAAGGGGTGGCATCCACGATAAATATTCGGATGGATTTACCGATTTGAGGAGCCGCCAATCCTATGCCTGAAGCCCCGTACATGGTTTCGAACATATCATCAATCAACGCACTCAAACCAGTATAGTCTGTTGAAATATTTTGTGCTTTTTTGCGCAAAACCGGATCCCCATAAGCCACTATTGGATAAATCATGATTGTGTTTTAAGATAGTCTTGTAAAATTATTGTGGCACTGATTTGATCAATTAGGGCCTTATTTTGTCTTTTCTTTTTGCTCGCGCCTGCATCGATTAAGGAACGCATTGCCAGTTTACTGGTAAAACGTTCGTCGAATCTATGGATTTCAACCTCAGGGCACAATTGGGCAAACTGCTCGATAAATTTTAAAATATCCCCTTCAACAGCTGAGGCATTGCCTAATTTTTGTTTAGGCTCTCCAACCACCAAAATTGACACGGATTCTCTAGCGCACAACCCCTGCAAATAAGGTAAGAGTTGCTCTGTTGCGACTGTATCAAGACCTGAAGCAACAATTCTCAATGGGTCCGTTATGGCCACCCCGGTGCGTTTGGTTCCAAAATCAATAGCAGCAATTGCGCCCATAAGCTGCAAAAATAATGCTTTCCCAAATAGTAACCCAAATAGTTGGGGCGAATTAAACGGGGCTGTATCTTTGCAAAAAACCACAGAAAATGGAGCATTTAAAATCCGTGATTGAGCGCGCTTGGGAGAACCGTAGCCTTTTGAAAGAAAGTGAAACCATCGATGCTATACGCGGAGTTGTGGCTCTGTGCGATAAAGGTTCGCTGCGCTGTGCTGAACCTACTGAATCAGGCTGGCAAGTAAATGAGTGGGTTAAAAAAGCGATTGTCTTGTACTTTCCTATTCAGCAAATGCATACCCACGAGGTCGGTATTTTTGAATATCACGATAAAATTCCACTCAAACGGGATTATGCCGCCCAAAACGTTCGCGTAGTTCCCCATGCTATTGCAAGACATGGGGCCTATCTCGCTCCTAATGTGATCATGATGCCTTCTTATGTCAATATTGGGGCCTATGTGGGCTCAGGAACCATGGTGGATACTTGGGCGACTGTGGGCAGTTGTGCCCAAATTGGCGCGAATGTCCATTTGAGCGGTGGGGTCGGTATTGGCGGCGTATTAGAACCGCTTCAGGCAGCACCAGTTATTGTAGAGGACGATGCTTTTATTGGTTCGCGTTGTATTGTCGTAGAAGGGGTTCATGTGGAGCGTGAAGCGGTTCTCGGAGCCAATGTTGTGCTCACCGACTCAACCAAAATAATCGACGTTACCGGAGACGATCCGATTGAAATGCGCGGTCGTGTCCCTGCAGGCAGCGTGGTTATTCCGGGGAGCTATACCAAAGAATTTCCTGCGGGAAATTATCAAGTCCCTTGTGCTCTCATTATTGGTAAACGAAAACCATCTACAGATAAAAAGACCTCATTAAACGACGCCTTGCGGACGTATAACGTTGCTGTCTAAGGTAAAATATTGCGGAAAACTTGGTGCGCTCAGGTGGAGTGTGAAACGCGGATTACTCAGATTTCGCGAGTTATAGACATATGACCAAAAGGCGTAAAGTAAAAATTACTTTTTAACTAAACCGTAATCCGTCCAAACTCGTTTTTCGTGGCGTGTCTTGTTGCGAATAGCCCTATTTTTATCGATAGACTCTTGATTTTTATAGCCTCGAGGGTGGTCCAAATGTATGCATACCGCACTATAGCGAATTTGCTTGCTTTTTATACCATAGTTCATCAAACGTTCTCCCAGCTCACGATCTTGCCCGCCGTATTGCATGCGCTCATCAAATCCGTTAACCGCGACAAGGTCAGCCTTCCAACCTGAGGCGTTATGTCCATTCCAACTCGCATTTGTTGGGGTTATGGCATTGAGAACTTTTGCCAAGGATTTTCCTGCGGTTAGTTTGCGAAACTTAAAATTTGAAGTCATCCCAGTTTGCAGTAACCAGGACTTTTCAAAACAGTTTCCTGAGACTATCGCCTCTTGGTCAATAGCCCTTGACGTCTCCATGGGAAGCATAAAATAACCTCCTGACAAAAAATAACCCTGAGCGCGATGGCTGTAATGCACTGCCAAAAAGTCTTTACGTGGAATACAATCACCATCACTCATCACCACATAATCAGCGCGACAAGCTTCAAGAGCTTTATTCAGAATACGCGATTTTTGAAAGCCGTCATCTTCTTGCCAAATGTGCTGAATAGCCAGTCCTGATTTTTGAGCAAAAGCCTCTATATAATCTGCAGTATCAGATCTCGAACCGTCGTCGGCAATCACAAGCTCAAAATCTTTAAAGGTCTGCTGCGCATAACCCCACAAGACTTTTTTTAGCCATTCAAGGGCATTATAAGTACTGATTACAACAGATATCTGCGGGCTATTCATAAGGCAAAGATACGCCAAAATAAGTACCTTAGCTACCAGAAGATTTTGCACCAATGAATTCAGATGCCGTCAAAAAGATATTAGTCATCCAACAAAAAATGATTGGCGATGTTCTGATTTCAAGTGTGCTTTGCAGTCACCTCAAAGCAATGTTTCCAGAGGCTGAGCTGCACTATGCAATTCACTCAGGCACAAAAGCTGTGGTGCAAGGACATCCCGATATCAATGCTTTAATGCTCTCATCCCCTAAAAAGTCTTTGCGGGATTGGCAAAGGTTAAGGACTAAAATTAGAGCCGAGCGCTACGATTTAATTGTCGATGCCTATGGCAAACTCGAAAGTATGATGATGATCCTGGGTTCAAGAGTTCAAAGGGTTATAGGGCATAAAAAATGGTTTAGCCCTATGGTCTATACCAGTACTTCAAAACCAAGTGGCAAAATCTATACAATAGCCGTCAACGCCATCGAGGACCGCTTAAGACTCATTTATCCTGAGGAAAAAATTCAAGAAAAGGCTCTTGAGTTTAGGCCTAAAATTTATTTGTCCCAAGAGGAAATTTCATGGGCGAAAGAAGTTTTTCAAAAGCATGATCTGAATCAGGACCAAACCCTTGTGATGGTCAGTGTTTTGGGTAGCAGTCTGGATAAATCTCTTCCTGCAACAACTATGGCAGAAATATTGTCGACTTTAGCGCAGAGACCGAATACTCAAATATTATTGAATTATACCCCGAATCAAAAGCAATCAGTTGATGAAATTTTGGATTTAGTTCCGTCAAAACTCCACTCAAGATTGCATCCTGAGGTGTATGGTCAGAATTTGCGGGAGTTTCTCGCTCTGCTCTCCCAGGTAAACTACCTTGTTGGTAATGAAGGAGGTGCGGTAAATATGGCCAAAGCCTTGGACATACCCACTTTTACCCTATTCTCACCCTGGATCAACAAATCAGCTTGGAATAGTTTTGACGATGGACACACCCATATTGGACTACACCTGAAAGACTTTATTCCTGAGGCTTTCAAAGGGCTCTCCAATAAAGCCATCCGCAAAGATCATATGAATTTCTACGCGGCTTTTGAATTTGAGCTTTTTGCCACACAACTCGATAGGTTTTGTCAAAGTCACAGCAGCTAACATTACACGCCTATATCGGTAGATTAAAATAATCTGAAAGATTTTGCCACTGATCGACATTGAGGTCGCGATTCACATTCTCTTTTTTGAGTGAAAAGCTTTGGGTCCCTATTATTGGCATAGGTTCAGGAACGAGTTTTGTACATCGACGCACAGGAGTATTCTGACGAAGTTCCATAGCCTTAAACCACAAATCATCAGCCTTAGGGGCCAGACGCAAAAAGAGCTCTGAATCGCTGTAATCGGGATGCAGTGCCTGTTTTGGATAGAGCACTCCTTTGCCGCCGATGGCTAAAAATGTTACCGGGTCTTGACCGGTCTGGGGCAGATAACGCCATTGCTTGTAGGGTTTTAACCTACCGCTTTCATCTCGTGTAATGGAACGGATTTGTTGGGCGATTACATGACCAGGAAAAGTCAAATGCTCCTGATATAGGGTATTTAACCAATCTTTATGATACATAAAATCATCATCACAGGTCACTATTACGTGCTGGGGATAAGCTTCGATGGTATGGATTAATTTCTTGTGCGAACAACGCAGCGGGGTGTAGCGCAATTCTATTAATTCATACTGGGCAAGCCGATCAATAAGTACCGAAACGGCTTGAGGGATTTGGGCCTTCATGGGTTCATGCATCCAAACCACAATCTTTAGAGGGCGTACTGTTTGCTGTAAAAGACTTCTCAGGACCAAAGCCAGTTTCCCCAGTCGCGAGGGTATGGTGGTCATAGAGACAATCACCGGAACTACCTCTGCTGCGCCCAATAATCGCTCTGGAGCAGTCCAATTTAGCCGAGCGGCCTGCAAAAGCGATATGGGCAATTCTTTAAGTTTCACGAATGATGCACTGAGTAGGTTTATTTACGCCAAAAAAATAATTGTTTTTTGAGGCGACGCTTGCGATGAAATCGATTCTGAAAATCCTGAGTGACGCGCCACATTTGCCTTTTGAGCTCATCGACGGGCCAGGCCGCCAATCGAGCGTAGGTCTCACTCATTTTGTCAACCATTTCTTTGAGCGGTGTGAGGCGCGCAAAATTTTGGATGCGCTCTGACTTACTCAAATTTTTGAAGGTCATTCTATTTAAGTCCACCAGATAAAACTTTGGCGTCTTTCCATTGATTTGAATCAGGGTATTGCCGGGAGAATGATCTTGAAATAAGACCCCTTTTTGATGCAGATTAAAGGTGAATTTTGTGAAGGCCTCAATTAAATAGTCGCGATCAGCCAAATTGGGCTGATGAATTAAGTCGCGAAAAGTGTAATCGGCCTCAATATTTAGACTGAAATAAAAACTTCTTTGAATACCACCACACCCGTAGGTTTCCATAAAGGCGATAGGCTGAGGCGTACCAATACCTAGGGTGACAAGTTTATGGGCATAGATATAAGATCGGTGTGCCTTAGACTTTCTCCAATAGCGATAAACCAATCTGTTAATCCAATTCGGGCGCT
>JAYOYS010000013.1:51025-64775 GCA_038153605.1 Flavobacteriaceae bacterium
GTGAATTTGATTATCTTTACCCCTAAAGCAATTTCCGTGTCGACCCCTGAAAAAATAAGTGCTGTTGTCATCACAAAAAACGAAGGTGCCATAATTGAAAAATTTCTGGACCAGCTCAGTTTTGTGGACCAAATAGTTTTGGTGGATTCGGGCAGTGCGGACGATACCGTCGAAAAGGCCAAAAAGTTTCAAAATGTGTCGGTATTCACTCGGCCATTTGACAATTTCAGCGCGCAAAAAAACTTCGGCATTGACCAAGTAAAGCATCCGTGGGTACTTTTTTTTGACCCTGATGAGGCCGTTATTCCCTCGCTAAACAAAGAAATTTTGGACGCCGTGGCCCGGGGTGATAAAGACGCTTATTTTGTGAGGCGTCAACTTTATTTCATGGGCAAAAAAATCAACTACTCCGGATTTCAAACCGATTGGGTCATCCGATTAGGCCGCAAAAATGCCTGTCGCTATAATGGTAATCTTGTACATGAGACTATGGAAGTTACTGGCACAACGGGAAAATTAAAAACTCGTTTACCCCATTATACCTATAAGTCAATGCCTGATTATCTCGCCAAATTAGACCAATACAGTAGTCTACAAGCGCAAATGGCCTTTGAGCGTGGAAAAAAAGCAGGCCTAATCCAACTTATCTGGCGTCCTTGGTACCGATTTTGGCATCAATACATAATTCGACTGGGGATACTCGATGGGCTACCCGGTTATGTTTTGGCCACTATCAATGCCCATTCAGTCTTTAAGCGCTACGTGAAGCTTTATCTTTTAAATCGCGGCCGAGAATAAGTTACAATAAAGAGATTTTACAGATACTGATCCACCCCGCGTTTTATTCGAACGATGCGTTGATTTATGGTGTGTTGCTCAAGGGCATTGTTTTGATCTAATTGATCCTTTGAGCGAATCTTATGGGGAATATGATACACCAATGCACGATGTTTGAGGCGCTGCATAGCACAGCCGAGGTGAATTAGCCTATGGGCCAAATCAGAGTCTTCCCTTCCCCAGCCTTCAAAAGCCTCGTTATAACCATTAATGGCCAAAAAATCACTACGCCAATACCCCGTATTGCATCCACGGAATTTTTTGGAGAATTGTTTCTTTGGGCGGTAGAGTCGTCCGATAACAGGACAATGAAGGGCACGCAAACCATTGCGCAATCCCGGATGGAACAGGCGAAATCGAGTTACTTTATTACGCCACAACTCAGGCAAGTAAGCCTCTTTAATATTGATCCGGGTGCCAGAAAACAAACAACCATTACGTGCGGCCTTTAAATAATCCTCGATGAAATGTGGATGCATGATACAATCACCATCTATTTGAATGATAAAATCCACCAACGTTTGCGCAATGGCCTTATTTAAAATGACCGCCTTGCGAAACCCCTGGTCAGCGTGCCAAATATGATCCAGAGGAATTTCGAGCTTTTGCGTATAACGCAATATTAGATCCCGCGTCTCTTGGGCCGAGCCGTCATCTGCAATTATAATACGACTGGGCATTTGGGTTTGAGCGCATAAACTATCTAGGACCAATTCGAGTGCCTGTGGCCAATTATACGTGCTGATCAAAAGGGCGCTTGTCATTGAAATTGTTTTCGCTTTTCGGGCATTTAACCCTAACTTTACTCCACAAACGAAAGTAATGAAAATAAAACAGCTATTGGCAGGAATTATGCCGGTACTCGACGGAGATGCCCGAAAAAAGCACACGGCAAAAGCTGTTTTAAAAGGTCCTATTGAGCATCGCGGTATACTCAATGTTCACCGACATGATCCGAACAATGTCGGCGATTTTTATTGCGCACCTCATCTATATTTTCCTGAACTCCATCAGAGCGTATGCGATATAGGCGATATGCGCAAAACGAGTGCAGCCGTCCGCCAAAAATGGGCTGAAAACATTCGCACGCATGATTTAATCATCGGCGGCGGTGGACTTTTGAATCTCCCTCATTTTACTCAGCAAATGGCCCTTTTTGAGGCATTGGCCGACCGCGGTAAAAAAATCGTGCTTTGGGGGCCGGGCCACAATGACCCAAATTGGGGGGCGTTCAAAGCGCCAGCTCAGTACCAGATTGATTTAAGTAAGTTTGGTCTAGTCGGACTGCGCGATTACAGTGCCCCAGGGACTTGGGTTCCGTGTGTCAGCTGTTTACATCCTATCTTTGACAAAGAATACACCCCTGAGCATGAATACGGCGTTCTGATGGGAAAAAAATCAGCACAAAACAAAGAGCGTCAAGAGTTACTGCGGGAGGTGCCCAGCAGTCATAACGCCACCGACCTTAGCGAAATGATCAAATTTATCGGCAGCTGTGAGATTCTAGTTACCGATAGTTATCACGCCATGTATTGGGGATTACTTATGGGTAGAAAGGTTTTGGCCATCCCAACGACCACTAAATTCCTCGACTTTAAATACCCGGTCCCTGTCACGGAATTCAACTCATTTAAAAAAGATTTAAAAAGGGCCGTAAAATTTGATGGTCTGCTGGATGAATGCCGCAGTATCAATCAAGATTTTGCCAAAAAAGTCTTTGACTATTTATCTATCGACCCCGTGATAAAATAAAATTGGAATTTAAATTAACCCTTAAGTAAAAGTTGTATCAGTATAACTAAGTCATAGCCACTCAGAAATCCCATAAACCATGAGCTCAGAAGAACAATTAAAACAAGAGATTGCTAATACTATAGCAACATTAAAAAGAGGAGGGCTCATACTTTATCCTACCGATACCATTTGGGGTATTGGTTGTGATGCCACCAATGCCGATGCGATCGAACGCGTTTATGCCTTAAAAAATAGACCTGGCGCCAAAGCCCTAATCTGTATGGTTTCTGACTTTAAAATGCTCAATCAATACGTCTCTGATATACCGGAAGTGGCCTATGATATTTTGAAATACGCCGTAAAGCCGACTACAATTATTTACGATAAACCTATTCGGGTCGCACAAAATTTGTTGGCAGAAGATGAATCCCTGGCCATAAGAGTGAGTAAACACAACTTCTCTAAGTCTTTGATTCGCAAATTCAAACGCCCTATCGTCTCGACTTCTGCAAATATAAGCGGGCAGCCAAGCCCTCAATCCTTTCAAGAAATCGACCCCGCAATTTTGGCCGGCGTGGACTATGTCGTAAATTTGGAGCGCAATAAAAAGAACGGTCCGCCTTCGGCCATAATTAAGCTCAAAAACGACGGTACCGTTCAGATAATCCGTGACTAATGTCTGTTTTAAATCGCGCCGCGAAAGCCCTTAAAAATCCCATATTCCAGACCGTGGCACGCGTGGCGAGCGATTTGGATTTGGAAACTTATGTCATCGGAGGATTTGTGCGTGATGCTCTATTAGAGCGTGGCAATGCTACAGACATCGATTTTGTCGCTGTAGGCTCCGGGATTGAATTAGCCAAAGCCGTGGCCCAAAGTCTGCCTAATCGTCCCAAAGTTCAAGTCTTCAAAAATTATGGCACTGCCATGATCCAAACTCAAGGCATGACTTTGGAATTTGTGGGTGCACGACGTGAATCTTACGCCCATGAGAGCCGAAATCCCTCGGTCAGCCCAGGAAGTCTGGTCGATGATCAGAACAGAAGGGATTTTACAGTCAATGCTTTAGCCCTCAGTTGTAATCTAACTGATTTCGGACGTCTGCTTGACCCTTTTGATGGCCTAAAACATCTGGATCAAAAAACTTTAATAACCCCACTTGATCCCGACACCACCTTTAGCGACGATCCTTTGCGTATGTTACGTGGAGTGCGCTTCGCCACACAACTCAACTTTGTTATTGAGTCAAAAACCCTAGCGGCAATAAAACGCAATGCCGGTCGATTGTCGATTATCTCAAAAGAGCGCATCGTCGATGAGGTGCATAAAATTTTGGCTGCCCCCACTCCTTCTATTGGCCTGAGTTTAATGCATCAGACGGGGCTTATGGATCAAGTGTTTCCAGAATTAATGGCCCTTCAAGGAATCGAAGAAAAGGAAGGCCAAACGCACAAAGACAATTTTTGGCACACCCTAGAAGTCGTGGATAATATGGCAAGATCGAGCGATGATTTATGGCTGCGATGGGCGGCTTTATTGCACGATATCGGCAAGGCGCCCACCAAACGCTTTGATCAAAAAAACGGTTGGACTTTTCACGGGCACGAATTTGTAGGTTCTAAGATGGTGTACAAATTATTTAAACGGCTTAAAATGCCCTTGAATGAAAAGATGAAATTTGTCCAAAAGATGGTAGCCATGAGCTCACGACCCATCGTGATTGCTCAAGAAGTAACCGATAGCGCAGTACGCCGATTACTTTTTGATGCTGGAGAGGACTTAGAGGCGCTAATGACCCTTTGTGAGGCCGATATCACCACCAAAAACCCCAAGCGTTTCAAGCGCTATCATGAGAATTTCAAGCGCGTACGCGAAAAAGTGGTTGAGGTGGAACAACGGGATCATATCCGCAATTTTCAACCGCCCGTAAGCGGGGAAGAAATAATGAAAACCTTTGGGCTGAGTCCATCTCGTGAGATCGGACTCATTAAAGAAGCCATAAAAGAGGCTATTTTAGAGGGAGAAATTCCAAACGATTATACCCAGGCCAAATCATTTATGATGAAACTAGCGGCCAAACTCGGTTTGAAACCAGTAGAATAAATCGATAATCAAAAGGATATGAACGCGCCACCCATCATAGAAACCGAAAGACTGATATTACGTCCATTCACCATGGAGGACGCTGCCGCTGTGGTTCGCTTTGGTTCAGAAAATCGGACTCAAGAGTTAACTGGGGACGTCGGTATTTATACCATCGAAAAGGCCGAAGAAATCATAAGTCAAGTTTGGCTAAAAGAGTACGCCCAATATGGATACGCCCGCTTGGCCGCAGTGGTGAAGGCCAGTAATGAGCTCATCGGTTTTTCTGGATTAAAACACTTGCCCGAAATTAATCAGCCAGACTTGGGTTATCGCTTTCTTCCAGATTATTGGGGTCAAGGCATCGCTACTGAGGCTGGTAAGGCATTAATCGACTGGGGATTTGAAAATTTTGAATTCGACAAAATTGTTGCCTTCAGCTTTCCCTTTAATTTTGGCTCGATGGGCGTACTGCGCAAATTACGATTCAATTACATCAAACACGCCTACTATCCAGGCGAAAATAGTATTCCCGTAAACTGGTACGAACTAGAGAGAAAGAATTATGGAAGATAGAAGTATGAAAGTGCATAAGTCAGTAATATACTGGCTGCTGAGTGGCTGTTTTTTAATTTTTATTATGGTAATTGTGGGCGGGATAACGAGACTCACCCACTCTGGTCTATCCATAGCCAATTACCAATTGATCGCAGGAACCATTCCCCCACTCAATGCTGAAGAATGGGAAGCCGCCTTTGATCTGTACAAACAGTATCCTGAATACCAAAAAATCAATCACAAGATTAACCTTGAAGAATTCAAGGAAATCTTTTTTTGGGAATGGATCCACCGAGTAATCGGTCGTGTTATTGGGCTGGTATTTATTATTCCTTTTATTTATTTCTTGATCAAAAAACGTCTGAGTGCTAAAACTATTCGCCTGTGTCTGGGCCTTATGTCTCTAGGGGCCCTGCAAGGATTTTTAGGTTGGTTTATGGTAAAAAGTGGGCTGGTTGATCGCCCGGATGTGAGTCATTACAGACTCGCCATGCACCTGACGACGGCATTTTTAACTTTTGCAGCAACCTTTTGGGTGGCTTTGGGGCTAATTTATCCGGGAAGACAACAAAACACACTTTGGGCAAAATGGGGTGCTTTGGTGAAAACTGCCTATATTTTTCTCTTGATACAAATCGTTTGGGGTGCCTTTGTGGCAGGTCTTGATGCAGGTTGGCTGCACAATCATTGGCCACTGATGAATGATGGGCTTTGGATGCATGAATCGGTGACTCAAGAATTAAAGCCCTTGTGGAAAAATTTTGTGGAAGGTAAAAGCGGGGTTCAATTTGTCCATAGAACATTGGCCTATATCGTAGTCATTCTGATCGGATGCGTGGCTTATTTCGGTATAAAAAATGGTACCAACGCACAGCACAAAAAATTAGCTTATGGCATTTTGGCCGGTGTGGGGGTTCAATTTTTACTCGGAGTTTTAACCTTATTGTGGCAAGTTCCTCTATTTCTGGGGCTCGCCCATCAAGTTATGGCATTTGTTTTGCTCGCCTTGATGACTTTGACTTGGCATCGCTACAAATACAGCGAATAATTACTTGAATAAAGTGTACTTTTGACCTTTCAAACTCCCGAATTATGGTTTATCGATTTCGTGTAATCCTCAACGCAAAAGAGGACATTTTCCGTGACCTCGAGCTGCGCCACGACCAAAGTCTAGAGGATTTTCATAACAGCATTACTCAGGCCTTTGGCTTCGGCGGTCAAGAAATGGCTTCCTTCTATTTGAGCAACGACCAGTGGACTCAGGAAGAAGAATTCCCCTTATTCGACATGAGTGAAGGCATGGACGAAAAAAGAACCATGAGTGAGACGGCACTGCATGAGATCTTGGATGAAGATCAAACCAAAATGATTTATATCTATGATTTCTTGAACTATTGGACCTTTATGGTCGAGCTTGCTGAAATTGCAGAAGAAGCCGAGGGCGTGGAATATCCCAATTTAATTTTTGCCCACGGTCACCTACCAGATGAGCCACCAGTGACTGAATTTGAAGGCATGGACGCAGCAGGGTCGCTTTTCGATTCGGACTTTGGTTTCGATGATGATTCAGATGACGAATATGGTGACATGGATCATTTAGATGACTACGATATGGATCAATTGTACTAAATCATGTCTTTTAAACTCAGTAGCGATTTTACCCCAACAGGAGACCAGCCGCAGGCCATTACTCAATTAGTCGAAGGCCTAAATCAAGGGGTAGAACAGCAGACGCTGCTGGGCGTAACCGGAAGTGGAAAAACTTTTACCGTGGCCAATGTGGTTCAGCAGGTTCAAAAACCAACTTTGGTTCTAGCTCATAATAAAACTCTTGCCGCTCAACTTTACAGTGAGTTTAAAATGTTTTTTCCAGAAAATGCCGTAGAGTATTTCGTCTCTTACTATGACTACTACCAGCCTGAGGCTTATATTCCGAGCAGCGGGACTTATATTGAAAAAGACCTTTCGATAAACGATGAAATAGAAAAGTTACGCCTAAGTGCGACCTCAGCCTTGCTCTCCGGCCGACGCGATGTCTTGGTTGTAGCTTCAGTGTCTTGTTTATACGGAATAGGTAATCCCGTGGAGTTCAAGAAAAATGTCATTGAACTCAAACAAGGTCAAATAATTTCTCGCACTAAATTACTCCATCAATTGGTTCAAGGTTTGTATGCTAGAACCGAAACTGAGTTTCTTCGCGGAAGATTTCGGATTAAAGGGGACACTGTGGATATTTTCCCAGGCTATGCCGATGAGGCCTTTCGCATACACTTTTTTGGTGATGAAATTGAGGAAATCGAGTGCTTTGACCCGCAAAGCATGAATGTACTGCGCGGCTTTGAACGCATCACCATTTACCCGGCCAATATGTTTGTGACCTCTCAGGATGTACTTCAAAATGCCATAAAGTCCATACAGGATGATTTAGTAGCCCAAATAGAATATTTCAAAGAAACAGGACGCCATCTAGAGGCCAAACGCCTAGAAGAGCGCACAAATTTTGATCTGGAAATGATTCGCGAATTAGGCTACTGCAGTGGTATTGAAAATTACTCTCGCTATTTGGACCAACGAGCTCCCGGCACAAGGCCTTTTTGTCTTTTGGATTATTTTCCCGAAGACTATTTAATGGTCGTAGACGAAAGTCACGTGAGTATTCCACAAGTGAGCGCTATGTACGGCGGAGACCGTAGCCGTAAAGAAAACCTCGTGAATTATGGATTCAGACTACCTGCTGCCATGGACAACAGACCCCTTAAATTTGAGGAATTTGAGGCCTTACAAAATCAAGTGATCTATGTCAGTGCTACTCCGGCTGATTATGAACTCGAGCGCTGTGATGGGGTTTATGTTGAGCAAATAATTCGACCAACAGGCTTGTTGGACCCCCCTATTGATATTCGTCCGAGCGCCCATCAAATTGATAATTTACTGGAAGAAATTCAGCTTCGTGTGGACAAGGATCAACGTGTACTTGTTACGACCCTGACAAAACGTATGGCCGAGGAACTCACGAAATACCTTACCAGAATTCAAATTCGTTGTCGTTATATTCACAGCGATGTAGATACTTTAGAGCGCGTTGAAATCATGCAAGATTTGCGTTTAGGACTTTTTGACGTATTGGTTGGAGTAAACCTCCTTCGGGAAGGGCTGGATTTACCAGAAGTTTCACTTGTTGCCATTTTGGATGCCGATAAAGAAGGTTTTTTACGCAGTACGCGGTCACTCACACAAACTATAGGACGCGCCGCCCGACATGTGGAAGGGCTCGCCATCATGTATGCAGATAAGGTTACCAAAAGTATGCAAGCCACAATGGACGCCACGAATTACAGACGAGAGAAACAAATGACCTATAACAAAGCCCATGGCATCACGCCGAGTCCGATCAAAAAGAGTTTAGACAACGCTTTGACCAAAAGAAAAAGCAATGATCAAGCAAATTTCACTACTGAAGTTGTTGCAGAAAAAGAAATGGCTTATCTGAGCAAACCCGAGATTGAAAAGAAAATTAGGGAAACTAGAAAATCAATGGAAGAAGCGGCTAAAGCCTTGGATTTTATGGCAGCAGCCAAATACCGAGATATGTTGAAAGTCTTACAAAAAAACTTGTCTGAATCATGAGTTATCCCGCCGAATCTAAAAGACTCAATAAGGCCATCAGCGACAGCGGGTATTGCTCTCGACGTAAAGCCGATGAATTAATAGAGCAAGGGGCTGTGACACTAAACGATCAACCCGTTAGTCTCGGAGATCGCGTCATGCCTGATGACGTGATAAAAATTCATGGTAAAATCATAGGTGCACCGAAAGACGATGTTTATTTAATGTTGAATAAGCCTGTAGGAATAACTTGCACCACTGACCAACGCGTCAAAGGAAATGTGGTAGACTTTATCAATTATCCAGAACGCATATTTCATGTGGGACGACTGGATAAACCCAGCGAAGGCCTGTTGTTGATGACTAATGATGGAGACATTGTCAATAAAATTCTTCGTGCTGGTAATCGGCACGAAAAAGAATACATCGTAAAAGTAGACCGTCCCATCAATCAAGAATTTGTTCAGCGTATGAGTCGAGGTATTCCAATATTAGATACCGTCACCAAACCATGCACTGTGGAGCGACTAAGCCGATTTGTATTTAAAATAGTGTTAGTCCAAGGGCTCAATCGTCAAATTCGGCGAATGTGTGAATATTTGAATTATGAGGTGGTTTCTCTCAAACGCGTTCGCATCATGAATTTAACCATAGGAGACTTACCTTCGGGAAAATGGAGAGCGCTGACTCAAGCCGAGATTAGTGCGCTTCAAAACAGTTTAATCGATTCGGACAACACGCCCTTTACGGCCTCTGATCTTGAACAAGATTATAATTAAAAAAACCGCAGTCTGCTTTTGCGTCATGCGGTTTCTTCAACTAACTAACCAATTTAACTAACAACAATGAAACATCACTTCTATTGTTGTTTTGGTTAGAGAAAATATCATGCCAAAATTATCGGCGTTTTGCCAAATAATTGTTAATTCAGGTTAAAACTTTCCCAAGACTAAGACAGAACGGCTTGCACCTTGTCCGCGGCCTCTTGAAACTCAATAGCTGAATAGACATCAAGACCACTTTCGTCGATTAGCTTCTTGGCAATATCTGCATTAGTTCCTTGCAAACGGACGATGATGGGCACCTCAATTGTTCCCATATTTTTATAGGCATCCACAATCCCTTGAGCAACTCGATCACAACGCACAATCCCTCCAAAGATATTGACCAAAATAGCCTTTACATTCGGGTCTTTTAGGATAAGATTAAATGCTGTCTCCACACGCTCGGCATCTGCTGTACCACCCACATCCAAAAAGTTTGCGGGCTCACCTCCAGCCTGTTTAATCAAATCCATAGTGGCCATAGCCAGTCCGGCACCGTTTACCATACAACCTACATTTCCGTCAAGATCCACATAATTGAGTCCTACCGCCTTTGCTTCTACTTCAACAGGATTTTCCTCACGAATATCTCTAAGGTCCTCATAATCTTTGTGGCGAAACAAAGCATTGTCGTCCAGGGTGACCTTGGCATCTACAGCAATTACACGATCATCACTGGTTTTGAGTACTGGATTAATTTCAAACAATGAGGCGTCACTGCCCACATAAGCTTGGTAAAGGGCACTCACAAACTTGGTCATCTGCTTAAAGGCTTGACCGCTTAACCCTAAATTAAATGCAACTTTTCTAGCCTGAAATCCTTGAAGACCCAAAGCGGGATCTATTTCTTCTGTAAAAATAAGTTCTGGTGTTTGCTCCGCTACTGTTTCAATATCCATCCCACCTTCTGTAGAATACATAATCATATTGCGCCCAGTGGCACGATTCAGCAAAACACTGATATAAAATTCTTTAGGTTCACTCGCTCCCAGATAATAAACATCTTCAGCCACTAATACCTGATGAACCGTCTTTCCCTCGGCTGAAGTTTGCGGGGTAATGAGTTGCATGCCGATAATTTCACTAGAAATACGGGCAACATCCTCTAAGGACTTGGCCAATTTGACCCCACCGCCTTTTCCACGACCCCCGGCGTGTACCTGGGCCTTTATGACATGCCATGAAGTTCCGGTATCCAGAGTGAGTTTTTTAGCCGCTTCGACCGCTTCCTCTGGCGTCTGAGCCACAATTCCTCGCTGTATATCTACACCAAAACTGTTTAAAATTTCCTTTCCTTGATATTCATGTAAGTTCATACTTTCGTCTTTTATACGGCAGCACAAAAATAAGAAATGTAATATTGAAAGTAGGCTTATACCTGATAATTTAAGTCTTGAAAATTAAAAAAATTAGTACCTTATTCATTAATTACATTAACCAATAATTTTTGATAAATTCATGGGTCAGAAATGGCCCATAGTCGGCCATAAAGGTTTTAAAATGAAGCGTTTTATATAAATGTGGGACCAAAAAATGCTAAAAATTCTTTTCTTATTTCAGCTCCTACTCGGGCTTTCCCTCAATGTATTGCAAGGGCAAACAATTCCTTTAGATACAGCCCTAAAACCTTTATCACCCCAAATGACTTCAGAAAGCGCGGAGGCCATAAGCCTATTGCCCTACAGACTCTTTTTACCCAATCATAAAACCCAGTCTCATTCCAGTGAGCACTCAGAGACCAACAATCCATTTGAGGAACCGAGACGCATGCTTGTTTTTCTTCACGGTTCAGGCGAACGTGGGTCCGATAATGAGGCGCAATTAAAACACGGGCGAGATTTTTTCGAGCGCCTTGCTCAAGAGCACAATACTTTGGTTTTAGTACCACAATGCCCGGAAAATTTGAGTTGGCATAATGGTTACAGCAAAACAACAAAGCGCGGCAGAACTTACCATTATCCAAAAAAACAACACCCGAATTCTGTGCTGGATATTTTGGAGCAATTAATTGACAGCGTGGCCAACGCAGAACAAATAGAATCAGGCAATATTCTGTTAGGCGGGCTTTCTATGGGTGGTATGGGTACTATGGAACTCTTGAGAAGGAGGCCTGAATTTTACAAACGCGCCTTTGTCATTTGTGGAGGAGCACACCGCTCGATTACGCGACAAATAGGCCAAACACCTTTATGGTTTTTTCATGGAGAAGAAGACCAAATTGTCGATCCAAAGCATGCCAAGACGATTTATCGTAAACTCAAACGAAAAGGGATAAAGGTAAATTTAACCCTTTATCCCGGGGTGGATCACAACAGTTGGGATTTAGCCTTTGCAGAACAAGAACTGATACCATGGTTAATGAAATGAAGTCTATGTGTCGAAAATTTCAAGTACTTGGAATCTGCCTCGTTTTGCTTTATGGGTGTCAAGAATCAAGCACAAAGGATACCGATACCCTATTAAATAAAGTCCTGGCGAGTGATGAGTTGGCCATCAAAACGGTCATGCAACAACCCGAGAATTACGAGTTACAAATCCATTTAATTCTGCCAAACGACACCAGCCTTTATCAGAAAAATCAGCAGCCGATACACAGAACTAATTCCATACAGACGATTGCTACCCCCAAAACCGATGTCATCGACTACAGTCAAGGGCAGTATTTTTATCCAGCCAGCACGGTTAAATTACCTGTTGCGGTTTTGGCCGCAGAATGGGCAGAATTGAATCCTGACCTAAGTATAATCACCCCTTATCGGATCGCTAATGATACTGTTACGCACCATATAGCTCAGGACCTCATCGAAATATTTGCGGTGAGCGATAATGATGCTTATAATCGACTTTATGATCTGCTAGGGCGGGATTATATCAATCAAAGAATGGCTGAGTTAGGCATAAGTGACTTTCGTCTGGCCCATCGACTCTCGGTAAGTAATGCCGCCGACCCTGAGCATCCTACTTATTATTTTGAAACTGATCAGGGGATCAAGATATTTCAGGCCGCAGCAGATCGTCCCTTGGACTCTTTGCTTGGAGCAGGTCTACAAAAAGGAGTTGGGTATTGGCAAGAAGAGCATTTGGTGGCTTTACCTATGGATTTTAGTCTGAAAAACTACTTTCCTCTGGCAAGTATGATGCAGTTCATGCAAACGCTCTATCCATTGGATTGTACAGATTGTCCGGCGAAATTCAAATGGTCAAAAAATACCCAGGACTTTGTAAAAATGCTTATGAGTAGTGTACCGCGTAAACAAGGTTACGATGAGTCCAAATACCCTGATGGTTATGTAAAATTCTTCTTTCTGGGAGACAGCAATGAGCGGATAGGCTCTGGATTAAAAATTCACAATAAAGTAGGGCTGGCCTATGGTACGCTCACGGATTTAGCCTATATCGTGGATACAAAAAACGATTTGCATTATCTGTTAGGGGCAACATTACTGGTTAATGAAAATGGGATATTTAATGACAACACCTATGAGTATGACTCAATTGGCTTCCCTTTTCTGGCCCAGTTCTCACGCAGATTGCACGACTTACTTCTTGAGGCCATATCCAGACGGTAGATCCTTGAGTGCCGTATTGAACTGGTCGATAATCTCTTCGATTATAATGGCGGCTGGCTTAATCTCATCAATTATACTGGCAATTTGTCCAATTTCGAGTTCACCCTCTTCAAGGTCACCTTCGAACATCCCGCGCTTCGCGCGGGCTCGCCCCAGATGAGCGCGCAGTTCATCAATCGAAGCTCCAGACTCATAAAGCCTTTGTAAGTCCTCATAAAATTTATTTTTTAGGAGTCTTACCGGGGTGAGTTCTTTTAGCGTCAACTCAGTAGCGCCTTCACCAGCTTTAACCACCAGTTCTTTAAACAACTGATGACCGCTGCTTTCTTCTGAGGCCACAAATCGGCTGCCCATTTGTACTCCATCGGCACCCAATATCATGGCGGCCAACATGCCATGGCCTGTGGCAATCCCTCCAGCCGCAATAAGCGGCAAGTCTGTGGCGCGACGTACCGACGGGATTAGTGTAAAGGTGGTGGACTCTTCACGGCCATTGTGCCCCCCAGCCTCGAAGCCTTCGGCAACTATGGCATCTACCCC
>JAYOYS010000014.1:0-41878 GCA_038153605.1 Flavobacteriaceae bacterium
ATTATTATTTCGGGGATGTGCCCGTGCGTGTGCCTGTTTTAATTTTGCAATACTATTGTGCGTATACACCTGAGTCGAGGATAAACTGGCATGACCGAGCAATTCTTTGACTGCATTAAGGTCTGCACCTTCATCCAAAAGATGCGTTGCAAACGAATGTCGCAGTATATGCGGACTCCGTTTAATTTTTTTAGACACCTTACTAAAATAACCATTAATCACCCGATAGACAAGCTCGGGATAAATTTTAACGCCTTTTTGTGACAACAATAAAAAAGGACGATCGACAATGTTTGGAAGTTGTCTGCGCTCATGAATATAGCGTTCGTAAAGTGGTTTGAGACTCTGTAACAGTGGAATGAGTCGCTCCTTTTGTCGCTTTCCACGAACTTTAACCACCCCAGATGACCAATCAAAGTCCTGTATGCGCAGATCCACGAGTTCAGCACGCCTCATTCCTGTAGCATAAAAAAGTGACACCATAAAATGATCACGTGCCCCCTCAAAGCCCTCCTGCTGCTCCAGTAGCCCCATGACTTGATTGATTTCATCTAATGAAAACGGCACTTGAACTTTGGTAGAGGTCTTAAGTGCCCGATGCTTGACCATAGGATCAATCTGGATCTGATGGCTTTTGAGTAAAAATTTGAAATAAGCTTTGAGTGAGGACATCTTGCGATTAATGGTCCGATTGGATTTTCCTTGATTGACTAAGTTTACAATCCAACTTCGAATCATCGGATAACTGACTTGACCCATATCTTTAGTTTCATAATCATCCCGTAAATAATTAGAAAAAAAAATGAGGTCCTTAATATAAGCAGCTACCGTATGCTTGGAGTAATTTTTCTCCAAGGCCAAATAATCTATGAAATCCTGAAAATCTCCCTTATTCATAATCCATTAAGACTGTAGTCAAGTTACAAAAATCCGAGGAGCTTTGTTTTATCTTGTGAAGTTTCCTTGAATTTAAATCAAAAAAAATCCGCCGAGTAACTCGGCGGATTTTTTGCAATTATATGCGCTTGAATCTAGATTTCCTCTTGATCACGCAAATGCTGAATATATTGTGCTTTTTGAACTTGAGCACGTCTTTTGACAGAAGGCTTGGTAAATTGCTGTCTTGAACGCAATTGACGCATGGTCCCTGTTTTGTCAAACTTACGCTTGAAACGCTTTAGGGCTCTGTCGATATTTTCTCCGTCTTTTACTGGTATAATTAACATAAGGTCATCACCTCCTCTCTTTAGGACGGCAAATATAAAATTTTTTACAAAATAAAAATGACTTTTAGCGGCATTTTAAGTCACCGGCTTATAGGACTTACCATCGACCACCATTTTGGCGATGATCTCCTTCAGAATTTCGGAGGTTCCCCCACCTATTGGCCCTAATCGACTATCACGGAAATGTCTGGCCATAGGATATTCCTCCATATAGCCGTAGCCTCCTAAAAACTGAAGGCATTCATAGGCAACTTTATCCGAAACCTTGGTCGACATAAGTTTGGACATAGTCGCCTCCTTGACAACGTAGTCCCCGCGATTCAAGGCCCCGACCACAGCATAATTAAAGGTTTTACAGACCGTGACTTCAGTACTTAATTCTGCCAAACGATGACGTAAGGCTTGGAACTCTGCAATCGACTTTCCAAAGGCCGTGCGCTCTTTCATGTAGGCGATAGCATACTCCAAAGCCCATTCGCTTCTGGCATGCGCATTAATACCCATAATCAGTCGTTCTGAAGCAAAATGCTGCATAATGTACCCAAATCCCTGTCCTGCCTCTCCGAGCATTTTATCTTTATGCACCTTCACCCCATCAAAAGCCAATTCGGCTGTATCTGAGGCACGCCATCCAAGTTTATCAAGTTTTGTCGCAGAAATTCCTTCCATGCTTCGATCCATGATAAACAAACTGATTCCCTTATTTCCCTTTTCTGGGCTAGTCTTTGCCGCAACGATTAAATAATCACTGTAAACACCATTGGTAATGAAGGTTTTGGAACCATTAATGGTGTAATAATCACCGTCTAGTAACGCCGTGGTGCGCATGCCCCCTACATCACTACCACCAAAGGGCTCGGTAATACAAAGTGCGCCAATTTTTTCTCCGTTAATGCTTGAGCTCAGATATTTTTGTTTCTGTGCCTCGTTACCTTCTGCATTGAGATGGGTCATGGCCAAATAAACATGGGCCCAAACCGCAGCAGCGAAACCACCACTATTGATACGTTGCAATTCCTCCAGAAAGATAACGGTATAGAAAAAGTCCAATCCCAGA
Organism: Flavobacteriaceae bacterium; assembly: GCA_038153605.1. GTDB lineage: Bacteria > Bacteroidota > Bacteroidia > Flavobacteriales > Flavobacteriaceae > BACL21. The sequence continues at coordinate 2,284 of JAYOYS010000014.1, forward strand.
CCGCCATAAGCCTCTGGATAGGACAAACCCAGATAACCCATATCGGCAAATTTTTGCCAAATAAAACGTTCTATGACTCCGTCCTTTTCCCATTTATCAATGTGCGGAACGACTTCCTTGTTTAAAAATGCGCGGAATGACGCTCGAAAAGCCTCATGCTCTTCGGTAAAATAGGATTGATTCATCAAAGACAATTTAATCCCCAAGGATCTTTAACGATCCTTGGATTCATTTTTCATAGCATACAAATATAACTGAATTACCTCAAATAACCGCGGGGGTATTGCCTCAAGTAAATGTAATTCTTCAAGATCATTTAGCCCTTGTCTCAGGCGCATAAATTCCCAGATATCTTTGGCTAAAGAGAAGTCAACGCCAGGAATCTCAGATAAATCAGACGGATGAAGTTCATTAATATTGCGCTGGATAATCAACTTTTGATCAAATGAAAAAGCCATCATTAACTCTTCTTTTAATGATGGGGTAATGCCATATATCATCATGAGTTCTTGTTCACTCCCAATACCTCTCCATTGGTCACACATGCGGATGATGCGCTGAGCCATAACTGGACCAATACCTCTGATGCGCGTGAGCTGGGCAACATTAGCCTGACTAAAACTTATTTTTTTAGCCTTATCAATTTTTGTTTTCGGTTCTTTATTTATGAAATCTGGAAACTTAAACAAATTCGAAAACTGCTGCATCCAAGGTTTTGCAACCCCAGTTATTCGCTCGAAATCTTCATTTGAATTAATCCATTTTCCTTGCTGGCGATAATCTTGGAATCTTTTTACTCGGCAGCGGACAGGCCTAAGCGATCTGCTTTTGATGGCGAAATAAAATTTGGGTTAAATGGGGCTATTTTGTTTCGAGCCTTTGCTTGCTTTTGTACTAATGAATCACGAATTAAAAGCCAATCCCTAACCTCATCCGAATCTAACTCAATGAATCCCGGGGTTTCTGGGAATGGACGAGTTTCTAATATAATTAAAAATGACAACAACAAAAACAGCATGAAAAAACCGCCTCGCTCGACTTTTGTCAGGCGTAAGCGGCTATAATTTAGAGGTAAACGCCCCATATCAAATTCTTTCAATGGGGAGTTAAAAAAAACGTCGCCTAGGATTCTTTTATTGCCACTAAAAATCTTTTGAGCTGTTCCTTAACTACAGGGAATAGGAAATAGAGCCCGAGCATATTTGGGAATACCATCGCAAAAATCATCGCATCTGAAAATGCCCAGATAGAATCCATTGATGCAGCGGCACCGATGATGATAAATCCAAGAAACAAGAATTTATATGCTAAATCTGCTTTCTTTCCGCGACCGAAGAGAAATTTCCAAGATTGAAGGCCATAATAAGACCATGAAATCATTGTAGAGACCGCAAATAAAACAACGGCAATAGTCAGGAAAATATGAGAATAGGGAATATAACGAGCAAAGGCCTTTGAGGTAATTCCAGCACCTTCATAAGACATACCCTCAATCATGACAGCCCCCAATCCATCACCTCCATAAACAAAATAACCTTCAAAATTAAAGATGATAATGACCAAGGCAGTCATGGTACATATCACAACGGTGTCAATAAATGGCTCTAATAACGCTACAAGCCCTTCGCTGGCAGAATATTTAGTACGAACGGCAGAGTGGGCAATCGAAGCAGAACCCGCTCCAGCTTCATTGGAGAATGCCGCGCGGCGGAAACCAACCAATAAAACACCAATGACACCACCCACACCTACGGCTTGTGGGTTAAAGGCTTCTGTTAATATTAAACCAAAGGCGTCGTCAACCAAACTAAAGTTCATGCCAATAATATATAAACAACACAAAATGTAAAGCAAGGCCATAAAGGGAACCACCTTTTCGGTGACCGAGGCAATACGTTTAATACCTCCAATGATAACTATCCCTACAAAGAAAGCGATTACCACACCAATCCAAAATCCAGCGCCTGTGCTCTCTAATCCCATAAGTTCTTTGATCACAATGGTCGCCTGATTACTCTGCGCGGCGTTACCACCTCCAAAAGATCCACCGATGCAAAATATGGCGAAAAAAACGGCAGATACTTTTCCTAAGGTAGCCCATCCACGCTCTTTGAGGCCTTTAGTAAGGTAATACATCGGACCACCATAGACTGTGCCGTCTTCGCCCACATCCCGATAATGCACCCCAAGGGTACATTCTACAAATTTGGTGGACATCCCAAGCAATCCACAAATAATCATCCAAAACATAGCCCCTGGTCCTCCCAAGGCGATTGCCAATGCAACACCGGCAATATTTCCATTTCCCACCGTTCCTGAGACTGCTGTGGCCAGCGCTTGGAAATGGCTTACTTCTCCTTCATCCTTTTCATCGTCCTGCATGGTAACGTGGTCAGGCTCGTCAGCACTATGCTCGATTTCATCATATTTTCCACGAACGGTATTGATGGCCTTTCCAAAATAACGGATGTTAGGAAATCCAAAATAAAGCGTGAAAAACGCAGCGCTGAATACAAGTAACAGCAAAACAAATGGCGTACCTGCAATTTCAAAGAAAATCAAGGCGCTGAAAAAATCAGACACCGGCTTAAAGGCCTGATCAATTTGCTTGTCTAACCCTATCTCTGCGGCTTCTTGAGCCTGCGCCAATGAAGGAATTAAAAAACTAAATAATGCCGTGAAGAACAATTTCATATCGTGCTGTTGGTTATGTTTTAAGAAACAGCAAGATGGTAAAAAATTAAGGGCCTAACAAATTTTTGACTCAGATAATTAGAAAATTAAACCCTGTAATGATGTTTGAGATTTTCGATTTGATCAGGTCTACCGATTAGGATAAGTTTAGAGCCGGGTTCCAGCATTAAATCAGCTTCCGGATTGACGATATATTCTCCGGATCTGGATTTATAACCGATTATTGAACAACCGGTTTTCTTACGCAAATCGAGCTCTCTAATTTGTTGAGCTCGCCCATCGGGACAAACCTTATCAAAAGGCACTTGCTCTACATAATAACTGTCTTGGTCACCCGAAACGGTTAAGTTGTCCAAAAACTCCACGAGATCGGGAACTACGACTAATGATGCCATGTGATCTCCCCCAATCTTATCGGGCAAAATAACATTGTCCGCTCCGGCAAGCTTTAATTTTTTATAGGAAGTCTCCTCTGTAGCGCGCGAAATAATCTTTAAATCTTTGTTGATCTGACGTGCAGACAGAACCACAAATAAATTGTCCGCATCACTTGGTAAAGCACTAATTAAAGAAGATGCCCGCTCGATACCGGCCTTTAACAAAACCTCATCATCATTTGCATTGCCCATTACAACAAGTTGATTTTGTTCATAGAGTCGTTCAACAATTTCTTCACTGTATTCAATGACTACATAAGCTTTATTATAGGCTTCCAGTTTAAGAGTAGCCTGCATTCCGTTTCGGCCATAACCGCAAACAATAACATGTCCGGATAGTTTATCTATTTTTTCTTGCACTTTCTTAGGTCTTAAATTTCCAATATTGGTTTGACTCAATAAATATTCTGACACTACTTTGATGGAATATCCAACAATAAAAATACTCGATACAATTAAGACCGAGGTATAGATTTTTTCTGATGCACTCATCGGATGTACCTCGCCAAATCCGACCGTAGTAATGGTGATTACAGTCATATACAAAGCGTCTACCCAGGTGTATTCATAAAATGCTTTAAACCCGAGTACACCGCCGACAAAAATCAGCAAAAACCCAATGATTGCCGTTTGTATTTTAGAACTTTTTAACCGTCTCATAAGTCAAAGACAGAACTCCTTTTTGTGAAAATAAGATCTTTAATCTTTATCCAAAAGGCCATTACCAAATAAAGGGCAAAACCCGCACCAAGCGTGGCAAACGTGACATAAATAAACGAAAGTCTTACTGTTTTTGCCCTCATGCCCAGTCGATCAGCCAAGCGGGCACTCACGTAAAACCCGTGTCTTTCTAAATAATGTCTGAGCTGACTAGGCATAGCGTTAATCTTTAACTTATGGGCTATTCCGTATAACCCATTTTTTCCATCCACTTTGGATTGTACATTTTACCTACATAGCGACTGCCATGGTCATGAAAAAGAACAACCACGACATCATCTTGGGTAAAATGTTCGGATAATTGCAAGACCCCTTTAATGGCTGCTCCAGCAGAATTCCCAACAAACATCCCCTCCTCTTTGGCTAACTTTTGAGTGTAGATCGCGGCGTCTTTATCGGTCACTTTTGTGAAACCATTAATAATCTTAAAATCGACATTGGCCGGAAGAATATCTTCCCCAATCCCCTCCGTAACATAGGGGTAAATTTCATTTTGATCAAAAATGCCTGTTTCATGATATTTTTTAAAAACACTGCCATAGGTATCGATGCCCCAGACTTTGATATTAGGGTTTTGCTCTTTGAGGTAACGACCTACACCACTTATGGTTCCTCCGGTGCCAACTCCGACAACAAAATGTGTAATTTTTCCTTCGGTCTGTTGCCAAATTTCAGGTCCAGTGCTTTCGTAATGAGCCAGGGAATTACTCGGGTTATCGTATTGATTGACATACCATGAATTTGGCACTTCCTCTCCCAACCGTTTTGCGGTACTGTAGTAAGAGCGAGGATCTTCCGGAGCCACATCTGTAGGACATACATAGACCTCACTTCCGACAGCACGCAATATATCAATCTTTTCTTGGCTCTGTTTGTCTGTAGTTACGCAGATCATTTTATAACCTTTGACTATGGCAGCCAAAGCCAATCCCATGCCCGTATTTCCACTCGTTCCCTCAACTATTGTGCCCCCTGGTTTTAAACGCCCATCAGCCTCAGCGTCCTCAATCATTTTGAGTGCCATGCGGTCTTTTACAGAGTTTCCAGGATTAAAGGTTTCATATTTAGCCAGCACCAAACATGGAAGAGAGGCAGTGAGCTTGTTTATTTTAACCATGGGCGTATTGCCGATAGTCTCTAAAATATTCTTGGCGTAATTCATTAAACTGATTGCTCCATTAGATTGTGTTCAAAAATACAAAACACAAATGGAACCCCATTTGAAATTATCCATCAAAGCGCAAGGCACGTACCGGACTGATTTTCGCTACTAAATATGAAGGAATCAATAAAAACAAAAGGCACAAGAAAAAAGTCCCCAAGTTCAATAAAACCCACGAAACCAAGGGCAACTTAACTGGAGCGCTATGCACATAATAAGTTTGTGGATCCAATTGAATCAATTGCCAGCTGTCTTGAATCCAAACCATTCCGAGACCCAGCAAATTACCCCAAAAAAGACCCCATAGCACGATGTAGGCGGCTTGCAATAAAAACATTTTTTGGATACGCCAATTACCAGCCCCCATAGCTTGAAAAATGCCGATCATTCTAGTGCGTTCCAGGATCAAAACGATCAAAGCTGTGACCATATTAATGGTCGCCACTACAATCATAATGATAACAATCAAATAAATATTGAAATCAAAAAGTAATAGCCACTCAAAAATATTAAAAAACGAGGCATACATGCTTATGGCATCTACCGTTACTGGAGCAATTTCATATAACTCACGTGCGAGTGCGTCTACATCACTATGAGCTTGAGCAAGGACTTCAAGACGACCAATCTCATTATCATTCCAATGATTTAAACGCTGTATATGCCTGAGGTCTACAAAAACCATTTGGCCGTCAAAATCTTCAAAACCGCTATCATAAATACCCACGACTTTGAATCCTCTAGCTCTTGTTTTTGCATTTATTTGATCCTTTTGGACCTGATCCTGATCAAAAAAGTAAGTGTTGATTTTTGAATCAAGAGTCAAGGCAAGACGCTTCGCAATAGTTTGAGAAACAACTATTTCATTACTCAAATTAGCGCTAGGGTTTATCCAACGACCTTGGGTTAAAAATTCCGAAAGACGTTCCCACTGATAATCGGGACCAACGCCTTTCAGCACAATCCCTTCAAAATCTTGATCCGTTAGAAACAGGGCGGGCTTATGTGCTGTAGCCTGTACATGAGCAACCCCTTGGGCTGCTGTTAATTGCGCATGAATTTCTGGGGTGAATTCCCATGGGACAATATCCTCGATTTGGCCTTGATTCTCGATATTCACCAGAGTGACCGCTCCATTAAAGGATTCTACCTTTTGCCTAATTTTTTGTTGTAGGCCAACTCCAGTTGCCACGGAGAGAATCATAATGGCCATACCGGCGCCAATTGCGGCAATGGCAATTTTAATTATTGGCGCCGAAACACTACCTTTATGTTTCTTGGAGGAGAGTATCCGACGAACTGTAAACCATTCAAAATTCACGCGAGATGATTTGGCATGTTTGGCTCAAAAATACATTAAAATTTGTGCTTGTTCTCGCTCTTACCTTACCTTTTTCGTGCAATGCACAAAAGGATGAGCCTCAGTTCAAGCCCATACCTGCGGCCCAAAATATAGACACTTATCTTCCCTTGCTTCAAGGTAAAAAAGTAGGATTAGTCGCTAATCAAACCTCAGTAATAACCAGTGACATAGGTGATGAAATAAAGTTAACCCATTTAGCAGACACCCTACAAGAACGCGGAGTACAGCTACAAAAAGTCTTTGCCCCAGAACACGGTTTTCGGGGAACAGCTGATGCTGGGGCCCATATTGATAATGGCATTGATAAAAAAACTGGGCTTCCCCTAATTTCGCTTTATGGAACACATAAAAAACCGCTGCCTGAAGATTTAAGCGATATCAATTTGATGGTCTTTGACATTCAAGACGTAGGGGCGCGATTTTATACTTATATCTCCACCCTGCATTATGTCATGGAGGCTTGTGCAGAGCAAAATATTCCTGTAATTGTCTTAGACAGGCCCAATCCTAACGCACATTACATCGATGGCCCTGTATTAAAAGAGGTATTCAAAAGTTTTGTCGGCATGCATCCAGTGCCCATAGTTTATGGTATGACCATTGGCGAATACGCCCAAATGATCAATGGTGAATTATGGCTGAATAAGGAAATTAAGGCAGATTTAGTGATCATCCCGGTTGAAAATTACAGCCATGACACCCCCTATTCTTTACCCATCGCGCCCTCGCCTAATTTACGCAGCGACCAAGCCATTGCCCTGTATCCTAGTTTATGTCTTTTTGAAGGCACTCCAATAAGCGCCGGACGAGGAACTGATCGACCATTTGAACTATTTGGCGCCCCTGACTTAGACCCCATAAATTATCCTTTCACCTTTAAACCAGAGGCAGGCCCAGGCGCCCAATTCCCAAAATTTAAAAATGAGCGTTGTCAAGGCCTTGATTTAGGGTCTATCTCCCCGCCCAATTCCATAGAGTTAAAATGGCTAATAGACAGCTATAGGGCAATAAGCCAACAGCCAAGTTCAGATGCCTCGTCTTTTTTTAATAATTTTTTCGATAAGCTCGCAGGAACGGACCAATTGAGAAAAGACTTAGTCGCTGGTTTGTCGGCTGAAAAAATTCGTTCGGGTTGGTACGAGGAATTACAGGCATTTAAAATAATTAGAGCTAAATATCTCTTATACCCCGAAAAAAGGGAGTGATTTTAGAGTAACAATTAAGGCCTGCAGTAAAAGCATTTAAAGCCTAATTTTATCGCATACCGCCAGAATCTAGGTTGCTCCGCAAGGCTTCCACGATGTTGAATGCCGCCGGACAAATCGCGACGTTCTTCATGGTTAAATGAGCGATCTGTTGAAATTTTTTGCGGTCCGTATGTGGAAACTCACGACAAGCTTTAGGTCTGACATCGTAAATTGAGCAACGATTATCTGCGCCGAGAAAAATACAAGGGAGCGCTTGCAATACCCAGTCTCTATCTTCGTCGATACGCAAATATTGGTCCGTAAATTCTTGAGGTTTTTGGCGAAGATATTTTGCAATGCGCAGGATATCCTTTTCTGTAAATAAAGGCCCCGTAGTTTTACAGCAATTCGCGCATTCCAGGCAGTCAGTTTTCTCAAATTCGCGCTCGTGCAATTGTTCCATTAAACGGTCAAGATGTTTTGGCGGTTTTCTTTTCAAAACACTAAAGAATTTCTTGTGCGTGTTCTCCTTATCTTTGGCCAATACTGGTAATGCCTTAATGCGCTCCTCCATAAACTCTAGATTGATTACAAATCTAAACAATAATGAATGTAAACAAAGACCTTTTTGGTGAGGCTCTAAGTCAATTTTATTTTAATAAAGACAAGGCCAAACTCTTAAGTGAAAGCAACATCAGTCATTGGGATGAATATCCCTTAGACTATTTGTTTCGCGACTTTGATCAAATGCCAGAAATTGAGCGTCAAGCCCTTACCATGGCCAAAGGCAAAATTTTGGACGTAGGTTGCGGCGCAGGAAGCCATAGTCTTTATCTCCAAAATAAGGGTCATCAGCTTTGGGCTATTGATCATTCAAAAGGAGCAACAAAAGTAGCAAGGGCTCGAGGGGTTATTCAAGTTTCAAATAGCGCTTTATTGAATTATACCGAGGGAAATTTTAAAACCATCATTATGCTGATGAATGGAACCGGTATTTTCGAATCTATTCAGCAAGTGCCCCTTTACCTAAAGCATCTGAAAAGCCTTCTATCTCCAGGAGGATCACTATTAATAGACTCCAGTGATTTACGGTATATGTACGACAGCGAGGCTAATGGCTCCATATGGGTTCCTGCTGATCGCTATTATGGTGCTCTTAAATTTAGGCTGCGCTATAAAAAACAGCTTGGTGAAAAATTTCCCTGGTTATTTCTAGATCAAAACCTTTTTGCGGCTTTGGCAAGCGATAATGGATGGTCCTTTGAAATAATTACACAGGGACATCATCATGACTATCTCGCTATGCTCAGACCTTTGTCCTGAAAAATAATTTTATGACGCCAATTGTTTTAATCTGTTCAAGAGAAAAGCCGGAAAAATAACTTAAATCAATTCTTTAAATACCCCCCTTTGATAAGTTGGCGCATTTTTTTCTTAAACAATGCTTCTGACCAATCTTTTTTTATTTGATCCATCGCGAGCGCGATAGAATCTCTCTTTTGGCCCAATTTCTGACCTGTCTCAGAAGAAAAAAATTGATCCACAGCCTTTTGCTCTTTAGGATTCAAGTTTTGATCACCAGCATATTTCTGGCCCGGCGTACTTGCATAAAAGGAACTCAAGGCAGCCACATCCTCGCGATTCAAAAATTGACGATAAGCATAGGCCCCCTGAGCAATATATTGTTCAACTTGCTTTTTTTCGTCTGTACGAAGCGCTTGCCACACTTCCGGGTCTATCCGTTTATTGGCAAAATTTCGTTGCAGTTTGGGAAATACATCGTGATAAAGTAAACTCGCTGATACCTCATCCCCTTTCAAGGTCATCATATCCATTATTTCACGATGAAAATCATCCGATTGCCCCCAAAGAGTGAACGAGCAAATAAAAAATAGCGTTAAAATAAATGGCCGCATTTTTCTAATCTTTACAATTAAACTAAGTTTGCCTAAGTTACCAAAAAAACAATCAATGCGCTATTTCGGGACCTTTACCCTTTTTATTTTTCTTGCTCTGCTGATCCACAGTTGTAGCGATGATAATTCTGCGACGCCTACCGACCCTAATATTGAAAATAATCGACCTTTGGGAACCTCTGCATCAGACATACTTGGTCCCAATGGATATAGTTCATTGACCATAGAATTGGTGTACACAAATTCATTCAGGCCTGAAGTATCAAGTATCCTTGGATTTAAGAATTTTATTCAAGGCCTTGTGAACAAACCCGGAGGAATACAATACGTAGAACGTGTTATCCCAGATCAAGCAGGCGCCCCCTTTTCCATTGATGAAATTCGCGCTATTGAAGACAACAACCGCACTATTTTTACCGAAGGTGACAATCTAGCGGTCTATGTATTTTTCTCCAATGGAGCCTCAGAAAGTGACACAAATAATTCAGTAACCTTAGGAACAGCATATCGCAATACCTCAATGGTTATCTATCAAAAAACACTGGAATTCATTACCCAAACTGACCCTGATGTTTTGCCCATTCTCGAACAAACTACACTAAATCACGAGATGGGCCATTTAATGGGTCTCGTAAACATTCAAAACGATGATATTCATCAGGTGCATGAAGATCCAGACAGTAACAAACACTGTGTGCATGAAGACTGTCTCATGTATTTTGATGCGACCGGTGTCGGCCGTCAAATGCTCAATAAATGGATGCAGTTACGCGCAGTACCTGGGCTTGAAATTCAATGCCTGCAAGATTTACAAGCCAAGGGTGCTCTCTAGTCAGAAATACTGAGCGCATAGACTTGTTGTCCGTCGATAAAAGTGTTTAAAACCTTAATCTTTGAAAGCTCGTAATCAGGGCATTCGAGAGGATTCCGATCCAGCACAATAAAGTCCGCATCCTTTCCCGGGGTAAGACTCCCTCTTTGGTTTTCACTAAAATTGGCAAAAGCTGCCCAAAGGGTCATGCCTTTCAGGGCTTGCTCTCGAGTGATTCCCTCGTTGGGATAAAATCCGGACTCCGGATAACCCTGGGTATCTGTGCGATAAACAGCCGCGGACAAAGTGAGCATGGGATTAACATATTCTACGGGAAAATCTGTGCCCAGTGCCAGTAATCCTGCTTGATTGAGCAATGAATTATAAGCATAAGCACCCGCCATTCTATCTTTACCCAGTCGCTCTTCAACCCAATACATGTCGCTTGTGGCATGTGTCGGTTGTACCGAAGGAATTATGTTTTTTGAAAAAGCCCCGAAATAATTGGGCGGCACCACTTGAGCATGCTCAATCCGCCATCGAACATTTTTTTGCTTGGCCAATACCTTTTGATACACTCTTAAGACAGAGACATTGGCTGAGTCTCCGATGGCGTGGGTATTTACCTGAAATCCCGAGGCCAGTGCTCGATCAGCCAAAGACCTTAATTCATCCATAGGGGTTATAATGGCCCCAAAGTGACCTGGGTCATCACTGTAAGGAGCGCGCAAAGCAGCACCACGAGAACCCAAAGCACCATCGGCATAAACCTTTATCGCCCCTACTCTTAATCGATGCTTTACTGTAGGTCCTTTGGCCAAAAAGTAACTTACATCAGGTTCTATATTAGAAACCATGGCATCGAGTTTAATACGCAGTATATCGGCTTGTTGAAGGCTATCAATAAGTTCTATGACAGACCTTCTCAAGCCAGCATCATGTACCCCGGTAAGCCCGAGTGAAAAACAGTAATCTTGTGCGCTCTGCAATGCGCGTGCGGAAATCTCTGTGGTTGGTTCTGGAATCAGTTCAAAGACTCGATCACAAGGGGCATCAACCAAAATGCCATTAGGACTCCATTGGGCATTACCCATGATCATTCCTCCTGGGACAGGACCTGCTTTATCAATGCCTGCCATCTTTAAGGCTTTTGAATTAACCCAAAGTGCATGACCATCAACCCGCTGTAAAGCTACGGGTACATCTGGAAAGACGGCGTCTAAATCTTCCTTTGTGGGGTATGACTGATCCTCCCAGTCGTTTTGATCCCAACCGCGTGCTACGATGAAGTCAGCGGTTTTATAGGGCTCAAATTCTGTGATACGCTCAATTACTTCTTTTTTTGATTGTGTTCCCCTGAGATCTACTTCTTGTAACCCCAGTCCTAATTGATAAAAATGGGCATGGGCATCTATAATCCCTGGCATAACCGTTTTTGTCTGGACATCCAAAATATGTTTGGACTCAAATAAATCAAAAACTTCCTTATTGCTTCCAGTGAAAAGAATTTTTCCTTGTGCTACAACAAAGGCCTCAGCCGCAGGAAGATCATCATCGAGAGTTATGACCTGAGCATTAAATACAATTAAATCAACCTCCTTTTTTGCACAGCCAAAAAACAAGAGCGACACTGCAAAAATTCTTAAAAATCCCAAATGCCTTAATTTCTTTTGATTAAAGATAAAAAAAGCACCCAATTTTCATAAGGTGCTTCATCATTAAACCCTAAACTTAACGAATCTCTTTTTAAGTCATTATGTAGACGTTAAAAAAGGCATAAGGTTGCGTTTAAAAGCTCTTGAAATTATACTGAAGCCCCAGATTCACTCGAGTACCCTGCACCGGGTAGTTTATCCAAAGACCGCTGTTTTGATTCAGCAAGTTAATCCCCGACAGGGAGGTGCTAAAATTTTTATTAATTGAATAATGTACATGTAACTGTGCGTCGATAAAACCATCAACCACTTGATCACTCACTTCATTCGCCAAGATTAATTGATCCTTGCGGGAGCCGTAGCTCATAAACCGACCAGTAAGCAGGAGCTGATCGTTAAAATGATAGGTTCCTGAGCCACCAAAACTTAATGTTGGAATATTCCATGGCTCTACATCGTTTGCTGGGCGGTTATCAATTAAAGCCACATCTAGAGCGATATCCCATTGGTCAGAAAGTCTTCCATTTATTTTTGCCGTGTATTTTAACTCCGTTCCCTGCGCATAAAGCAGATTAAAGCTATTTCCGTTGTCATAAGCAAAAAGGCCCTGTTCTCCAGACCAAGGGCGTCTTATGAAATAGGCTTGATTCTCAAAATTTCTGTAAGACACACCCAGTTGGTATTGCCATAAATCGTTTGGTGCTCCATGAACACCAAAGCGCAGGATCTGCTTATCTATTTGTGGTTTTAATTCAAACCCTGGGGCGATAAAAGCTTGAGTCTGGGTTAATCCATTGGCCTGATACTGCTGATATTGACCACTAAAGCCTGCATAAACATAAAGACGACGCTCGAATATTGGGTAATTCAATTCAAGTTCGGGAAAAAGGCGTAGGGTATTTTCACTGCTCCCATTGTGACCCCAAACTCTGGCCCCAAGATTGACTTTCAAATCACCGAAATCTAAATCTGTTTGCACACCCAGATCGGCGTTGAAAGCTGTATAGTCTTTTGAGGTGATAGCAGTATCTTCTAGGCCCAGATTCATGCTTAAAAATGATAAGTGGGCGGCGAGAGAAAAAAGTCTTTTATCCCAAAGAAATTCTGCTTTTGGGGCTGAGGAAAATTGCCATTCAGTAATACCATATTGATCTGAGAACAAATAAAATTCATTATCCATTCCGGTAAACCACCCCCCATTAGTTCCTAATCGATGATACAAAGTACTCCTGTGGTAAGTTTGTCCAAAATCAGCTGTTATGGATGGATCGATGCTCAGTGTATCTGGAATACCATACCACTGCACAGCTGAACGCTTGAGAGACAACCCGAGAGTCGATGCTCTGTTTTCTATTGTACTGTGCCATTGGGTCCGTAAATTACTCTCAGCCCAATCCGTAGATAATGTAACACCTTCAATTTGTCCCTTGAGTTGCTGATGATCCAAAGCGGCAGTCAAGTAAGAATCTTTATTGAACTCGTGTATAACAAAACTTTCTAAACCCGCTGAAGCACGAGTACCCAATAAAATCCTGAGATAATTGGGCAAATTCTTTGGTTCTTTTTCTTTCCAGGGGCTGCTTGGAGCCAATATTGAAGGCAGGTCCGAAGGACTAAAACCCATGACTTCATGAACATAATTAAACTCTGTCTGTGGGATCAAATCATCCTTTTGACCCATGATTTGCCATTTGGATTTAGGCCGAATAATTATCGTTGGCGTATACGATTTAACCACATCAACAACCTCGGTCGAGACTCCTGTGCTATCAGCAGCATTTTGCGCATAAAGCATGCTACTCAATAACAGCTGTACCACAATTATGGACAGTACTAACCACTTTTGAGACCAGCAACTTAAGTGACAACCGAATCTAGCAAACGACGACTTAATCATATTGTGGTTTTTGGTTTTTTATTTTTGGCCCTAAGGAGTCATGCTTAATATTATTATCAAGGCCCGAATGCACCTTCTCTTGATTTAGTACCTCCAGATTTTGATTTTTCTCGCGCTCCATTTTCTCTAAACGATTGATCGCCTCTTGCTGGAGGTCAGGAAAATCATTCATGTTATCTCGAATATTTTCGAGAATAAAACGCGCTTGAAATGGATCAGATAAGGCCTCAAAATTTAAAGCCATAATCATCAACCCACGTGCTCCATAAATGGGGAAATTTGCGTAATTCTGAGCTAAATTCTGAATCAGGACATTAGATCCGGAATAATCTTGATCCAAATAGGCAAAATAGGCTTGAGCCAAAGTATATTGTGCTCCATACAGGCCTCTCGCCAATCCATCTAAAGCATCATATTGCTCTCGTGCCAACTCAAACGCACCTAATTCAAAATGACTCCAAGCAACCAGAAATTTGGCTTGCGTAATAAGGGCAGCATCACCGCCCACTGATAAATGGCCGATCAGTTGCTGAGCATAATCGCGGGTCTGCTCCCAACGAGAACTATCACTGTTCAATTGCATCAGGTTGCGCAAGGCAAAAGTGCGCTGATCAGCATCCAGAGGTTGATTCAAAAGCTGAATTAGATTATTTTCCGCCAACTCAAATTCTTGACTCGAAATATAATGTCGGGATACCCTAATGAGTGTCGGGATGATATAAGATGGATTTTGATCCGAATTGATCACTGGCTCCGCATGAATTAAAGCCTGAGCCACATTTTGCTTTCGCCAATAAATTTCAGAAAGGAAATAATGTGCTTCCAAGGTATATCGACCTTGAGGATAATTTTCTAAATAAACCTCAAAACGTTGAATGCCAAGCGAATCCTCACCCTGTGCATAAGCTTGTTTGGCGGATTCAAATGAAGCCTGATCTAATACGGCCTCCTCAATCGAAATAAAATCCAAGTCATTCACCCATTGACCATATTCTTGAACACGACCAAGAGAAATAAATGTATTTCTCGCAGATTGAACCGCCGAGATAGCCTCTTGTGTTCCTGGAAATAAATCGACAACAGTTTTATAATTTTCAAGTGCCTGCTCAAATTCTCGATTATTGTCTGAAATAAGTCCCAAGTTTAAATAGGCTGATGCCGCAAGAGGACTGTTTTTAGAGGTAGAAATCAAGGTTTGAAATTGGGTCTGGGCCTCCAAAATTTTATCCAAATTCACATATGCGCTTCCAAGACTCAACAGCACATCATCCCGATATACTGAATATGGGAAAGATTTTAAAAACCGGCCTAATCTTAAAGCCTTGGCCTCTAAACCTTGGGTAAACTCTAAACACATTGCGGCTTGATAATCAGCATAGTCTTCATTGGCTTGACTCAAAGCGATGACCTTTTCGTATTGTATTAAAGCTTGCGAATAATTTTTCGTTGCAAAATAACAATCCGCAAGATTGAGCCGCGCCTCATTTTCTTTGGGAAAGGATCCCTCTTGTTCGAGGTAATTTAAAAATTCACTCTGGGCGGATTCGTAACGCTTAAGTGCCATAGAAGCATAGCCCAACTCAAAGGAAATTAACCCCCACTCACTGGCCTGGTCAAAGGATGTATTAGCCTTTAAACGCTTTAAAATTTTAAGCGATTTTTCATAGGCTCCAGATTCGTTGTTTATCACCGCCGACCAGAATAAGGCTTGTGCCCCCATTAAATTTCTCGAGTTAATTTTTTCGGCTGCATCAAAAGACTTTAGTGCATTTTTGGAAAGACCCAGATCATATTCTTGACGGCCTTTGAGCAGGTAGGCCCGCTGAAGGGCCATTTGACGCTTATTGCCGACTTCATTCTCAAGCAAAAGCGATGTATCACTTAAGTAAGCAATAACCTGATCATAATCCTTACTTTCAAGTAAACTACTCAACCACCACTGCTCGACCTCAGCTCGTTTTGGATGCTTGGGATAACGTAAAATAAAAGACTCAAGCTCTTGTGCCACACTTGTGTAGCTGAGCCTTAAGTCATAAGTAAGTTTGGCATACTGATAATGGGCTTGAGCAGCAAACGGGCGATCGAACTCAGTACTCGCAGCTTTTTTATAGGCATTTAAAGCCTCTGTTTTTTGGTCCATAGCGAGATAGGCCCCGGCCAAAACATAGGCCACATCCGCAGTTAAAGGTCCTCCATCTTTAATTTGATTCAAGACCGCTACAGCCTTTAGATTTTGTCCAAGAGCAGCGTATGATTGTCCCAAATAAAACTGGTTTTCCACATCTTCTGCCCGCTCTTTTCCACGCGAAAAACTCCCAACCGCCTGCTCTAAATATTCAATAGCTAAACTATGCGCCGCCAAATGCCAATAGGCACGGCCTACAATACCACTTAAAGAGGTTTTATTTATATTTCTTTTATCACCCGAAATCTTCAAACCGTCCAATGCACGAATGCCCCATTCCGCAGCCTTAGAATAGTTCTCAACCCGAAAAGCCAGGTCGGCCATTAAGCTCCATGCTTGTAGTTCATCGCGTTCTGTGTCATCCAGGCTCGCTAATCCCGAGCGGGCCTGTGTCCAGTTTTTATTTTTATATTCAATAAATGCCAAATAATAAACGGCACGAGGGCCGTATTCCGCATCTGTTAATAGAGGTGAAAAAAATCGAGCTGATTCTGCCGTATTGCCAAGTTTAAAATGAGCAAAAGCGATTTCGTAACGATGCTGATTGGAAAGCTGATTAAAACTTTCTGCCTCTTTATACCAGGCCAAAGCATTAGCGTACTGAGCCTTGGTAAAATAGTAATGACCTACCATTGTGTAGGCGCGATTAACTTCTGGGGCACTTGGAAAGTCTCGGACAAATCGTCTCATAGCCCCTGGCGCATCCTTGTAACCGGCAACGAGTCCTAAATAAGCCATGTTGAATGCACGCTGCGCTTTTTGATCGAGACTCAGGTCTTGAGGATCTAGGCCTTGCCACTTTTGATAAGCTGCTTGATAATTACCGCTATTTTGCAAACGTTCCGCCTTTTGGAGGGTTTGATAATAAGCCATATCCAAGGCCTGTCCTTGAGCATGAAGTCGGTTTGAAGCCGGAATAATCAGAATCAGTAATAAGGCCAGTTTCTTATAAAACATAATATTTATTGGGACCATTGCAGTGATAACGTTTCATTTTTTGTTCTCGTATCGCGGTGATCACTCCATGAGCGAAAATTAACTTAAATTTGAGGGATAGGCTCGGTAATCTTAAGTTTTATGAAAAAAATTTTATGGACAATTTTGGCCCTTAGTCTAAGTGCATGTGGGACCTCTGAATCAATGGCTAACTTGATCACGATTAAAGATCAAAAAATGGGAATCGCAACAAAAAATCCCGATCAGCGGCTCACTGTAAATGGAGGTATTCATGCCAAAGAAGTTCGTGTGGATCTCGAAGGCGCACTAGCCCCTGATTATGTTTTTACTCATTTCAATGGGGAGCCTACAATTAATGACTACCGTCGTATGCCGCTAGAACAACTCCATGATTATATCAAAAAGCAAGGCCACCTGCCCGGGGTCCCCACACAGGATATGCTAAATCGCGAAGGCTTGGATTTAAAAGACTTTTCTTTGACCCTGCTGGAGAAAATTGAAGAGCTGACCTTGTACCTCATAGAACAACAAATTCAGATGGATTCCTTACAAAATACTTTAGACCAAAGGATAAATTCAGAGTCTGCAAAAACGACATTACAACAATAGCAAATCTCAAGAGAAAAAATAGAGAATTCAAAAGCATCGAGGACTAAATTTGTACCTTTAGCCTTCTAAAAAGCGCATTAAATGTCCGACATCGTAGTTGATTTTACCGAAGCCAAAATCGTCCAGCGCGATCAGGTAATATTTGACGGGGTCAATCTTAAAATCTCTAAAGGTGAGTTTGTTTATTTGATAGGGAAAACAGGTAGTGGGAAAAGCAGTCTCTTGAAAACACTCTACGGTGAATTGCCATTAAATTCAGGAACAGGGCAAGTGGCTGGGTTTGATTTATTAGGGCTCAAGGAGCGGCAAATTCCGAACCTACGCCGTAAATTGGGTATTGTCTTTCAGGATTTTCAATTGCTTAATGACCGCAATGTTCATGAAAATTTGCGCTTTGTTTTAAAGGCAACCGGTTGGCAGGATGAGTCAAAAATCAAACAAAGAATTCAAGAGGTGCTTAGCCGTGTAGGCATGCCCGAACAAGGCCAAAAGCTTCCTTATCAAATGTCCGGCGGAGAGCAACAACGCATTGCAATAGCGCGTGCTTTGTTGAATGACCCGGAACTCATCGTGGCCGATGAACCCACCGGTAATTTAGATCCCCAAACCAGTATGGAGGTCATGAGTTTACTCAAAGAGCTCAATAAAAATGGGCGCAGTATTCTCATGGCGACTCACGACTACGCACTTTTGCTCAAACATCCCTCCAGAACCCTAAAATGTGAGGGCGGTCGTATATTTGAAGTCGTCCAAAAAAAACCTGAACAGAACTAAGGCTGGAGACTTATATCGGAATCGATCCTTAATTTTACGCCTTTATCATTTTCAGGGGCAAGTCGTGTTCCAGGCTGGAGTAGGATTTGATTTTTGGCCCGAAGTTCAAAAGCCGCCTGCCCAGTAAACTCGATATCTCTCAACACTACAGCGCGATTAAAAGCGGTTAACCTCTGAGACCAACGATCTATTTTTTGATGCTTTATTACCGCTACGCCTTCTGGGTCATAAAGTGAATCGACCAATGTTAAGGCTTCGCCACTTTGTAACATGCCTGCGCCATAATGTCCTTTATAGGGGGCATTGGCTTGGATATGATCTATATTCAGGGCGGTCAATCTTAAAATGGTTTCCACCTCATTGGCGCGCAGTTCCGGACGCAGCGAAAACATCAGCCCTATGGTCCCCGTCACAAAAGGCGCTGCCGTGGATGTCCCTTGATAGGTATTATAACTCAAAGTTCCTTCTGTGGCCCATTTACTGTAGCGCATCACCCCAACCGTAGGGGCGAGTAAGTCTACTTCGGTATTCAAGGTCGCTGTAGATTGAGGGTAAATTCTAAATTCAGGTCCTGTTTTTTTATGGGTTATTGCAGCAGTGCGCCCCACCATACCCCACATATTTTCAACAAAAGGTTTTCCTGTTTCCTCGTACTTAAGCGCCTCCTCCCAATTTTTATGTTGGTACATGACCGAGGAAACTGAAATTACCCCATCGTACGAGGCGGGATAATATTTTTTTTGGCCCTCGGTTGTTGTCCAATTTTTATTGCCCGCACCAGCCACAACGACCACCCCTCTTTTGAGCAAAGCATCAATTACTTCCTGTCCCCTTTTGGTCGCTATTGAGGTCACCCAACTGCAATTAATCACTTTGGCTCCGGCATCGGCTAATTCCAGCAGCATTTCCATGTTTGGGTTTCCGTAATTGGTCGTAACCAAACCACAGTCATAACAAACTCCGGGTATGCCGAAATCATTATCTCCATGCGCTACAGCTATGGCAGCGACACCCATACCATGTCCGTTTTGTAAATCTACTGACTTAAGGACCTTGGTCTTTCCGGCAAAATCCAATTGATTTGGATCAACGTGAGCATCGGATAGTCCCACAAGCACAGTAGAATTCCCAGTGGTGTATTGCCAAGCCTTTGGAATACCCAGGGCATGGTAATACCCCAGGTCCAAGGTGTCGACCAGTTGGCCCGAGGCGTCGCGCAGATAAAAAAAATCATTGGGCAAGGATTTTTTTTCTGCCCGATTTTGACCCAAAACTCCCGGGAAAAAGCCTAAGAAGATAATAAGAATAAGAAAATAGCGCACTCTATCGTTACTCAATAACACCATCGAATGTAATAAAAAGTCGTGTCAGTGCATGACGAAAATTGTAAATTAGCCATGATTACGCCAAGATGCTTTCAATACTGATCCCCACCTTTAATGATGACCTAACATCACTGGTACAAAACTTGTGTCGCGAAATTCAGTCCCTGGATTCACCCGTTGAAGTGATTATTGGGGATGACCATTCCGATCAGAAAAACAACTACGACCTCCTCAAAAAAGTCGGGCCGGTTACTTTGTTGCGCAATGAACAAAATCTCGGGCGAACCGCCACCAGGCAGCGCTTGGCACAAAATGCAAAATTTAAGACTTTGCTTTTTTTAGATGCAGATGTGCTGCCTGTCTATAATGATTTTTTGGCCCGTTATTTAGCCCATTTGGGGCAGAGTGTGGTCACCTTTGGCGGGGTGCGTTATTCTGATCAAAAACCAAAAAAACAGCTGCTACTGCGTTGGGTCTATGGCCAAAAGCGAGAGGCAAAAACAGCCGAGCAGCGTCGTCGCAACCCCCATTTTATTATTTCTCAAAATCTATTGATTGACCGAGATATTTTCTTAACCGTCAACAATCCTGAGATCCAGCGCTACGGATGGGACAATGTTTTTTCATATCAATTATACCATCAAGACATTGATGTGCTGCATCTCGACAATCCTGTCCTACACATGGGGCTTGAATCCTATGACAACTATCTAGATAAGGTGAAACGCGCTATGAATACTCTGGTATGGGCCCAGAAGCAAGGAATGATCTCTGAAGATTTTACCAGCATCCAAAAGTTTTACCATAAAATAAATACCCTCAGACTCGCTGGTTTGCTGAAGCAACTGATCAGACCATGCCTTCCTCTGATGCGCAAACAGTTAGCCTCCCGTTTTCCTAGTGTAAGGGTTCTAGACTTTTACAAGTTTTATTATTTTTCGTTTTATAAAAACAAATTGTGATGACGCAGTTTAGTGTAGTGGTCCCTTTATACAACAAGGCAGATGAAATAAGCGCCACCATGGACTCAATTTTTGCGCAAGATTTTACAGATTTCGAGCTGATCGTCATTGACGATGGCTCAACCGATAGCAGCGCTGAACTGGTTAAAAAATACAATGATCCCAGACTTCGTTTATTGAGCCAAAAAAATCAAGGGGTCGGTCCCGCCAGAAACAGAGGGGTACAAGAGGCCCAATCCCCCTATATTGCTTTTTTAGATGCCGATGATTACTGGTATTCCCAGCACCTTTCAAACCTCAACTCATTGATTGAGCGATTTCCCGAGGCCCTTTGGATGGCCACAGCTTATGAAAAGGCCTTCACTCCTGACTTGATAAAATCAGTGGATACCCCACTTAGGCTGAATGACAAGGGATGGCAAGGTCCCGTAGACAACTATTTTGCTATGGCCAAAAAAGACACCCCAGCTTGGACCTCAGCCATGTGTTTTTCAAAAGCTTTTTTTGATCAGCTCGGAGGATTTAATCCTGAAATTACTTTGGGAGCAGGAGAAGATACTGATTTGTGGATTCGTGCCGCACTGGCTCAGCCTTTGTACTGGGTGAATTCAGTCAGCGCGCGCCATCAACAGTACAGCAGTAACCGAATTTCTCACGCCCCTACACTAAAGCGTCAATTCATCGATTTAGACCGCTATGAGGCCTTGGCGAAAAACAATAAACCGCTGAAGGTTTATCTCGATTTAAATCGATTTTCGATCGGTTTGAAATATAAAATGGCTGGTGATGGCGCGCGCGCCAAGCACTACATAAAAGCTTTGGATAAATCATCGCTTAACAACAAACAGCGACTGCTGTTGCAACTTCCGGGATTTTTGCTGCGTTTTAGTCTCCGAGTACAGCGATTTTTAGCGCACTTTGGAGTGAGATTAACCCCCTTTGGCTAATAAAAAGTCTGCGTACTCTCGGATATAATCCGCCTCCTGAAAACGGCCTGAAGATAGCACCAAACAAACTGCCCCAGAAGAGAAATCGTCTAAGGACCGCCATATTCCTGTAGGGATAAGCAAACCTTGATTGGGTTTATTCAGCACCACTCGAGTTTGATTACGCCCATCATCAAGCAGCACAGAAAAACTGCCACTCAGCGCAATGAGGCACTCGATTTGCTCTTTGTGTGCATGACCGCCCCTTGCGGCATCTGAGGGTACATCGTAAAGATAATACACCCGCTCAATGCTGTAGGGCAAAACATCACCCTCAACCACCGACAAATTACCCCGTGGATCATGAATCTTCGGGATTTGAATAATTTTTAAATCGTCTATAGTGGTCTTATTCATGGTCTATTAAATCTTTCCATTGTCGATATACCGCAGGCGCGCCATAGGCCTCAACGGATAAGCGCGCATTGGCCTTGAGCTTTTGATAAAACGCCTGGTCAAGACATAAATTATCTATGGCCTGAGCAAAAATACGACTATTTCGCTCTCCCACCAGAAGCCCATTGACTCCATCTTTAATCAATTCATTGGGGCCTGACAATATATCCAGTGAAATTACGGGAGTGCCTAGAGACAAGGCCTCGAGCAAAGCCATTGGAAAGCCTTCGTAATGGCTGGTAAGACAAACACATTTCGCCCCTTTAATTAAAGCTTGTGGACTTGGATCAAACGGCAAAAAAGTCACACTAGATTTGATTTTCAGTGCTTCGGCCTTTTGCTTTAGTTTTTGCCCATCCGGACCAGAACCCATAATAACCAATGTAAATCCCTGGTCCATAGACTGAGACATAGCAAAGGATTCCATCAAAAAGCTAATGTCTTTGACCGAATCATCTAGGCGTCCATACCAAAGGAAATAGGGCGATTTAGTTTTAGTTACCCCGGGGGTTGCATCTAGCCACTTTGGCGCCACAAAATTTGGAATGTAATTGCGATTGAACAACCCATATCTTGGCATTAAGTCCTCAGTAATATACCGCGATACTCCGACATGCTCGGCTTTTGATGTTAATCGACCGAATAAACCTGGACTATTGGTCATGTATATGGTTGTATGCGCACTATGACTGACATAAATCACCCGGGTATTTCGATAGATGAATTTTTGATAGACCCACTCCTTTAAAATATTGGTGCGTGCACGATGATCGATGATCACATCGGGTTTGTTATCTTTAATAAAATAATACAGACGCCACAATCGCTGCCATGGATTGGTCGCTTGCCTATCGATTTTATCGCCTGGGACTTTAGCGCTTAATGGAATCTCTGGATCTGGATTTTTACCCCCCAAATGCAATAATTCGCCCGCATATGCGTAATCAATGGGATCGCGCAGTACCGCAGTGGTTACCTTATAGCCTAAAGTGGCAAACATTTGCGTTTGGGCCGCCACAACGCGCTGCGCACCACCAGTACCGAGCGAGATGGTGACCAGACAAACATGAATATTTTTAACTTCGCTCAAATAGGCTAACTTAGTGGTCTCTCACAAAGATATGAAGATACTTTTAGTAGGCGAATACAGTAGATTGCACAATTCCCTCAAAGAAGGTCTAACGGCTTTAGGGCATCAAGTCGTTTTGATGGGAGATGGTGACTATTTTAAAAATTATCCTGTCGATATCAAACTAAACCGCCACTTTCAAAAAGGAACAGGGCGTCTGTTTAAGAATTTAATTTATCGCCTCAGTGGATTTGATTGTTCTTCTTGGCTTATGCTGCGCGAGGTTTTCAGGCATAAAGATAAGCTCAAGGGTTTTGATGTGGTCCAACTCATTAACGAGAGCCCCATGGGCATTATGCCGGAACATGAATTTACCCTAATTAAATGGCTGAAAAACTACAATGCCAAACTCTTTGTTTTGGCCTGTGGCACAGACCACATCTCTGTAAAGTTTGCCATGGAAAAGAACTTTCGCTATTCCATACTAGATCCCCTTTTCCAGGGTAAAGTAAGCCAAAAGGACTACGCCCCTATTTTAAAGTATTTGAGTAAAAAACACCAGGCACTGCACGAGTCGGTCTCTGAGTTATGCGATGGATATATCGCTACAGATTTAGATTATCATCTGCCCTACCACGACTTGAAAAAATATCTAGGCCTTATTCCCAACCCCATTAATGTGGATAAAATAGAGTTTACACCACAGGTCGCGGATAAAAAACCGGTCATTTTTCACGGGGTAAACACAAAAAACTATTTTAAAAAAGGTAGCGATTATTTTGATCAGGCCCTAGAAATCGTAGATCGTGAACGACCAAATGCATGCACCATTGTGCGCACTGAAGATTTACCCTACGCCAGTTATATTGCACAACGCGCCCAAAGCGATATCGTTTTAGACCAAGTGCTGGGTTATGATCAAGGTTATAACGCCCTTGAAGCCATGGCAGAAGGTAAGGTACTGCTGACCTGCGCCGAAAAAGAATGGCGCGAGTACTATAATATTCCCCCACAATGTGTGGCGCTGAATGCCATTGCTGATGCTCAAAAAATTGCGGCAATTTTAATTGAACTCATCGATCATCCAGCCCAAAGAGTGGTGCTCGGCCAGCAGGCCCGCGACTTTATTGAAAAAGAGCACGATTATAAAAAGGTGGCAAAAAAATACGCAGATCTTTGGTTGCAATGACGGGCTTGCAATGGCGGTCTTTTAAAAAAATTTCAAATATTTATCGAGCATAGCTTCTTCTCCAGCCCAATCGCGATCAATATCCTGGCGTAATAATTTGACTGGAATACCCCCGACTAAAATATTTTGCCCTAATTCTGTTATGTCCTTGGTACAAAGGCTATTTGAAGCCACAGTGCAGTGATCCGGAGTCTTTGCCCCTTGCAAAAAGGTAACCCGGTTACTGATAAAATTATAAGATCCAATACTTATGGGACAACGCATAGGCATAGGCGTATTGGTACTGACGGTGCGCAAGGTGTGGAAATTAGTGTCTATCAACTGGGCTTCTGACCCCAAGCGGGCATAATGGCCAAATCTTATCTCATGGTGACAAATCACTTTACTATTTGAGGCCACACTCGCCATATGGCCCATGGTCAAAGTGCCCTCTGGCCCTATGTGCAATAGATAATCTAATCCGAACTGCACGTAGCCCTTGAACTCAAGTTTACCCTCTATATGGATTTCGGCAATCCCTCTAGAGCGCGTCACTAACTCATAAGGCTGACCAAATCCAATCATACCCATGCGCACCTGCTCAGGAAGTTTAATGGAACCCTTTAATTTTCCAAAATGCACCTTACCGTAAATCAAAATAGGCAATTTGCGAGCCGTTGACCAAGGAAAGTACTTGAAGTTAAAATAGAGGGACTTGCACCAGTTGATTTTGCGATACAACCGAAAGCGCGCTTTTAATCTGCGATAAATAGGTCTAATGCTCATCGGTGTACTTATCTTTTTTAGGACTTAGCATATCCCTTAAATCTACTTTTTGATTTAATTGATATAACGAAAATAGGCAAGTTATTAGAATTAATGCAGCCATTATGGCGATTTGCCAGTTCGAGGCTTGAAGCCTGCTGCCAAAAAACACTGCAGCACACAGAATCAATCCCAATGAAAAAATAACATAAATCCTCCGAGACAAGCTAAGGTTATAACGCCAACGGACAATAACAATCAAACTGAAAAAATGAATGATGTAATAGACTAAAAAACTCACCCCAAGTCCCTGTAGTCCCCAATAATAATAGCCCAGGGCATTCATAATGAATAGGATGGCATTAAAACTCAAAGTGGTGCGCAAAAATAATTTGGAATCACCTCGAGCGATGATGACATATCCTAGCGAAAAAGACACGGCCTTAAAAAGCATTCCCAAAATACCCCAACGCACTAGTGGGACTACTGCTTCAAATTCTGAAGTGTACAAGATTGTGATAATCCATGGCGCCAAGGCCAAAAACACAACAATTACCGGGAGTATCAAAAGTGTTGCCATTTCGGCTTGATTACCCACCAAAATTCTTGTTTTAAGTAGATCTTCTCCCACCGAAGATAAACGAGGAAAATAGTCAGTTCCCATCGCCGTAAATATCAAGCCTACATAAGTGTTTAGAATTAAAAAACCGGCATTATAAAGGCCCACTTGGGCTAAACCCCCTACCCCGGAGATAAATAACTGCATACCGTAGCCAACCAAAAGAGTAATTATGGAACTCACACTGAGCATAATACCTAGGCGCATCATCGGGGTTCCCTCATTCAATGCCTTTATCAGTGGTGTAAAAGTGATGGCCTGTTCGCGTCTAGCATCAATATATTGAGTGACAACAAAACTAATTACGGCAGAGAGTATAATGGCAGGAACGATAGCCTCAATACGCCAGTAATAATAAAGTGGTATTGTAACTAAGAGTGCGATAAAATTACCCAACACATTGGCTTTAGCCAATCCGCCCAGTACGCGTAAACCCTGAAGTCTAGTTAAGGTCGACTGAGCGAGTTGTTTAAACAACAAAGCCACAGAAAGCGCCCTAATATGTGTCGCGTAATGATTATCTCCAAAAGTCCAAACACTGATCCAAGGTGCAGTAATAATCAGTAGGACCACCCCAATAAGGGCCGTTATCAAAAAAAGAGTTTTTAATATACTGAGCACGTTTTTTTGGGCATGCTCCCCCATTTGCTCATAAGCAGCGATTTCTTTCACCCCACTACGGTCTAGGCCCAAATTCGTTACCGCCAGTACCACGTTGAGTGTCGCCATAAGCAGACTGGCAATTCCCATACCTGCCGGCCCGATAAACAAGGCGATAAATTTCGAACGCAATAAGGCCATAAAGATGTTAGCCATTTGAACGCCTCCAAAAAGCGTTGTAGCCTTGAACATACTTTGATATGACTTTTTTGCGTCCATTGACTTGAAGTTATGCCTTTTGTGGATCCTGATTTTCTTGATGGCGCACATAGTGCCAAACCAGTCCGAACACCACAAAGAGATAGATGACATAGCGAATCAAATGACCAATGACCACACCTTCTACTCCGTACAAATCGATAAAATAATAGGCAAAAACATAAAACAATCCAACCGATAATATTTCAGTAAATACGAAGTGATAAACAAGCTTTTTAGCAATAAAATAATAGGAAACCACCATCGCGATAAGGCGTACAAAGTCGCCCATAAGCTGCCACTGAAACAAAGCCGACATAGCATCAAAGCCCGGAAATATCAGGTCGATAATAAAATCCCTTAACAAATAAACCCCAAGCATTCCTAGACCAAAAATGGGCAAAATAGTTTTGTAAACATGGCCCATTTCCCGAATAAAACTGCGCCGCCCAAACACCAGAGCAAACTTCGGAATGACATACATAGTGAATAAGATGGTCGAAAAAGCCATATAGTTTTTTGACAAATCAAGCATGGCCGACCAAATCCCCGCATCGCTCTCAGAAATTCTACGCAAAATCATATTGCGAATTTCAATTTCTACCGTACTCAATATGACCGTGGAGAAAAAAGACATCAAAGAAAAAGCGATGAAAAACTTGGCCAATGGCGCTTTAAAATAAAGCTCCTTAAACTTGAGATACTGCCTCAATACTTTAGCAAAAACCCAAAGTAAAATCCCCAATTGAATGGCAGGGGTTATAGCAATAGCGATTAATACCCCATCGAAATTTTGGGCATATAAAAAACCAATGATCAAAGCAGAGCTCAGCAAATAGCTGATCAAATCTATTTTGGCAAATTTTTTATACTGGGAAAGCCCATTAATCACCCCATTAAAGACCCGTTGAAGACTTATGGTGGGCACCAAAACCGCGATAAGCTGTATGAGATAAGCGTAACGATCTGTACCGAATAAATAGTTGCTGAGCGCATCATGCCAAATAAAAAGGACAACAGCACTGATCACACTTCCGATGGCTGTAAATACAAAAGTTGTAGAGAAAAGAGCCGCCAGCTGCTTTTCATCCTCCTTAAATTCTGAGATATATTTAACAATCCCATTAAATATTCCCAGAGAGGTAAATGAGGTCAAAAGCTGAATTAAACTGCGCAACTGACCCTGCAAGAATATTCCAGACTCACCAAAATTTTCAGCGATGACCCGACGTATAAAAAGGGATATAAATTGTCTTACCAAAATCACCGGCGCATTAAGCGAGGTCATTTTAAGCAGCACATTGCCTTTTATCAGGTCTAAGACTTTCACGGCTGAAAAGAATTTAAGGCCCTTATTACCTGTAGAACTTGCTCTGGGGTCATTACGGGACTCATCGGAATACTCAAAACACCCTGGTGTAGAAGTTCCGTAACAGGGTAGTGTGACACATTGAGCTCTGAAAGCCCCTCTTGCTTGTGCGGAGGTATGGGATAATGAATCAAAGTTCCGATACCCAAGCTTTGTAAATGAACTTGTAATTTTTGTCTAAAAACCGTACGTATGACATACAAATGATAAACATGATCACCGCTGTAGCTGGGGGTCGGCAATATAATTGCTGCATTATTGATGCCAGCATCGTATTGCTGAGCAATGCTGATACGCGCAGCGTTATCCTGATCTAGTGCTTTTAGTTTAACTGATAGAAAAGCGGCTTGCAATTCATCAATGCGCGAATTAAATCCGCTTAATTTATTGAAGTAACGCTCTTGTGAACCATAGTTACGCAAAAGGCGTACGATATTGGCCAACTCATCATCATCGGTAGTCACAGCACCTGCATCGCCTAAAGCCCCAAGATTTTTAGTGGGGTAAAAACTAAATCCTGCGGCATGCCCGAGATGACCTGCGCGCAGCCCTTGCTTATTTTTTGCCCCATGGGCCTGAGCCGCATCTTCGATAATTAACCAATTGTGGATTTTCGCCAGCGCAATGATCTCTTGCATAGGGGCCAAAGCGCCGTAGAGATGGGTCGGTAATATGGCTTTAATCTCTGGGTCATTGACTTTGGCCAGCGCCTCTAAATCAAAATTAAAAGTCTCGGGAGATGCATCAATTAAAACAGGAGTGAGTCCCGCTTGCTTTACCGACAATACCGTGGCCACATAGGTATGGGCACAAATCAATACTTTATCCCCATTTTTAAGTTTACCCATGACCTTATAGGCCTCAAAAATCAGGCGGAGTGCGTCCAGACCATTACCCACACCTACACAATGCGCAGCACCACAATAATCGGCAAACTCAGATTCAAATTGCGACACGGCCTCACCCAAAATAGTCTGACCCCGATCCATAAATGCCCCAAAAGCGGCTTCAAAATCTACTCTATGGCGATTATTAATTTTATGGAGATCCAAATAAGGAATCATATCAGATTAAGTTTTAGGTCTTTATAATGATTAGTGGTTATCTCGTATTGATTCACTGTAATACAACGGGCGCCGCAGGTCTGTTTCCAAAAAAGAAGACCTGAATTCAATAAGGTCCCACTAGCTTCACTAGAGGTATTAAAGTCAAAGTAACGTCGCCCTGGCGCAAATTCATTAATGATAAAATCATAAGCCAAATCGATGCTGCCGAGTTTATTTTTGTCCCCATCGCCCATGACGTATTGCGGATGAACCACGGTAGGTGTCAAGAACACTGTAGTCCCAGCCACAAGTTTATCTTTATGATATACCGAAACCTGCTTTATTTGTTGAGGAAATCGCCCGGCGAGTAATTTTATTTCTTCGAGAGAATGTACTGGCTTTGCGTGGTGCTTTGTCGCCAACTCAGGAATGAGAATGGAGTTCCAAAATCCTTCAAAATTGTCATCACACACCACCCTTAATTCATGGCGTCTTGCCTTATTGAGTCCCTCTCTCCTATTTTTTTCAAAGCCCAAAGCATTCTCATAATCAATCACTAAAGCGACATCCTTTTTGACGCACTGCGCCCCTGCCCTATGTAAAAAATAGTCTAATTCATCACTCGGAATCTGAGCATAAATCCGAGGGATCTCCTTTAAATTCAGTGTATTGATCCCATGGTCATGAGCATAAGCCAAGACTCCTTTAAAGCAATCAAAAGCCTGAGTAAATTTTATCTTTTTGTGCCAAACAAAACCGCCATAAGTCAGTCCTTGGTGGGCGTGTAATACATCTTCTTTTTGATGAGCAGGAACTACCGAAAGAAGTTTTTCGTCCTGATAAATCATGAGCGAATGATCCAAAAAACGATCCTGATGGTAGTCCATGAATCCTCTTTTGAGAATAAATGTTCCGTTTTTACTCTTGGCCACAAAATCATCCCAAATCTCTGAAAATTCAGCCTTATAGCGCTTTACCTCAATCATGGCTGGACTTTATTACAGGTAATTTCTCCCTTTTGATTGATATATTCATAGACCCCTTGATACGACTGATCATTCAAAATGACATAGCTGACATCTGGTTCTAAATCGGCTGTCACTGATTGATTTTGACTCAGATGTGCAAACAATAAACGAAATACATTCACAGATGTTGTAAAATCAATGGGTTGCTCAGGTTTCAAATCAAAGGGCCATTTTACAGACAGTTGACTGCTAAAGATAGAGTAAATTAAATCGCGGTCTTTAGTTTTGGTATAGATTTGATTGGTATAATCAAATCCCACAAAACCGCCATGATCGGCTAATATCATTATTAAACCATCAGGGTCTCGCTCTTGAATCAAAGAGACGAGGTCACCCAAAGTCTTTTGTCCGCGCTCCATACTTTCTAGCCACAAGCTTCTCTCTTGATCTGCACCAAGGGAAATTTCTTTTCTACCGTGAATATGACCCGGATTAAAAAACTCTACAAAATAAAATTCTGGTTGATTTGACTCTTGGCTTAAAAAGTTTTCTAAATCTGCAGTGACCTCAGCTCTGAGGTTAAAACCTTGACTTAAATAACCAATGTCATCATAATCAAAATTTACTCGATCAAATCCGAGTTTTGGATGATTTACCAGCAGATATGGGGCGACTGAAATTAAACTCGTCTGGTATCCATTGTTTTTTAAAATGGTCAAAACGTGATTTTCTGAAACAATACTTTCCCGAGCGTCCAGAGCCTCACTGAAACTTTCCCCAAAATTATAATAGTGATGTTTCATCATCATCAGAGCACTGTTTGATGACAAAGTTGAAGCATAATTACTGCGAAAATTCGGGTAATGAGTGAATCCCATTTTAGAGAGTTCTGCGGCGAAAGTTGTGTCCTGATAATTGTAGTAGCCAATATTTAATTCACTAAAATTGACCAAACCATCAGGTTGAATCAGGTAAATATTTGGCTTATTGATAAATTCCGCACTTAAAACCTCGTCGTCGATTTCTTTCCAAGCTTCGGATAAGCTCAAATTATGAATGACCTGTCCTGCCAGTGGAACCAAAGCCAAAAAGCCCATCAATACCTGTAAAACCATAAATTTTCGATGATGTGCCTCTAGAAAATAAGCATAAACCGCGGCCAAAAGCAAAATCGCAGCGGTAATCTTACGATGAGGAGCCTCAAGTAAGGTCACTTTTATGAAAAAGAAAAAAAGGCCAAATCCAATTAAGGCTAACCAGGTTTCGATCCAGTGAGAAGCAGATATTTTTTTCAGAAGATAGGCGCCAAAAGCAGCGATAATTCCCGGTAAGACTAAAAATCCTAAAATAAAAAACACCAAGTGTCCCCAGGAATTAACCAAACTGTAGTTATTGCCCGCATAAAACAAAATAGGATAAAGACCACTGCACAGACCCACGAACCATGGACTGAGCTTTGTGTCTTTTATTTTGTCTATAAGGCTGGCCATACGGCAATTATTCGCGGGTCTTCATTAGATAGAGTACTCGATGACTCTCTGGAATCTCTACTTTTTCTACTATGGTAAAATACGCTTTATAAGCCTGCTCAAATTCTTCCTGGTTGTAATGGTCAAAATGATTGATAAATTCCCTTTTACGCTGTAATAAAGAATCCACCCAACTGTCGTTGCGCATAGGAAACTCTATCACCAAAACAGAGGATAGATCAGCGAAAAATCGCGCAGAATCCGCAAAAGGAATATTTCCTGACAGGGTCATATGATGAATTACCGCCAAAGCTAATACAACCTGTGGACCCCAAGAAGAAAGACGTTTCAGTATAGAGTCGCGCTCAGTGTTAGACCAGCCTATTCCCGGGCTGGGTTGAGCCACATCAAACCAAAGAGGTAACATATTGACTTCTTTATTGGTCTGAACTTGAGCAAAATTCAAATCTACGGCCGTATGATCAATATCGGCGACTACCGCCAAATCGAGATCCTTGAGTAAAACACGGGCAAAGGTGCCATCATTTCCTCCTAAATCCAATACTCGGCGCAGGTCACCACCAGCGATCCACTTTTGGATTTGCTGCTTTTTAAAGTTAAACGCCTCGGGCTGATAATTAGTTTTATTGTAATAATCACCCCACTCAGTTTGCTCCTTTAGCTCAAGCTTATCGATATAGTCATATAGAGAACGTAGTAGATTGCGCAAACTCTTTTTGGGCAGTTTAATCTCCCGCGATTTAGGCTTGTATTCATCCTTATGTTTGGCCTCCATTTTGGCCATGAGATGGATATTGGTATAGAGTGTAGGACTCAATTTCGTGCGCTTTGGTAACATGGAAGCTGCAAGAGCAACGGGAATCCCATCAATATGAGTTTGCATCATTTTCAGGGCTTCTGCACCGTGATAATGCGCCAAAACAAGTGGCGCAAAAAAATGTGATATAAACTGCTTATACGCGCGCCATGGACTGTCTTTTTGATAAAAATCAAACGATAAAGTATCGATAAAAACTGGCCTTCCTCGATGATACGTGACATTATAGGCCGAAGCATCTTTAAGTGAAAAATCCCGATCCAAGGCATAATTCTGGAGCTTCAACGTTAACAGTGCAGCCTGCTTATATTGGTGAAAACTCCATTCGTATGGATAGGTCACCAGCTGAATTTGCTCGGGCAACAATACGATGGATTCATCAGATCGCTCTTGCTCAACATGGGGAATTAGCAACTTCGCCTTAAACAAGGGGCTAAAAAAATCCACCTTGCACAAAGCATCATATACCGGAAAATAAATAGGATTGATGACTCGCTTAATCGAGGACCCTTCTTGAACTATATATCCTGAGGGGTCACGAAATGAGGCCGGATGTCTATGAGCCTTGCTCTTCATTAGGTTGTTTTTCGTCTTGCTCGTAATCAATGGTATCAATCCCATCTTTTTGAGACTTGGTCAGACCAAAAAACGATTTCACCTTATACATAAAGTTTTTTGAAAACAATACAATACCCGCAGCAGCAGCGACTATGGCTTGAACGAGCATAGCGCCCAGTCCTGGATCAAAGTAAAGAAACATCATTGTAAAATAGCCCATCATCACTTTTATTGGTCCTTAGACACAAATTAAATAAAAATGCAGCA
The DNA here is from genome assembly GCA_038153605.1 of Flavobacteriaceae bacterium. GTDB lineage: Bacteria > Bacteroidota > Bacteroidia > Flavobacteriales > Flavobacteriaceae > BACL21. The sequence continues at coordinate 35,314 of JAYOYS010000014.1, forward strand.
CTTAACCCCTTTTATACCGTTTAAACTTTATAAAATCGGGCCTTTGTACTCATTTTAAATTCTGCTTAAACCTTCGAGCGCTTTCGGTCGACTTCCTTGAGTAGAATTTTTCGCAGGCGTAAATGGCTTGGAGTAACCTCTACGTATTCGTCTTTTTGGATGTATTCCAAAGCCTCCTCCAGTGAGAACTTAATCGCTGGAACGATTCTCGCTTTATCATCGGCGCCCGAAGAACGTACGTTTGTCAATTTTTTAGTCTTAGTAACATTGACCGCCATATCATCCTGTCTGGAATTTTCTCCGATAACTTGCCCTTCGTAGATCTCCTCTCCCGGATCAATGAAAAATCGTCCCCGTTCTTGTAGTTTATCTATAGAATAAGGAATTGCTGTCCCATTTTCCATAGACACCATACTTCCATTTTGACGCTCTGGAATACCACCTTTCATGGGTTGATATTCCAAAAAGCGGTGGGTCATAATGGCCTCGCCAGCCGTAGCGGTCAACAATTGGTTTCTAAGCCCTATGATGCCACGAGAAGGAATAATAAATCGACAAACCATGCGGTCACCCTTTGCCTCCATACTCTGCATTTCCCCTTTGCGAATGGTCACCATGTCTATGGCACGACCACTCACCTCTTCTGGCAAATCAATAGTCAATTCCTCTACAGGCTCACAAGAGACCCCATCAATTTGCTTTATGATAACCTGGGGCTGTCCGATCTGAAGCTCATAGCCCTCGCGACGCATAGTCTCAATCAAAACAGAAAGGTGTAATACCCCACGACCAAAAACCATGAATTTATCTGCGCTTTCTGTTTCCTTTACGCGCAAAGCAAGGTTTTTTTCCAATTCGCGATTTAATCGCTCTTTGACGTGACGTGACGTGACAAACTTGCCGTCTTTTCCGAAAAATGGTGAATCATTTATCGTAAAGAGCATACTCATGGTAGGCTCATCAATGGCAATAGTAGCCAAAGCCTCAGGCTGCTCAATATCTCCGATACAATCCCCTATTTCAAAGCCCTCGAGCCCCACAACAGCACAAATATCTCCGGCATTGACCTGAGTCACTTTTTTACGACCGAGCCCTTCAAAAGTAAAAAGCTCTTTAATTCGGCTTTTCACAATCGAACCATCTCGTTTAATGAGGGAAATATTCATTGACTCTTTTAATGTACCACGCTGTAGACGTCCGATAGCAATTCGACCTGTAAAAGAGGAGTAATCAAGTGAAGTAATGAGCATTTGCGCAGTTCCTTCTTCGATTTTAGGTGAAGGAATATGGTCCAAAACCATGTCCAACAAGGGCGCAATGGTGTCTGTAGGTTGTTTCCAATCGGGACTCATCCAATTTTGTTTGGCTGAACCGTAAACCGTGGGAAAATCGAGTTGCCACTCTTCAGCCCCTAAATCGAACATCAAATCAAACACTGCCTCATGAACCTCCTCTGGGGTACAATTTTCTTTATCGACCTTATTGACCACAACACAGGGCTTTTTTCCCAATGAAATGGCCTTTTGAAGGACAAATCGGGTCTGTGGCATAGGCCCTTCAAAAGCATCTACCAATAACAATACACCATCGGCCATATTCAAGACACGCTCTACCTCTCCACCAAAGTCGGCGTGACCTGGGGTGTCAATGATATTGATTTTTGTGTCTTTATAGACTACTGAAACATTTTTAGACGTAATGGTAATTCCGCGTTCACGCTCCAAATCGTTGTTGTCTAAAATCAATTCCCCCGTTTTTTCGTGGGCTTGAAACAAACTACAATGATGTAAAATTTTATCCACTAAGGTGGTCTTACCATGGTCAACGTGCGCAATAATGGCGATATTTTTTATGTTCATATCCTGGGTTAAAAGCGGCGCAAAAGTACTGTTATTTAGCTAATAAAGTAGCGCAGTGCTCTTTTATTTTATTACTGGGATAGATAATTCCACATTAAGTCCACCCATATTTAATGTATCTTTGTAGCGAAAAAATAGCTTTATGGACTTGACCAAGATCCCCAAACTAAAACACACCGATAGTAACAATTTTTTCCTTTTGGCTGGCCCATGTGCCATTGAGGGTTATGATATGGCCATGCGTATTGCTGAGTCCATTGTTGCCATTAGTGAAGAGCTCGCCATTCCATTTATTTTTAAGGGCAGTTTTAAAAAGGCGAACAGAAGTCGTCTCGACAGCTTTACGGGCATCGGCGATCACGAGGCTTTGACTATACTTCGTACTGTTGGAGAACGATTTGACATACCCACGGTTACGGATATTCATCAAGAAAGTGATGCCCCCATGGCCGCTGAGTTTGTGGATGTCTTGCAGATTCCTGCATTCTTAGTTCGACAGACAGACCTATTAGTGGCCGCGGCCCAGACCGGTAAAGTGGTCAATCTCAAAAAAGGGCAATTTATGAGCCCTGAGAGTATGAAACACGCGGTTGTAAAAGTTCAGGAGTCAGGCAACGATCAAGTCATGATCACAGATCGAGGTAGCATGTTTGGCTATCAAGACCTCATTGTAGATTTTAGGGGAATACCAACCATGAAAACTTACGCCCCAACCGTTTTAGATGTAACGCATAGCTTACAACAACCCAATCAAAGTGCTGGGGTTACCGGTGGACGTCCTGAGATGATTGAAACCATCGCCCGCGCTGGAATTGCCGCTGGTGTAGATGGATTATTTATAGAGACACATTTTAATCCTGCCGAGGCCAAAAGCGACGGTGCCAACATGCTGGATTTAAAAAATTTAGCAAGTCTAATGCGCAAATTAGTCGCACTGCGCCAAACCATCAATAAATTTTAAGGATACCCCGTAAGGATCAGAGCCTCATAATCAATTCGTGCTAAAATCCCAAGGCGTAATACTGAAGATAGCTAAATCGCGGTGTAAGACGTCCCATGCTATCTGTAATCTGAGCCTTTGAAAGGACCCCTTCTGCATCGCCATCAAAAAATGAGGGCGCAATTTGTGCTAAAAATTGCTCTCCAAAACCATGACTAGCATCTCTGGGAAGCTCGCATGGCAGGTTATCTACAGCCATGACACCAATGGCCTCAGGAGCGTTGACATCGACCTCAAGGTGGGTATGGGGATTATAACCGTAAAACGGCTCAGCTATAGTCGACGGGCGAATCGTACAGGCCACCGGCCCATCTATGTCACAGGAAATATCGGCTACCACTTGTATACGACAATCCGGATCAGACAAAGCAGTACGCGTTAGAATTTGTGGAGCTCCGTTTCCATAAAAATGACCTGTAATAAACATATCGATGACCTTGGTAAATCGATCAAAATTACCTTCATATCGTTCAGGAAATTGGTAAAATTCTTTACGGTCAAAATCCTGAGCTTCTTTGTGTTTGTTATAGTCTTCAAGATCGAGCATGGCATAACTGGGTCCATGATTACCCCCATCCAGAAGCGCTTTAGGGCTCACTTGATGAAGTCCGATTTGATCGACAATTTCTTTAGCCCCGAGGGCCACCTTGCCACGACCCGTGATCAAGGTTTTAAAATTGTCGGGCAATACAACTTTACTTAATGCCTGTTTAACCGCATCATAATTATACAAATGCTCGACTTTGGGCAGGTCAAAGGCTTTTGTTTTTTGCCCAAAGAGTCTGAAACCATTATAAGCACCGACAATACCCGCATAACGCCCAAAACCAATCAGTCGTTTACCAGACACTGAAACGAAAGTCTCGTGATCGTACAAAGCGATTTTTTTAGCACAAATGGCCTGCATAAGCCCCTGATTATAGGGCTGTTTTTTTATAGTATGACTAAAAAATAAATAAGCTTTTTCCTCCACAAGTGCCGAAATTGGCACTTCCTTAACCCCTAAAAAAACATCAGCAAATGAGACTTCATCCAGGACTTCGATTCCCAGATCTCGGTATTGCTGATCAGAAAATATTCTGATATCTGAAGATTCTACAACCAATCTTGCCTCAGGAAATCTCGTTTTGAATTCGAGACATTGCTCAGGGGTCATCACCACGCGTTTATCTGGCGGTGATTTGCGCTCTTTGATCAGGGCAAAAGTCAATGACATGGTATTGGTAAGGTTGAAATTGCTCATGCAAAGATAGCTTTTTCGCTTATCTTTGCCTCGGTAAAAAAGCCATCATAAGGTGGTTTTTTATTGAAACAACTTGGGGCCGACTGGTTTTGACAGCGGGTTTCATTGGTTGGTAAGCATGTCGAGCGCTGGGATACAGCTCGTAAATCTCATGTTTCACTCTGTTTTAAACGGCGAGAATAACTACGCCCTAGCTGCATAATCCGAATCATAGTAGGATATGCCTCGGCCCGCAAGGCGGGCAAGCAGGAAGTCACTCGAAGGCCTTGGTTTGCGGCAATCGATTTAGTGGCTTCGTAAAAGTAAACCTAGCTTAGTCAGGGCTTTGATGACTTTGCGAAATTTAAAAGAAGCTAAGTCTTGAGCAGGCCGTTTTCAGCCAGCAATTGAACGAAAAACTTAATGAAAACTAAGCATGTAGAAAGCCAGGCAACGGCACGTTTGGACGGGAGTTCGACTCTCCCCGGCTCCACTTTTTACCCACAAACACTGAGAACTGAAGCGACCGTAAAGGTGCGGTTCTCGGTGTTTTTTCTTTTTAATGACTTGGTTTATTAAACTTAATTGGGACTCACGTTGATGGAGTCGAGGCCCGCTCTGAACATTCCAGAGCACAAGTAGGTCATGTGTTGTCAATCATTCTAATTGACCCGTCCAAGCAGAGATACCCCCTAAAAGATTATAAGTATTTTTGAGTCCAACAGCGTTCATCAGCATACACGCCTGGGCACTGCGTCCCCCTGAGCGGCAGTAAACATAGTAGTTCTTATCAGGGTCCATAGCCTTTATTTGGTCCATAAATTGACTGCTGTACTGAATATTGCACTGAATTGCTCCAGGAATCTTACCTTCTTCTACTTCCATATCGGTACGGACATCGATAATCAGCCCATTAGTATCTTCTGTAGACCTCGCGGCCCAATCTGTTTGATTTAAATCTATCATTTTCCTAAAATAATGATCAAATTTAATCAAAAACCAGCCCACGGAGTTAGAATTTTTCACGGAATGTTGTAAATTTCATTTCAATTTTTATACATTTGTACCTACAAATATTGTTGATACAAAAATGGATATTGAAAAGAGCATAAAAAACTCTATCCCTCTTTCTCCAGAGGCGCGAACTACAGTCAATATATTATTCACCTCGCGTTTTATCGAAGAGCATAGCGCGCCATTGTACAAAGAATACGGTATCACGATGGCTCATTTCAATATTCTTAGAATTCTGCGTGGTCAAAAGGGAAAACCAGCAAATTTATCAACCTTACAAGAGCGTATGATTGACCGCAGCAGTAATACCACAAGACTCATAGACAAACTCATAACAAAAAAATGGGTCACCCGCAGAGTATGCCCCACAAATAGAAGAAAAATAGAAGTTTATATTACTGAATTGGGATTAAGTACCTTGTCCGAAATTGATCGCGGCGTAGATCGTACTTTAAAAGGAATTTTGGCTAATTTAACCCAGCAGGAAATGGGTCTGCTCAACACCCTACTCGATAAAGTTAGAGCATAAATAATAAAGTAAAATCAAAATCTATTAATCCAAAGAATTAAATCAAACGACTATGAAAAAGTTATTTAAATCAGCAGCACTCATCTTGAGTATATTTTTAACCCTCAGCGTTATGGCCAGCAACCCAGGCGAGCCAAAACCAGTAAAATCAAGTTCCGTCAGCTGGACCGCCAGTAAAGTAACTGGGGCACACTCTGGAATCATCACCCTGGGACAAAGCCACCTTGAAATGGAAGGAGAGCGCGTTGTCGGTGGACGTATTGAAGTTGATATGAGCACTATCGTGGTTACTGACCTAGAGGGCGAATACAAAGCTAATTTAGAAGGTCACCTTAAATCAGATGATTTCTTTGGTGTAGCCCAGCATCCGACAGCTAGCCTTAATATCACTGGATCAACAGCTAACGATGATGGCAGTCAACAAGTGACTGGGAACATCACTATTAAAGGGGTGACTCAGCCTATTAGCTTTACGATGTCATTTAAAGGAAACTACGCCACAGCGGCTTTGAATATCGACCGTACCAAATTTGGTATCCGCTATGGCTCAGGCAGCTTTTTTGAAAACCTAGGCGATAAGGCCATCAATGATGAATTTCAAATTCGCGCAAAGCTCGAATTATAAGTCTCAAGCCTACGCAAATTTTATAAAGCCCGCCAGGTGGCGGGCTTTTTTTATGCCTTAAAATAAATAACCACACCCCTTATTTGTAATTTTACTACTCAAAGCCCAATCTAAAAATGCGCATACTTGTCCTAGACAATCATGATAGTTTTGTATTCAATCTTGTGCATTACCTCGAAGCATTTGATCATGAGGTTATCGTGAAACGGCCCATTTTGGCATCCGAGATAGACATATCTATTTATGACAAAATCGTACTTTCTCCAGGCCCCGGATTACCTAATGAGATCCCGGAACTCATGCGCGCCATAAAACT
>JAYOYS010000014.1:41978-55018 GCA_038153605.1 Flavobacteriaceae bacterium
ATCTAATCTTATTTATTCTTTCACTAAGCGCTTGATGGCTTGTCCATCTTGAGCTTGAAGTTGTACCATGTACACTCCAGAGGCCAAGTGAGCCACGTTCACGCTCGCTTCAGTAGACATATCAGTTAGATCGATAGACTGAATCATACGACCATTTAGATCATAGATTACAGCACGCTCTAATTGAATATCAGTACTGTTTCCAATGTTCATCACATTACGTGCTGGGTTTGGATAAATCGCTACACCAGCATTCAATTGGTTGCTAGTCACACCCAATACACTTTCTACAGTAAGCTCGAAGCTACATGATCCAACATTTCCTTCATCATCAGTTGAAGATAATGTCACAGTGTAAACACCATCAGGTAATAATGTACCTGCTGGAGGATCTTGAGTGATAGCACCCGCAGGATCAGAACAGTTATCAGTTGCTGTTACACCTACAGTGTAATCTGGCACTTCGTAGAACAAGTCTACAGCTCCTGGATCAACAGTCATGTCTTCTGGACATCCTTCTAATACAGGTCCCATATCATCAACAACAGTCATAGTCGCTTGACAAGCAGCAATGTTGCCACTGTCATCGCTTACAAATACAGTTACGGTTATTGGCGTTCCAATATCAGCACAAGTCACATCAGTCACGTCAACTGCCGTGATTGTAATACCACAGTTATCAAATGAGTTAACTGGATCGATGAAGTATTCTGGAAGCACTTCTGCCATTCCATTTTCATCTAGGCTAACCGTAGCATCTTGACAAACCAAAATTGGGTCGTCAACGTCGATAACTTCAACAGCACTTATACAAGTAGCTACGTTTCCGCTGCTATCAGTTACAGTAACCTCAATGTTATTCACACCTAGGTATGAACAATCAAAATCAAAGTTCTCAACAGCTGTTGTTCCAAGATACTCGTAATGGAATCCACCATTAAATACTCGTGGATTGAACACGTTTCCAGTAAATGGCTGATTTGTCGCCGATCCACCAGCGAAAGCAATTTGATCATTCGCATAGTTCTGGTTTGTTCCATCACCATTGGTATAATCATGTCCATGATCGACATCCAATACAAGGGCCATACCATAGGTCGTTCCTGCTGTTAAATCAACCGCTGCCCCAAGGGTTGCTGTAGAAGGAACACCAGCTCCGTTAGCGTCACCCGTACCTGTGGCCACTAAAGTCCATGCACCTGCATTGGTCTCATTACCAATGTAAGTTCCTCCGGGATTAGCGTATACCTCTACAGTGAAAGCACCAGTCTCACCAATATGTAAATCCAAAGCCGTAAGAGAAATGTTCTCTATGGCAGTAACATCAAAATAAATAGCTCCTCCAGCTGCTCCACCGTTTCCATTAACATACGTAGTGCTCAAATCGCCAGTAGTTATTCCTGCAGCTTCTACAGTCACAGTGTAGTCACAACCTTCTTCAACGGAAATCAATAGATCGCTAGCGTCATAATTCGCTAAACCATTCGAATCGAGAACAACTTGTACTGTGCTACTTGGTGCAGAGTAAGTCAAATGGAAGTTGTCTACACCTGCAGCCCAGCTCCATCCACCTTCGTCATCGTAGTTAAAACGAACTTGGAAGTTTTGGTTGGCGTAAGGCAATACATCGATATTTGCTGTCTGTATTGCAGCCAAATCAACATCAACATAAAGCACTTCTTGCCACGCAGAGCCATCAAATACTTCAACTTGAAGTGAACCATCACCTAAAAATTCTTGATGCGCGTAATCAAAGGTCAAGTTGGCCTCTGCCACTCCTGCAAGGTTATATACTGGAGAAATTAAACGTGAGTAGTTTACGTTTCCAGAACCAGCGGCATCATCATCGAAAATCGCAGCATTTGTTGGGAAATCTGGACCAGTTGGCATATCGCCACTACCAAATTGCCAATCTGCAGTACCTGCTAGTATTTCAGTAGTCCATCCGGCTGGAATTGACGCACCTTCAAATTCTTCAAGGAAATCTCCAGCAATCGGCTCACCATCACACACAATAATTGGTGCAGTAGTATCTTGAACAGTGACTAAAGTATTGCAACTTACACTATTACCAGCGGCATCAAAAGCAGTAATTGAAATACCGACTTGACCAATGTCTGAACACTCTAGTAAGGCGTCTTGCGGCCCACCAGAAATGAGGGCTTCATAAATAACTCCTCCATTGAAAATACGAGGATTGAAAACACTTCCAGTAAAGGGCACGTTTGTAGCAGAACCTAAAGAAATTTCAACATCTCCGTTAGAGTAAAATTGATTTGATCCGTTTCCATTAGTGTAATCATGTCCGTGAGAGGCATCCATAACTACGGCCATAGCATAATTTGTACCTCCAGACAGAGCGATAGAACTACCAAAAGTTCCTTCAGATGGTGTTCCTAGTCCTTGAGCAGTACCAGAAACTGTACCTAGTAAAGTCCAGGCTCCAGCGTTTGTTTGGTTACCCACATAAGTACCACCGACGATGGTGTAAATATCAGCAGTGAAGGCACCTGTTTCTGCGGTGTGTACATAAAGTCCAGTAAGGGTAATGTCGTTTAGAACATTCACGTCAAAATAGACAGCTCCACCTAATGCACCGCCATTTCCAGCAGCAAATAATGTGGTCAATTCACGTGTTTCTGGAATTAATGCTCCACCTATTACGTAGTTTACGATACCACAGTTGTCACTGAAACTCGCGAGTAATTCCTCAGGATCAAGAGTGTATTCTCCTGTTGTCCCAAGCTCTACTGTGTATTCAGAAAGACATTCAATTACTGGATCTTGTACATCCTCTACAGTAATAGTAAAGGTACAAGTGCTTTGGTTACCTCCAAGATCATATGCAGTAAATTCAACAGTGTTTACACCCACTGGGAATTCTGAACCACTTGGAAGTCCCGCTGTTTGTAGAACGACGTCTAGGTCACCATCTGGATCGATAGCGACTGCATCAGCAAAGTTGACAATAGCCCCACACTGATTTGCATCGTTAGATACTACAACATCTACAGGACACTGAATTAAAGGTGGATCACCCACAATTACTGGCTCAGACACTAAAGTAGCTCGATGAGTTGTACTCGTTGTACCCGAGGCACAGAAAAACCGATTGATTTGAACACGCAAATCACTACCGTCCGAGGTAAAAGTTACCTGGCTTTGAAGACCACAGAAGTCATCGTTGTAAGCAACTACGGCTCCGGTATTCCAGTTTCGAATTGTTAACTGAGTGTCATAGCTGGCGCCACAGAGCGACCAATTATAAACGGCACCTGCCTGAAAGCCTGAAACCTTCATGTATTCTCCAGCCCAACTCCCTGTCTGTATAATTGTCTCAACACCGACAACAGTTGGAGCCATTCGTGTAGCACTAGGATACTGTCCCCAAGTGGCAGAAGCGATCGAACACTGCGCCTTGGTCTCTAATGTAAAAGAGACAGCGAAAAACGCCATCACCATCAAAATAATTTTTTTCATGTGTAAATAAGATTAGTTATTAGCGATTAAAGATATAAAAATTCCAAAAGAATAAAACAGGCCAAGACAAAAAAAAACACCAATGATTGGTGCTTTTCAATTTAAGGTGCCTTTATCGGTAAAAAATAACCGCTTATCGAGTAAAAACGAGCTGATTTCCTTGAGACATCTCTTCACTAAGGGCATAACCGCCTTCGGAAAATCTCATTAAGTCTTCTCGAGATTTAGCCCCGCTCTCAATGATGTATCGAGCCATAAGCCCACGAGCGTGTTTGGCATAGACCGCAAGGACTTTGTACCCTCCATTCTTAAACTCTTTAAAAACTGGAGTATAAACCGGGTTTTCAAGGGCATCAAAGTCGATACATTTGGCGTATTCATTGCTGGCCAAATTCACCACAATTTCCCCTGGCTCGAGATCTGAGGATAGAGATTTGGTCACCTCTTTCCGCCAAAAGTCGTAAAGATTTTTTGCTCTACCTATGGATAATTTTGTGCCCATTTCTAGGCGGTATGGCATGATTTGATCCAAGGGACGGAGTAGTCCGTAATGCCCCGATAAAATACGCAAGGTATCTTGCATAAAATCAATGCGGTCAGTCGGTAAATTATAAATGTCTAGTCCACGGTAAACTTCTCCGCTAAATGCATAAACCGCAGCGCGCTCTTCAGACTCACTAGCTTTCGTCGACCAGTCTTGATTACGTTGATAATTCAAATCTGCAAGACTAGGAGAAATTCCCATTAATTCAATCAATTTTTTTGGGCTTTTTTTGCGTAAAACTTCGTTCACTTTTGCGGCCTTCTCCAAAAATAAAGGCTGGCTCATCTTATTATGCGGCACAGCTGTGTCGAAATCAAGACTTTTCGCGGGAGATAATAAAACTTTCATATAGCGAATCTATAAAAAATAATTCGTGTGTATTGATCGGGCCAATCGTAATGAATTATCAAAAGATAATTATCATTTATTATTCGATCAAATTAAAGCTTGACCTAAGACAACACCATCAATATTGCCCAAAAATTTTATCACATATAAAGACTATGTATGACTAGACTTGGCATAATTGCGCCACTTGTCAATTGCCGCTTCCATATCGTGGGGTAATGGAGCCTCAAAATGGATAAACTCTTGAGTTTTTGGATGTACAAACCCCAAGGTTTTTGCATGCAGGGCTTGGCGCGGTAAAATCTTAAAACAATTGTCGACAAATTGCTTGTATTTTGTGAAATGAGTCCCTTTGAGCACCTCATTTCCACCGTAACGCTCATCGTTAAATAAGGTATGCCCGATATGTTTCATGTGGACCCTAATCTGATGCGTTCTTCCCGTCTCGAGAATGCAGCGAATCAGTGTCACGTAGCCCAAGCGCTCAATCACATCATAATGAGTCACTGCTGGCTTACCTTTCAAGGCCGCATCTTCGCCTTCAAATACAGTATTTTGCAGTCTATTTTTTGGGTGACGCCCTATATGACCCTCCACTGTGCCATGATCCTCTTCGACATTTCCCCAAACTAAAGCGACATATTCTCGCTGAGTGGATTTATCAAAAAATTGCTGCGCCAGATGGGTCATGGCCTGTTCGGTTTTTGCCACCACCAATAAACCACTTGTGTCTTTATCTATTCTGTGAACTAATCCTGGTCGATTGTTTTGATTTTCTGGCAAATTTTCAAAGTGAAATATCAGACCATTTATCAATGTATCCTTGTAATTTCCATGTCCAGGATGAACGACCATTCCTGCAGGTTTATTCACAACAACTAACGTATCATCCTCATAAACTATGTTGAGCTCAATTTCTTGAGGAACTAATAAAAATTCATAGGGAGGGTGCGTAAATAAGACGCGAACAACGTCCTTACCCTTGACCTTATAATTCGATTTTACAGATTGATCATTAACATATATATGACCCTCTTTTGCTGCCTTTTGAATTTTATTGCGCGTAGCATGCTCAATGCGGTTCATTAAGAATTTATCTACTCGAAGTGGCTGTTGGCCTTTATCTGCTTCAAAGCGGTAATGTTCGTGTAAATCGTCTTGCTGGTCAAGCGGATCAATTGATTCCGGTTCTTCAATCATAATTAAAATTTACATGGAATCTCGCTTCCTATTAGATGGATGATAAGGCGAATCGCGATCTAAAGCCTCCACCTGAAAACCACCAGTACCATCACCCAGTTCTAAATCAATAATTGAGGTAAGTGGTAACTGATCTCCCTGCTGGATGGCACGTCTTCGAAACTTCATAGACAGTACCTCATCTTTGGCGATATATTTTTTATAAGTCAATTTACCCACCTTGAAGCCTGCAGACCGTAATGCAGGCTCTGCCTGACGCAAAGTCTTCCCAACTATATAAGGCACAACAGTCATTTTGTAGCCCGATCTATTGATGGATAAATAAATCTTCCTTTCTTGTTTTACCAAAGAACCATACGCAGGGATTTGCTCGATAACTGTTTGATAAGGGAAATTAGGATTATAACTACTGGTATCTAAAATAGCAATGGCCAACTGACGCTCCCCTAGTGCAACCTTGGCCTCTTCTAAGGTCATTCCACTGACATCAGGTACCGCGATCTGTTCCCCATGGCGCGTATTGCTGTCCAACCAAAAGAGCAAACACGAAACCACGACAAAAAGAAATAACAGCATCCATAAAACCTGCTTCAAAAAGATTCTCGAAAAAATAAATCGGATAAGGCTCATGTTGGATTTAGGAAGAATCACAAAAATACTAAACGTAAATTTAGTAAGTTTAATGCGGCAAGTAATTATTTTTATATGACACGACCGCAGTCCAAAATTTCTGTTCTTGTATTGATGGGTGGTTATACTAGTGAATTTGGCATTAGCATCAAATCAGGTAATGTTGTATGTGAAGAGTTAGACGCAGAAAAATACCAAGTATATCCATGTATCGTGACCAAAGATCAATGGTTTTACCAAGACGTAAATTCAGTAAAACACAAAGTCGATCCAGGAAGCCTTAGTTTAAATCTAGGCGACGAAGTAATTCGTCCTGATGTAGTTTTCAACACGATACACGGGAGTCCAGGCGAAGACGGGTATATTGCAGCACTTTGTGCACTGCTCGATGTGCCCCAAACCAGCACAAATTTTTATGCTGCGGCTTTGAGCTTTAACAAACGTGATTGTTTATCTGTTCTTAAAGCACACGGCATACCTTGTGCCGAGTCGATATATTGCGAAAAACATAATCCTCCGAATTTTGAAGAAGTAAAAAATAAATTGGGGCTTCCATTTTTCGTCAAACCTAACCGCTCAGGTTCGAGTTATGGTGTGAGCAAGGTAAGTGCAGAAAATCAATATGAGCCGGCTTTGAGGTCAGCGTTTGCTGAAGACCACCAAATTCTGATCGAACGTGCTTTAAATGGTGTAGAAATTTCTGTTGGTGCCTACAGTCACAACGGTTCTCCAATAATTCTTACGCCCACAGAAATAGTGTCTGAGAATGCGTTTTTTGATCTGAGTGCAAAATATGAAGGTAAAGCCCAGGAGATCACTCCTGCCAGAATAAATGATCAGGTGACCTCAAAAGTCCAAAAGCTTGTCCATAAAATCTATACGACCCTTGAAATGAATGGCGCATGTCGGGCTGACTTTATTATCGAAGAAGGGCAGCCTTATTTTATCGAGTTAAATTCTACTCCAGGTTTATCAAAACAGAGTCTTATCCCTCAGCAAGCCAAGTATTCAGGCCTTACACTTGCCCAATTTTTTGATCGATTGATCACCGAAACCATTAATAATCACAAAACAAATTACCGATGAAACGCGCTATTTTTCCTGGATCATTTGACCCCTTTACTCGGGGGCACTTCTCAATTGTGATGCGCGCCCTTGCGTTATTCGATCACCTGGTCATAGCCATAGGTCAGAATTCCGATAAAATTCCCATGGTTCCGATTGAGCAACGCATCAAAACTCTAGAAAAATTATTCCAAAATGAGGAGAAAATTTCTGTAACTCAATACTCAGGACTCACTATGGACTTTTGCAAGATGCAAAACGCCCAGTTTATCATTCGAGGATTACGCAATGCACAGGACTTTAACTACGAACAGCCAATTGCTCAAAACAACCTGCAACTGGGTACTGTAGAAACGGTGTTTTTATCTTCCGAGCCCCATTTGAGTCATCTATCCAGCACAATCGCGAGAGATATTGCCAAGCACGGCGGTGATTTGAAGCCATTTTTACCTGATTCGACCCAATAAAATTCTAACTCATAAAATTCAATCCAATAAAAAAGCCTCCATGCTGCGCATGAAGGCCTCTTATATTTTGAACACAAGGCCGTATTATAGTCCGGCGACGTGCTTCGTGAGGCTTGACTTTAAATTCGCTGCTTTGTTCGAATGAATAATATTTTTCTTAGCCAATTTATCGAGCATAGAAGTCACCTCAGGCAACAATTTTTCAGCCTCTTTTTTATCACTCATTTCACGGAGCTTCTTCATAGCGTTACGAGCGGTCTTATGCTTATAACGATTCAAAAGGCGTTTAGTTTCGTTGCTTCTAATTCTCTTTAAAGCGGATTTATGATTTGCCATAATCTCTGTCTTAATTTTTGTAGCCCATAGGAGAATCGAACTCCTGTTTCAAGGATGAAAACCTTGCGTCCTAACCACTAGACGAATGGGCCGTTAATTCAAAATGCGGATGCAAAAATACAACATTTTTTAAATGCCGCAAGTAATGCATTTTATTTTTCAAAAAAATCTAATAGGCTTTTGCAAACAGCACTTTTCGCGCTGAATCACGGCCGGTAAAAATACATTTACCCGGAGTCTCAGGACCCTCCAAAGGAATACAGCGAATTGTCGCTTTAGTTTCGTTTTTAATTCGATCCTCTGTTTCTGAAGTTCCATCCCAATGAGCCCAAACAAATCCTCCCTTTTCTTCAATTAAGGTCTTAAATTCATCGTAAGTCTCTGCCTCATGGGTTAATGAATGACGCATGGCCAATGCCTTTTGAAATAAATTATCTTGGATATCCTTGAGTAATTGCTCTACGTAGCTTATGGCCTCAGCCTCCGGCACTAATTCTTTGGACAAATTATCTCGACGAGCAATTTCAAAAGTTTTGTTTTCCAGATCCTTTGGACCGAGGGCGACACGCACTGGCACTCCTTTTAATTCGTACTCATTGAATTTCCAACCTGGTTTGTACGTGTCTCGAGCATCCAAAGTAACACGAATCCCCTTTTGGCGCAATAACAAAACCAGCTCTTGCCCTTTTGTAATGGTTGCTGCATATTCCTGCTCAGTTCTGTAAATGGGAATAATTACCACTTGATCTGGTGCGAGGTTCGGTGGCAAAACTAATCCATTATCATCACTATGGGTCATGATAAGCGCTCCCATCAGTCGCGTCGAAACGCCCCACGAGGTCGCCCAAACATGATTCAACGAACCATCCTTATCTGAAAATTTTACATCAAAGGCTTTAGCGAAATTCTGGCCTAAAAAATGGGAAGTTCCAGCTTGTAGGGCCTTACCGTCCTGCATCATAGCCTCGATGCAATAAGTCTCAAGGGCTCCAGCAAATCGCTCATTGGCAGATTTTGTTCCTTTAATCACGGGCACGGCCATAAAATTTTCAACAAAATCAGCATATACATTCATCATTTGCTCCGCTTCTGCAATGGCCTCCTGCTGGGTTGCATGAGCCGTATGCCCCTCCTGCCACAAAAACTCAGCGGTTCTTAAAAACAGGCGCGTGCGCATTTCCCAGCGCACAACATTCGCCCATTGATTGATTAATATGGGTAAGTCGCGATAGGATTGAATCCATTTTCTATAGGTATCCCAAATAATAGTCTCCGAGGTCGGGCGCACAATTAACTCCTCCTCCAACTTGGCCTTTTCGTCAACTACAATACTGCCATCATCACTGGTCTTCAAACGATAATGAGTCACTACAGCACATTCTTTAGCAAAACCATCGACGTGACTGGCCTCTTTGCTGAAATATGATTTTGGAATGAACAGGGGAAAATATGCATTGCGATGGCCGGTTTCTTTGAACATACGGTCCAATTCTTTTTGCATCATTTCCCAAATCGAAAAGCCGTAAGGTTTGATCACCATACATCCGCGGACACCCGAATTCTCGGCTAAATCCGCTTTGATGACCAATTCATTATACCACTTGGAGTAGTCTTCGGCTCTTGATGTTAAGTTTTTACCCATATTAAAAGAGTTGGCACAGTAATTGCACTAGAGTTAAAAAAGAGTTCTGTTTCGGCAAAACTACTTATTTTTATATTGTTCAACAATTTAAATCTATCGTTATGAAAACTGTAAATCAAAATCTAAAAAAGGCAGCTGCATGGGCAACTTATGGATTTGCAGCAATCACTCTTTTGAGCTGTAATACCTACAAAGGGGTTACGGATGAGGAAGATGGAATCTATGGCAACACATACATTGTCGAAGAATCAAATGCGGTAGAAGGAAAAAACAATTATTATCAGCAATATTTCAGCACCAAAGCAGCACAAATTCAGGAAATTCCTGAGGATGATTTAGTATTTACCGATATTGAGGCCTACAGCTCACAAGAATCACTTGATGAAGAAGGATATGTGATTGTTGAAGAGGACTATATAGAGGATTACGGTTCATGGGGTAACAACACTAATGACATAACTGTAAATGTATATGGCGGATGGAACAACGGATTTGTAGGCAATGGATGGGGACTGGGTTATTGGTCTGGCGGTTGGAATGCTGGTTATTGGGGTGGCTTCAGACCATGGGGATTCAATTACTGGAACAATCCTTTTTGGGGCTACAATAGTTATTGGGGCTACAACCCCTATTGGGGATGGGGCAACGCCTACTACAATCCTTGGTTTTATTACGGTGCAGGATGGGGTTACAATGGTTACTACAATCCCTGGTATTATCATAACTACGGATACACCACTATCGCAAACCGTGGTCGATCAAATCAAGACCGTTTTGGTTCAAGAGGGCGTGTTGACCGTTCAAATATGAGATCAAGAGAACAATCTGGTCTTCGTGGACGAAGCAGCAATGAACTAAACCGTGGGCGTACAGCCAGATCGAGTAGAGAATTTGACCTCAATAGAGGCAGAAATGCTGCTGTCCGCAATAGAGCGGCTTATCAAAGAACTGATGACAACTCTGCCATACGTGGACGAGAAAATACCAGTGTTTTTGAAAAAAATAGAGCTAATTCAGTTGCAGCCTTGAGAGTTAATCCAAACGCCCGTGGGGCACAAGAGCGCAATACGCGACCCACGCAACAAAATGGCGTTCGACCCTCAGAAGCTTATGTGAATGAGTCAAATTCCTCAGCAAGGCCTCAGGGGCAATCGACAAATCAAAACACTGAAAGTCGTCCATCAGTAGCATCAACGGCACCGAGCAATGCAGCGAAAAATTTTAAAATAAAAAGGCGAAATAGACCGGCTAATACTGCCAGCAACACGCCTCCATCTAGTAATTCTGGGACTCAAAAGTCTTTTAAAGCTGAAAATGCGGCACAAAGAAGTTTTAATAGACCATCTTTTCAGAACTCAAGACCAATGAGTAGTCCAAGTAATTATTCTCGCCCTTCAGGACGCAGTTCGGGCGGTCGTGGAGGCAGAGGATAGTAAAAGTGAAAAGCTCAGATAATTTGATGAAAAAAATAGTTAAGTCTTTTTTAATCAACAGTTTAAATTTTAAAAATGAAAAATTGCCTCGATAAAAAAACACCAGTGCTCACGCTGGTGTTTTTTGTGTTATCATTGATTAATTCCTGGGGTCAAATCACTCAAGATTACCTTCAATTCTCACAAGTTGACCTCTTTGGATCAGCCCGAATTCAATCTATGGGTGGGGCCTTTCACGCTTTGGGTGGTGGTGTCAATAGCCTTCACTTAAATCCTGCGGCAAGTGCTGTTAACATGAATAGTAAAATAGATTTTGGCCTGTCTTATGGCAGTGGTCGAACCAAAAGCAGTTTTTCTGGAATCGAAACTACAGCTAAAGACAATTTCTTCGATTTTAGCCATGCTGGTGGGGTTATTGTCGCTGAGCAAATCAATGAACAGAGTCCTTGGCGTAAAATTACCTTTGGATTTTCCATGGCAACTCTAAAGAACTTTGATCAGTCCGTCGCAGTATCTGGAAATACAGATATTGGCTTATCAAATTACTTTAGCCAGCAGGCCCAAGGTACGGCGTTGACCGATTTACAACTAGGATCTGGTGAGACCTTGGGATCGGCATATGCGGCGCTCGGGAACACCCAAGGTCGTGGGGCGCAGCTGGGATTATTAGCCTATCAGGTTTATATTATTGATCCAGAAAATGAAATCAGCAATAATATAAATTATTTGAGTGCGGTGAATGATCGGCGCAATCAAAATACTTTTCAAGAACTAGGTGGGTCAATGCGTCAATTTAACCTTAATATTGCAACCCAATACGGAGATAATTTATTTTTTGGACTGAATATTAACAGTCATGTTCTAAGATATACTCGATCCAATAGAGTGAGTGAGGCGGCGGTTCTTGCCGATAGTCCGCTCCAGAATTTAACCTACAAATCATTTGAAAGAACCGATGGTGAAGGATTTAATCTACAAATCGGTGCTATTTATACACCCGGCGATCACTGGCGCATGAGTCTCTCTTACGATAGTCCTACTTGGTGGCAATTAACGGAAGAGTCTGTGGAGTCACTCAGTAGCTCCCTTTTAATAAATCAGGGGCTTGAAAGCTATTTAATGGACCCGGATGTACGTAATTATTTCGAACCATATCGATTGAGAACGCCAAGTCAGTGGAATGCTGGTATTGCCTATATATTTGGGCCTCAAGGGCTCATATCAGCCTCTTTAAGTCACAAAGATTTCAGTAGTGGTGCTTTTAATGATGATGGATCTGAATTCTTTAAATCCGCCAATGCAGTAATAGAAAATTCTTTCAATCAAAGTATAAGTGCCAGGTTTGGGGGAGAGTATCGTTATGGTCCATGGAGATTACGGGGAGGCTACTGGATTGAGAAACAATCTACAAAAGATTTTGGCCTTGATGACAATTTTGGCCTGAGTTATGGACTCGGTTTTTATGACGACGGCTGGACTTTAGATGCCGCTTTAATCAATACTTCAACAAATACAAGTACAGCTTTATACCAAGAACAAAATAGATTTTCAAGTGCGCTTAATAGTAAATCACTTGTCTTATCCATTGGAATTGACCTATAGCAAAGCTTGTTCAATATACTTGCATTGATTAATTGCATGGATTGAATAGCCTATTTAGCGTATCCTCCAAAGAGTCTTTATGAAAAGCCTTCCATAAGCGTGTGGGCTGGATCAATATGCGTATTTATATATTAATATGTGCTAGAGAAAAGATACTTAATTGGCATAAAATAAAAATTCATTCCAAATTGAGGATTCAATCGGAATGAATTTTTATTTTCAGACTGGAGTCATTCAGTCTATCTTTTTAATGTAAAATGTCCTGTAAAGGCCTTTGGAATATCTTCCTCGGT
>JAYOYS010000015.1:0-43858 GCA_038153605.1 Flavobacteriaceae bacterium
TAGTATTGCAAAATTAAAACAGGCACACGCACGGGCACATCCCCGAAATAATAATAATAATAATAATAATAATAATGCTTAACCACTAAATTCTTGTGTTATGAAAGTGACCATTCAATCTCCGCAGCATGCCGTGAGCGTCAAGCTCAACAATTTCATTCAAAAAAAGCTCGATAAACTAGAGTTGTTTTATGACCGAATCATTCGGGCCGAAGTATTTTTAAAAGTGGTCAACAGTTCAGAGAAGGCAAATAAAATTTCAGAAATATTATTGCACATTCCTGGGGAACAATTGGTCATTAAAAAAGAGGCCTCTTCTTTCGAAGCTGCCATTGATTTGAGTGTCCAATCTTTAGGACGTGGACTCAAGAAAACTAAGGGTAAACAGAGGGCTCATATCTGATCCATTTTTTTTCAAAAATATTTTTTTCGTACAAATATTTATATACATTTGCAGTCCGTTAGAAATAGCGGACTTTTTTATGCGCTAAATGTGCCGAAAAAAGTGGCTTTTTGCCGATGTAGCTCAGCTGGCTAGAGCACGTGATTTGTAATCTCGGGGTCGGGGGTTCGAGTCCCTTCATCGGCTCATAAACGTTCTGAAATAAGCACTCATTTAGTGCAAAGGGGAGATACTCAAGCGGCCAACGAGGACAGACTGTAAATCTGTTGGTTTTCACCTTCGCAGGTTCGAATCCTGCTCTCCCCACTTTTTTGAGAATTAATGAGGAAAGATTGAATCATGAATAGCGAATTTCGCAATGCGGTATTCATTTTTTGTAATTGACTCATTTTTAATTATCTTTGCACGCCTTTTTGGGGGCAATTGCAAACTGTTGATTGAAATATTGAATCGAAAACCCAATAATTTTTTTGGGTGAATGCGGGAGTAGCTCAGTTGGTAGAGCGTCAGCCTTCCAAGCTGAATGTCGCCGGTTCGAACCCGGTCTCCCGCTCAAATCTCACAAGCGTAATACGCCTGTGGTTGCATCATTATGTAGACAAAAATGTTTACGGGTGTAACAACACAAGCCGGTGTAGCTCAGGGGTAGAGCGTTTCCTTGGTAAGGAAGAGGTCATGGGTTCAATTCCCATCATTGGCTCGAAATTGGAATTAAAATTTGAACACTAATAAATAACTAAGTTAAATTAATACAAAATGGCAAAAGAAACTTTCGACCGGTCAAAACCACACTTGAACGTTGGGACGATTGGTCACGTTGATCACGGCAAGACTACTTTGACCGCAGCGATTACTAAGGTAATGGCCGATAAAGGTTATTCTGAAGCTCGATCTTTCGATCAAATTGACAACGCTCCTGAAGAAAAGGAGCGCGGTATTACCATTAACTCTTCTCACGTTGAGTACCAAACAGCAAACCGTCACTACGCTCACGTAGACTGTCCAGGTCACGCGGATTACGTAAAGAACATGGTTACTGGTGCTGCTCAGATGGACGGTGCGATCCTTGTAGTTGCTGCTACAGACGGACCGATGCCGCAAACTCGTGAGCACATCCTTCTAGGACGTCAGGTAGGTATCCCACGTATTGTTGTATTCATGAACAAAGTTGACATGGTAGACGATCCAGAACTACTTGAATTAGTAGAAATGGAAATTCGTGACTTGTTGAGCTTCTATGAGTACGATGGTGACAACGGCCCTGTAATTCAAGGTTCTGCACTTGGTGCATTGAACGGTGAAGAAAAATGGGTGAACACTGTTGTTGAGTTGATGGAAGCTGTTGACACTTGGATTGAAGAGCCACTTCGTGAGGTAGATAAGCCATTCTTGTTGCCAATCGAAGATGTATTCTCTATCACAGGTCGTGGTACAGTTGCTACAGGTCGTATCGAGACAGGAGTTGCTAATACTGGTGATGCTGTTGAAATCATCGGTATGGGTGAGGAAAAATTAACTTCTACTATTACAGGGGTTGAGATGTTCCGTAAAATCCTTGACCGTGGTGAGGCTGGAGATAACGTAGGTATCTTATTGCGTGGTATCGAAAAAACCGATATCAAAAGAGGTATGGTTATCGTTAAGCCAGGATCTGTTAAGCCACACGCTAAATTCAAAGCTGAGGTTTATATCTTGAAAAAAGAAGAAGGTGGTCGTCATACCCCATTCCACAACAACTACCGTCCACAGTTTTACGTACGTACGACTGACGTAACAGGTAACATTAACTTGCCTGATGGTGTTGAGATGGTAATGCCAGGTGATAACTTGACCATTACAGTTGATTTGATCCAGCCAATTGCTATGAGCCTTGGTCTACGTTTCGCTATCCGTGAAGGAGGTAGAACTGTAGGAGCTGGTCAGGTAACTGAAATTTTAGACTAATTAAAGTTTAGATAAAAAGTCAGAAGGTGTCCTGCATCCGCAGGATGCCTTGACTTTTGTTACGGGTTTAGCTCAGTTGGTAGAGCACTGGTCTCCAAAACCAGGTGTCGGGAGTTCGAGTCTCTCAACCCGTGCTGGAGCCCTGCCCAAAGCAGTGTATAAAATAATAGGCCATGATAAACTATATCAAAGAATCATATAACGAACTCAAAAATCACGTGACTTGGACAGAGTGGTCCGAGGCACAAAGACTCACCGTTGTGGTGGCAGTGTTTTCTGTAGTTCTGGCACTAGCCATCTGGGGTGTAGATACCGTTTTTAGCGGTGTAGTTGGTCAATACTTCCAATGGATTAAAGCTTAATCAGGATTATGTCAGAGACCAAAAGCGATAAGAAATGGTACGTTGTGAGATCCGTCAGTGGACAAGAGAATAAAATCAAGTCCTATATCGAATCGGAGATCACACGCTTGAACTTAGAGGAGTCCATCGAACAAGTTTTGGTGCCTACTGAAAAGGTCATTCAGATTCGCAACGGAAAAAAAGTAAACAAAGAACGTGTTTATTTCCCTGGATATATCATGATCCAAGCCAACTTGGGTGGAGAAATTCCTCACATAATTCGAGCCATCAATGGCGTGATTGGATTTCTAGGTGAGGTGAAAGGTGGTGAGCCTGTGCCGCTTAGACAAAGTGAAGTGAATCGTATGCTCGGAAAGGTTGATGAGTTATCTGTTCAGGATGAGAGCATTAACATACCATTTGTTATTGGTGAGACTGTCAAAGTGATAGACGGTCCCTTCAATGGATTCAATGGAAACGTTGAAAAGATTAATGAAGAAAAGCGCAAGCTTGAGGTTATGGTGAAAATCTTTGGCAGAAAGACACCGCTCGAGTTGAGCTACATGCAAGTAGAGAAAGTTTAATTGTTACGCTATAATAGGTTTTTTCTAAGCTTCCACAAATAGAAAAACCGGTTTTTAAATTTTTAAAAAATGGCAAAAGAAGTAGGTAAAATTGTAAAGTTGCAAGTCCGTGGAGGAGCGGCTAACCCGTCTCCGCCAGTAGGACCCGCTTTAGGTGCTGCAGGAGTTAATATCATGGAATTCTGCAAGCAATTCAATGCCAGAACGCAGGATAAGCAAGGTAAAGTATTACCGGTAGCGATTACTGTTTATAAGGACAAGTCTTTTGACTTTGTCATTAAAACACCACCCGCTGCAGTACAAATCCTTGAAGCTGCTAAGGTAAAGAAGGGCTCTGGAGAACCACATATTAAGAAAGTAGCCACCATTTCTTGGGATCAAATTAAGGTTATCGCCGAAGATAAGATGCCAGATTTGAACGCTTTTACCATCGAGTCTGCTATGAAAATGGTAGCCGGAACAGCGCGTTCTATGGGAGTTAAAGTTAGAGGTAATGCACCTTTTTAATTAAGAAAAATAATCTATACAATGGCAAGATTAACAAAAAAGCAAAAAGAAGCGACAGCAAAGATTGAGCTCAATAAGGCTTATTCTCTGTCTGAGGCTTCTGCTTTAGTCAAAGAAATTACGAACGCTAATTTTGACGCGTCTGTAGACCTTGCTGTACGTCTCAATGTCGATCCTCGTAAAGCCAATCAAATGGTGCGTGGTGTGGTGACCCTTCCTCACGGAACTGGTAAAGACGTCAAGGTTTTGGCATTGGTTACTCCTGATAAGGAAGCCGAAGCTAAAGAAGCAGGAGCAGATTTCGTTGGATTAGACGAATACCTCGACAAAATTAAAGGAGGATGGACCGATGTCGATGTCATCGTAACCATGCCAAGTGTTATGGGTAAACTAGGCCCACTCGGACGTATTTTAGGTCCTCGTGGATTAATGCCTAACCCTAAAACTGGTACGGTAACTATGGATGTCGCTAAGGCAGTTTCTGATGTGAAATCTGGTAAAATTGACTTCAAGGTTGATAAAACTGGTATTGTTCACGCCGCAATAGGTAAAGCGTCGTTTAATGCCGACCAAATCGCCGGAAACGCAAAAGAATTAATTACAACCCTTGTGAAGCTTAAGCCTCAAGCAGCGAAAGGTGTTTACATCAAGAGTATTTTCATGTCAAGTACTATGAGTCCTGGTGTAGCCGTCGATGCTAAGAGATTTGCTGAGTAGTAAAACAGTAAGAAATGACTAGAGAAGAAAAATCATTAGTAATTGAACAGTTGACTGCCCAGCTCGCCGACAATTCCACCATTTATTTGGCGGATATTTCGGGTCTTGATGCTACGGCAACGTCAAACTTACGTCGCGCTTGTTTTAAGGCCGGTGTTAAGTTAAATGTAGTTAAGAATACTTTATTGGCTAAAGCGATGGAGTCTTCTGATAAGGATTTTGGTGATTTACCATCTGTTCTTAAAGGAAACACCTCAATTATGATTGCAGAAGTGAATAATGCTCCTGCAAAAGTAATTAAGGATTTTCGCAAAAAGTCAGACCGTCCTATTTTAAAAGGCGCTTTTGTTGAAGAAGCGGTTTACATTGGAGACGGACAATTAGATGCCTTGGTTGATATCAAGTCAAAAGATGAGCTTATCGGCGAGATCATTGGCTTGTTACAATCTCCTGCTAAAAATGTTATTTCCGCGCTTAAAAGTGGTGGAAATACAATTGCAGGAGTGGTCAAGACACTCTCTGAGCGTTAATACGCCCAATTATTGCACTAACTAAATTATATAAATTAAAAATTACATTAAAAACGATAGAAAATGGCAGATTTAAAAGATTTCGCAGAACAACTAGTTAACCTAACTGTAAAAGAAGTTAATGAGTTAGCTAAAATCCTAAAAGATGAATATGGCATTGAGCCAGCCGCTGCTGCTGCAGTTGCTGTTGCTGGTCCAGTTGCTGGTGGTGAAGACGCTGCTGAGGAAAAGTCAGAATTTGACGTAATCCTTAAAGCCGCTGGAGCTTCTAAACTAGCTGTGGTTAAATTGGTAAAAGAATTGACCGGCGCTGGATTGAAAGAGGCTAAAGATTTAGTTGATAACGCTCCATCTCCGATCAAAGAGGGTGTTTCTAAAGACGAAGCAGAAGCACTTATAGCCCAATTAGAAGAGGCTGGAGCTGAGGTTGAGCTTAAGTAAGCCCAACAGCTTTAAACCTTAAGGTTTAGGTCTTTACTCAGGTGAGTTAAGGCCTAAACCATTTTGCGTATATAAAGGTTTTGAGATTTTTTAAGTAGACGCAATCTTATTTTTTAATTAAAATTCTATCTATAGATGTCAGCAACGCAAACTGAACGATTGAATTTTTCCTCTGTAGCGAACAGACCGGAGTACCCGGACTTTTTGGATATCCAAATCAAATCCTTCCAGGATTTTTTCCAGTTGGAGACCAAATCAGAAGAAAGAGGCAATGAAGGTCTTTATAAGACGTTCTTGGAAAACTTCCCCATTACTGATACCCGCAATCAATTTGTCCTTGAGTTTTTGGACTATTTTGTCGATCCACCGAGATACAGCATTCAAGAGTGTATTGAACGTGGTTTGACATACAGCGTCCCGCTCAAGGCTCGTTTGAAACTGTATTGTACCGATGAGGAGCACGAAGATTTTGAAACTATTGTTCAGGATGTTTATTTAGGGACTATCCCTTACATGACGCCCAGTGGAACCTTTGTGATCAATGGTGCAGAGCGCGTTGTCGTTTCTCAGTTACACCGTTCACCAGGGGTATTCTTTGGTCAGTCTTTCCACGCTAACGGAACCAAACTTTATTCTGCACGTGTGATTCCTTTTAAAGGGTCTTGGATTGAATTTGCCACTGACATCAACTCTGTGATGTATGCTTACATCGACAGAAAGAAAAAATTACCCGTAACTACTTTATTCCGCGCCATTGGTTATGAGCGTGATAAAGATATCCTAGAAATCTTTGATCTAGCCGAGGAGGTAAAGGCCTCAAAAACTGGATTGAAAAAGTATTTAGGACGCAAACTTGCCGCTCGTGTACTTAAAACTTGGCATGAAGATTTTGTGGATGAAGATACAGGAGAGGTGGTTTCTATCGAACGAAACGAGATTATTTTAGATCGTGATACCGTTCTTGAAAAGGAACACCTTGATGAGATTTTAGACTCAGGCAGCAAAACCATTTTGTTGCATAAAGAGGATAATCAACAGGCGGATTATGCCATTATTCACAACACCCTTCAGAAGGATCCAACAAACTCTGAGAAGGAAGCCGTGGAGCATATTTATCGTCAATTGCGTAATGCCGAACCGCCAGATGAAGAAACGGCTCGTGGTATTATTCACAAATTATTCTTTAGTGATCAGCGCTACAATCTTGGAGAAGTTGGACGTTACAGAATGAATAAGAAATTGGGTCTTGATATCGAAATGGACAAGCAGGTCTTGACCAAAGAGGACATCATTACCATTGTTAAGTTCTTGATTCAATTGATTAATTCCAAAGCGGAGATTGATGATATAGATCACTTGAGTAACAGGCGTGTGCGTACTGTAGGCGAGCAATTGTCTTCTCAATTTGGCGTTGGACTCGCTCGTATGGCGCGCACCATTAGAGAGCGTATGAATGTTCGCGATAACGAAGTATTTACCCCGATTGATTTGATTAATGCCAAGACCTTGTCTTCGGTGATCAACTCATTCTTCGGAACAAATCAGTTGTCTCAATTCATGGATCAAACCAATCCGCTGGCAGAGATTACGCACAAACGACGTCTTTCTGCTCTTGGGCCTGGTGGTTTATCCCGTGAACGTGCTGGATTTGAGGTACGTGATGTTCACTACACACATTACGGACGACTTTGTCCGATTGAAACTCCTGAAGGACCGAATATCGGACTTATTTCATCACTTTCAGTTTTTGCAAAAGTCAATAATCTCGGATTTATCGAAACGCCTTATCGCAAAGTAGAAAATGGTAAAGTTGATCTTTCTTCAGAGCCTATTTATCTTTCAGCGGAAGAGGAAGAAGAAAAATTGATTGCTCAAGCCAATATTCCAACCAAAAAAGACGGAACTATTGAAGGAGATCGCGTTATTGCTCGAATGGAAGGAGACTTCCCGGTAGTTGAACCAAAACAAGTTCATTACACTGACGTTGCACCAAACCAGATTTCTTCAATTTCTGCGTCATTGATTCCATTTTTGGAGCACGATGATGCGAACCGTGCCTTGATGGGGTCGAACATGATGCGTCAAGCAGTACCATTGTTACGTGCCGAGTCTCCAATCGTAGGGACAGGACTAGAACGACAAGTTGCTTCTGATTCTCGTGTTTTGATCAATGCGGAGGGAGATGGTGTTATTGAGTATGTTGATGCCCAGAAAATTACCATTAAATACGACCGTAGTGAGGAAGATCTCATGGTGAGTTTTGACGGGGATGAAAAGACATACGATTTAATTAAATTTAGAAAAACTAACCAAAGCACCTCGATCAACCTTAAGCCGATTGTCAAAAAAGGTGATCGTGTCAAAAAAGGTCAAGTGTTGTGCCAAGGTTATGCAACCGAAAAAGGCGAATTGGCTCTTGGCCGTAACATGAAAGTTGCTTTCATGCCATGGAAGGGGTATAATTTCGAGGATGCTATTGTGATCTCTGAAAAAGTGGTGCGCGATGATATTTTTACCTCGATTCATATCGATGAGTACGCTCTAGATGTGCGTGACACTAAATTGGGTAATGAAGAATTAACCAATGACATTCCAAACGTTTCTGAAGAGGCCACCAAAGACCTCGATGAGCACGGAATGATCCGAATCGGTGCTGAAGTAAAACCAGGAGATATTCTTATTGGAAAAATTACCCCAAAAGGGGAAAGTGATCCAACTCCTGAAGAAAAACTTTTGCGTGCTATATTTGGTGATAAAGCAGGTGATGTAAAAGATGCGTCATTGAAAGCCTCTCCATCATTAAGTGGTGTGGTAATCGATAAGAAATTGTTCTCTAGAGCGGTTAAGGATAAACGTAAACGCGCCCAGGACAAGGAGGATATCGCTGAATTGGAAGCCGCCTATGAGTTCAAATTCCAAGAGTTAAAAGATATTCTTGTAGAAAAGTTGTTTGCTATTGTAGGCGGTAAAACGGCCCAAGGGGTGACCAATGATTTAGGTGAAGTTGTTTTCCCAAAAGGAAAGAAATTTACCCTTAAAATGTTGGGTGCGGTGGACGATTACACCCACCTAGTAGGAGGAACTTGGACGACAGATGATCACACCAATGTTTTGGTGCGTGATTTAATGCACAATTATAAGATTAAAGAAAACGATCTTCAAGGTAATTTACGACGCGAGAAATTTACCATCTCAGTCGGGGATGAACTTCCTGCAGGTATCTTGAAATTGGCTAAGGTTTATATCGCCAAAAAGCGTAAGCTCAAGGTTGGAGATAAAATGGCTGGTCGTCACGGAAATAAAGGTATTGTGGCGCGTATTGTGCGTGAAGAAGACATGCCTTTCCTAGAAGATGGAACACCAGTGGATATTGTTTTGAATCCACTTGGGGTACCTTCTCGTATGAACATCGGACAGATTTATGAGACGGTTCTTGGTTGGGCAGGATTAAAACTAGGCGAGAAATATGCTACGCCAATTTTTGATGGAGCAACTATTGACCAAATCAATGAATTGACCGATAAAGCTGGAATCCCACGTTTTGGTCACACTTATCTCTACGATGGTGGTACCGGAAAACGTTTTGATCAACCAGCAACTGTTGGTGTGATTTACATGTTGAAGCTCGGTCATATGGTCGACGACAAAATGCACTCACGTTCTATAGGTCCATACTCACTCATCACCCAGCAGCCTCTAGGAGGTAAAGCACAGTTTGGTGGTCAGCGTTTTGGAGAAATGGAGGTTTGGGCACTTCAGGCTTATGGAGCCTCGAGTACCCTTAGAGAGATTTTGACTGTCAAATCAGATGATGTGATCGGTCGCGCTAAAACTTATGAATCTATTGTTAAAGGAGAAACTATGCCTGAACCAGGTTTACCAGAATCCTTTAACGTATTGATGCACGAACTCAAAGGATTGGGTCTGGACATTAGATTAGAGGAGTAGGCACACAACTAACAAATTAAAGATTATTTTAAGCATTATGTCAAGAAATAAAGAAAACACAGTACAGAGATTTAACAAGATTTCTATCGGTTTAGCTTCGCCAGAATCCATTTTGGCCGAGTCACGTGGAGAAGTGTTAAAGCCTGAGACCATCAACTATCGTACACACAAACCTGAGCGTGATGGATTGTTTTGTGAGCGCATCTTCGGACCTGTAAAGGATTACGAGTGTGCTTGTGGAAAATACAAGAGAATTCGCTATAAAGGAATTGTATGTGATCGATGTGGTGTTGAGGTAACTGAGAAAAAAGTACGTCGTGATCGTGTAGGGCACATCAATTTAGTAGTGCCTGTAGCACACATTTGGTATTTCAGATCATTACCCAATAAAATAGGATATCTTTTGGGTCTTCCGTCGAAGAAATTGGACATGATCATTTACTATGAGCGCTATGTGGTTATTCAGCCTGGTATTGCTACCAATGAAGAAGGTGAGCCTGTCCAGAAAATGGATTTCTTGACCGAAGAGGAGTATTTAAATATTCTTGATTCATTGCCACAGGAGAATTTGTATTTGGACGATAGTGATCCAAACAAATTCATCGCCAAAATGGGTGCTGAATGTCTAAAGGAATTGTTGCAGCGTATCGATTTGGATACTCTGTCTTTTGAATTGCGTCATAAAGCGAATCACGAAACCTCAAAACAACGTAAAACAGAAGCCTTGAAACGTCTGCAGGTTGTTGAGTCTTTCCGTGAGGCAGCTTTAAATCGTGAAAATCGTCCTGAATGGATGATCATGAAGGTTGTTCCTGTTATTCCACCAGAATTGCGTCCACTTGTGCCGCTTGATGGGGGTCGTTTTGCCACTTCAGATTTAAATGACTTATACCGTCGTGTGATCATACGTAACAATCGTTTGAAGCGATTGATGGAGATCAAAGCACCAGAGGTGATTTTGCGCAACGAGAAACGTATGTTGCAAGAATCTGTAGATTCTTTATTTGATAACACCCGTAAGGCCTCGGCTGTAAAAACAGACAGCAACCGTCCGCTTAAATCCCTTTCTGATTCATTGAAAGGAAAGCAAGGACGTTTTCGTCAGAACTTGCTTGGTAAGCGTGTAGATTACTCAGCACGTTCTGTAATTGTCGTCGGTCCTGAATTGAAGCTTTACGAATGCGGTTTACCAAAAAATATGGCGGCCGAGCTTTATAAGCCTTTTGTGATTCGTAAGCTCATTGAGCGTGGTATTGTCAAAACGGTTAAGTCAGCTAAGAAGATTATCGATAAGAAAGAGCCTGTAGTATGGGACATTTTAGAGAATGTACTTAAAGGACATCCGGTCTTATTGAACCGGGCCCCCACTTTGCACAGACTCGGGATTCAAGCCTTCCAGCCAAAATTAATTGAAGGAAAAGCAATTCAATTGCACCCTTTAGTATGTACGGCGTTTAACGCAGATTTTGATGGGGATCAAATGGCGGTTCACTTGCCACTAGGTCCTGAGGCAATCCTCGAGGCTCAACTTTTGATGTTGGCTTCTCACAATATTTTAAACCCAGCGAATGGTTCGCCTGTTGCTGTGCCTTCTCAAGATATGGTTCTTGGTCTTTATTACATGACCAAGTTGCGCAAGTCAACGGAGGAGCACAAGGTTAAGGGGGAAGGATTGACTTTCTACTCACCAGAAGAGGTATTTATCGCCTATAATGAAGGAAAAGTCGATTTGAATGCTGAAATTAGAGTACGTACCAAAGACTTTAATGAAGAAGGTGCACTTGTTAACCAATTGATTACGACCACAACAGGACGTGTTATTTTTAATGACTCAGTTCCACAGGCAGCTGGTTATATTAATGAAGTATTGACCAAGAAGTCTTTACGTGATATCATCGGCCATATCCTTTCTGTGACTTCTGTTCCTCAAACGGCAGATTTCTTAGATCAAATCAAAAACTTGGGTTACAAATTTGCCTTTGAAGGTGGTTTGTCCTTTAGCTTAGGGGATATCATTATTCCGGCTGAAAAGCAAAGTATGATAGATGCTGCTAACGCACAAGTGGACAATATCATCATGAATTATAACATTGGTCTTATTACCAATAATGAGCGTTATAATCAGGTTATTGATATTTGGACAGCGACTAATGCTGAATTGACCGAGTTGTCTATGAAGCGTATTCGCGAAGATCAGCAAGGATTCAACTCAGTATATATGATGTTGGATTCTGGTGCGCGAGGATCTAAAGAACAGATTCGTCAGCTAACCGGTATGCGTGGATTGATGGCTAAGCCAAAGAAATCTAATTCTGGAGGTGGTGAAATCATTGAGAACCCGATCTTATCGAACTTTAAAGAAGGACTTTCGATTTTGGAGTACTTCATTTCCACACACGGGGCGCGTAAAGGTCTTGCGGATACTGCACTAAAAACTGCAGATGCTGGTTATTTGACGCGACGTTTGGTGGACGTGTCTCAGGATGTGATCATTAATTCTGAAGATTGTGGAACCCTAAGAGGAATCGAGGTGACCCCACTTAAGAAGAATGAAGAAATTGTTGAGTCATTGGCAGAGCGGATCAAAGGACGTACTTCTTTGAATGACGTTTACGATCCATTGACTTCTGAATTGCTTGTTGCGGCAGGAGGACATATTACGGACGCTATCGCGGCAAAAATTGATGCTTCTCCGGTGGAGCGTATTGAGGTGCGATCAGCTTTGACTTGTGAAGCCAAAAAAGGTATTTGTGCTCAGTGTTACGGAAGAAACCTTGCAACTAACAAAATGGTTCAGCGCGGTGAGGCAGTAGGGGTTGTTGCAGCACAATCTATTGGTGAGCCAGGAACTCAGCTTACCTTGAGAACCTTCCACGTTGGTGGTATTGCTGGAAACATTTCGGAAGACAACAAATTGGTCATTAAATTTGATGGTCGCATCGAAATTGAGGATTTAAAAACAGTAAAAGGTGAGGACAGCGATGGAAACACAGTGGATATTGTTATCTCACGTACTACTGAAGCAAAATTAATTGACGAGCGCTCGGGAATTACATTGAGCACAAACAACATTCCTTATGGTTCTACTTTAATCGTTAAAAATGGCCAAAAAGTTAAAAAAGGTGATGTAGTTTGCCAATGGGATCCTTACAATGGGGTGATTATCTCTGAATTTGCTGGTAAAATCAAGTTTGAAAATATCGAACAAGGGATTACTTTCCAAGTTGAGATTGATGAGCAGACCGGATTCCAGGAAAAGGTAATTTCTGAATCACGCGATAAAAAGAAAATTCCAACATTGCATATTGTCGATGGGAAAAATAATATCATTCGTTCCTATAACCTTCCGGTTGGGGCGCATTTGATGGTGGATGACCAAGACAAAATCAAAGTAGGAAAAATTCTTGTTAAGATTCCGCGTAAATCGGCAAAAGCTGGTGATATTACGGGAGGTCTTCCACGTGTTACCGAATTGTTTGAAGCGCGTAACCCATCAAATCCTGCAGTAGTAAGTGAAATAGATGGTGTTATTTCATTTGGTAAAATAAAACGAGGAAATCGCGAGATTATCGTAGAATCTAAACTCGGTGAAGTCAAGAGATATTTGGTAAAATTATCGAATCAGATTTTGGTACAGGAGAACGACTATGTTCGTGCCGGAATGGCACTTTCTGATGGATCAATTACTCCAGATGATATCTTGAGTATTAAAGGCCCATCAGCTGTACAACAGTATTTGGTGAATGAAGTTCAAGAGGTTTATCGCCTGCAAGGGGTAAAAATCAATGACAAACACTTTGAAGTTGTTGTGCGTCAAATGATGCGTAAGGTTCAGATCGTTGATCCAGGAGATACGCTCTTCCTCGAAGACCAACTCGTGCACAAGGATGACTTTACAAAAGAAAATGATAAGATTTTCGGCATGAAGGTGGTTGAAAATGCAGGGGATTCATCTAGCTTGAAAGAAGGACAAATTATTTCTTCACGTGAATTGCGCGATGAGAATTCACTGTTAAAACGTGAAGATAAAGCTGTTGTGGTAGCTCGAGATGCTGTTGCTGCCACCGCGACGCCAATCTTGCAAGGAATCACACGTGCTTCTCTGCAAACCAAGTCGTTTATTTCAGCGGCGTCGTTCCAGGAAACCACTAAAGTGCTCAATGAGGCCGCTGTAAGTGGAAAGGTTGATGGACTCGAAGGACTCAAAGAAAATGTAATTGTCGGTCATAAGATCCCGGCGGGTACAGGAATGAGAGAATACGATACTATTATTGTAGGCTCTAAAGAGGAACTAGAGGCCATGACCCACGAACCCCTAGAGGAGGTAAATTATAATTAAGTTTCAATAAATTGCGCTCCTGATTTCAGGAGCGCATTTTTTTTGCAATCAAAACATTTAAGCTTATGTCTGACAATAAAACACAGAAACCGAATCAAATAAATATTGAGTTAGATGAGAACATCGCTCAAGGGATATACAGTAATCTAGCTATTATTAACCACTCCCAGTCCGAGTTTGTTCTTGATTTTATTTCGATAATGCCTGGGGTGCCTAAAAGTAAGGTAAAGTCCCGAATTGTGCTCACACCACAACATGCCAAGCGTTTGCTTAAGGCCATTGCAGATAATGTTCAGCGCTTTGAATCGATGCACGGAGAAATTAAGGATTATCAGCAATCGACCATGCCCATTAATTTTGGCCCTACAGGAGAGGCTTAATTATCATTATTAAATAGGTTTAAGGACTTGTATTCTGTCCTCTGACTAAATAAAAGAGACTTAATCAAATTCACTGACAAAGTGAAACTTGATGCTCGGGTAGTTTTGTTGGGTCATTTGCAGAGTAAACGCTGAGTCGGCAAAAAATACTTGCTGACCTGATTTATCTCTGGCCAAAAATTTCGATTTGACGCGCTTAAAATCGGCATATTCTGTACCCTTTGGATCAGTGGGAGCCACCCAACAGGCCTTATAAACATTCAGGGGCTCATAGCTACACTTCGCCCCGTATTCATGTTCCAGACGGTATTGTATAACTTCAAACTGAAGGGCACCTACCGTACCAATTACTTTTCGGCCATTTAAGTCAAGAGTGAAAAGCTGAGCAACACCCTCATCCATAAGCTGATCAATCCCTTTTTCGAGTTGTTTACTCTTCATAGGGTCGGCATTGTTGATGTATTTAAAGTGTTCGGGTGAAAAGCTTGGTATGCCTTTATACTCCATATCCTCACCTTCGGTCAGGGTATCCCCAATTTTAAAATTACCAGTATCGTGCAGTCCGACAATATCTCCGGGATAGCTGATGTCCACAATTTCTTTTTTTTCAGCAAAAAAGGCATTAGGACTCGAGAATTTCATCTTTTTGCCGGAACGGACATGCCAATATGGGGTATTGCGCTCAAAGGTCCCTGATACAATTTTTACAAAGGCCAGTCGATCTCGGTGCTTAGGATCCATATTGGCGTGGATTTTAAAGACAAATCCTGAAAATTTGTCTTCAACAGGATGAACCAAACGCGTGCTGCTTTCTTTGGGCTTTGGTTCTGGGGCGATACCAATAAAAGCATCAAGTAATTCACGTACGCCAAAATTATTTAAGGCTGATCCGAAAAAGACCGGGTGAAGTCGGCTTTCTAGATAAGCCTCTGGGTCAAAATCAGGGTAAACCTCACGAACTAATTCGAGGTTTTCGCGAAGGGCTGAAGCTGGTTTTGTTCCCACGATTTTATCAAGCATGGGATCCTCGAGATCTTCAATTTGAATGGTCTCTTCAATATTTTTTCGCGAATCACCGCTAAAAAGGTTGACGTTCTTCTCCCAGATATTATAAATTCCCTTAAAATCATAACCCATACCTATGGGGAGGGAGAGGGGTGTAACAAAGAGTTGTAGCTTTTGTTCTACTTCATCGAGCAAGTCAAAGGCATCTTTCCCTTCGCGATCGAGTTTGTTAATGAAAACAATAATTGGAATTCGGCGCATACGGCAAACTTCCACGAGTTTCTCAGTTTGTTCCTCAACGCCTTTGGCCACATCTATAACGACAATGACACTATCAACAGCGGTCAGTGTGCGAAAAGTGTCTTCAGCAAAATCCTTATGTCCTGGTGTATCTAAGATATTTATTTTAAGGCCTTTATATTCAAAAGCCAATACCGACGTTGCCACGGATATCCCTCGTTGACGCTCAATTTCCATGAAATCTGAGGTAGCACTCTTTTTAATTTTATTGCTCTTGACAGCACCCGCCTCTTGGATGGCACCTCCAAAAAGGAGCAACTTCTCAGTCAAGGTTGTTTTACCCGCATCAGGATGGGAAATAATGCCAAATGTTTTTCGCCTCTTGATTTCTTTCTCTAAGGACATATTAGGAATTTTCGGCAAAGATAGCCATAGAGTGAAAACATGAGGTAAATAAATATTATTTAATAATTCCTACATGTTTGACAATTGTAATTTACATAAATTCAGCCCATTTATTTCGATTTTGATCGCTATAATATTCGCAAAGATGCGGCGGTGGAGCTTGCCAAAATATTAGTAGCCATGCAGGAGTATCCAGATCTGGTTATCAATATTGAGTCGCATACAGATCAGCGCGGTAGTGATGAATATAACGAGATACTCTCTTCGAAAAGAGCTACAGCTACCCGCAGTTGGTTGATCGAAAAAGGTGTTGCTGCTGAGCGCTTAACAGCTAAAGGTTTTGGGGAATCACAACCGCTGATCGATTGTAACGAAGGTCCATGCAGTGATGATGATCATCAGCTCAACAGGCGTTCCAATTTCTTGGTGCAAAAATAACCGATAATTCTTCTTGTGGGTTACGGCAGAGGCATAAGGACTTCTCAGTTCATTTTGTACCTTTGTTAAAAATTCAATGACCCAAGAACACGTTATACTAGTTAACGATAGAGACGAGCCACAAGGCACCATGGAAAAAATGGAAGCCCACCAAAAGGCCGTCTTGCACCGAGCGTTCTCTGTATTCATATTCAATGAGCGAAATGAACTTATGCTTCAGCAAAGAGCCCTGCATAAGTATCATTCTCCTGGGCTTTGGACCAATACCTGTTGCAGTCATCAGCGTATAGGTGAAGACTCAGTAGATGCCGGTAAGCGCAGGTTACGTGAAGAGATGGGTTTTGAAACTGATTTGACTTTTAAAGGGTCATTTATTTATAAGGCTCCTTTCGATAATGGTCTCACCGAGCATGAGCTGGATCATATTTTAGTAGGTCATTACCAGGGAGAACCTGAAATAAATAGCGAGGAAGTGGCCAGTTGGCGATGGATTTCAATGGATGACTTGAAAAATGACATAGGCCAAAACCCCGATCTTTATACGGTTTGGTTTAAAATTATTTTTGACAAATATTGTGAATTAATTTCCTGATGAGTACAACCTTATACAGAAAAGCACATTTTAATGCCGCACATCGATTGTTTTTGCCACAGTGGAGCGATGAGCAAAATGCTGCGGTATTTGGCAAGTGCAGTAACCCAAACTATCATGGACACAACTATGATCTTGAAGTAGGTATTACTGGTCCAATAGACTCTGTCACTGGATTTGTGATGGATGTTGCAGAGTTAAAAGAGATCATAAAAACCGAGGTTGAGGATCCTTTTGATCACAAGAACTTAAATTTGGAAGTGCCTGAATTTGCTGATTTAATTCCCACGGTCGAGAATATTGCCAAGGTCATTTGGTCGAAATTACGCAGTCGTATTGAGCCACAATATGGCATTACCATTAAACTATTTGAAACTCCACGTAATTTTGTTGTGTATACAGGACCTGAGTAGTGCTGATTAAAAAATCATTGAACGGGCAATATGGAATTAGGTTTTTTAAAATTTGAGGCACAGCAATTTTCAAAAGTTTGGGGCGGTGAAAAACTTCATAAGTTATATGCAAAGCCAGCTGGAGAGCGCATAGGGGAGAGTTGGGAAATTTCTGGTATACCGGGAAAGATCTCTGCAATCCGACAGGAGGGTCTTCAGGAGACCAATCTGAATGAACTTTTAAAAAATTTTGGCATTCAGCTTTTAGGGCGACGTGTCTTCAATGCCTACAAAGGCGAGTTTCCCTTATTATTCAAGTTTATCGATGCCAAAGAAGATTTATCGGTCCAATTGCATCCCGATGACACTATTGCCAAAAAGCACCACAACAGTTTTGGTAAGACCGAGATGTGGTATGTTATGCAGGCAGATCCGGGCGCGCGCTTGGTTATTGGTTTTAAACCTGGAGTCACGCTTTCGGATTATAGCAAGGCCTTAGAACAGGGTAATATTACTGATATTTTAAACGAGGTTGCTGTTCAACCAGGAGATGCCTTTTTCATAGCCCCAGGTTTGGTGCACGCCATCGGTGGTGGTGTTGTTTTGGCGGAAATCCAGCAGACCTCAGATGTGACTTATAGAATTTATGATTGGGATAGACCAGATGTCAATGGGGCCTACAGAGAATTGCACCTTGAGGAAGCCCAGCGCGCACTTGTATTCCATGATTTAGCCCAAGTGTTTTGTCGTCCAAAGCAGGTCGTTAGAAATAAAGCGAACCTGGTTTATACATCAGAATATTTCCAAACATCACTTTGGTCCCTAGACCGATCGGTTAATATGAGTACAGTTCCTGAGGAATCTTTCATAGTATTGATGTGTGTTTCTGGTGCAGCACAACTATTATCATCAAGTGGCGACGCTATTTCGATGTCTTACGGTGAAACAGTACTCATCCCTGCAGCCTTAGGTTCCTTTGAAGTTCAGACTTCGGGCGCTGAGATTTTAGAGGTTATTGTCCCATAGGGATACAAAAAACATTATTTTTGCTCAAAATTTTTAATCATGTCAAGTAAAAGAGACTTAAAAAAAGACATAAACTACGTTCTAGGCGATATCATCGAAGCAGTGTACATCTGGGAGATGACCAATGCTGATAAGGGCGTTGAGGCTTCTGGAAAAATAATTGACGAGGCTATTGAGGTGTTTGACGAACTCATTCAAAAGGTCAATGACCGTTCTGTAGAGAATAAAAAGCAGCACTTCAAAGGAATCAACCAAGAGTTAGAGACTCGTGGTCGTGCGTTGATTGATAAAATCAATGCTTTATAGAACAGAATCTTTTTGTTGATTTATAAATAACTCCAAAGCTTTACCGTATTTGGAGTTTTTTATTTCTGTGCTGAGCAGTTTGTAAATCGTATCGTGGTATTTCAGGTTTACATCGGGAATTTCAGCCAGCATTAAATAAGGCGCTATAGGCAGGTCGCTGTGATTTTTGGCAAAATTTACTGTGGCCAAGTAGCGGGCGCGTAAAAGCTTTTCACGTTGTTTTTGAATTTGAGTGACCTCTGACAGCTTATTATTTTGATTTGCCGTTAACTCTGCCTGAATAAGTTCCAATTGCTTGTCGTTATATCGACCTTGTAACAATTTAAATTCATCCCACTTGTTTTGATTGTCTGAGCCTGTAATGCTTTGGTCGTAACCAAACCCCTTAAGGCTGGTCTTGATATTGATATTGCCGGGTTCGGCAAAAAATGGCATGTAGCGTGTTTGGGTAATGCTATCGTCGAACTTTAAAGCGAGGTATAAGACCTCAGGTTCTTGTAGATTTAGAGAAAACATAAACTCCGGACTTTCGTAAATCCGCAATGAATCTAAGGTCACAAGGGTTGTATCGTCGATTTTTTGCAAAAAGAGCTGCCCTTTATTGAGTCCTTTTATAGAGCCGCTAATGACTGAATTTCCTTTGGGGTTAGAACACCCAAAAATACCTGTAAATACCAGAAATAAAAGGGCTAATTTTCTCATGTTGTCGGATTTATTATGAGTCACAAAGATGCAAAATTTGTGAACAATAAATGACTCGGTCTAGGGCGATTTCGCAGAATTTTTGCCAATAAAATCGCTCATATTTTCAATCAGTTCTTCGGCCACTGGTAGATTTGGGTCGTTGTAGCTTTTTCCATTGGCCAGCCCTTGCTCATCAATGATTTTAAGGACGTGATTCATGTTTAGAATAATTTTAAACTCGGCCATGGGGGCTCCTTTTTTCAATAAAAGGGCTTCATTTTCGGACACTTGAAGATCACTGGTTCCATTGATGATCATGGTAGGTATTTTTAAACTCCCGAGAATCTTTGCTGGGTCATAGCTCATCCACTGATACATAAAGACCTGAAGACTTGGACGAAATATTGTACTAAGTTCTTGAGGAAAATTATCAACCCGCCCGGTTTCCCTGAGGGTTTTGAAGGCAGCAGCGCAACCGGGTACCGCTGTGGGTAGTTGTAATGAAAGTTGATCAATAACCACATAATCAATACTTTGTCCGGCTCCAGCAATAGAGATAAATCCATCAGCCCCTTCTTGGGCGGCTATCATACCCACGAGCGAACCTTGACTGTGGCCGGCGATATAAATTTTATTAAAAGCAGCACTGTTTTTAAAGTAGTTGAGCACCAGTCGAGCATCCTCAATAAAATCGTTAAAGGTTATATCTTGTTCTTGAAAATTGCCCTGACGTATTAATGGGATCACGCGTTTATCGTAGCGAAATGAAGCTATTCCGCGCTTTTGAAGCCCTTGAGCCAAAAACTTTAAGGAGTTGTTGTTCATCATAGGCTGGTTACCGTTTCGGTCGGTTGGGCCAGAGCCTGAGATAATTAAAACTAGGTCAGGATTTTCTTTAGCCTCAGGCAGAAGCAATGTTCCTTGAATCAGTGGACTAATGTTTAACTCCGTACTACTTTTATTTTTATTGGATTGATCTT
Source organism: Flavobacteriaceae bacterium (assembly GCA_038153605.1). Classification (GTDB taxonomy): domain Bacteria; phylum Bacteroidota; class Bacteroidia; order Flavobacteriales; family Flavobacteriaceae; genus BACL21. The sequence goes on from JAYOYS010000015.1 coordinate 20,203, forward strand.
TTTTATTTAAACCGAAGGCCTCTTGGCCATAGGAAAACCCAGTAATGAAAACAAGCCCAAAAATCAGTTTGAGGCGCGTATTGAATAGATGATTGGACATGCTTATTGAATTAAATATGCTCTTAGGAGATTTGAATTTAGTTAAATTCAAAAGGATTTCACAGTGAAGCGGTTATATTTGTGCATAAATTTCAAAACGATGAAAACAGCCTTGAATTGTCTATTTATTGTATTGTTCAGCATTTCTACTAATGCCTTGGTCCCCAGTCCTGATTGGGGTGTTACAGGACACAGAACAGTCGGAGCCATTGCTCAGGCCAATTTAAAACCCAAGGTGGCTAAAATTATAGATGAGCTTCTCGATGGACAAACGTTGGCTTTTGTATCGACCTATGCAGATGAAATTCGAAGTGATGCACAATACGATAAGTTTGTTCCATGGCATTACGTAAATTTTCCTTTTGATAGTCATTATGGTGATCATCCCATTAATGAGGAAGGCGATATCATTCAGGGCATTGAGTATTGTGTTTCTGTGTTAAAAGATGACACTAAATCAAAGCAGGAACGCGCATTCTACTTGAAGATGCTTGTCCATTTTGTAGGTGATTTGCATCAGCCACTCCATGTAGGACAGGCAGATGACCGCGGGGGCAATCGATTTTATGTAAAGTGGTTCAGTGAGGCAACAAATTTACACAGGCTATGGGATTCTCAACTCATTGAACATTACAATATGTCGTATACCGAACTTGTCGAAAATCAAGATCGATTAAGCAAAGGTCAAATGAAATTCATACAAGAGACTTCACTCATGGATTGGGTCAATCAGAGTCGTGCGCTTTGTTTGGATGTATATGCCAATACCACACCAGAGGAGAAACTCAGTTATCCTTATGCTTATCGCTACACTAATGTCATTCGCAGTCAATTGCAACAAGCAGGCTTAAGGCTCGCAGCATTGCTCAATGAGGTATTAGGATAACTCAATTTAAGTACAGGGTTAAATATATTGCAGGGCCCAGTAGATGAGTCCGAATTGCAATATTAAGCGCAGCCAAAGAAATGCTTTGTGCCATTTGTACCACTGTGGTGGATGGGCGATCATATGCCAATGTATTGGCAAATAAACTACAAACATGGCGATAGTCAGACCCGCAGCTGTACTTTGGCCTTGAGGAGTCAGGAGCATGAGTCCAAGGACCATTTCTGCGATACCACTGATCAAAACCAATAATTTATGTAAGGGCATATAGCCGGGCATTATTGATAGAAATAATTTTGGTTTTTGGATATGGAAAAAACCAGCCACGACGAGAATTAATCCGAGTAAGTATTGGTGCCAGGGAAACATAATTGTATTTTGGTGAAGATAAAAAAAAGCCTCCGTTTTTTCGGAGGCTTTTTAAATTGGATGAATAGGCTTGTGTTTTATCTAACCTATGATATAATCCGCACGATTTGAATTACTTAATTAATTCAAAACTGCGATTGATGAATTGAGTTAAATCCTGACCCTTGAGCAAGTTTTTGCTCAATTTGGCTAAATCAAATCCTTGTTTGATGAGTCGCTCTTGTTTGGCCTGAGTCTTGGTCTCCATGATTTTTTGAATCAATTCATGATTCGTATTAACCACTAGGTTATACATTTCAGGCATTTGCCCCATACCAAACATACCGCCTCCTCCAGTTTGTTGCATTTCTTTCATGCGTCGCATGAATTCTGGCTCTGTAATGACAAAAGGACTAGAGTTGCTATCTAAGGATTCCATTTGTACGGTATAGGTACTTTTGGGAATCACGGTCTCAAGGCGTTCCTTGAGGGCAGTTTTTTCATCCTCTGTTAGTTTGGAAGGCGTGGTATCCTCTTTTTTAATTAGGTTTTCAATAGAATCACTATCCACGCGGACAAAACTGATGTTCTCTTTACTGCCTTCAAGTTTTTGAAGTAAATGACCCACAATCGGGGTGTTCATCAACAGTACCTCGTAGCCTTTGGCCTTAACGCCCTCAATATAACTATGCTGAGCATCTTTGTCAGAGGCATAGAGATAAACTAACTTCCCGTCTTTATCGGTTTGTAGTGCGGTACATTTTTCTTTGAGTTCTTCATAAGTGAAGAATTCACCATCTACATTGGGATAGAGGTAGAAACTCTCTGCTTTTTCAAAGAACTTTTCTTCAGTGAGCATTCCGTATTCTATAACGACTTTAATGTCCTCCCATTTAGCGCTGAAATCCTCTCGGTTTTCATTAAATAGACTCTTTAGTTTATCGGCAACCTTGCGTGTGATATAACTTGAGATTTTTTTAACGGCACCATCGGCTTGCAGATAGCTTCGCGACACGTTTAGTGGAATGTCCGGACTGTCGATCACACCGCGCAGCATGGTTAAAAATTCTGGAACGATGCCTTCCACATTATCGGTGACAAAAACCTGATTTTGATACAGTTGTATGCGATCTTTTTGCATGTTCATGTCAGGAGACATCTTGGGAAAATACAAGATCCCTGTCAAATTGAACGGATAATCGACATTCAAATGAATGTGAAAGAGCGGTTCCTCAAACTGCATGGGGTATAGCTCTCTGTAGAACGACTTATAGTCTTCATCTTCAAGGTCGGTTGGTGTTTTCGTCCAAGCCGGTGCGGGGTTATTGATGATATCATCGACTTCCTTAGTAGGAGCAGGGTCGGAATCTTTGGCCCCTTCAGGTTTTGGTAGATACTCAGTTTTTTTACCGAACTTGATGGGAATCGGCATAAACTTGTTGTATTTAACGAGTAATCCACGGATTTTAGACTCCTCTAAAAAGTCTTTTTCTTCATCGCTGATATGCAAAATGATTTCTGTGCCGCGCTCTGTTTTCTTGTGCGCGTCAAGAGTATAGTTTGGTGAGCCATCACAAGTCCAGTGCGCTGCAGGTTCGTCTTTGTAGCTTTTGGTGATGATTTCAACCTTATTGGCTACCATAAAAGCAGAGTAAAATCCTAAGCCAAAATGACCGATAATGCCGGCCTCATCTGCTTTTTTGTCTTTGTACTTTTCTAAAAACTCTTCAGCCCCTGAAAAAGCAATTTCATTAATGTATTTCTGAACCTCCTCCTGAGTCATTCCAATTCCTTGGTCAATGATATGAAGGGTTTTCTTTTTCTTATCAATTTTAACTTCGATTGTTGGACTCCCGTATTCGGTTTGTGCCTCGCCAATACTCGTCAAATGCTTCAGTTTTAGGGTTGCATCTGTTGCATTTGAAATGAGTTCGCGAAGAAATATTTCGTGGTCGCTGTAAAGAAATTTTTTGATCAGTGGAAAGATATTATCGACTGATACATTAATCGTTCCTTTGTTCATGGTCAATTTATTTATGATTATTTAGTGGCTATATGGCAAATAGAATACCACTTTTCACTAAGTGACAGCTTGTCAGAAAAAATTTTGTTTAATTTTTTTGGTAAATAGTTAAACATTTTATACTTTAGCGTAAGAATAATGGAATTGCTATGAAGAAGATCTATTCTTCAATCTATTATTTTATTGGTTAGGTTGTTTAAGCTGAGGTGCCGCAAGCACCTCAGCTTTATTTTACACCTATCTGAACTTTTAAGATAGCTGAGTTAATTGGTTACATAATAATGAATCCAATATTATTGAAAGCCGAATTTACTTTAAATGGATTCCTGCTAGAGCTAAGTTTAATTGACTTTTTTGCGAATCAGCCATAGGCCTATAAAGGTAATCAAGCCGTTTAAAGGAAGAAGTTCATACCCTAAAATATAGCCGCCTAAATACTTTGGATCGACTTGTCCAAGAAGGGTGATGACTGCGACAGAGACCAGGCTGACCCAAAATACATATCGATCTTTAATTTGATGTTTGGTTAAAATCCCAAAAGCAAAAAGACCAAGTAATGGGCCATAAGTGTAACCTGCCACAGTAAGAAGACTGTCAATGATATTGCTTGACAAAATATATTTATAGGCAATAATGACCAAAATCAAAAGTATACTCATACCCACATGAACCTGTTTGCGTATGAATTTTTGACGTAACTGGGGTTTGTTTTTCAGGTTTAAAAAGTCAATACAAAAACTAGTTGTAAGCGCAGTTAAGGCGCTATCTGCACTGGAATAGGCTGCTGCGATCAGCCCTAGAAGAAAAACAATACCAACTCCTGGACCTAGGCCACTATTTAAAGCAATTTCGGGAAACAATAAATCGGTCCTGGGTTTTCCGTCCATTAATGGAATTTCGATTTGATTTGCTGTGGAGTAAATAAAAAGAACGGCCCCTAGCACCATAAATACAAAAGTTACTGCAGTAAGCACTAAGCTAAAGCTCAACATGTTTTTTTGAGCTTCTTTTAAATTGCGACAGCTCAGGTTTTTTTGCATCATGTCTTGATCAAGTCCCGTCATACAAATTGTGATAAACGCGCCGCCAATAAACGATTTCAAGAAAAATGATTTTGATTGCCATTGGTCTAGAACAAAAATTTGACTGTACTGTGCGAACTCTTGAGAACTCACAAGTATTCCCATGGTCAAATTCATCTGTTTGAGAACAAATCCAATGGCTAGGGCGACTGCGGCGATCATGAACCCAGTTTGCAAAGTGTCTGTCCAGACAATGGTTTTTATTCCCCCTCTATAGGTATAGACCCAAATGAGTAAAATGGAGAGAACTACCGTCCATTCGAAGCTCACTCCCAAAGCATTAAAAACAAATTGTTGCAGCACCAATGCTACGAGAAATAGGCGAAAGGCCGCACCAAGAACGCGAGATATAAAAAAGTAAAAGGCACCTGTTTTGTAACTGACCCATCCAAAACGCGACTCTAAATATTCATAAATAGAGGTCACATTATTTTTATAATAAATTGGTAGTAAAATCAAAGCGACTACCCAATAGCCCACAAGATAGCCCAAGACAACTTGAAAATAGGTAAACCCCGATCCACCGACCCAACCCGGGACAGAAATAAAGGTAACTCCACTCAAGGATGCGCCGATCATTCCAAAAGCGACAACATACCAGGGAGAAGTTTTTGCCCCGACAAAGAAGACTTCATTGCTGTCATCCCGCCCAGTACGCCAACTTATAAGCATTAGTACGGCGAAATATCCAACTATGGTAAATAGGATGGCGCTGGGGGTCATAGTCTAGGTTTTTGATTCGTTTAAAATTACAAAGAATAGTCGCCTTAGCGCTATATTTTTTATACTTTTAAGCCAATTAAATCACTTGTTGATAACCTTTAAACATGAAAAAATTATCCTTGCTTTTTGGACTGACATTGCTAAGTTTTGGTAATATAATTGCCCAGAATTATCTAGAAATGATTGACTCAGGTCAGTATACAGTAGCGCAAATTAAGGCCGAGGCTGAAGCGTATTTTACCAATCGAGATTTGGGACAGGGGTCCGGATATTTTCCGTTTCAGCGCTGGTTGTATATGGCAGAAAAACTCCAGGATCAGCAAGGTTATCTGCCCAACACAGTGGAGCGACTCTCAGAAATGCAGGCATTTGATGCTTATCTCAACGAGACCGCATCAAGTCGAGCAAATATGTTTGATTTTTGGGAAGAGATGGGGCCGACCTATTGGAATGCTACTACCCATTGGAGCCCAGGAGTCGGCCGGGTAACCGGTATATCAGTACAACAGGATAATGATCAGCATATTATTGTAGGCGGTGAAACCGGTGGAGTTTGGCGTACCTACGATGGCGGGGAAACTTGGGTGCCATTGACCGATTATCTGGCTAATATTAAGGTGTATTCGGTCGTCATTGATCCGACAGATCCAGATACTTACTTTTTTGGTTCGACTTCTGGTTTAATTTTTCGTTCTCAAGACGCTGGGGCTACCTGGACCAATGTGGGGCAAATCGGTAACAGTATTGTGAACAAAATTTTAATCCACCCGACCAATAGGCTTATACTTTTCGCCTCGGCGCAAAATCAAGGAATATATCGCTCCACCAATGGTGGTTTTGCCTGGGATGAGGTTGTTCAAAATGAAAATAGAGGTTATGATGTTGAGTTTAAACCTGGTGACCCAGAGGTAGTTTATGCCTCAGGATTGAAGTTTCATGTTTCTACTGATGGCGGGGAGACTTTTATAACTCATGGTGATTTACCAAACAACGAACCAAAAATGATCGGTATTTCGGATAATGCCCCTGATGTGGTATATGTCATAGAGGCTAACGGAGGTAGCTTTGGGGGTTTGTATAAATCGGATAATGCCGCTTTTTCTTTTACTCAGCTCAATCATACAGGGCGTAATTACTTTGGTTACGACACGGCTGGTTTTGATCCAGGCGGCCAGGCGCCTCGGGATATGGATATCACCGTAAATCCCAATGATGTCAATGAGGTACATATTGCCGGGGTTTTGACTTGGCGCTCACTCGACGGAGGCGTTAATTTTGAAATTAGTTCAGACTGGGTACCTGGCAATGCGGCCAATGCCGGTATTGGCTATTGCCATGCAGATGTTGATATTTTAGAATTTGTGGGCAGTACACTTTATGCAGGTACTGATGGAGGAATCTTTAAAGCGCCGAACACTACTGAAATTACGGCAGATTATTATACCGACCTTTCAACAGGGCTTGGGATCAGACAATTTTATAAAATTGGGGTTTCTCAAACACCAGATGTAGTGGTTACAGGAGGCTCTCAAGACAATGGTACTTCTTACTATAATGCGCAAACTGATCAGTGGATTGATTGGATTGGTGCCGATGGTATGGAAGGTTTTGTCGATAAAGACAATCCAGAACTGCTGTATGGCATGATTCAGTTTGGCGGAATGTATCGTACCGAAAATGGAGGTACAACTTTGCTCAATTTACCGGAACCGGGCACTGGATCGGGAGCATGGGTTTCTCCATTCGAGCAAGACCCTGTAGTTCAAAACACGATTTATTGTGCTTTTGAGCAGGTGTTTAAAAGTTTAAATAAGGGGGGGAACTGGACCCCTATTTCCCAAGATTTTGGTGGAGATTTAAGTCAGATGAAAATTGCTGCATCAAACAATCAAATAATTTATGCCTCAAGAGGGGCTCAACTCTATCGAACTATGGATGGCGGTGCCACCGATTGGCAAACCATGACGCCACCGGGCGGGGTAAATTCTATCGCGATACATCCCACTGATCCCATGCGCGTGGCTGTCGCTGTGACTGGCACAGCCAAAGTTCGTGTCTCAGATGACGGCGGTCAAACCTGGACTTCCTTGACGTTAAATTTACCAGATTTCAGTGCCCTCGCAGTAGTTTGGGATGATAATGGGAGTAACGGATTGTATGTCGGAATGGATTACGGAGTGTACTATATCGATGATACTTTTAGCGAGTGGCAACCCTTTATGACGAATCTACCTAATGTTATTGTCAATGAGTTGGAAATTAACCAAGCAAACGGTAAGATTTATGCCGGCACATACGGACGAGGACTTTGGGTTTCAACAAAATATGGCTATGTCGTAGGTAATGAGGATTTCGAGCAAACACGGATCAGCATTGCCCCTGTTCCGGCAAGAGATTATTTGAATCTCGCGATAGAGGTATCGCAAATCATGAGTGTTCAGATTTTTGATCTTCAGGGTAAGTTGCTGTATTATGCGCCCCCCGCTTTGCTTGAAACGCAGCAACAAATTGATTTGAGTGATTTTGCCTCTGGGCTCTACGTCTTGAGATTGAGCGGACCCTCAGGTCAAATGACCAAAAAATTTACTATTGAGTAAACCGGAGAAATGGATTTTTCGTCAAAATTATTGGCTCGTGCTGTTGATGAAATGGCCTTATTGCCTGGTATCGGTAAACGTACTGCCTTAAGGCTAGTACTCCATCTGCTAAAACAGCCTAGTGCGCGTACCTTGGGTCTAAGCCAGGCCTTGACCGAACTTAGAGAGCAGAGTCAATTTTGCAAGCAGTGTCATAACATTTCAGATTTACCGCTCTGTGAGATCTGTGCTAATGTCAATCGCGATAAATCAGTAGTGTGTGTGGTAGAAGATATCAGAGATGTCATGGCCATAGAAAATACAAGTCAATTTAAAGGGGTTTATCATGTTTTGGGCGGCAAAATTTCTCCTATGGACGGCATCGGCCCTCATGATCTGACCATAGGGTCTTTAGTCCAAAAGGTTAGGGCCAAAGAAATAAAAGAACTCATTTTTGCGTTGAGTTCAACAATGGAAGGCGATACGACTAACTTCTATATTTATAAGCAAATTGAAGATACTGATGTGGTGATGACAACTATAGCGCGCGGAATTGCAGTAGGGGATGAGTTAGAATATGCCGATGAGATTACTTTAGGGCGCAGTATCGTGCATCGCATTCCTTTTGAGGCCTCATTTAAACAAAATTAATCAACCACTTGGAGTTGTCGGTAATCATATTGAGCTATAATGTACGTCCCTATGTTTGGCAGTGCATTGATTCAGTATTGGCGGCAACTCAAGGCATAACTGCTGAGATAATCTTAGTAGATAATGATTCTCAAGATGATACTATAGACCTCATTAGTAAGGAATTTCCTCAAGTAAAACTTTTACCCAATTCTGAAAATATTGGCTTTGCCAAGGCCTATAATCAGGCCGTAAAGCAGGCTCAGGGGGCGTATATTTGTATTTTAAATCCGGATACTGTTTTGGGCGAGACCGTTTTTAAATCCATTTTGAAAATGCTTAAGGGTCAAGATCAAATAGGGGCGGTAGGAACGCAATTTATCGATGGTCGTGGTTGCTTTTTGCCAGAATGCAAACGTGTAGTACCCACCCCATGGGGTAGCCTAAAAAAATTGTTAGGCTTTGCCAATCAAAAGAGTGTATACTATCAAGATGACCTCGAACGGACTCAAGAGGGATATGCCGCTATTTTGGCTGGAGCATTTTTGTTTATAAAAAAAGAGGATTACCAATCTGTTGAGGGATTTGATGAGCACTATTTTATGTTTGGCGAGGATATTGATTTCTCCTACAAGCTCCTTAAAAATGGAAAGAAAAATTATTATTTAGGGGGGCAGACTATCCTCCATTACAAAGGAGAAAGCACTCAAAAAAATCGTCAATATCTAGAGCGATTTTATGGGGCAATGGTTCATTTTTACAAGACTCATTTCTCTGAAAGTAAAATTAATGTCTTTGCCGTTTCTTTACTGGCTCAACTCTTGATTTGGTGGCGCGGTCTTTTGCCAGTGATAAAAAATAAATCACAGTATGCCGTTGAATCCGTATTATGGGTTAGTGAGGCGAACAGACCTGAAGATACAGTGGCCAATTGGATGCAAAAAAAGGCTCGATTAGGCGATAAGTCAACATTTGAAGTACAAACCCCTGAGCAATTTTTAATGAATCAGTCTCAAAAGGCTCTTGTGGTCTTTGATCGGGGAACTTTGTCTTATGGTAAAATCATCGAACTCATGACCCTTGGCGCTTCAAATGGACAATTCTTTAGAATATGGCATCGAGATAAAAATTTACTTATCGGAAGTGATTCGAGTGATGCGCACGGCGAGGCCTTGATCTTACGTTCCGAATAATTAAGTGATAATTTTTCCCTTTTAAATTCTCCATTCAGGGGCCCTATTGTGTCAAAGGAATTGTAAAATATTCAACAAAAACCTGATATTTTCGTTAATTTTGCAAATGTTAAAGACAACCGCCGACCTATGGCTAGATTTGAGTTAAGATTGCCCAAAATGGGCGAAAGCGTTGCAGAAGCGACCATCACCAATTGGTTAAAAAACGTTGGGGACACCATTGAAATGGACGAACCCGTTTTGGAAATTGCGACGGATAAAGTAGACAGTGAGGTTCCAAGTGAAGTCTCAGGAATACTTGTCGAGCAGTTGTTTTCAGCTGATGATGTGGTTGAAGTCGGAGCGGTTTTGGCGGTAATTGAAACAGATCAAGATGCGGTCGTTGAGTCGAGTACCCCTGAGACTAGTGCGCCAGAAGATATTTCAACAGAGGTACTTGACATCTTAAGTCAGCCATTAGTGCAAGCTCCCGAAAGTCAAGATACGATGGTAAGCAGCAGTGAAGGGCGTTTTTATTCCCCACTAGTGCGCAATATTGCCCAGCAAGAAGGAATCGGTCAGCAAGAATTAGATCAACTTATTGGTACGGGTAAAGATGGTCGAGTGACCAAGTCCGATATTTTAGCCTATGTAGCTCAGCGCGTATCAGGCGCCAAAACTCCAGAAACTCCGCCTGTCGCCGTGACTCCAGTAGCCCAAGTGTCTGCATTTACCGAAGCTTCAAGTTCCATGGCCGTTCCAAAACAAGTAGAGGCTAGTGTTAAGCCAAATACTGTTTCAATACAACAGGGCGATGAAATTATAGAAATGACCCGTATGGGCAAACTCATTGCGCATCATATGACAGCGAGTGTAGCTACTTCAGCTCATGTGCAGAGTTTTGTGGAGTGCGACGTAACTAAAATTTGGCAATGGCGTGAGCGGGTTAAAAATTCTTACGAAGCTAGTGAAGGAGAGAAATTAACTTTTACACCCATATTTTTGGAGGCTGTGGCCCGGGCGTTGAAGGACTTTCCGATGATGAATATCTCTGTAGATGGCGATAAAATAATTAAACATCGCGCAATAAATATAGGAATGGCTGCAGCCCTGGACGACGGTAACTTAATTGTTCCCGTAATCAAAAATGCAGATCAGCTGAATTTGGTGGGGATGAGTAAAGCGGTCAATGATCTTGCCAAACGAGCACGAGCGAATAAACTAAAACCTGATGAAATTGCCGGCGGAACCTATACGGTCACGAATGTGGGTAATTTCGGAAGTATTATGGGGACGCCCATTATAAATCAACCTCAGGTAGGTATTCTTGCATTAGGAGCCATACGCAAAGTTCCCGCCGTCATCGAAACAAGCGAGGGTGATTTTATCGGAATCCGTTATAAGATTTACTTATCCCATAGCTACGATCATAGAGTAGTCAACGGAGCATTAGGGGGCATGTTTGCAAAGCGTGTAGCAGACTATCTCGAAGCTTGGGATACGCAGCGTGAAGTTTAAGATTAGATGGTGCTGAAACTCAATAAACCAATTTGCTTTTTTGACCTTGAAACGACTGGGGTCAACGTGGCTACGGATCGTATTGTTGAGATTTCAATACTCAAAGTATGGCCCAACGGGAATAAAGAGTCCGTAACCTGGCGGGTGAATCCCGAGCAGCCTATTCCAGCTCAGGCTACCGAAATACATGGAATTAATGACGAAATGGTGGCCAACGAACCTAACTTTAAGTCATTAGCCCCTAAGGTGGTACATATGATAAAAGACAGTGATCTCGCTGGCTTTAATAGCAATCGATTTGATATTCCTCTATTGGCAGAAGAACTTTTACGCGCTGATATGGATCTTGATTTGCGCAAGCACGCCTCCGTTGATGTTCAGACGATTTTTCACAAAATGGAAAAACGCACCTTGACGGCAGCCTATAAGTTTTATTGCGGAAAAGATCTAGAACAGGCACACAGTGCAGAAGCAGATACCCAAGCGACTTATGAAGTGCTTCAGGCCCAACTTGAGCGCTATCCCGAACTAGGCACTGATGTTGCCTCTTTGGCCGAATTCAGTGCTCAAAAAAAATTTGCTGATTTTTCTGGACATATTCAATACAACGAACAAGGACAAGAAATTTTTGCCTTTGGCAAGCATAAAGGAATCCCCGTGACTAAAGTTTTAGAGGAGGAACCCGGTTATTTTGGTTGGCTTATAAATGCTGATTTTCCGCGCTACACCAAGAAAGTGTTGACCCAGATAAAACTCAGAGCCTTAAATACAAAATCTTGATTCATGAAAATAATTTGCGTTGGTCGAAATTATGCCGAGCATATAAAGGAACTGGACAATCAGCGTCCTGAAGAGCCTGTATTATTTATGAAGCCCGACTCTGCGGTTATTTTGAAAAATAATCCATTTATCATTCCTACATTTTCATCAGATATACATTATGAGGTTGAGGTGCTGGTTAAAATTAATAAGATTGGCAAGCATATTGACCGTGAATTTGCTTCAGATTATTATCATGAAGTAGGACTGGGCATTGATTTTACGGCTCGTGATTTGCAAACGCATTTGAAGGCCAAAGGCTTGCCTTGGGAGCGCGCTAAGGGATTTGATGGATCAGCAATGATCGGTCAATTTGTCGATAAAAAAACTTTGGATAATCTGGATGCCCTAGATTTTTCTTTACAGAAAAATGGATCAGTGGTACAACAGGGTAGTACAAGTGATATGTTATGGAAAATCGACGAGTTGATTGAATATATATCAAAATATTTTACTTTAAAGATTGGAGATATTATCTTTACCGGTACGCCCTCTGGAGTAGGGCCAGTAACCCATGGCGACGAATTAGTAGGGTTTATCAATAACACGGAGTTTTTCTCCCTAAAAGTGAAGTAGATGAGTGTTTATTCTATTGATAATTTAAAGGAGGTTATGGGCGATGATCCTGATTTCATCGCTGTTGTGGTGCAAACTTTTTTGGATGAGATACCCCCTGATCTCGAAGGTTTGAAGGCGGCTGTTGCAGAAGGCGATCGTAAGCGCGCCTACGGATTTGCGCATAAAATGAAACCGAATATCGAAATGTTTGGTGTTGACCTCATGAAAAATATTCGTTCCATTGAGACATGGTCTCGTTCTTCTAAAGAAATTGAGGCGGTGCAACCTCTAGTAGATGAAGTGGACGAGGTCCTTCAGGCTGTTTTTATCGAATTGCGCCAAGATTTTAATCTTTAAATGCTCGCCGAAATTATCACCATTGGTGACGAAATTTTAATTGGGCAAATCGTCGACACCAATAGCACTTATTTGTGCAAAGCGCTCAATGAAATTGGGATTGAAGTTCATCAAATAACTTCTGTGCACGATGAGCGCAATCACATATTGCAGGCACTGGAACAGGCAGCATCAAGAGTTTCTTTAGTGCTTATTACCGGCGGTCTGGGGCCGACAAAAGACGACATCACCAAGGCTTGTTTTCTTGAGTTTTTTGAGGACCAATATGTGGTTCATGAACCCACAAAGAAACATGTAGCACATTTATTCGCTACCTACATTCAAAAAGCTCCTCTAGATCAGAACCTAAACCAAGCACTAGTTCCTTCAAAGGCACTGGTTTTGCACAATGCCCATGGAACAGCTCCTGGTCTTTGGATGCAAAAAGATAAGACAGTATTTATAGCCATGCCCGGCGTGCCTTTTGAAATGAAATACCTCATGAATGAGGAGGTTTTACCTCGATTAATTACGCACTTTGATCGGCCCTTCATCTATCATAAAACGCTCATGACCTATGGGATGGGTGAAAGCTCAATCGCTGATCGCATAGATCCCTGGGCCGAGGCTTTACCCGCTTGGGTTAAACTCGCTTACTTGCCTTCTTTTGGTAAGGTCCGTATTCGATTGTCTGCGGCCCATACCAATGAAGCGCTTTTGCATCAGACCATCGATGGCCTAATGGAAGAGTTAAAGGAGATGCTGGTGGATATTGCCGTAGGTTTTGAAGGTCAAACCTCAATGCAGGAGCAAATTGCCGCAATTTTGACCGATAAAGGACAAAGCTTGGGTACCGTCGAGAGTTGTACAGGAGGAGGTATCGCTCAACAAATAACCGCATTAGCAGGGGCTTCAGCTTATTTTAAAGGAGCCATTATTCCCTATGATACGGATCTTAAAACAAGTTTATTAGAGGTTGATCCTGAAGAAATAAAAAAACATTCGACCGTTAGCTTAGAAATAGCCGAAGCTTTGGCCTTAGGGGGACAAAAAAAACTCCGAGCGGATTACATTGTGGCAACAACAGGTATTGCAGGTCCGACAAAAGGTGATGGTCGAGGTGAGGTAGGGCGTGTATGTATTGCCATTTCAGGTCCTAATGGTGTCTATAAAGAAGAATTTCTCTTCGGTAAGGCTCGTGAACGCATCATTCAAAAAGCAGTCGATAAAGCATTGGAATTGCTGCTTAAAGAAATTTCTAAAAACTGAATTTCATTTGTTGTACGAGCAAATTAATTTTCCTAAATTTGCAGCCTGTTTAAAAAAATTTAAAAGTTCAAGCGATGTCTAGAGTTTGTGAGCTTACCGGAAAAAAAGCAATGGTTGGGAACAATGTATCCCACGCCATGAACAAAACCAAGCGTAAATTCAACGCCAATTTGGTTAAAAAACGCTTTTACATTCCAGAAGAGGACAAGTGGATTACTTTAAAAGTTTCTACCTCTGCCTTGAAAACCATCAATAAGAAAGGAATTGCAGCCGTGCTTAAAGAAGCACGCGAAAACGGTTTTCTTAACAAGTAATTGGCCAACCATTTAACAAGTAACGATTATGGCAAAGAAAGGCAATAGAGTACAAGTGATCCTAGAATGCACAGAGCACAAAGAAAGTGGTCTGCCTGGAACTTCTCGATACATCACCACCAAGAATAAGAAAAACACTCCAGACCGTATGGAATTGAAGAAATTCAATCCTATTCTAAAAAGAATGACGGTTCACAAAGAAATTAAATAAGACGCGTTATGGCAAAGAAATCAGTTGCATCACTTCAGACCGGGTCAAAGCGTTTGACCAAAGCCATTAAAATGGTGAAATCACCCAAAACCGGGGCCTACACTTTTGTAGAGGCAATTATGTCTCCTGAGTTGGTAAACGATTGGATGAACAAACAATAACGCATTCAAACCAATATAGGCCACTGTTAAGTGGCCTTTTTTTTTTGACCTATTGAGATTTGCACAGTCGGTGAATCCCACTTAATTTTATGAGGGAATAAAGCGCTGATTGGCGGATAAATAAAGAATAATTTATGGGATTGTTTAAACAGCTATTCAGTAAGGAAAAAAAAGCAAAGCTTGATGAGGGTTTGGCGCCATCTAAAAAGTCTTTTTTCGACAAGTTGTCCAAGGCTGTGGTCGGAAAAAGCAAGGTTGACGACTCTGTACTCGACGAATTGGAAGAGGTGCTCATCGCCAGTGATGTTGGGGTAGCGACAACATTAAAGATTATAGAGCGCATTCAGGAGCGCGTCGCTCGCGACAAGTATATGGGCACCGATGAGCTTCAAACAATTTTAAGAGAGGAAATTGCAGGATTGTTGCAAGATCAAGAAACACAGGCTGCGGGGGATTCAACCTTCTCTTTGAATACAGAAAAAAAGCCATTTGTCATCATGGTGGTCGGGGTTAATGGTGTAGGTAAAACCACTACTATAGGTAAGTTAGCGGCGCAATACAAGGCGCAGGGCCTAAAAGTTGTTTTAGGGGCTGCAGATACATTTCGTGCAGCCGCCATAGATCAGTTACAGATTTGGGCTGATAGAACCAACACAGAAATTGTCAAACAAAAAATGGGAAGTGATCCTGCGAGTGTTGCCTTTGATGCTTTGACTTATGCCAAACAGAATCAAGCTGATGTCGTTTTGGTTGATACTGCGGGTCGTCTTCACAATAAAGTCAATTTAATGAATGAATTGTCTAAGGTTAAAAGAGTAATGGATCGCGTTGTTCCAGAGGCCCCACACGAAGTCATGCTTGTACTTGATGGCTCCACGGGGCAAAATGCCTTTGAGCAAGCCAAACAATTTACGGCAGCAACTGAGGTAACGTCGCTAGCGATTACTAAACTTGATGGCACAGCAAAAGGCGGTGTTGTCATAGGGATCAGTGATCAATTTAATATACCAGTGCGTTATATTGGCGTAGGCGAGGGCGTAGAAGATCTTCAAGTTTTTGATAAAAAGGAATTTGTTGACTCATTTTTTAATTTGAACTAAAATATTCGGACATAGCTATGCGGACCAAAAGCACAAAAAAGCACACTATCAATGTCGTGACCTTAGGCTGTTCTAAGAATGTTTATGACAGTGAAGTTCTGATGGGTCAACTTCGCGCCAACAATAAAAATGTGGTTCATGAACAAGAGGGTGATGTCGTGGTCATCAACACCTGCGGCTTTATTGATAATGCCAAAGAAGAATCTGTGAACACTATATTGTCCTATGTTCAGAAAAAACAAGAGGGTCTGGTTGAAAAAGTTTTTGTTACAGGATGTCTTTCAGAGCGTTATAAGCCTGATCTCATAAAGGAAATTCCTGATGTCGATCAGTATTTTGGCACCACTGAGTTGCCGAGCTTGTTGGCCGCTTTAGGCGCTGATTATAAACACGAACTCGTTGGTGAGCGCGTGACCACCACACCTAAGAATTATGCCTATCTCAAAATAGCAGAGGGATGTGACCGACCCTGTTCTTTTTGCGCTATTCCACTGATGCGTGGAAAGCATAAAAGCAAGACCATAGAGGACTTAGTCATTGAAGCCACCAAGTTAGCGAATGACGGGGTCAAGGAGCTAATTTTAATTGCCCAAGATTTGACCTATTACGGTTTGGATTTATATAAAAAAAGAGCGCTAAAGGACTTACTTCAGGCGCTTGTTGGGGTTGAGGGAGTTGAGTGGATCAGACTTCATTATGCATTCCCCTCTGGTTTTCCGCTTGAGGTCTTAGATTTCATGCGTCAGCAACCAAAGATTTGCAATTACATAGACATTCCTTTACAACACATTTCGGATCCTATACTTAAATCCATGCGTCGTGGAACGACAAAGGACAAAACCGATGCGCTTATTCGAGAATTTAGGGAGCGTGTTCCGGGCATTGCGATCCGTACCACCTTAATTGTCGGCTATCCGGGTGAGACTCAGGAAGATTTTGATTTATTAAAACAATGGGTAAAAGACACTAAGTTTGACCGATTGGGATGCTTTACTTATTCGCACGAAGAAAATACCCATGCCTTCAATCTTGAAGATGATGTACCAGAGGAGGTCAAAATGCAGCGGGCTAATGAAATTATGGCCTTGCAGTCCGATATTTCGTGGGCGCTAAATCAGGAAAAAATCGGTAAAGAATATCGCGTAGTGATTGACCGAAAAGAAGGCGAATACTATGTGGGGAGAAGTGAGTTTGATAGCCCTGATGTCGATAATGAAGTATTAATTTCGGCCAGTGACGGCTACTTAAGACAGGGCGATTTCTACACTGTTTACATAATCGATGCCGAGGACTTTGATCTTTATGCCAAAGTGAAATGATAGAGTACCGATACATATCAGTAATTTTTATCTTTCTTTTTGCCTCTTGTAAGGACTACCAAAACAGTCAAAAAAGTTTAAATCATTCTGAGCAAGCCCTTTCTGTAGAAAAATCAATAGATGCAGGGTTAAATACTTCTGCAGTGGCTGAAATGATTGGCCCATGGTATTCAGGAGAAAATACAACCACACCAAATCTTTTTTCAGACGGGGAAAAGCTTTACCTCTCTTGGGTAGTGCTTGAGGGTAGTCAAGCCTCCTTGTATTACAGTGTATATGGCCAAAAACAATGGGAAGCCCCCCGGCTGATCAGTCAGGGAAACGACTGGTTTGTGAATTGGGCAGATTTTCCGCAATTTGCTGTTTATGAAAATAAGATGATCGCTACCTTTCTTCAAAAGTCAGATGAGGGCACTTATACTTATGATATTTATTACACCTTAAAGGAAGGGGAGAACACTTGGACTAATCCAAAGAAGCTACATCGCGACGATACAAAATCAGAACATGGATTTGTTTCAATCGCTCCGGGAAAGGAAGGATTTTTGGTCAGTTGGTTGGATGGTCGTAATACAGTGATAAAGGAAAATAGCCCGAGTCAAGCGCAAAATAATGAACATTTTAACCACGGGACTGGCGCTATGACCCTGCGCAGCACAATGGTGCACTTTAATGGAAGTTTGGGTGAGGAATCTTTAGTAGATACTCGGGTCTGTGATTGTTGTCAAACGGCTGTAATTTTGGATCAAAATAATCAAGCTTTCCTTGCTTACAGAGGAAGGAGTGATACTGAAGTGAGAGACATTCTATTGCGCAAGGGCAGTCCATTAGAAGGATGGTCTTCTTCCGTGACTACCAATGACCAGTGGTTAATTCCTGGCTGCCCTGTGAACGGTCCGTCAATAGATGTATTTGGCGATGCATTGGCCTTATCTTGGTTTACTGCATCAAAGGACGAACCAAGAGTAGAGGTTGCCTTTAGCAGCACAGAAAAATTAGGTTTAACTGAAGCCACGCGAATGGACTCCGGAAATGCCATTGGCCGTGTTGATGTGGTTCAATTATCTGCTGAATCAGCCATTGTTTCATGGGTTGAGCCCATGGGTAAGACGGATTATATTCGGGCACAGTGGGTGGATATAAAAGGAAAAAAAGGGCCACTAATTACGGTCAGTGAGACTTCTTCAGAACGGGCGACAGGATTTCCAAGAATGGTCCGCCACAAGGATAATTTATACTTGGTTACTACGAATTTAAAACCCGATAAATCCAAAGCAGTCATCCTAAAGACCTGGCCGATATCAACAATGCTACTCGAAGATATAAATGAGGTAAAGGCCAATGAATGAGCTGGAAAAAACAGTTTTATTTATAAGTCGGACTTGGCCTCAACCTAAAGAGACGGCCGCAGGTTGGCGTATGACCCAACTCATCAATCATTTTCTCAATCATCAGAATAAAGTTTTTTTTGCTTGCGCTGAGTTAAATAGTCCTGCGCAATCCGAGTCGTTTCTAAAAGACAATATTTTTAATATGGCTGGTGTTAATCCCATTCAAATTACTTTAAATGACGATGGTTTTAACGCGCAAATAAGAGACATTAAACCAGATTATGTTGTATTCGATCGATTTATGACCGAAGAACAATATGGTTGGCGGGTTCGCGAGTGTTGTCCAAAAGCAGTTACTATATTGGATACAGAGGATTGTCATTTTTTAAGATTGGCCCGAGCCAATTACATCAAGGATCATCCTCAGGCGTTTGATGCTTCGGCCTGTGCAATTGAGGCATTGTATACCCCGCATAGTATGCGTGAATTGGCCAGTATATGGCGTTGTGATGTGACTTTAATAATCTCTCAGTTTGAGTATCAGTTACTCAGGGAAACTTTTTTTGTACCCGAAGGCCTATTGCATTATTTACCCTTAGCCCTGGACGACAACAGCGTACAAGGACATGCGTCTGAAAAATTTGTTGAGCGGCCTTGGTCTGATCGAACTAATTTTTTGTGGGTAGGCAATCGCAAACACGATCCGAACAACGATTCTCTCATTTATTTACTCCAAGTCTTATGGCCGTCCATACAGAGTCAAGTACCAAATGCAGCTTTGCACCTTGTTGGGCCTCATGGCTCGGAAGGGCAAAGACAATTAATTTTAAAATCTAATGCAGTTGTTGATTTGGGCTGGGTCGAAAATCTTCCTGAATTAATGATTAATTATCGTGTGAATCTTGCCCCACTGAGATTTGGCGCCGGATTAAAAGGCAAAATTATGCAGCCACTTGGACTAGGTTTGCCAACAGTCTGTTCTGTCATTGGCGCAGAAGGATTGTTGTTAGATAAGTCTCCTGCTTTAGCCCCTGTGGAGAACTCAAAAGAGTTTATAAATAAAGCGATAAGACTTTATACGGATGAGCAATATTGGCTTGAGGCCAGTGAACAAGGCGTTCAGTGCATCAGGCGGAATTTTGCACTATCCGAAGTGTTTTCGAGCTTAAATGAAGTATTAGACACTATAAAAAGTGAATTAATAACCCATAGAAACCGCCATTTTATGGGCCAAATTCTACAGCATCAATCCCTTAACGCTACAAAATATATGGGGCGCTGGTTGACCTTAAAAAATCAGCAGATCAATCCAGTATAAAAACATTGGCGTCCACCATAAAAAGGCTGTTGACGAAAAACATTTTTCCGTTTTCCCAAAACGAGCGGAATAGTACGTCGTCAGTCAGATAAACCATAGTGCCTTGACCGATAGGGTATTCTCCAAAAACGAAACTATCGCTGAGTTTTTCTTGGGCATCTTGACCAGAAAACCCTGAGTAGGACTGTGCTGGACCATCGAAGTACCCTACATTATATCCGCTTTCGAGCTTTACATACGCGTCGTCATCTTGTTTGAGACTAAAATAGGGGCCTTCATAGCCGAAAGCTAGTGGATGAGTTGCATCTAAATTTACTTTATAAATACTCCCAGTGATTAAATCTTTAACGCTTTGGCGTTCGCGATCTCCATAGGGGATCATGTCTGGACCCTCAGTATGCTCTGGGCTTATGGATTTAAGACCAAAACCTTCCTGATCCGCAAATAGATTGACCGCTTGATCTATGGCAATCACTTTTCCCCCCGAGCGTACCCAGTCTTTAAGATCGTTGAGTTGTTGTTCTGAACGCATTGTTGAATAATAACCACTGGGCATCACCAATATATCAAATTGGGATAGGCTTTTCGCAGAGAAATCTGCCGTATTGAGAGGTGTAAACGGATAATGTAATTCTTGCTCCATGAAGTGCCATATTGTTCCATAGCTCAGCGAAGAAACACCATTTCCTTTGAGTACAGCAATACGATGGGGATTGATCAGTTTAATATCTGTCGACCCTAAGTCCACACCATTATCACTAAATCCGCTGCTGAGTGTGGTAATCGGTCTTTTATGTTCCTGAGCCAGTTGGCGAACGGCTTGCGTAAAATCTTTACGCTTTACATTATCGCCTTTGGTGATGACTAAACTGCCCTGAGGAAATTTTTTACCGCCAAAGGAAAGAGGTTTTTCACTAAAACGTACCCTAAGGCCCTTTTTGAGTAAATCGGTCAAAAAATGAGCGTCTGCCAGATCCCCCCATGGGGCGATAAAACCTGCAGTTACCTGAGGCTCCAAAGGCAATTGATACGACGCTTTATAGGGATTACTCGAGGTGGTGCTCAGCGGCTTATCACTGACCATGCATTTTAAACCAAAGGCATAGGGTAGACTCCATGCCGTGATGTCATAAGTGAGTGGATCCTCAAGAGCAGCTTCAGCTTCAAAAAGCACGCGAACCATAGCCCCTTGAGTTTGATCGGTGCTGACCACTAAAGCACCTGCTACATTGCGCTCAGCGCTTTTTTGTATTGCGTAATCCCAGCCCTTAACGGATCCTGAATTAGCAAAGCTATATTCGATTTCATGACGGTCTAGCAGCGTAGTGAGGGCTCTAATCTTATCAGGATTTCCTTGTAAAATATAGTTTTGTAAGGGTTGAGGTGTGCGAAAATAAGACTTGAATTCTCTGTTGAGTTTAACGGCATTTTTTGAGGAAATCTCGACTGTGGACAGTCCTGTGGTTGTATGGTGTGCAGCGCGATCCACCAAAGTCAATTCGACCCCTTCATCATTGAGAATTCCCAAACCTGCACGGCCATTTCCCGCCTGTTCGTATGTCATACCTATAGCGCCAAGGTAAGTGGGGTAGGTGTCTCCGTAACTTGGATAAAGTAGATCAAAGAACTGACGTGTAAAATAGAGCCAGCCTTCCTGATCAAAATATTTGGCATTGTTTTGACCAATTTCGATTTGAAATTGCTTTTGCCATGGGGTAATTACCTCGTGATAGGGCACGGCTGCTGGTGCGAAGTAATAAGGCTCATTAATGCCTTGTTCGTGAAAATCAACATGAACATGAGGCATCCATTTATGATATAAGGGCAGACGCTGTCTGCTTTCGACTTGTTTGGCCCATGCCCAATCACGGTTTAAGTCAAATAGATAATGGTTTGGGCGTCCTCCTGGCCATGGCTCGTTATGCTCATCGGCTGATTGAAGTGGGTTGTATGGGTTTGTGCCCACTTGATTATACCAGTTTGCGTAGCGATCACGTCCATCGGGATTGACACAAGGGTCCATAATTACGACGGTGTTGTTCAGCCAAGCAGACTGAGTGTTGATTAACTCGTAAGCCGTCTGCATAGCGGCTTCCATACTTGAGGCCTCGTTACCATGCACATTGTAGCTCAACCAGACAATGGCCACTTCTGGGCTTGCATCACCCGGGAGCATCCCAATTTGACGCAGGTTATTTTGTCTTATTTCTTCCAGTCGCGCTCGGTTTTCGGGGGTAGTAATAACGGCATAGTTTAACGAACGGCGCTCATTGGTTTGACCGTATTGGTCAAAACTAATCCAGTCTGAGTTTTTTGCCAGATGTTCGAAATAGGCAACCATTTGATGATGACGAGAGTATTTTGTCCCAATGGGGTACCCCAGAAATTCTTCCGGAGAAAGTATTTGTCCGCTAACCAGTGGAGCAGTTAAAAAAGCGAGAGCAAGGAGAATACGGTTCATTGATGTTGGGCGTTAAGTGGGCGTTTTGTTTAAAAAATGAGGACTAAATATAAGAATTCCTCGTGTACGCGTAACAAACCCAAATGCATAATGCCAAACACGACGAAACATCGTATTTTTGTATGCGCTTAAGCGATTTTGGCACCTGTGGTGTTTGTTTTATGGAAAGACAATTACTGACATATAATTCTACGAGACAATTTTCCAGCCTGGTTCTTGATTATCTCGACAAAAGTGACTCTTTGAGCTCATTTTACAGTCGACCTGCAGCGCTGGATCAGGTGCCGGAACAACTCCGCGAAAAGTCGGTGAATTTTTCTGCTGAATCCAGATCAAGGCTGGTCAATGTATTAAAGGGACAATACAGTAAAGTTTCGCTCAGTGATTCGGTGTCTGCGCGTGTAGAAGCTCAAATCGATGCCTTGTCTTCCGCAAAGACATTTACGGTCACTACAGGTCACCAGTTGAATTTATTTTCCGGACCCTTGTATTTTTTGTACAAAATATTTGGTGCGATAAATCTGGCCGAGCAGTATACCAAGAAAAATCCGAACTATAATTTCGTTCCTGTATTTTGGATGGCCAGTGAGGACCATGATTTTGAAGAAATAAGTCATTTTAGAACTGCCAATGAAAAAATAAATTGGGATAAAAGCGCTAAAGGTCCAGTAGGGCGACTTCACTGCACAGAGATGCACTCGGTTATTGAGCGCTTAAAGACGCTTTGGGGCAGTACAGCCTTCGGTCGAATTATGCTCGATTTATTTGTCTCGGTTTATACCCCAGATGTTACTTTAGCCGTGGCGACGCGTAAGCTTGTCCATGAGATTTTTAAAGATTATGATTTATTGGTAATTGATGGCGATGATCCTACATTAAAACTGGGGTTTACTACCATTATGCGCTCGGAGTTAGAGGAAGGTAAATGCGGTAAGGCAATTGAAAATACTTCTCAGAGCCTGATTACTGCAGGTTATCACAAACAGGTTCATCCCAGGGAAATTAATCTGTTTTATTGCCAGGATGGACAGCGCGAGCGAATTATTGCCACCAAATCTGGATTCATAGTCGATCAAACCGATTTGGTTTTTACCAAAGACGCCTTGCTGAGTCTTTTAGAGCAGTGCCCTGAATTATTCTCACCTAATGCACTTCTTCGTCCGCTTTATCAGGAAAGTGTTTTGCCCAATTTAGCCTATATCGGGGGTGGGGCAGAAGTGGCCTATTGGCTCCAACTCAAAGATTGTTTTGACCGCTGCGATTTGACTTATCCCATGGTTTATTTGCGCAATTCTGTGTCCCTAGTCCCGGCAAAAATCGAGAAAAAATTAAAATCTTTGAATATTAAGCTCGGGGATTTATTTCTGCCCATAGATGAGTTGTCTCGCTTGTATATCAACCG
>JAYOYS010000015.1:43958-49814 GCA_038153605.1 Flavobacteriaceae bacterium
AGCTCGGGGATTTATTTCTGCCCATAGATGAGTTGTCTCGCTTGTATATCAACCGTAATAGCAGTCTTAAAATTGACTTCACTCATCAAAAGGATCATCTAAAAAAGCAGTTTGCGTATCTCTACGATTTGGCCAAACAAACCGATGCTTCATTTTTAGGCGCAGTAGGTGCTCAAGAAAAAAAGCAATTAAAGGGACTGGAACGACTCGAACAGCGACTTTTACGCGCAGAAAAAAGAAAGCACTCAGCTGATATTCAACGATTGACCGAGCTGCGTGAATGGATTTTTCCAGGCGGAGTATTGCAAGAGCGAACAGAAAATATGAGCTGGGGATTTGAGTATTTAGGTTCAGATTTTTTGTCCCATCTAAAAACCCATATTGATCCTTCTGATCATCGATTCACCTTATTGATTTTTAATTCATAAAACCTCTAGACTTCTGATCTCAAAAAAGAAGTTATTTTTGACCATGCAGAACAATGTCCTTATTCTTGATTTCGGCTCACAATACACCCAACTTATCGCAAGACGTGTCAGAGAGCTGAATATTTATTGCGAAATTCATCCCTATCAACACTTACCAAAAGACCTGTCAAGTTTTAAAGCGGTTATCCTCTCAGGAAGCCCTTTCTCTGTGCGTGCTGAAGACGCCCCACACCCAGATTTGAGTCAAATCAAAGGGCATTTACCGCTACTAGGGGTTTGTTACGGCGCGCAATACATGGCGCATTTCAATGGAGGACTGGTGCGTGAGAGCAATATTCGGGAATACGGACGTGCAAAGTTGGCGGTGACTGATGAATCTTCTCCTTTGTTTAATTCTATTCCACAAGGATCTCAAGTTTGGATGAGCCACAGTGATACGATCGCAGAATTGCCTACTGGTGGTGTGCGTTTGGCCAGCACCGAGGATGTGGCGAATGCAGCCTACAGAATTGAAGGTGAGGAGACCTATGCTATCCAATTTCATCCAGAGGTCTACCACAGTACCCATGGAAAGCAACTTTTAGAGAACTTTTTAATTGGGGTTGCTGGAATTGAGCCCACTTGGACCCCGGCCGCTTTTGTAGAAACGACGGTTCAAGAGTTAAAAGAAAAATTAGGGCAAGACCGCGTAGTTTTGGGACTTAGTGGCGGTGTTGACTCAACTGTGGCCGCCGTTTTATTGCACAAAGCCATTGGGGCCAACCTCTATTGTATTTTTGTCAACAACGGATTGCTGCGTAAAAACGAGTATCAAAGCGTTTTGGATCAGTACCAACACATGGGGCTTAATGTCAAAGGTGTCGATGCTTCGGCACGTTTTTTGGAAGCACTCAAAGGCGAAAAAGATCCCGAAACTAAGCGTAAGGCTATCGGAAAAGTATTTATCGAAGTCTTTGATGATGAGGCGCATTTAGTGGAAAATGTTACCTGGTTAGCTCAAGGAACTATTTATCCTGATGTGATCGAAAGTGTTTCGGTCAATGGCCCATCAGTGACTATTAAGTCACATCATAATGTCGGCGGTCTTCCTGATTATATGAAGTTGAAGATTGTAGAACCACTGCGTATGCTATTTAAAGATGAGGTACGTCGCGTAGGCGCTCAGATGGGAATTGATCCCGCATTACTGGGGCGTCATCCATTTCCAGGGCCAGGTTTAGCCATCAGAATACTCGGGGATATCACAGCAGAAAAAGTGCGTATATTACAGGAAGTTGATGCCATTTTTATTGATGGATTGCGCAAATGGGATTTGTATGATAAAGTCTGGCAAGCCGGGGCAATACTCTTACCGGTTCAGAGTGTTGGCGTTATGGGCGATGAGCGTACCTATGAGAATGTCGTTGCCTTGCGTGCGGTAGAAAGTACCGATGGAATGACCGCAGACTGGGTGAATCTACCTTACGCTTTTTTGCAGGAGACTTCGAATTTAATTATTAATCGAGTAAAGGGTGTAAATCGTGTGGTTTATGACATCAGTTCCAAGCCACCTGCTACCATTGAATGGGAATAAATGATGAATCGCTGGGTTTTAGTTTATTGTTTTTTATGTTGTTTTTCAGGGCATACGCTCCAGGCGCAAGATAGTGTTCCAGAGGTGCAAATTTACCAGGTTCAACCCGGCGATCAATTCTTGGATATTATCAAGAGATTCATTACCTGTCGCGCGGAGTTATTGGCCTTAAATCCTGATTTAAACAGATCGCAAGCCCAGGTTCAATCGCTTTTGACTCCTGGTCAATCCCTGATTGTCCCTAAAAATTCTGACAAAACTACTGCCAAGGAGAAGGACTCATATTTTGTAGAGCACAAAGTCAAGCGTAAAGAAACCCTTTTTGGAATTGCGCAGAATTACGGACTCAGTGTCTTGGATTTACAGGCCTACAATACTCAAGTGACTCCGGAGACTCTTGATAAAGGAGAACGATTAAAAATTTTCACGGCTTGCAAGACACCAAGTCAGCATCAGGTCGAATTATTGCGCCAAAAGTTAAGTAATCAAATGATTTCTTGGCACCTTGTTTCGGCTAAGGAGACCTTTTGGTCGTTGGCGCACAAATACAATATGAGCCTACAAGAATTGCAAGAGCTCAATCCTGGAATGTCTCAGATCCTAAGTGTCGGTCAAAGTATTAAAGTGCGCGGAAATGCCTCAGATTCCCCTTTGATTGGAAATAACGATTATGATTACTACGCTGTCCAACCCAAAGAGGGATTTTTTCGATTACGCCAAAAATTTGGACTGACGCGAGAGGAAATAATTGATTTGAATCCAAATGCCTCAGACGGCCTCAAATTAGGGATGGTTCTGCGCTTGCCAAAGCAAGTATTGGACTATTTAGAACCCAATCAAGAGGCGATAGTCGATTTAAGAGATTTTATACAAGACAGCAGTGCGCAAAAAATCACTTTAATGCTGCCTTTACAACTCGAGGGCTTTGTGCCCGATTCTTTGGACTTAAATCAGCAGTACATGCAGAGTAATCGATTATTGCGTATCGCTCTTGATTTTTACTCTGGGGTACTCATGGCTAAGGATTATGCCAAGGCATACGGATTATCAGTATCGATTGATGTTTTGGATACTCAGGCCAAAAAATCAGTAGTGGATAGCCTATTGAATATTTATGATTTTAGTCAAACTGATTTGGTCCTTGGGCCCTTACTGCCCGCAAACGTTTTGTCTGTGGCCCAACATCTCTCTGATCAGAATATTCCCGTAATTGCACCTTTGAGCCGTCCAAATGGCAGAGTGCCTAATAATTTGGTGCAGACCATCCCTGATCCGGAACCCATGCGTCGGGCTCTAATGGATTACATTAAACGTAACAAGCAAAAACGCAAAATGCTTTTTGTGGGTGATGCTCAAGAACCTGGTATGGCCGCAATGCGCGGCGAATGGCCTGGAGTTAAGGTGCTTTTACCTCGTGAGCAAGGTTATATTGACCCAGACGATATTTTACCGCATCTCTCAGATAGTCTCGAGAATTGGGTAGTGCTTGAATCTAAGAAACCTGTAATTATCAGTAATGTTATTGGGGTATTAAATGGAATGGCCTATTACCATCAAAAAAACGAAGAAAACGATACCATCAAAAAAACTTATGATGTGCGATTGTTTACAACATCTAAAAATGAGGCATTTGAATTTGATGATATTTCGAATATTCATCTATCCCATTTAGAATTTAGTTTTCCCTCCCTGAGTAGCCCTTTGAGTTTGGATGAAACACCCAATCCTTTTGTCCAGGCATATTTGGAGCGATTTGGCACTACACCAAATAAATATGCCACAAGAGGCTATGATCTTACATTGGATTTAATTTTACGACAAGCATCGAGTAAAGGACCGTTGAATGAAGCCCTTATCATGGCTGAAGCTACTCAGTATACAGAAAATAAATTTCGCTATGAGTCAGGGGCAAATGGGGGTTTTGACAACAAAGCTTTTTATTTACTCAAATACACTCAGGATATGCGTCTAGAAGAAATGATAAATTCATTGGGTGCTCGCAATTAATATTTTATCTTTGAATCCCGTATAGGTAACAACAAGCACACCACATGAATACGACAAAGTATATCTTCGTTACGGGCGGGGTTTCATCATCTTTAGGGAAAGGTATTATTGCCGCCTCATTGGCTAAGTTATTGCAAGCCAGAGGATTTTCGGTTACTATACAGAAGCTTGACCCCTATATCAATGTGGATCCTGGGACACTTAACCCTTATGAGCACGGGGAGTGCTATGTTACTGATGATGGCGCAGAGACTGATTTGGACCTAGGTCATTACGAACGATTCTTAAATCATCCGACTTCTCAGGCCAATAATGTGACTACTGGTCGTATTTACCAGAGCGTGATCGAAAAGGAACGCCGCGGTGAATTTTTAGGAAAAACAGTTCAAGTTATTCCACATATCACTAACGAAATAAAGGAACGCATCCAGCATTTGGGCCAAGATGGTCGATACGATATTGTCATTACAGAAATTGGTGGAACTGTCGGGGATATTGAATCCCTACCATATATTGAGGCTGTGCGTCAATTAAAATGGGAGTTAGGCCGTTACAACACCTTGTTTATTCATTTGACCTTGATCCCTTATTTGGCGGCTGCCGGAGAGCTGAAGACTAAGCCTACTCAGCACTCAGTAAAAACTCTCATGGAAAGTGGAATTCAAGCCGATGTATTGGTCTGTCGCACTGAACACGAACTCAGCGATGACTTGCGCACCAAGTTAGCCCTGTTTTGTAATGTTGAAAAAGAGGCCGTGATACAGTCCATTGACGCCAAGACTATTTACGATGTCCCAAATTTAATGTTGGACGAGGGTCTTGATAACATTGCTCTCAAGAAATTACGACTTGAGGCCAAACAAGAACCAAATCTCACCCAGTGGAATGAATTCCTTAGTCGTCATAAAAACCCTAAAGGTGGAGTGACTATTGGGCTTATTGGCAAATATGTAGAGCTACAAGATAGCTATAAGTCCATTTTGGAGTCTTTTATTCATGCAGGTGCCGCTAATGAAGTGTCCGTTGAGGTTATATCAATTCATTCCGAGCATTTGACGCCAGAAAACGTTGCCGCTGAAGTCGGTCATCTCGATGGCCTCTTAGTGGCCCCTGGATTTGGCGAGCGCGGCATTGAAGGTAAAATTGCGGCCGTAGCCTACGCGCGAACTCATAATATTCCATTTTTTGGGATTTGCTTGGGTATGCAGATGGCTGTAATTGAATTTGCCAGAAATGTTGTAGGGCTAAAAGGGGCAAACAGCACCGAAATGGATACAAAAACACCACATCCGGTGATTGACCTCATGGAGGCACAAAAATCAATTACGGATAAAGGGGGTACTATGCGCTTGGGCTCGTGGGCCTGTGAAATAGTTTCAGACAGTATTGTAGGTTCTATTTATAAGGCTCAGGAAATTCAAGAGCGCCATAGACATAGATACGAATTTAACGATGACTATCGTTCTCAAATTGAGGCGGCAGGTATGCGCGTAACTGGTGTTAATCCACAAACTGGGCTGGTTGAAATTGTCGAAGTTCCGGAGCATCCTTGGTTTGTTGGTGTACAATATCATCCAGAATATAAGAGTACAGTAGCCAACCCACATCCACTTTTCGTTGGATTTGTAGCCAAGGCTTTTGAACTCTCAAAGATTAAGAATTAATTAGGTTCAGCCGCGGCTGAGTCGACTTTAATATTATGGAAGAAAATAAATTTGACCTGAATACTTTTATAGGGTTTATGCTAATCGGGGCGATTTTGCTTTGGATGCTTTATCAAAATCAACCTACAGAGGAAGAACTTCAGGCACAGTCAGCTTTGGTTGAGCAAGTTGAATCCGCTCCAGC
>JAYOYS010000015.1:49914-51313 GCA_038153605.1 Flavobacteriaceae bacterium
TAAATTTAAAATTTCAAGCTCAGAATCGATTACTTTCGACTGCAGACATGTATTTTGAGCCGAGTTTGACTATGGATGGTGAGGATCAGGTTCTTTCGATGAAATTGAAGACCTCAGAACAAGATTATTTGGAGTACATCTATCGCTTACCCCGCTCAGATTATTTGCTTGGTTTTGATATAGTGACCAGAGGTCTTGAGGAGGTGATTGAATTTGATCAGCCTATTGAGCTCGATTGGTCGTTAAAAGGTTATCGTCAAGCCAAAAGTATCAGTTATGAGAACCGTTATACACGTTTGACTTATGCTTACGATAACGGTAATGAATTTGATAAATTAGGACCTGTAGGTTCTGACGAGACCACAGAGTCGGGGGTAACTTGGATTAATTTCAGACAGCACTTTTTTAGCAGTATGCTGCTTTCAGAGGCCCCGCTTAAAAAAGTTGACTTGTATTCTGAGGATTTAGTTCAGGATGAAACCATAGATACAATCTATACTAAAGCCTATAGTGCCAAGGTAACCCTTGAGCCCAAGAATAATCGCTTAGACCAGGCTATGAATTTTTACTTTGGCCCGACAGATTACAAAGTATTTAAGTCCTACGATAGAAATCTCGATGAGGCTATGCCGCTGGGCTGGGGTATTTTTGGTTGGATCAATAAGTATATTATTTTCCCTGTTTTTGGTTTTTTAAGTCAATGGTTCCCCGCAGGTATTGCCATTATTTTGCTTACCGTATTTTTTAAATTATTGCTTTCTCCGGTGCAGTACAAGCAATATGTATCTCAAGCAAAACTCAAAGTTCTCAAACCTGAGATGGATGAGATTCGTAAGAAATTTGAGGGCAATCAAATGAAAATTCAGCAAGAGACTATGAAATTGCAAAACACCGCAGGGGCTTCTCCACTCAAAGGATGTTTGCCCGCGCTTTTGCAGATTCCAGTGTTTTACGCCTTGTTTACTTTTTTCCCAACGGCCTATGTCTTGCGCCAAAAGTCGTTCCTATGGGCTGATGACTTATCGAGTTATGATGTGGTTTTGGAGCTGCCGTTCTCCATTCCTTTCTATGGGGATCACGTAAGTTTGTTTCCTATATTGGCTTCTGTGGCGATATTTATTTATATGATGATGAGTACGGGCCAACAAATGCAACAGCAGCAGCAACCCGGTATGCCGAACATGAAGTTTTTGATGTATCTATCGCCTGTATTCATGTTGGTATTTTTCAATAACTACGCTAGTGGACTTTCCGTATATTATTTTACTTCTAATGTAATTACCATAGGGATTATGCTAGTGATCAAGAATTTTATCATCGACGAGGAAAAAATTCACGCACAAATTCAGGAGACCAAAAAGAAGCCCAAAAAACAAAACCGTTTTCAAAAGAAAATGGC
>JAYOYS010000016.1:0-46997 GCA_038153605.1 Flavobacteriaceae bacterium
AATTTTGCGGTGCCCTTACCAGGCGATCCCGATTTTAGAACCCCTTGGGGTACGGCGTTAGTGCAACAATCTGAACTGATTGGCTATCCAGCAGGAACAGTAAATCGTTTATTTTTTCAAGGATTATCTCAAAATGGCTCTACGAGTCGAGCGATGAATAGAGAGAACTGGGAAAATGCCACGAATCAGACTTTAGCGAGTAATTCTTACGTAAACTTAGGGGTAGAATCCACCCTAAATGCCTCTACAGGAGAGTTAGAAATTCACGTAGAAGCGTTTTACACGGGTTCAAGTCCGGTGTCTGAAAATTATCTCAATGTTGCCATACTGCAGGATAACACCATAGGCCCTCAAACCGGAGGCGGACAAGGCAATAACTACGTTCACAAACATCGATTGGTTGATTTAGTTACTGGTCAATTTGGCGAAGAGATTACAACAACCTCAGCGGGCACATTTATCGACCGAACTTATAACTACACTGTTCCGCCGGACTATAATGGAGTCCCCACTCAGTTAGCAGATCTTGAAGTGGTAGTTTTTATGGCTGAAAGCAGTCAAGACATTATTAGTGGTAATGCGAGCACCCCTGATTTAGTAGTGAGTTTTCAAAATGATCTCTCTGTAGGCGCTATTACCCCTATTGGTGAGGTGTGTTATGGAGTTTTGGGTCCAGAAATTTTACTTCAAAATGTAGGGTCACAGACGGCGACTTCAGCACAAATTACCTATGAAATTAATGGCGCGAGCTATAACTACACTTGGAATGGTACATTGCCCTCACTCGAGCAAACATTTGTCACCTTGCCAGCGCAAGAGTTTCCATTTAACGGGTCAAATATCGTGGCTGTTTCCATCGGCAACGATGATTTTAATGGGAATAATGATCGTGAACTTTCTTTCTTGGAAGCTCAAGAATATGTAGGAAATTTAGTGCTCAATATAGACACTGATGGTTTTGGCAATGAGTTTACTTGGGAAATAGTTGATTACACTGGAGCGATTTATGCTAGTGGTGGACCATATGGCCCATTTGAGACGATTAACCAAGTGATTAGCATGAATACCGAAAGCTGCTATACTTTTTCCATTTACGACAGCGCAGGCAATGGGGGTACAGAAGTGTTCCTGCGAGATGCAGCTTTTAATCAAATACTGCTAACTGATGGAGAATTCGGCGCTACCATGCAGCGAACTTTCGGGTATAAAGTTGAAACAATTCTCGGCCAAGACGATAACCAATTTGGACAAGAAATAGCACTGTGGCCTAATCCAGCACGTGGCACACTACAAATTTCGAATTTAGATCAAACGTCCCATTTTAAACTTTCTAATGTCATGGGACAAAAAGTAATGAATGGTTTGTTTCAGTCAGGTCAAAATACAATAGACTTATACGGGATCAGCCCTGGAGTTTATTTTCTGCAATTAACTCAAAATGAGCATTCTTGTGTTAAAAAAGTTATTGTAGAATAATTTGCCTTTGAGGCCAAAAATTAGGCGCCCAAAATAATAAGTAAATACCCCGGCCTCGGCCGGGGTATTTGTTATAAACTCTTTTTTTTTGTGAGCCTTTGCAAAAATTTATCTTAAAGGTAAATGCACCACGACCTTTGTTTCAAAAAATGCCGCGTCAAAATAATTTGACAATGGATAAATACTTGCCTTTTTGTATCGGCGCAATTCGTCGGTCAAATCACCACCTTTCAATGCGAGTATTCCATTAGACAAACTGTGGAGTGATTCTAAACGAATCTTCTGATGGGTCCACTGCACTAGGCCTTG
Source organism: Flavobacteriaceae bacterium (assembly GCA_038153605.1). Lineage (GTDB taxonomy): Bacteria > Bacteroidota > Bacteroidia > Flavobacteriales > Flavobacteriaceae > BACL21. Next base: position 1,786 of record JAYOYS010000016.1, read on the forward strand.
CATCCTTGTCACGGCACGAGTTACCACAAAATCAAAATCAGTATCTACCGTTTCTGCCCTTTGATGAAAAGCCGAAACATTATCCAAACCTAACGTTTGGGCCACCTGATTAACTACCTTAATTTTTTTTCCGATACTATCGACCAGAACAAACTGCGTCTTTGGAAATAAAATAGCCAATGGAATTCCAGGAAATCCACCACCCGTACCTACGTCGAGAATACGGGCACCTGCTTTAAAAGTTACGACTTTCGCAATCCCTAATGAATGCAAGACATGGCGCTCGTACAGGGCATCTATATCCTTTCTGGAGACCACATTGATCTGCTCATTCCAGTGACGATAAAGACCTTCTAAAGCCCTTAATTGATCGTATTGATCCGGGCTGAGTTCTGGGAAATATTTTTCTATAAGCTCCAAAGCAGTTATTAACGACAAAAGTACATCTTCCTTGATAATTTTAATTCCTCTAGGTCCAGTATTCAGTCATAGATGCTTATTTTAGTAAATCAATTGACAACCAAAACTAAAATCGATTAATTATTGTGGGGCATACAACGATAAAATTTCCGCGTGCGGATCAAACTCAGTTTTTCAAAACCCTAAACCGTAGGGTAAACGCATATTTTAAAGAAAATAACCTGTCAAAATCAGGCAATTGGCATTTACACCTTAAAACAGTGGTCATGTTTGGGCTTTACTTTGGACCTTATATTTTACTTTGGAACCAACCCATGTCTGGATGGACGCAACTGCTTTTGGCTGTAGTTATGGGGGTTGGTATGGCCGGTGTCGGCATGAACGTCATGCATGACGCCAATCATGGGGCATACTCCAATAAAAGCTGGATCAATAAAATATTAGGCAGCAGTATCTACATCCTTGCCGGAAATGTCTATAATTGGCAAGTACAACACAATGTCCTGCATCATACCTATACCAATATTCATGGACATGACGAAGATTTAGAGGCGGGGCGAATTTTGCGTTTTTCAAAACATGCCCCATGGAAACGATTTCACAAATTTCAGCATATATACGGAGTATTATTTTACGGACTTTTGACAATAAATTGGGCCATTACTGCTGATTTCATGCAAACGCAACGATATTTAAAGCGAAAACTGTCCTATGGACGTTTTCCGAATCCCTGGCGTCAATGGACTATTTTGGTGGCCACCAAAATCTTGTACGCTACGGTATGGTTGGTAATTCCTATGCTATTTTTCCCCATGAGTTGGTGGCAAATTCTAATCGGTTTTGTCCTCATGCATTACACCGCGGGTCTGATATTGAGTATCGTATTCCAACTCGCTCATGTAATTGAGGACACTGCCATGCCCCTACCCGATGAATCAGGTACCATGAAAAACACCTGGGCTATTCATCAGCTATTCACCACAGTTAATTTTTCTACAAAAAACAGATTAATGAATTGGTTTACCGGTGGACTCAACCATCAAGTTGAGCACCATATTTTTCCCAACATTAGCCATATTCATTACACCAAAATAGCAGCCATTGTAAAAAGAACTGCACAAGAATTCAATTTACCCTATCACGAATACCGAACAACCAGATCAGCCATTGCGGCTCATTTTAGACATTTAAAACACATGGGGATGAAACCCGCTTTATAATCAAACATGAATCCAAAACTATCCGATCGCGTCAATGAAATGGCGACCTCAGCTACCCTAGCTATGGCCGCGAAAGCCAGAAGTTTAAAAGAAGAAGGCGTCTCGATTATTGGACTGAGTCTGGGAGAACCAGATTTTACAATACCAGAATTTGTTAAAGAAGCCGCAATTAAGGCCATCACAGATGATTATCATTCATACAGTCCTGTAGATGGATATACGGAACTCAAAAAAGCGATTGCATTAAAATTCAAACGCGACAATAATTTAATTTATGCTCCTGATCAAATAGTCGTTTCCACAGGGGCGAAACAATCATTAGCCAACCTGGCTCAAGTACTACTCAATCCGGGTGATGAGGTCATACTTCCAGCACCGTATTGGGTGAGTTATGCTGACATTGCGAAAGTTTCAGGCGGAGTACCCGTAGAAATAAAAACTTCAATTGATACCGATTTTAAAATAACTCCTGAAGATTTGCGCAAGGCCATTACGCCGAAAACTAAAATGATGATTTACAGCTCTCCCTGTAATCCCAGTGGTTCAGTTTACAGTAAGGAAGAATTGCGCGCTTTGGCCGATGTCCTACTCGACTATCCCGAGATTATCGTTGTTAGTGATGAAATCTACGAACACATCAATTTTAGTGGAAGTCATTTTTCTATGGCCCAATTTGATGACATGTATGAGCGCACGGTTACAGTAAATGGAGTTTCCAAGGCTTTTTCGATGACGGGATGGCGTATCGGATATATTGGAGGGCCCAGCTATATTGCAAGGGCTTGTAATAAAATGCAAGGTCAAGTCACTAGTGGCGCTAATTGTATTGCACAAATTGCCACGATAAAGGCTTTAGAAACACCGCCCTCTGCTATTCAGTATATGGTCGATGCATTTAAAGAACGGCGGAGCCTAATATTATCTCTTTTAGAGGAAATTCCTGGATTTAAAACTAATATTCCTGAAGGAGCATTTTATGTGTTTCCCGACATTTCATATTATATCGGCCGCACTTTAAAAGGACAAACGATAAATTCTGCGGGTGATTTTGCCCTGTTTTTATTAGAACATGCGGGCGTTGCCACGGTGACCGGAGAGGCCTTTGGTGATCCAGATTGTATACGTATTTCCTATGCCGCTTCAGAATCAGATATTAAGGAAGCGATGAAACGAATTAAAGAGGCTTTGGCTAGTGCCGATAACTAAGCGCATGAACCCTTATTGAAAAGGCTATGGCACGCATCTTACTTTTGGGCTCTGGAGAATTAGGCAAAGAATTCGTTATTGCCGCCCAGCGTCTTGGCCAATATGTGGTAGCTGTCGACAATTATGCCGACGCCCCAGCCATGCAAGTGGCTCAAGAGTCAGAGGTAATCAATATGCTCGATGGTACTGCTTTGGATAAAATAGTGGCCAAGCACGAACCTGATTTTATCGTTCCAGAAATAGAAGCTATTCGTACGGAGCGATTTTATGATTATGAGGCCCGAGGAATTAAAGTCATTCCTTCAGCAAAGGCAGCAAATTTTACGATGAATCGGAAGGCCATTAGAGATTTGGCTGCGAAGGAACTCGGTTTAAAAACTGCCCCTTTTGCCTATGCCGATTCCCTTAAAGCTTTAGAAACTGCTGCGCAAACTATCGGTTTTCCTTGTGTGATAAAGCCGCTCATGTCTTCCAGTGGTAAAGGTCAATCTACAGCCCATAAAATGGAAGACCTTCAAAAAGCTTGGACCTATGCTCAAGAGGGTGCTCGCGGAGACGCTAATGACGTCATTATAGAGGGGTTCATTGATTTTGACTATGAAATAACGCTGCTCACGGTAACACAAAATAATGGCAGAACACTGTTCTGTCCTCCCATAGGCCACCGTCAAGAAGACGGAGACTATCGTGAGAGTTGGCAACCCGCAGCAATGACCGATTTCGTCTTACAGGAAGCTCAAGAAATGGCTGCAAAAGTCACTCAAGCTTTAGGAGGTCCTGGGATTTGGGGTGTAGAATTTTTTATTTCTGGAACTGAGGTCTATTTCTCTGAATTATCGCCCAGACCGCATGACACTGGCATGGTGACTCTTGCACAAACACAAAACTTAAATGAATTTGAGTTACACTTGCGGGCCATACTAGGCCTGCCAATAGGGGATATTATCTTGCGTGCCCCTGGTGCATCCTCTGTTATTCTCGCCGAGCAAAATGGAACCCATCCCACCTATGAAGGTTTGGAAAAAATAACCGCCCTTGCGTATGCCAATATACATATCTTCGGCAAACCAACAACACGGCCTAATCGTCGTATGGGTGTCATACTGGTCAGTCCAGATCCCGAGTCCACTGACCCTCAAAATGCCATGGAGTTGGCATTAAAAGCTAAATCACTATCCAAGCAAGTTTTTGTAAAGAGCGCGGTTTAATCGTATCTTTAAAGGATCAAGCACTTTATCGATGGGTTATAAGATTATCTTTCTTAGCCTTTCAATGACTATTTTATGGTCTAATGCTGTTATGGCCCAAGACAATGAAATTCAGTTTAACATCTACTTTGCACACGATCAGTATAGTCTAGAAGCAGAACAAAGAACCCTTCTAGACAGCCTTTTAGCACTGCCCGATAAAGAGCGATATGATATTCATATTAATGGGTTTACCAATGACATTGGTTCCGCCCAATACAATCTAGAATTGTCTCGAAAGCGTGCAGAACACGTAAAGAAATTAATGCGTACTTTCACCATTATCTCGAGTATTGGCAAGGGGGAATTAGGGGGTGAAGACGCCGCAAACAGGAGGGTTGAAATAATTTTTCACCCAAAGAGCATGCACGTTGCCGTGGCCGGCGAGATTATCGAACCCCCCTTGTTTAGCCTCCCAGTTGTTGACCTGAGTCAAAGATTTACCATGCCTAAAGTCGGTGAAAAAATCGCCCTTGATGGCATTTTATTCTATCCCGATCAGGATGTGATTATGGATCAAAGTAAAGAAGTCTTGGAACAGCTCGTAAGTTTGCTTAATGCCCATCGTGGTCTTAAGTTTAAAATTATGGGGCATATTTGTTGTGGTGATCCTGAAAGACCCGGTATGGACGTTATCAATACACGCACTGGGCAACAAGATTTATCTTACGCACGTGCACGCTCGGTATACCTTTATTTACTTAAAAAAGGCATCGACCGAAAACGCATGCGCTTCATGGGTATGGCCTATCGATTTCCAACAGGACAAGGCGATGAATTCGATCGAAGAGTTGAGATCGAAATCACAGGAATTAATGAATTCTCATTTTCAGAAGAGGCATCCGAGGCTGAAATAAATGTTGTAAAACAGGACTCTACAGGGCACTAAGCGCAAGACTCCACTTTATCGATTTCTCCAGAAAAAAGGAGTAAATAAAATCAAAACGGTAAAGAGTTCAAGACGTCCGATAAGCATCAAAAAGCAGGCCCACCAACGCGCTCCAGGTCCGAGTATTTCAAAATTTGTTGCCGGCCCTAAATCTCCCAAGGCCGGTCCGACATTACCTAAGCTAGAAGCCGCACCCCCAAGAGCCGTCTCGAAATCAAGTCCTAAAAATGAAAAGACGAGCACGCCGACAATAAAAGAAAGCATGTACATAATAAAGAACCCCAAAACATTAAATACGATGGGCTGCTGCACTCCTTTGTTATTATACCGGACAGGCAATATGGCATTAGGATGTAAGGTGCGCTTAAATTCCATAACCCCATTTTTTATCATGATCAAGTGACGGACTACTTTTATACCTCCGGCGGTAGAACCCGCGGATCCTCCCAAGAACATAAGTCCAAAGAAAAATATGGTCAAAAAAGGTGTCCAGGCCGTAAAATCTGCAGAGACGAATCCCGTAGTGGTCACCACGGCTAGCACCTGAAAAAGTCCATGACGCAGCGCACTCTCAAAAGGACCAAACACCATAGGATGACTGATACTTGAGGTTACTGGATCAGAAAAATTATAGATAAAAAAAGCAGCAACTGCTGTCAGGCCAAGGATAAAAATAGAATAAAGTTTAAATTCTTCATCACGAAAAATCTTTGAGAACTTGGCTTTAAAGGCAAAGTAACTCAAGACAAAATTTGTCCCAGCCAAAAACATGAAAAACATAATTATATACTGAATCAGTGGTTGATCATTCCAATAAGCAATACTTGCATTTTTGGTAGAAAATCCTCCAGTACTCAGCGTACTTAGGGAATGGTTAATCGCATCAAAAAAACTCATTCCTGCAGCCCAAAGCAAGAGGGTCTCGGCCAGGGTATAACCTACATAAATATACCAAAGGCGCTTGGCAGTATCGGTAATTCTCGGATGGAGCTTATCACCGCCAGGTCCCGGAGCCTCAGCTGCGAAGAGCTGCATTCCACCAATACCCAGTAGGGGTAAAATGGCTATTGCCAATACGATGATTCCCATGCCACCGATCCAATGCGTAATGCTCCGCCACAACAATATCCCTTGAGGCAAAGCTTCTATATCTTTTATTATACTGGCCCCTGTTGTGGTAAATCCACTCATTGTCTCAAAAAAGGCGTCGGTAAAATTAGGTATGGCCCCAGTCAATAAATAAGGCAGTGTACCAATCAAAGCCATAAAAACCCAACCCATGGTTACGATGATATACCCCTCTTTTTTTTGAATTTCTTTTCGATGATTTCGGGTGAGGATCATTATCACGATGCCGGATAAAACAGCAAGGAAACTGGCTTGTAACATCTGCCACCCTACTCCATCGCTATATATGTAACTCACCGCAGTGGCCACAATCATAAATCCGCCATTAACAACAAAGAGCAAACCAATCAGGTGACTGATTAATCTGAGGTTTATTTTGGATAACCCCGACATTAGATAAACAGGTTTTCGACCTTTTTAATGGATTGCGGCATACAGCATACCACGACGCGATCCCCACTTAATATTCTAAAATCACCCAAGGCAATTAGGCCCGTGCCATTGCGCACAACACCACCGATAATTGCAGAACGTGGGAAATCGAGATCTTTAATACGTTTGTCACAGACCTTAGATGAGGACGAAACCACGAACTCAAGCAATTCAGCATTCATATTGTTAAGGCGGGTCATAGCCACAACTTCTCCTTGACGAATATGCCTAAATATGTGGTTGGCTGCCAAAAGTTTTTTATTGATTAGAGTATCAATTCCTATGGAATGAGAAAGCTGAAAATAATCCATGTTCTCCACAAGGGCAATGGTTTTCTTTACCCCTTTAGATTTAGCGACCAGACAAGACATGATGTTGGTTTCACTGTTTCCAGTGACCGCTATAAAGGCATCCATATCGATAATGGATTCTTCTTGTAAGAGTTCGACATTGCGTCCATCGCCATTGATAACCAAACAATTTGGTAATTCATCGGCAATCTCAAATGCCTTATTTTTATCGTGCTCTATAAGTTTTACATTGAACTTATTTTGGCATAAATCATAGGCTGTTTTACAACCAATATTGCTTCCACCAAGGATCATTACATCCTTGATTTCATCCCGAACTTTACCAGTGAGTTTAAAAATCTCATCTACACCTTCTTCGGTAGTAATAAAGTAGACCTGATCGCCTTCCTTAAACTGAGTGTCCCCCCTCGGGATAACGGTATATTGGGTGCCAAATCTTTGAATGGCGATGGGCACATATTGTAGCTCAGGATAAATCAAACCAACCTCTTTTACCGTTCGCCCAACAAAAGCCGCAGTGCGAGAAAGATGCAGTCCAATCATTGTTAAGGCCCCATCTTCGAACTCGTAAGTATCGTTAAAGGCACTTTGATTGAGCAAAAGTTCGATTTCAACAGCGGCAAGGGCTTCAGGAGATATGAGTTCATCAATTCCAAATTTGGTAAAACCAACCTCATCTTTGTGATCAATGAATTCGGTATTCGCAATACGCGCAATGGTTCTTTTTGCACCAAGCTGTTTTGCTAAAACACAGGCTGTAATATTTGTTGTTTCACTCGAAGTAACGCCAATAACAAGGTCTGTCTTGCCGATTTGGGCTTCTTTTAATATCGAAATAGAGGTGGCATCACCACGTATAACACGGATATCTAAATGGGTGTCGGCATAATTGAGTGACTCGCGATTGGTATCGATAAGTGTAATGTCTTGAGATTCAAAAGACAAAAGTTTGGCCAGATGGAATCCTACTTCACCAGCCCCTGCAATGATAATTTTCATATGAAAGTCTAAACGCTTGCAGGGCAAAAATACAAAATAAGCCGCAGATTAAGGATTTATCCCTTCATATTCCATCATTAAAGGACCCTCATATTGAATGAAAAATATTAGTTTTGCCCCCGTTATATGGCCGAAAAAATCAAACCTTACAAAGAGTCCGCTCTAGATAAAAAAGCGCAAGTAGAACAAATGTTCGACACGATTTCTGGCGAATATGACCAACTAAATCGCGTCATATCATTTGGTGCAGATTTGCGTTGGCGTAAAAAGGTGGTGCGTTATGTGGCAGAACACAAAGGACAAAGGCTTCTAGATATTGCTACAGGAACGGGTGATTTAGCCATAGCCTTTGCTCAAAAAACAAAAGCCAACGAAATTGTGGGTCTCGATTTATCTCAAGGCATGCTCAATCAAGCTATCGAAAAAGTAAAGGGGCGCCCTTATGCCGATCGACTGCGCTTTGTAAAGGGAGACAGTGAAGCCCTCGCCTTTGATGACAACCATTTCGATGCGGTAACGGTTTCATTTGGAGTGCGAAATTTTGAATATTTAGAAAATGGATTGGCAGAAATATACCGCGTCCTCAGGCCCGGTGGTTTACTGGTTATTTTAGAAACCTCCGTGCCGGAAAAATTCCCTTTCAAACAAGGGTATCATTTTTATTCCAAGGGCATTATGCCAAGTATTGGCCGATGGTTTTCCAAAGACAAAACAGCCTACCGATACCTCAGCGATAGCGCTGCTGCTTTTCCTTACGGCAAAGCCTTCAACAATATTTTGACGGAAATTGGGTTTATAGTCCAGCAATACGAACCTCAAACCTTTGGTGTAGCCACCATTTACCGAGCGACTAAATGAAATCATTGCGCCTTTATATCACCCTAGTTTTCATAATCGGAGCCATCCACATCAGTCATGGTCAGCTCTTTAGTAAGGAACGCCTGGCTAATTTGGAAACATTTGACAGTCGACTTCTATCCTGGGGTTATTTTTTGGGTTTTAATAGCTATGATTTCAAATTCACATATAATCGTAAGTTTGAAAACTACAATACTGATATCGAGGTAGCCCCTCAAGCTGGATTCAATGTTGGACTGATTGGAGATTTACGCATTAATAATTATTTGAATTTACGTCTTGAACCAGGTATTTATTTTACTCAACGAAACTTGACCTTTCCAAGAATTGAGGAAGAATCGGATTACCTGAGAGAAGTAAAATCCACCTATGTCCATCTACCCTTACTGCTCAAGGTATCCACCAAACGACTTAATAATTTTAAACCCTTTGTTGTAGGCGGAATTTCAAAGTCTATAAATCTTGGCAGTAATGAGAACAACCCTGAAGATAATTATTTCGGCCAATTCAGAATGACCCGCAACACCAACTATTATGAATTAGGTTTTGGTGTCGATTTTTACTTGTATTATTTTAAATTCTCTCCCTCTATTCGCGGGGTATTTGCGACTTCCGATGAACTTGTGCCTGACAGAAACCCTCTAAGTCCCTGGACTTCAAATATTGCCTCAATGAAAACAAGAGGTGTTTTCATCAATTTTACTTTTCAGTAAAATACGCCGGAAAGAAGGGCATTATTGATTGATGTGCCACTGATGCAGCAAAATACCCATAGCCATGGCGACATTTAAACTTTCTGCTCCCCTTCCCTGTGCTCCGGTAATACTCACCCTATTCGTTATGTAACGCGCACGTTCAGGGCGAATCCCCTGACCTTCATTGCCCATTAGGAGCACGCCTTGAACTGGCCACTTTACCTGCGCTAGAGGTTGACCATCGAGGACTGCGCCATAAATTGCTCTGGATTGATTAGACAACCACTGCTCTAAAGACAGATAGTGAACCCGCACTCGTGCAATCGAGCCCATACTGGCCTGTACAACTTTGGGATTATACACATCGACTGTATCATCCGAACACACAATATCACTGATCCCAAACCAATCACATAAACGTAAAATGGTACCCATGTTGCCAGGATCTTGTACATCGTCCAAGGCGACAATCCAGGCCGCCTGATCAGGCGATTTAATTTCGGGCTGCTGAAATACCGCAAGCCAACCACTGGGATTTTTCTGCACACTTATTTTTTGCATTTGACGCTCTGAAATAATTACCGGGGATAGGGCATACAAAGCCGTGCTATTTTCTTGAGCCTTTGTGGTGTAAAAATGGGTGATTTTAAGGCCTGAATCCAAAAGATCGTTGATGAGTTTTTCGCCCTCAGCAATAAATAAATTGTGACTGCTCCGGTACTTTTTTCTGTGCAGACTCGTTATTAATTTTATTTCGCTATTGCTTATCAAATTTATCCTATTTTTGAGGTACCAACACCAGTCCATTGACGCGCTCTGTCACAAAAATATCACTTATTTTAGGATTTCTATTGCTCCAAGCATGTAGCCCAACAAGACGGCTCACTGGCGATGAACTTTGGCTGGTCAATAATGAAATTTTGGTAGACGATAAAGTACGTAAAGAGGTTGCATTATCCGGTCTTCTGCTCCAAAAACCCAACACTAAATTACCCATTGTCGGAATACCCCTTGGCGTAATGGTTCATAATTTGGCTACCCCAGATCCTCATGAGCGATTTGAAAAATGGTTAGCTAAAAACCAAAAAAGAACAAAGCGGCTCGAGCGCTTAATCTCAGCAAAACAACTGCGTGCCATTGATTCGGCCAAAATCAATTTTAACAATTGGCTTAAAAATACAGGAACTGCTCCTGTCATTATCGATACAACAAAAGCAGCACGCTCTCTTGAGCAGTTAAAAAAATACTTTTATAATCAAGGGTATTTTAATGTTGAAGGACGCTCTATTGTGCTCACTGATAGTTCCAAGGTCCGTCGTGGGCGTTTGCGTTATGATTTAACCTTAAACAAACCCTACAGTATCAGCGATATAACTTATAAAATTGAATCTCCACAAGTAGACTCACTCTTTCGAGCCACCCAAAAGGCATCTTTCATTCAATCGGGTCAAACCTATGACCTGGCAAATTTTGACAATGAGCGCGCCCGTATAACCCTGCAAATGCGCAACTCAGGTTTCTATTTTTTTGACCAAGACTATGTCACCTTTGAAGCCGACACAAATGGGCTCGGACATCGACTGAACGTACAATACATTATTCCAAACAGAAGAATAAATAAAGGAGACTCTGTAGCCACTTCGGCGCCATTCAAGCAATATACCATTAATCGCGTGAGAATTATCACCGATCACAGTCCACAAAACCAAATGCTCCCCTTTAGAGACACCACCTTTTACAAGGGTTACGAACTTTACAGTCATGAGGCATCTAAATATCGGTCAAAAGCACTGACAAACGCTATTGCGATTTTTCCAGGTAGTCTTTACAGCGATATTGACCGAACCTTAACCAATGCGCAAATCAATGAGCTCCGCAATTTCAAATACCCGACAATTCACTACAAAGTAGATCCTGACGACTCAACAGGAACTGGACTCATCAGCAGTATCTATTTGACGCCGCGTAAGAAGTATACCTTCGGAATTGATCTAGATGCCTATACCTCTACTATCCAACAATTTGGTGTGGGGTTCAGCACTTCTTTTTTGATTCGCAATGTTTTTCGCGGTGCTGAAAATTTGGAAATATCGGCAAGAGGTAGTGTTGGTTCTTCTAAAGACAATGCCATTAGCAATAGCCAGTTTTTCAATAGTTCTGATGTGGGTATTGATGCGCGACTCAACATCCCAAGACTTTTGTTTCCCATAAATACCCAGAGGATTATTCCTAAATATATGGGCCCAACTACGGCCATAAGCACGGGGCTCAACTCACAGCAGAATATTGGACTGGATCGCCAAAACTTCAACAGTATTTTCAGTTACAAATGGCGTCCAACCAATACGCGCAGTAATACCTTTGACCTCCTGAACTTGCAATATGTCCGCAACCTTAACGCCGCAAACTATTTTAATGTTTATCGCGCCTCTTATCAGCGACTCAATGAAATTGCTGAGCAGGTCAATTATCCATTTACCAATGATGAGTCTAGCCTGAGTATCCCTGAGGAAACCAATATCTTTTTGAACAGTGTTCAAGATCCCGACGCCCCATGGATCTTTACTCCAGAACTCGTAAGGGAAATAAGCGCGATTACTCAACGTAAAAACCGACTTACGGAAAACAACTTGATACTGGCCTCAAATTTTACATGGCAAATAGATAACCGAGAGACCGTGAATGACAACAGTTTCACTCGCTTTCAATGGAAGGCAGAGTTAGCAGGTAGTTTACTCTCTGGACTGAGTCAACTCAGTGGCACCACCGACAGCTCTGGGCGACGTGAATTTTTTGGTGTTGCCTTTTCACAATACGCCAAATTAGAACTAGACTACATCAGGCACTGGGATTTAGGCAGTCAAAATGTTCTTGCCTTTCGTGGATTTGGCGGTTGGGCACTCCCTTTTGGCAACAGCTCCTCAATCCCCTTTACCCGAAGTTATTTTGCGGGAGGTGCAAACGATATCCGAGGCTGGCGTGCCTACGACTTAGGGCCAGGCTCAAGCGGAAGCAACTTGGACTTTAACGAAGCAAATTTTAAACTCACGTTTAATCTCGAATATCGTTTTCCAATTTTCAGCGGTTTTAAAGGGGCATTTTTTACAGATGTGGGTAATATTTGGAATTTTAAAGACGATGTTTTGGATCCAGCATTCCAATTTAATGGACTAGAAGACCTCAAAGAACTCGCTGTGGCCAGTGGACTTGGATTGCGATATGACTTTGGTTTTTTTGTGATACGTTTTGACACGGGATTTAAAACGCATAATCCTGCAAGAGCAGCAAATGAACGCTGGTTTAAAGAATATAATTTCGCTAATGCTGTTTATAATATAGGGATAAACTACCCCTTCTAAACCGGTATTTTTTTCTATTTTTGACGCCTAATCAAAGCTACTTAATATGAGCCATTCCATAAAGCCGGGAGTGGCCTCTGGTCAGGAGGTCCAAGAAATATTCCAACACGCAAAATCAAAGCAGTATGCCATGCCAGCAGTTAATGTAGTTGGCTCTAACACCATTAATACGGTACTTGAGACTGCCCGTGAAGTAAATGCTCCTGTAATCATTCAGTTTTCCAATGGTGGTGCCCAGTTTAATGCGGGTAAGGGCCTTTCGAACGAAGGGCAACGTGCCGCTATTGCAGGGAGTATCGCTGGAGCCCATCATATCCACGCATTAGCACAAGCTTATCATACCCCTGTCATATTGCACACTGATCATTGCGCAAAAAATTTGCTGCCCTGGATCGATGGGTTAATTTCTGCGAGTGAAGATCATTTTGCCCGCACGGGACGTACCTTGTTCAGTAGTCATATGATTGATCTTTCTGAGGAACCCTTGGAAGAGAACATTGAAATTTGCAAAGGCTATCTCGAGCGCATGAGTAAAATCGGCATGACCCTTGAAATTGAATTAGGGATTACTGGTGGCGAAGAAGATGGGGTCGACAACTCAGACGTGGATAGCTCAAAACTCTATACCCAACCAGAGGAAGTTGCCTATGCCTACCAGCAACTGATGCAAGTGAGTGATCAATTTACCGTGGCAGCAGCCTTCGGTAATGTGCATGGGGTTTACAAGCCAGGAAACGTCAAGCTGACTCCGAAAATCTTGAGAAATTCTCAGACCTACATCCAAGAAAAGTTCGGTATCGGACCTAACCCTATCGATTTTGTATTCCATGGAGGAAGCGGGTCAACCTTAGAAGAAATACGCGAAGCCATCGGTTACGGTGTTGTAAAGATGAATATAGATACTGATTTACAGTTTGCCTTTACCGAGGGAATCCGGGATTATATGGTCGGTCAACACGATTATCTCAAGGCACAAATCGGTAATCCAGAAGGTGCTGATCTTCCAAATAAAAAATATTATGATCCCCGCAAATGGTTGCGCGAAGGAGAAGTAACCTTTAAAGCACGATTGAAAAAAGCTTTTGAAGATTTAAACAATATAAATACCTTGTAAACCAAATACGAGTCCTATGGCCTGGTTTAAACGCACAACAAAAGGAATTCAGACCCCTACAGAGCACAAAAAAGATGTGCCAAAAGGGTTGTGGTACAAGTCCCCAACAGGAAAGATTGTCGATGCAGAAGAGTTAGAACGCAATTTCTACGTGAGTCCTGAAGATGGTTATCATGTGCGCATTGGCAGTAAAGAGTATTTTGAGATTTTGTTTGACGACAATAAGTTTAAAGAACTGGACAAAAATCTTAGGTCAAAAGACACCTTAAAATTCGTAGACACGAAAAAATATACCGATCGAATAAAAGAGGCTGAAAAGAAAACAAATCTCAAGGATGCGGTACGCACGGCAGTAGGACGCTCCATGGGAGAGGATTTAGTTGTGGCCTGTATGGATTTCAGTTTTATCGGAGGGTCTATGGGCAGTGTTGTGGGTGAAAAAATTGCTCGAGCAGCAGATTACGCCCTCAAAAATAAAACGCCATTGCTGATTATCTCAAAAAGCGGTGGCGCCCGTATGATGGAAGCAGCATTGTCGCTCATGCAGCTGGCCAAAACGAGTGCTAAACTAGCCCTGTTAGCTGATGCAAAAATTCCATATATTTCTTTATGTACTGACCCAACCACAGGAGGGACCACTGCCTCATTTGCGATGCTCGGTGATATCAATATCAGTGAACCTGGTGCCTTAATTGGATTCGCGGGGCCTCGCGTGGTGCGCGATACCACGGGCAAGGAACTTCCCGAAGGTTTTCAGACAGCGGAGTTTCTGCTCGAACACGGCTTCTTGGATTTCATTTCGCATAGAAAAGACCTCAAGAAAAACATCAATCGGTATTTAGACTTGATTCAGAATAAGCCTCTGCGCAAGTCAGTAGAAGCTTAATCTAAGAGCTTTTAAGATTAAATTTGATGGAGCACAAATTAAGAGACTCCTGAAAAAATTGATTTAATCCAGGTTGATGGTGAATTCAATGCCATTTACCGTCAAGATAGCGATTGCGTCACAAGTGCCATTACCAAAATCAAGGGTTCCAGAGAGGTTGTTTTGCGTAATGGCCATGATCCCCGAAACAAAATAATCACACAGTGCGATACCTCGAACCAGCGGCGTTGCAGCATCAATAACCCCTGTTCGCTGAAAACCATTGCTCAGAGTGGTTTCCCAATTACCCCAAATGTGGTAAACATTATCAATCCATGTACCAGAACCAACACCTGCCACCCATTCCACATAGCGCGTACCCATTCGATTAGCGGTCACATTACCCCCACTAAAGGCCACGGTAATGTTCTCATTTACACTTGACTGTGGGTTGCCATTAGTATTTTCACTTTCGCGTATGATCTGGCCTCCTCCGGTAACTTGATGTCCATTAAAAACAAAATCTTGATAGAAGTAATCAATAGTTCTAAATCCGCCTACCCTTGGGCCATATTCCAAAACGATTTGACCTGAAACTTCGGGGCCACTAAGCAATTGACAGGAAGGACCAAAATCCACAATCAATGTGACCTGTGATCCATTGACCGAAATATCAAAACTAGGGCATGAGGCACCAAAAATTGAATTGGGCCGGCGATCAGGCTCTTCGATATAGTTATAGCCACTTTCAACAATATGCTGAGTGGCTTCAAAAATACCATCGGCTTGAGCCGATAAGGCACTGTCACTGATGGAGACATCCGGATCAGGTGTGCTGTCATCGTTGCCAGAGCAAGACACCAAAAACGCATTGATTAAAAAAGCGGATAATAAATAAAGGGTTAAATGTTTTAGGGTCAGTTTCATAGGAATTGTATTAGGCACCACAATAAATAAAGCAATTTACAGTAATCCGATAGTGGACGATTATGATTTTATCACAATAATACTCATAAAGATAATTGAATTTTGTATTTTCGCCGCTCGATAATCACAAGGTTATCAACATACATAAAAATCATTTAAATAATATTGGCATGTATTTATCATCTGAGAAAAAACAAGAAATTTTTAAAAAACACGGCAAAAGTGCCACCGATACTGGTACTGCCGAAGGTCAAATCGCCTTATTCACTTACAGAATTGAGCACTTGACCCAACACCTAAAACGCAATCACAAAGACTTCAACACTGAGCGCTCACTGGTAAAGCTCGTCGGAAAAAGAAGATCGCTACTAGATTATCTAATGAAAAAAGATATTATGCGCTATCGTGCTATAGTCAAAGAATTAGGCTTGCGTAAATAAATTAAAGGGGTACCATTGGTATCCCTTTTACTTTTGCATTCTATGTAAATATCACCTAATTTTGTGTAGTTCCTAGAACGCAATAATGCTTAAAAAGCTGTACTGAGTTTTTCATTGGTCCGACAACAACACCACAACAACACAACTTTTGACCGATAACCGGTCAACGACCAATTAAAAGCATCGATATTGATGCATAAATGAAAAACACATGATACCTAAAGTATTTAGAGAGGTTATTGACCTCGGGGATGGTCGCGAGATTACCCTGGAAACCGGAAAACTGGCCAAACAAGCCCATGGCTCTGTTGTGGTGCAGTCTGGTAAATGTATGTTGCTTTGTACTGTAGTTTCTAACTATCAGCAAAGTGATGTGGACTTTTTACCACTTACTGTAGATTACCGCGAAAAATTTGCGGCTTCAGGACGATATCCTGGAGGATTTTTTAAGCGTGAGGCACGTCCTAGCGATGGTGAAGTTTTGACCATGCGTCTTGTAGATCGCGTTTTACGTCCTTTATTCCCAAAGGATTATCACGCCGAAACGCAGGTTATGATACAACTAATGTCTCATGACGAGGATGTGATGCCTGATGCATTAGCTGGTTTAGCGGCCTCTGCAGCCATTCAACTTTCGGACTTTCCATTTGAATGTCCTATTTCTGAAGTTCGTGTAGGACGGGTCAATGGCCAGTTCGTGATCAACCCATCACGTGCACAACTCGAAGAGAGTGACATCGACATGGTGATCGGAGCCTCAGAAGACTCAGTAATGATGGTTGAGGGAGAGATGAAAGAGATTTCTGAAGAAGAAATGACCCAGGCCATAAAGGCAGCACATGAGGCGATTAAAGTTCAGTGTGCCGCGCAGGTAAGATTGGCAGAGGCTGTTGGCAAAAAGCCAACACGTGAATATGCCCCTGAGCCTGAAGATGAGGCTTTAGCCCAAAAAATTCACGACATGGTATACGACAAAGTATACCAAGTGGCTAAATCAGGATCGAGCAAGCACGAGCGCAGCGCAGCCTTTGGTGACATTAAAGAAGAGGTAAAAACCAGCTTTACGGAAGAGGAGCTAGCGGATTTTGGTGGACTTATTTCAAAATATTACAGTAAAGCTGAAAAAGAAGCAGTACGCGATTTAACCCTTAATGAAGGATTGCGTTTAGATGGTAGAAAAACTACCGACATTCGTCCAATCTGGTGTGAAGTGGATTACCTTCCTTCTACACACGGATCGGCTATTTTTACCCGCGGAGAAACTCAAGCCTTAGCAACAGTAACACTAGGAACTTCAAGAGAGGCCAATCAAATCGATATGCCCTCATATGAAGGAGAAGAAACGTTCTATTTACACTACAACTTCCCTCCTTTCTCTACTGGAGAAGCACGTCCAATACGTGGAACCTCTCGTCGTGAAGTAGGTCACGGAAATTTAGCGCAACGAGCCCTTAAAGGAATGATTCCTGCAGATTGTCCATACACAGTGCGTGTAGTTTCTGAAGTGCTTGAGAGTAACGGAAGTTCTTCTATGGCTACCGTATGTAGTGGTACTATGGCGCTTATGGATGCTGGGGTACAAATGATAAAGCCTGTCTCTGGTATTGCTATGGGACTGATCTCAGGGAAAGACGGGAAATACGCTGTATTGTCTGATATTCTTGGAGATGAGGATCATTTAGGCGACATGGATTTCAAAGTAACCGGTACTGAAGATGGAATCACCGCATGTCAAATGGACATCAAAGTAAAAGGCCTGTCTTACGAGATTTTGGTCAATGCATTAAAGCAAGCTCGTGAAGGGCGTCTTCATATTTTGGACAAACTTGTAGAGGCCATTGCAGCGCCAAATGCTGATGTTAAGCCGCACGCGCCTAAAATGGTGACCACGACTATTCCTAATGAATATATTGGGGCCCTTATTGGACCAGGTGGAAAAGTAATCCAAGAGCTTCAAAAAACCACCAAGACCACCATTGTAATCAATGAAGATCCGGTGACTGAGGAAGGAATCGTTGAAATTTTAGGGACAGATCAAGCGGGAATTGACGCAGTTCTGGCTAAAATTGATTCCTTGACCTTTAAGCCAGAGGTCGGCAGTGTTTACGAAGTAAAGGTGATTAAGATTCTTGACTTTGGTGCTGTTGTTGAATACAATGAAGCCCCGGGTAATGAAACCCTGCTACACGTATCTGAGTTAGACTGGAAACGCACTGAAAACGTAACTGATGTGGTCAATATGGGTGATGTTTTTGACGTGAAATATTTAGGGGTTGATCCTCGTACCAAAAAGGATAAAGTATCGCGCAAGATTCTTTTACCAAAACCAGAAGGCTTTGTAGAGCGCCCACCACGCGACGACAGACGTTCTGGCGGACGTGGACGTGATAATCGCGGGGGACAAGACAATCGCTCTGGACGTGACGGACGTGACGGACGTCAACACCGGGATGATCGTTCGGATCGCTCAGATCGCAATAATAGCGAAGATTAATCTCTAAGTTATTTAAGGCCAAACACCTGAACAACAAAAGCCCTGACCTAATCGGTCAGGGCTTTTTTACTGGACTTTAATCGAGATAAAGAGCAATAAACTCTCTTTATCTAATAAGACTCGATTCAGAAAAAATAGAACCTATTTCAATAAATTAAAAAAAACACAGACTTTGTAACATTTTGTCAAATCATGCGTAATACTAAGTACATGACTCTTTTAAACCTCACTCGATAATATTTCATGAGACAGTTAAAAATTACCAAGCAGGTCACCAATAGAGAGACCGCCTCACTCGACAAATACTTACAAGAAATTGGAAAGGTTGATTTGATTACCGCCGATGAAGAGGTGGAACTCGCGCAGCGTATCAAAGCTGGAGATCAACGCGCTCTTGAAAAGCTAACTAAAGCCAATTTGCGTTTTGTGGTTTCTGTGGCCAAGCAATATCAGAATCAAGGACTTACCCTTCCTGACCTCATTAATGAAGGAAATTTAGGACTCATTAAAGCGGCCCAACGATTTGACGAAACTCGAGGATTCAAGTTTATCTCTTATGCGGTTTGGTGGATCAGACAATCTATTTTGCAGGCTTTGGCTGAGCAATCGAGAATTGTGCGTCTTCCGCTAAACAAAATTGGGAGCATCAATAAAATCAATAAGACCTATGCCTTTTTGGAGCAGGCACATGAACGTCCACCCTCTGCAGAGGAAATCGCCAAGGAGTTGGATATGACCATTAATGATGTCAAAGAATCCATGAAAAACTCTGGGCGTCACGTCTCTATGGATGCCCCTTTAGTTGAAGGTGAAGATTCAAACCTATACGACGTATTGCGCAGTGGTGAATCACCGAATCCCGACCGAACGCTCCTGCACGAATCCCTCAGAACAGAGATTGAACGTGCATTGGAAACCTTGACCCCTCGCGAAGCGGATGTGATTCGCTTGTATTTTGGTCTGGGCAATCAACACCCTATGACTTTGGAAGAAATTGGGGAGACCTTTGATTTAACACGCGAGCGTGTGCGTCAGATTAAGGAAAAAGCTATACGACGATTAAAGCATACCTCGAGAAGTAAAATTCTTAAAACCTATTTGGGTTAAGCCCATCTCAGCGCGTAAGGCCAAAGATTCAAGACCATGCGCTGAAGTACGACAACGAGCAGTATTCAGCTGTTTGTTTTTGATTGATGAGAACCTCCGGGACATTCCTGGAGGTTTTTTATTACAAAAGACTGTGATTTTGTACTTTTGACAAAACTTCTCCAATGGCCCAAACCCTAATTGCCCCCTCAGTTCTAGCAGCAGACTTCGCTAATTTAGAGCGCGATGTTACCATGATCAACAACAGTCAAGCGGATTGGTTTCACATAGATATTATGGATGGTGTTTTTGTACCCAATATCAGTTTTGGTATGCCAGTACTCAAAGCCATCGGGACTCATGCCCAAAAACCACTTGACGTTCACTTAATGATCGTCGATCCCGATCGCTACATCAAGACTTTTGCCGATTTAGGGGCAGCAGTATTGACAGTTCATTACGAGGCTTGTACGCATTTACATCGGAGCCTACAGGCCATAAAACAAGCAGGGATGAAAGCTGGAGTCGCTTTAAACCCGCATACGCCGGTACATTTGTTGAAAGATATTTTATGTGATCTTGATTTAGTATGCCTTATGAGTGTCAATCCCGGTTTTGGGGGCCAAAAGTTTATTGAGCGCACCTACGACAAAGTGCGTGAATTGGCGGCAATGCGTCTTGAACAAAACGCCAGCTTTTTAATCGAAATTGATGGCGGAGTAACCAGCGAAAATGCCCCAGCCTTAAAAACTGCAGGGGCGGATGTTTTGGTAGCGGGTAGTTTTGTTTTTAACGCTCAAGATCCTAATGCTACGGTAGCTAACCTCAAGGCCCTGACTCAATAATCCATCACCATGCCCGACAAAAAAGATGTACTCATCATTGGGGGCGGTCCGATTGGCCTAGCTTGTGGCCTAGCTTGTCAAAAACATAATTTGAGTTACGCCATCATCGAAAAAGGTGTTTTAGTCAACTCTATTTACAATTATCCTCGGAATATGAGGTTCTTTTCTACCTCAGATAAATTAGAGATTGGGGGAATTCCATTTATCAGTGCACAACCAAAACCCGATCGTGACGAGGCCCTAGCCTATTACGGGCGTATTGGACAAAATCAGAAATCAAATCTCGCCCTTTACGAAAAAGTAGAGACCATAAAAGGACAGGATGAAAATTATCAAGTCATCACGGATAAAACCACTCATTATGGGCGAAAGGTCATTTTAGCCACTGGATTTTATGACTTGCCCAAAATGCTAGATGTACCCGGTGAACTCAGCGCCAAAGTTCGTCACTACTTCACTGAAGGCCACCCTTATGCTTTTAAAAATACTATTATAGTGGGCGCCAGCAACTCTGCTGTGGATGCCGCTTTAGAAATCTATCGAAAAGGAGGGTCGGTGACTATGGTCGTACGCGGACCAAGCATAGGAGAACGCGTAAAATATTGGGTTAAACCCGATATCGAAAATCGTATTGCGGAGGGCAGTATTAAAACCTATTTCAACAGTGAAATAACCCAAATTCATGAGAATAAGGTCACAATTATGACTCCAGAAGGTGAGCAAACCTTGGACAATGACTTTGTTCTGGCCCTTACAGGTTATCGTCCGAATCTCAATTTTTTAAAAGAAAACGGAATTGCAATAGACGCAGAAGAATTTCAAAAACCACAATATAATCCCCGGACTATGGAGTCCAATCGCCCCGGGCTTTATTTAGCAGGGGTAATCTGTGGAGGGCTACAAACGCATCTTTGGTTCATCGAAAATTCTAGGGTACACGCGGAGCAAATAATTCAACATATCTTGGCCGGGGCTTAATCGAAAGAAATCGAACTTTTGTATATTCGCGACGCAAATATCAAGGCATAGCCTTGATCGCAATTTAAGGGCCCAGTAGTTCAACTGGATAGAATATCAGATTTCGGCTCTGAGGGTTGGGGGTTCGAATCCTCCCTGGGTCACATCAAGCACAAAACCACGCCAATGGCGTGACAAAGGCACACAAAAAAAGCAAGCCACTTTGGCTTGCTTTTTTCATTTTACACATGTCCTGACAGCACTAATTAATCGACATTATCGTGTAAATAACTATTATTTGAGCGCAGATCCACATCGTCATCATCAAGATTTATTGTTGTTCTTGAAAGTTGATCCTCTTGGGGCTTAGCATCCTCTAGCTCAATACCCATGCGCTTATAGGCCGGCTGACGCTCAATCTCATCTATTTTTGATGCACTGTTGCGGAACTTGTAATTGAATTCCTTCATTTTACGTTTTCGTTCTTCTGTGCGTTCGCGCAGCAATTGAGCAATAGGCGTATTCATTGGATCCATAGACTCTGGATTTTCGGCCGGAACTACCTCTGGGGTCTCTTTGGTCTTTAGAGTCATTGCCTCCTCTGATTCAACGTCTTGTTCTACTTCCACTTCAGCAGCGATAGCTGATTCAGTATCATCCTCTAGAACATACCTAATCGGAGCTTGTGACTGTTCCGCTAATTCAGCACCGGCAAATTCCGGGGTTTCTTCCTCCTGAAATTCTTCTACTTGTTCAACAACTTCCTGCTCTACTGCCGATTCTTTTGCTGGAGTTTCCTCAAACACAAGTTCATGAGCGTGTACCTCAATATCTAAAATGTCTTCTTGGCTCTGCTGATTGATGGGCAAATCAAACATAAGCATCTGATCCTCCGACTGAGTTTTATTCACTATCAATTCTTGTACCTCGACTTCTATTTCTCTCAACTCTTGTTCAGCCAAAGCCCCATTTTGATCTACAGATATGATTTCAAAATCATGAACCTCTATTTCGTTGACTACCACTTGTTGGAACTTCGCGAGATAATTAATATCAACAACTTCAGCTTGCGCCGCAATATTGCGAATCAGTTCTGTGGTGGGAACATAATCTTCAAATGGTTGATTGGACATAGCTAAATTACTGTGCTCCTCCTCTTCTTCAAATAGTGTGTGACGTATGACAGAATGTTCCTCTGATAAAGGCCCTACTGCCCGGGACTCAGGTACTGTGTCTTGTTGTAGAGTCTCTATATTAAGGCTGATTTTTGCCGTATTGTCCACTTCTAATTCATAAGCCGCACGCTGTTCCTCCTCGAGGGTGTGAATTATGCGCTTAGCCTCTGTATGAACGATATGATTTTGCTGCTCAGGATCAAACCCTGTAGCAATTACAGTAATAGCAATAGCCCCCTGTAAGGCTTCATCCTCACCCACTCCCATGATAATATTGGCACTGTGACCAGCTTCATCCTGAATGTAATCGCTGATCTCTCCAATTTCATCGATTGTGATTTCTTCACTTCCACTGACTATGAGGAGTAAGACATTTTTGGCTCCTTTAATTTTATTGTCGTTAAGCAATGGTGAATCCAAAGCTTTTGAAATAGCCTCTTTAGCTCGATTAGAGCCTTTGGCAGTAGCACTTCCCATAATTGCGGTTCCGCTGTTGGCCAAAACTGTTTTTGCATCGCGCAAGTCAATATTTTGGGTATAGTGATGCGTTATAACCTCTGCAATACCACGAGCGGCCGTAGCCAAAACTTCATCGGCCTTGGAAAATCCTGCTTTAAAGCCCAGATTACCATAAACCTCACGCAATTTATTGTTATTGACCACAATCAAAGAATCAACATTTTTACGGAGATTTTCAATACCTATTTGGGCTTGATCATTCCGTAATTTACCTTCAAATTGAAAGGGCATAGTGACGATACCTACGGTTAAGATATCTAACTCACGAGCCATTTGCGCGATAATTGGTGCAGCACCAGTCCCCGTACCACCGCCCATTCCGGCAGTAATAAAAATCATTTTTGTATTAGTAGAAAGCATGGCGCGAATTTCCTCGACCGACTCAACGGCAGATTGTTCACCGATTTTAGGATTTGCCCCAGCGCCGAGCCCTTCCGTTAAGGATACTCCTAACTGAATTTTGACAGGTACAGCACTGTTTTCAAGCGCTTGAGCGTCGGTATTACAAATAACGAAATCAACCCCTTTAATGCCTTGACTAAACATGTGGTTGATGGCATTACTCCCACCACCTCCGACACCGATGACTTTTATGACATTCGATTGATTCTTGGGCAGGTCAAATGAGATATTATCAAACTCTTGGTGGCTCATAAAGGTTGTTTTTATGGAACAATTATTATTCTGCGTTATCTAAAAATTCTTTAAACTTATCGGCCCATTTATCAAAAAATCCGCGCTGAACACCTGGTGTCTGCACCTCTTCCTCTTTGGGCCCCTGATCTCCTTGCTCTTGAGTTATATGTTCTTGCTCTGGCTGAAGTGTTTCTTTTAATTTTGCTGAAGAATGCTTGCGATTTTTTTCATTCAAACTCGTCAAGACTAAACCTACAGCTGTGGCATACATTGGGCTTGTGGTCTCGCTATCGCTGTCCCCTGCCAAATGTTCATTGGGATAGCCAATACGGGTATCCATGCCGGTTATATATTCTACTAATTGCTTTAAATGGCGTAATTGTGATCCACCACCGGTTAAGACAATACCGGCAATAAGCTTTTTCTTTTGTTCTTCATGACCGTAGTTTCTGATTTCCAAATACACCTGCTCAATGATTTCAACAACACGGGCATGAATTATTTTGGACAGATTTTTTAGGCTAATTTCTTTTGGATCACGACCGCGTAACCCTGGTATAGAAACTATTTCATTATCCTTATTTTCCCCTGGCCAAGCCGAACCAAATTTGATTTTCAATAGCTCCGCTTGTTTTTCGATGATAGAACAGCCTTCTTTGATGTCTTCAGTAATCACATTACCGCCAAAAGGAATAACGGCCGTATGACGGATAATACCATCTTTAAAAATGGCTAAATCTGTTGTGCCCCCTCCAATGTCAATTAGGGCAACTCCTGCTTCCTTTTCCTCTTGACTCAGTACAGCGTTTGAAGAGGCCAAGGGTTCGAGGGTAATACCCGAAAGGTCGAGTCCCGAACTCTTGACACAGCGCCCGATATTGCGTATAGAAGAAACCTGACCGACCACTACATGAAAATTCGCCTCTAGGCGTCCTCCATACATCCCAATTGGTTCCTTGATCTCTGCCTGTCCGTCGACCTTAAAATCTTGGGGCAAAACGTGTATAATTTCTTCACCAGGAAGCATCACTAACTTATGGACCTGATTGCACAAACGATCTATGTCTTCATCATGAATGACTTCATCGCTATTAGTTCTGGTAATATAATCACTGTGTTGTAGACTGCGAATATGCTGACCTGCAATCCCCACAACCACATCGCTTATGTTCATGCCTGAACTACTTTCGGCGTCTTGCACCGCTTGCTGAATCGATTGAATGGTCTGGGTGATGTTGTTTACTACGCCGCGATGCACCCCAAGACTTTTGGACTTTCCGATGCCCAAAATTTCCATTTTACCAAATTCATTTTTGCGACCGATCATGGCCACGATTTTCGTGGTTCCAATATCCAGACCTACAGCAATGTTTTCTTGTTCCATGACTTTACTCGGTGGCGACCACCTGATTATTAAATCTCAAATCAATTTTTTCGTATTGCTTTGGCTCCGATTGTTTTTGCATGTTTTGATAAAATGCTTTAAAATTCCGAAGCTTTTTAGACACGTCGGTAACGGGACCTAAGAGCAATTTATATGTTTCTTGGCGCAGCCTCAACTGACAATTTCCGTGGGCATCTACTGCTATTTCTGTAACCATTGGACTTAGAAACTCATCCTGACCAATAGTCAACAGCAATTCCTTTAAGGCCTCTAAATGCAACAAAACCTCGCCAGTGATTAGAGGCACACGGGCGGTATACAGGTTCGATAGTGGCATTGGTTGTCCTTGTTCATCGATGTAAAAACCAGGATTTCCCAAGACGCGACCAATAGGTTTTTTAGTCTGAATTTTTGCCCCAATTTCGCCATCGATAGAGATAAAAACCTGAGCCTGATACACCATAGGATGCTGCATCAATCGGGCCTCCATCTCTTTCAAAACTAAAGTTTCTTTAGGGATACTCGAAAGTGGCCCTTTATTTTGTATTAACAATTTATTAACCGAGTCCAGGGCTATAAATGGCTGGGGGTTACCCACAAATTGTACCGCCAAATCACGATAAGTTCTTTGGGTATTTCGGGTGTGGGCAAATGCCATTAAAAACAGCATTAAACAACCTATAAAAATCATTTTAACCGCAAACCAGTAGCCTCTCATGAACTCAACTTTTGAATTAAACTTTGTACTTCGAGTCCAATATCACCGGCTCCAGCCACAATAAATACCGGTGCATTAACCGATTTCAAGGTCAATTGTGAAAAGTGATGGACAAAAGCCTCTAAGGCATGAGCACGATCAAAGGACTGAACCGTGCCGCCCCTACATTTGCGCGCAAGCCATCCACTATCAATGCCTGAAATCGGCAATTCCCGTGCAGGGTAAATTGGCATCAATATCACCTGATCAAAATCACTGAGTACCTGAGCAAAATCATCCGCAAAATCACGAGTACGACTAAATAAATGGGGCTGAAATAGCAAAACATGGGGCCGATCGGGATAAAATTCCTTGACTCCTTGCAAAAGAGCTTTCAACTCAGTTGGATGATGGGCATAATCATCTACAAGCACTCTATTTTCCGATAATTTGTGCTGATTAAAGCGTCTTTGAATGCCTTGGAAATGAGACAGTGCATGAGCCACTTCTTTTTGAGTCAAACCATAATCGCGTGCCATGGCCACTGCCATCATAACATTGATTAAATTATGCCGACCGGGCAGTGGTCCAATTAGGTCAGGCCAGAGCTCATCGTCAAATTTTAAATCAAATCGGTAAGCACCATCAATTACAGCAATTTGCTCCGCCCTAATTTGGGCTTTCTCAGAAAAACCTACACTAATACCATCAAAATCCAATCCTTCAACAATAAACAAATGATCTGGAGCTAAGGTGTGGGCAAATAATTTAAACGCCGCTACGAAGGTCTCTTTGTCTTGATAAATATCAAGGTGATCAGGATCCACACTCGTGATGCAAGCCCATTGTGGTTTAATGCTTAAAAACGACCGATCAAATTCATCGGCCTCAACAACACAAAAATCAGGAGACATACTTTCCCCAATAACTGCTTCTAGTGAATCAGGCAGTACAAGATTAGACTGATAATTTTGTGCTATACCCCCCAAAAAGCCTATTCCTTTTTTCCCCGCGTGGACCAATAAATGGGCTAAAATTGCAGAAGTTGTGGTTTTACCATGAGTCCCTGCCACGGCTAGCACATTTTTTGATTCTGCGCTGATCATCCCCAATAGTTCAGCACGTTTGACCATGGGAAAACCGCTGTTTTTTGATGCAATCATCCATGGATCAGACTGGGCCACGGCCGGGGTCCAAACAATTAAAGAATTGCTGGCCCATTCAGGAGCAAACCAAGGCTCAAAAGCTTCTGTATTATGGACAATCTCCGCCCCGTATTTTTGAAGTGCTGCAGTAATCTCTGAAGCGCTTCGATCGAAACCAAAAACAGATTTACCGCGCATCACCAGATAGCGGGCCAAAGCACTCATCCCTATGCCTCCCACGCCCAAGAAAATGAAGCGATCAAACTGATTATGTTTCAAATTCAGTATCATGTCGATAAACCATTTAATTGATCCACAATATCTGAAGTGGCATTGGGCATTGCTGTTGACATTATTGCCTTGCCTAATTGCTCACAATAGGCTTTATCCTCTATCAACTTTTTGAACGTGTTTTCAAACTCGCTGCTGAGAAACTGCTCCTTAAGCATGACTGCCGCATTCTGATCTACCAGGGCCTGTGCATTTTTAGTCTGATGATCTTCGGCAACATTTGGTGAAGGAATGAACAAGACCGGTTTACCCACTAAGGCCAATTCTGATACAGAAAGGGCGCCGGATCTCGATATAATAAGATCTGCAGCCGCATAAGCCATCGCCATTTTATCGATAAACGGCAGTATGCGCACTAATGGACTCTCCAGTGTTTGATATTGTGCATAATAATAAGCCCCACATTGCCAAATCACGCGAACATTCTGGGCGCAAAAAAAATCTAGTTTTTCCGCAATCATCGAATTAATTCGGGCAGCACCTAAACTTCCTCCAAGTACTAAAAGTACAGGCCCATGGTCGAATTTGTCGCCTTGGTTTGGAAGATTACCCAAGTTAAAATGAGCGAGCGCATCTTTTCGATCAATAACAGAATTGAGTAAATCCTGACGCACTGGATTGCCTGTATAGACAATTTTCTCTCTCGGGAAAAAGCGATCCATATTTTGGTAGGCTACACAAATCTTTTTGGCCCCTGAGGCCAGCATTTTATTGGTCACCCCTGGAAAGCTGTTTTGTTCTTGAATCACAGTTGGAATACCGAACAAAGCCGCTACGCGCAGCAGTGGACCGCTGGCATAACCACCGGTCCCAATGACTACATTAGGGCGAAAAGATTTGATCAAAACAACAGATTGGAGCAGGCTTACTAAAAGTTTCAAGGGGACCCATAAATTTTTTAAAGTCAATCGTCTTTGAAATCCTGAAATCCACAACCCTCTTATGGGAAATCCAGCTTTAGGCACCTTTTGCATTTCCATGCGATCACGCGCCCCAACAAACATGATTTCCACCTCTGGATTACGGCGATGAATTTCCTGTGCAATGGCAATTGCAGGATAAATATGGCCGCCTGTACCGCCACCCGAAATGATGTATCTATATCGTTTCACTCAAGATATCTAAAGGGTTAGACGATTCTTCTTTAACTTCAATTTTATCTTTGCGATGTGCACTTACGCTCAAAATAACGCCTAAGGCAACACAGGTGGTCCAAATAGAAGTGCCTCCACTACTAATTAGAGGCAAGGTTTGCCCGGTCACCGGAAAAAGCGAGACGGCTACACCCATGTTGATGAAGGCTTGAAACAATAAGGGAACGCCCACACCAATGACCAAAAGCCGTCCAAAATAATCCTTTGTTTTATAAACCAAAACCACAAGACGAAACAGGAGTAGCAGATAAAAAATTAGGAGTAATAAGCCTCCAACAAGTCCAAACTCTTCGATAATTATCGCATAGATAAAATCAGAACTTGATTGAGGTAAAAAATTCTTTTGAATACTTTTTCCCGGACCAAGGCCCAGCATGCCACCCGTTGCTATAGCGATATTGGCTTGGGTAATTTGATAATCTTTTTCTTTTTTATCAACCTCTTTGGTCATAAAACTTTCGATGCGGCTGGTCCATGTATCCACTCTATTGGGAAACATCCCGGGAAATGCTTTGGCAGCAAGAATAAATAGGGTTAAACTCAGCATACCAATACCTAAAACAGAAGCAATATATTTTATGGGGTGACCGCCCACAAAAACCAGCATAAGCACCATAGCAAAAATCAATAAGGCAGTCGAAAGGTTCGCCGGAAGAATCAAACCAATAACAATAAACACAGGAGTCCACAATGGCCATAAGGTTTGCTTAAAGGTGATTTGCTCGTCCTTGATACGCGCCAAATAGCGCGCAACATAAACTAAAAGCACTACCGCAGCCAAAGCAGAAGTTTGAAAAGTCACCCCCACCACAGGAAGTTTTATCCATCGTGCTGCATTGGCCCCCTCTATTGTGGTGCCTTGGGCCAAAGTCAACACCAATAATATCATCATGATGGGTAATGCAATCATCGAAAGTCCTTTGAAATAATGATAAGGAATACGATGAACCCCAAATAAAATCACAAATCCTAAAGATAAATGGGCCAAGTGTTTAACTAAAAACTGAAGGGTATTGCCATCACCATAGAGATAAGCCAAATTACTGCTGGCGCTGTATACTGGCATAAAAGAAAACAAAGCCAATAAAGCTACAACCGCCCAAATTGATCGATCTCCTCTTATATTTTTTATAAACTCTTGCATTTATTCTTTTACTTGTCCCGTTTTTACATCGTTTTAGAGTTGTCTTACGGCATTTTTAAATTGGCGTCCACGGTCTTCATAATTCTCAAATAAATCAAAACTGGCACAGGCCGGCGATAGGAGCACGGTATCACCGCGCTGGGCAAGTCGATAAGCCACTTGCACCGCGTCTGACATACTATGGGTTTCGACTAGCATATCGACAACCGACCCAAAAGTTTGGATGATTTTTTCGTTGTTCAACCCCAAACAAATAATGGCTTTGACCTTCTCATTCACTAAGGGTAAAAGTTCGTTGTAATCATTGCCTTTGTCTTCACCGCCAGCAATCCAAACCGTGGGAGAATGCATACTTTCTAAAGCATAATAAACGGAATTCACATTGGTGGCCTTGGAATCGTTGATGTAGGTCACATTATTTATTTTTAAGACATACTCCAATCTATGTTCAACAGATTGAAAATGTTCTAAAGACTGTCTTATGGTCTCTTTACGAATGTTCAAAAGAGCAGCAACAGTGGCTGCAGCCATGGCGTTTTTCTGATTATGAGTACCCTTTACATTAAGATCAAGTTTCGGCATATTTATCAATTTTTCAGGTGTGTTTATAACTAATGTATCTCGGTCGATGTAACTGCCTTGAACCACTGAAGTTTTAGTGGAATACGGCATTAATGAAGCGTTTATTGGGGTTTGCGGCACAGACTTGGCTAAAACAGGATCGTCATAATCATAGACCAGATAATCCTCTGGAGTCTGGCTGCGCGTGATGCTCATTTTAGAGGCGATATAAGCCTCAAACTTGTAATTATAGCGGTCCAAATGGTCTGGAGTAATATTGGTGATTACTGCAATATGCGGTTGAAATTGTGTGGTACCATCTAGCTGAAAGCTACTGACCTCGAGTACATAATAATCAGGTTCTTGACCCATAACCTGTGCAGCAAAACTCCTGCCGATATTACCGCCGAGTCCTGCTGTCAATCCGGCATCTGTTAGCAGTTTATGAATCATAGAAGTCGTGGTGGTTTTACCATTGCTTCCCGTTATGGCAATTATGGGTTTATCGGTAAAACGAAAGCCCCATTCGATCTCTGAAATGACCTCAACACCATGGGCAATTAAAGCTTGCACCACAGCAGCAGAGTCAGGAATACCTGGACTTTTCACGGCAATGTCGGCATCGACTATACGCGCGAGATCATGCCCCCCTTGTTCATAATCAATGTTATGCTGTGCGAAAAGTTGGCGGGCTTTTTCAGGTATGGACTTACCATCAGAGACAAAGACACTATAACCCTTGGCTTGACCCAAAAGGGCAGCCCCTTGTCCGCTTTCTCCTGCACCCAATATGACGAGTTTTCCTTGCGACATTAGCGAATTTTTAGGGTTACTATGGTTAAAACAGCCAAAACAATACCCACGATCCAGAATCGAGTTACAATTTTACTTTCATGGTAGCCTTTGACTTGATAATGATGGTGTAAGGGTGCCATTTTAAAAAGACGCACCCCTATTCCCGTGCGCTTTTTAGTGTATTTGAACCAACCCACCTGCAAGACCACGGATAAATTTTCCATGAGAAATATCCCGCACAAAATGGGAATGAGCCACTCCTTTCTGATCGCAATAGCAATAACAGCGATAATCCCGCCTATGGTTAAACTTCCTGTATCGCCCATAAAGACCTGGGCTGGATAGGCGTTATACCATAAAAACCCAATGAGCGCCCCCACAAAAGCCATGATGAAAATGGACAGCTCTCCGATATTGGGGATGTACATAATGTTCAGATAATCAGAAAAAATCAAGTTCCCCGAGATCCAGGCAAAAATGGCCAAAGTCACTCCGATTATAGCGGAAGTCCCCGCAGCTAATCCGTCAATACCATCAGTGAGATTAGCCCCATTAGATACCGAGGTAATAATGAAAATAATGATGGGAATGAAAATCAACCAAGACAGTGATGCAGCTTTCGGTCCCATCCAACCCAATATTTTTTCATAGTCGATTTCGTTGTTTTTAACAAATGGCATGGTAGTGATAAGTGCCTTTTCGGCGGGATAAAAAGCTTGGGAGATGTTCGTGGTTTTTTGTCGATCCTCGAAATTCTGTTGGCCTTGTTCGGCCGTCTCCACAGCAGCCTTGAGCTCCGCAGGAATTTGACGACGCACCGTAACGCCATCACTTACATACATTGTGGCCCCAACGATAATGCCCAAACCGACTTGACCAAATACTTTAAAACGTCCTGGGAGCCCCTCTTTATCTTGCTTGAATTTTTTAATATAATCATCAATAAAGCCGATAATACCCATCCAAATAGTGGTGACCAAGAGCATGATCACATAAATGTTATCGAGCTGAGCAAAAAGCAATACAGGCAACACAATGGCAAGAATGATGATCACCCCGCCCATAGTGGGGGTTCCCGCCTTTTGAGCCTGGCCTTCTAGGCCTAATTCACGTATGGTTTCTCCAACTTGTTTGCGCCGTAAAAATTCAATAATCCTTCGTCCGAAATATGTAGCTATAAAAAGTGAAGTAATGGCTGTCATTGCGGCCCTAAAGGTGATAAACTGAAATAATCCAGCCCCAGGCAAGTCATAAGTTTTATCCAAAAAATCAAAGAGGTAATAAAGCATATTAGGCGGTTTGGTCGTTTAAAAATTCTGTGGCAATTCTATAATCGTCAAAGTCATGGCGCACCCCGGCGATTTCCTGAAAAGTCTCATGCCCTTTTCCGGCAATCAATATCAAATCCCCTGCTTCAGCCATTTGCACAGCCGTTTTTATGGCTTGACGCCGGTCCGTAATAGAAACAAATTTTTTGTACTCATGAGCAGGAACACCAGCCTCCATTTGGGCAATAATGAGTTCCGGAGATTCGCTTCTGGGGTTATCCGAAGTAAAAATGACTTTATTGCTCCAATGAGTGGCTACACCAGCCATCTTAGGTCTTTTGGTCGCATCGCGGTCTCCTCCACAACCCACTACAGTAATTAAAGTCTCATTTCCCGTGCGAATTCCGGCAATAGTCCCCAGGACATTTTCCAAGGCATCAGGCGTATGGGCATAATCTACAATTGCCGTAACACCATTTGGGGCAACATAATATTGGAATCGCCCTGAAACACTTTCCAAAGTGCTTATTTGTTGCAAAATATCCATTTGATCTACACCCAAGAGTTCTGCACAGGCATAGATGGCTAGTAAGTTATAGGCGTTAAATCCGCCGATGAGTTTCACCCAAACCTCATGTCCGTTGATTTTTAGCAATTGTCCGCTGATTTGTTGCTCCAGAACTTGTACTTTATAGTCTGCCAGAGACTTTTGAGCATAGGTCTGCACGCAAGCAAGGGTATTTTGCAGCATGAAAGCGCCATTTTTATCATCTTGATTGGTCAAGGCAAAGGCCTGAGATTTTAATCCGTCAAAAAAGCGCTTTTTAACATTTCTATAGGTCTTAAAATCTTTGTGATAATCTAAATGATCATGGGTCAAATTTGTAAAGACTCCCCCATCGAAATCTAGGCCTAGAGTACGATTCTGATCAATGCCATGAGAACTCACCTCCATAAAACAATGAGTTACCCCTGCATCTACCATTGTTCTTAGTAAACGATTAATGGTCAGCGAATCTGGAGTAGTATGCGTTGCAGAAATTACCTCGGCACCGATTTTGTTTTCAACGGTAGACAGTAATCCTACCGGATAACCCATATTCGTGAACAATTGGTGCAATAACGTGGCCACAGTAGTTTTTCCATTGGTACCGGTAACCCCAACTAAAACTAATTCTCTAGAGGGCTGTTGGTAGAAATTATCCGCGATAAACGCTAATGCCGCGCTCGCGTCACGCACCTTTACGTAGGTAATTCCATTAATAATTAATTGAGGCAGTTCCTCACAGATAATGGCCACAGCACCTTGATCACAAGCTTGTTTAATAAATTGATGCCCGTCGACGAGCGATCCTTTGATGGCCACAAAAACATCGTTTAAAGCCACGCGTCTTGAATCAAATTCAACTCCGCGCACAGCAACGGCTGTTGAGCCTACTACTTGCTCTAACCCTACTCGATATAATATATCCTTGAGCAGCATCATGATCCGATAAGAATTACTTTTTGGATTTGCCCTAAAGCAATCCCTGGTTCTGGAGTTTGTTTCACTATTTTGCCATGTCCGCGCACCTCAACAGCCAGGCCTAAATTTTCTAAAACTGCTATAGCGTCCATTAAAGCCCAGCCTCGAACATCTGGGATACCCTGAGCTGATTCTGACAAAGCTTGGCTGATCTGATTCTCATGATCAAGAAACACAGGCAGAGGCTTCACCGGCAAATTAATCGTATCCCTTAAGGGACTGTCCGTGTAAATTTTCTGCGCAATTCTTTTAAATACGGGGCCGGTGACGTCGGCACCGTAATATCCTTTCTTAGTGCTTGGCTTGTGGATAACAACAATACAAGAAAACTTAGGCTGCTCCGCGGGAAAATAGCCGGCAAATGAAGAAATATAGCGGCGATCTTCATCCCAATCCTCCATCCAGTATTCGGTTCGCGCGGTACCAGTTTTTCCGGCTATAGAAAAATGCTCTGAGTACAAAGCCCTTCCTGTGCCTCGGGTAACGATATTTTTTAAAACGTCCTGGACTTGTGATAAGGGCTCATCGGCCAAAATCTTTGGATGCATAACCTCTGGGCCATACTCGTGAATGATTTTATTATCACTGATAATTCGATCGACAAAACGAGGCTTAACCATACGGCCATTGTTGGCCAGTGCGTTATAAAAGGTCAAAATTTGCAAGGGTGTCATGCGCAAATTATACCCATATGCCATAGATGGCAGTGCATTTTTGCTCCATTTAGCATCACCAGGGCGCGGGATCTCTGGCCGTCCTTCACCAGAAATAGGCAAGCCCAAAACTGTGTCAAGGCGCCACTCTTTGAAATAATTCAACCAACGCTCTGGTTCCTGATTGTAGGAGTCGTCGATCAAACTGGCCAAACCAATATTTGAAGACACTTCAAGTGCTCGCGCTGCTGAAATTTTACCATGGCCCTTGGTATCGGTAATCATTCGCCCGTAAAAGGCTTTGCTGCCCAATCGGGTATCGACAATTTGAGCCGTGTCAATGGCTTGATCCTGCAAAGCAGCGGCAAAAGCTATTGTTTTAAACGTACTGCCGGGTTCATGACTCTCTCCTACAGCGTAATTCAATTTTTCGTAATAAGTACCTTTAGCGGTACGGCCTAAATTCGCTAGAGCGCGCACTGCACCGGTCGTCACCTCCATAACAACCACAGTCCCGTGCTCTGCTTCATAATACTCCAGCTGAGACAATAAGGCATGGTGTGCGATATCTTGAATATTGATATCGATAGTGGTCACCACATCAAATCCATCCCGTGGCTCAAGTTCGTTTTCATCAGAAACAGGCTTCCATTGGCCTTTGGCAATTTTTTGTTTGAGGCGATGTCCGTCCTGACCACGCAGAAATGAATCGAAAGCTGCTTCAAGACCCACAGTATATTGCATGGTATCAGAGGTAGTATTATGCCCCACTAAACGTTCTGCAATTTTTCCCATGGGATGCTCTCTGGTAGGTTTTTGGACTACAATCAGACCTCCTCTGTTAGGCCCTAAATTGAGCAAAGGCATCTGCTTTACGGCCAAGAAATCGTTATAGTTTAAATCTCTAGCAATAATCTGATACCGATTCTTACTGCTTCTGGCCTTTTGAAGTAGGTTTTGATAATAAGAGGCTGAACGCCCAAAGTAAGCCCCTAAAGACCTTGATAATTCAGGTATTAATTTTTCAAAATTTGACGCACTTACCGTAACCGCATCAAATCTTATGTCATATCGAGAAACCGATGTGGCTAATAAACTACCATCTTTGGCATAAATATTTCCGCGATTGGCCTTTATAGGAATGTTTTGGGTAGTTTTTTCGGCCGCAATAGCGCGAAAATCATCACCCTGAACATATTGAATTTGACTCAGGCGAAAAACTACTGCCCCAGCCACAAGAAACAGGCCAACTGCTACCACGTAAAAACGCTTCAAGGCAAGTGTCTCTTTATTCATCATTTGCGGCATTTGAAGCAATTATTATTTTTTTTGGCGGCACTTGAGAAGGAAACAGCTCACGAAGTTCCATGGCCTTGATAATTTTTGTTTCCATCTTAGCATTCATTAGCGCCATACGCCCAGCGACAAATTCACTTTTGAGTTGTTTCACCTCTTCGCTCAAGGCGGCAATTTTATGGACCTTTTTATCGACACGATGGGCACTGCTGATCATGAACATGGCCAAAGCAGATAAAAACAGGATAAACTTCCAAGTCTTTATGGCGTCTTGATTGATCAAAAATTGACCGCGGATGATATGAAGCAATGAATCTTTCATCAATCCTTATTCCTTTCTGCAATGCGTAATTTGGCACTACGCGCTCTGTTATTTCTTTCAATTTCCTGATCCGAGGGCACTATGAGCTTTCCTATAGGTTTGAATGGGGTGTAGAAACGCCCGAATACATCTTTTTCAGGTACCCCGTCAAAAAGACCATGACGGATGTAGCGTTTAACCAAGCGATCTTCAAGACTGTGGTAAGAAATCAAACTCAGTCGCCCTGAGGGCTTAATGACTTCTTCTGTTTGCTGCAAGAATTCCTTGAGAACAGCAAGTTCCTGATTGACTTCAAGGCGAATGGCTTGAAAAATCTGCGCCATTATTTTATGCTCCTTGTTGCGCGGGGTTAGTGGACGGACTATGTTTTTTAAATCTTCTGTGGTTTGAAGTTCCTTCTGTCTGCGCGCTGCATCAATTACTCTGCTGAGTTTAGCGCCGTTGCGCAATTCGCCGTACTCGCGGAATAAATAGGTTAATTGCTCGACGGAATATTCATTTAATATTTGGGCCGCTGTTAAAGCTTGCTCTTGATTCATCCGCATGTCCAAAATCCCGTCAAATCGTGTTGAAAACCCACGCTCGCCTTCATCAAATTGATGTGATGAAACACCAAAATCTCCCATGATGCCATCTACCTGGGTCACCCCATGAAATTTTAAAAATCGTTTGAGGAATCGAAAGTTCTGGTGAATCAATAGAAATCTCGGGTCATCGATGCGATTATTCAGCGCGTCTTGATCTTGATCAAATGCAATGAGCCGTCCTTTTGGACCAAGTTGTCCCAATAAATAACGAGAATGGCCTCCTCCACCAAAAGTTACATCGACATAAATCCCATCTGGCTTAATATCTAAGCCCGCTACAGTCTCTGACAGCAGTACGGGATCATGATAACTCATCGGCAGCGGTATTAGAAGTTCCCATAACTTCCTCGGCCAAGTCAGCAAAGTCTAGAGCAGCGTCTGAAATTGCCTGCTCATATTTTTGAGCATCCCAAATTTCAACAATACCGACTGAAGCAGTGAGTACGATATCGTGCTTAATTTCGGCGACGGCCATCAAATCAGCAGGAATATTAATGCGTCCTGTAGCATCGAGTTCTATTCGGCGCACTCCGGCAGTAAATCGCCGAGTAAAATCATTGTTCTTTCGATTGAATTGATTGAGCTGACCAACTTTTTGCATCAGCTTATTCCACTGATCTAACGGATAAAGCTCCAAACACGGCTGAAAGACAGCCCTCTTCACTACAAATCCTTCTGCCAAGGCAGACGCCAATTGCTTCTTCAGATCCGAGGGAACCATAACTCGCCCCTTGTTATCCGCTTTACAATGATATGTCCCAATGAGATTCAGCATCAGATTTACCTTGATTCTGTTCAAATATACAGCAAATTTTACCACTTTTTACCACATTCTACCACTTTGTTAATAAGTTTTACCACCTGTTGATTACTGTTGAAAATCAAAGCCAAATCACTCAAATACAGATCGTTTCTTTGATAAATTTGTCAATGGATTAAGTCATGATTAAGTCTCAATTTCAAGGCGCCATTTCGTTAAAATTTGTGTAAATTTGTCTTTGGCAGTCAAACCAAACTATGGGGTACTTACTCAAAAAACAAAAGTCATTTTCTTATTTAGACAAAGGTGAAGGCACACCTATTATCATATTGCACGGCCTTATGGGTGGATTGAGCAATTTTGATGGGGTCACGCAATTTTTTTCCAGCCATGGATACCGTGTGATTATTCCGGAATTGCCCATATATTCTCTACCTATTTTAAAGACGACGGTAAAAAATTTAGCCTTACATGTGTCAAAATTTATGGACTTCATGCAAATAGAGGAGGCCATAATTCTAGGCAATTCATTAGGAGGACATATCGGTCTATTAATGACCAAATTATTTCCAAAAAAGGTCAAAGGCCTTGTCTTAACAGGAAGCTCTGGACTGTATGAGAATTCTATGGGAGAATCCTACCCCAAGCGGGGCGACTATGGGTATATCAAAGAAAAGGCAGAGGCTGTATTCTACGACCCTAAAGTAGCCACCAAGGAGATTGTAGACGAAGTTTACGCAAGTGTCAATGACCGCAACAAGCTCATCAGAACCTTAGCCATCGCTAAAAGCGCTATTCGCCATAATATGGCCGCTGATCTGCCAAAAATGAACACGCCGACCTGCATTATATGGGGTAAAAATGACAACGTAACTCCACCTGAGGTTGCCGATGAGTTCCACAGACTTTTACCAGATTCATCTCTATATTGGATTGATGAGTGTGGCCACGCACCGATGATGGAGCATCCTGACACGTTCAATCAACATTTATATCACTGGCTGAAAAGCAAAGCCCTTTAAAAAGCGATTATGGAGGTTAAATCTGCGGAATTTGTCATGAGCAATAGCGCGGTTGACAAATGCCCAAATCAACCTCTGCCAGAGTATGCCTTTATAGGTCGCTCGAATGTGGGGAAATCTTCACTGATCAATATGTTGGTCCAGCGAAAAAGTCTGGCCAAAACCAGTGGGAGACCGGGCAAAACTCAACTCATCAATCATTTTATTATCAATAAAAATTGGTTTTTAGTCGATCTACCTGGTTATGGCTACGCCAGAGTGTCCAAAAAAAGCAAAAAGACCTTTCAGAAATTCATCACCCAATACTTTGAAAAGCGCCAACAGTTAGTATTAGCATTTGTTATGGTGGATATTCGCCATGAGCCACAACCTATTGATCTCGACTTTATGGCTTATCTGGGAAATCAACAAATTCCTTTTCACATAATTTTTACTAAAGCCGATAAACTCAAACCCAAAGCTTGCACATTGGCGGTTGAACAATACCGTGAAAAACTACTGGAGTTTTGGGAAGAGATACCTCCATATTTTGTGACTTCCTCGGCTAATAATGCTGGTCGCGAGGAATTGTTGCAATATATCGACAAGTTGAATTTAGATTTTCGACCAAACCAGTCTTGAACAATGGCTGAATGGCTGTTCTATCGGGCTTATTTGTTGAGATTGCATTAAAAATTCAAGTGAATGAGGTACCCGAATTACCAAAAATCAATTGCCCTGTTTTTTTTCGGAATCCAATTCTAACTTTTCAGCAAAATAGGCACAAAAATCACGCATAGTTGCTGCCATCTTTTCATCATTGGTGGCTTGCTCGAAGGTCCCAGACATAGCAACTAATGTTTGGTGAAAAAACAGCTTCATTTGATCTAAAGGCATTGTTTTTGTCCATAAATCAATGCGCAAGGCTTCCTGGGATTGATCATCCCAAACCGATAGTAACAAAGCCTTTGTCTCTTGACGATCAACCCCACCATCTGGCGCCGACCAGTGCATTGTTTCTGGAATTTTATTTTCGTCTAATGCAACCTCTATAGTGATTTGTGATTTGTGCTTTGCCATGACATTAATAATTAGTCCTTGAATTAATTTGATTAAAATTTAACCATCCCCTATTTGGCTGGCTTATATTGAGCAGCGTTATACAATTCCTGAGCAGTTAAGCGCATCAATGTATTTACATCGATAGGATTTTTGCGCATATATTGGCGCACGATTTGCCAACCGATCCATTGGCCAATCATCCCCGGTGTTTCATTATCTATCTCCAAATTAAACTTTGAATATGGGGCAGGGTCGATAAAACGGTTTTTTAACCGTGAATTAGTGCTAAAGAGATATTCTTCGGTCAAGATGTATTGCCAAATGAAATATTCATTGTCTTTAGCCCATGCAAGTTCCTTTTGAGTATACCCCATTTTATCTTCATCCGACATCTGGGGTAACCATAAATCTTTTAGGTATAACAGCTTGCCGTAATAAATCATCTGCGCCAAAAAAGTACGATCGCTCGGAGTTGCCACAAACTTGCGTCCAAAGGCAGTGGCCGCATCCGAAAACAACATTTCTGGTCTTAAGTTTTTCGAGAGATAACGCGGCAGACCAGCATAAAATTCATGCTCCTCACCTAAATAATTATCTAACATAAGGATCAACCAACCTTGATGCGCCAATACACGTGTCTTGTAGTCTACATCTGAAGTAGTTGTTACTACATTAGGGACAACAAAATTGGGAAAATCATACTTTATTCGCTTGAGTAAATCACTAGACTGCTTGGAAAGCATCTCGTCGTAGGGAAAAACTTCTTCTACAGCCTGTTCTA
Organism: Flavobacteriaceae bacterium; assembly: GCA_038153605.1. Taxonomy (GTDB): domain Bacteria; phylum Bacteroidota; class Bacteroidia; order Flavobacteriales; family Flavobacteriaceae; genus BACL21. Next base: position 42,034 of record JAYOYS010000016.1, read on the forward strand.
TGGCTTGCTGAAGTGTATCATTCATTTTAGCAATCCAAATACTGTCGGGATACTGAGTTGGAAAGAATAAGGGATAAACTCTTTTTATTGAATCCAGATTCTCAGGGGTTACTTGAGCAAACGCCCGATCAAATCGATCTACGGGTACGTTTAATTCTATAGCTTGAATTGCCCGTTCGCGCTCAGATAGTTCAGCACAAGAAATAACTGAAAGACCCAGTAATAGGGCAACCGAAAAAGTTTTATTCATGACAAAAATCTTAGAGAATCCTTGAAAGACTGTATGGATGAATGTCTGCATAAAATGAACGCCTAACGGGTTGAGTATTTTATCTCGGATTACTTATTTTTGTCTCACAAAGGTATCATTAATTACACATAATCCCAGTGAAAATGGAGGTAGAAAAAGTTTCCCAGCATATAATTCAATGGCTTAAATCTTATGCCACAAACGCCAAAACCCAGGGTTTTGTTGTAGGGGTAAGTGGCGGGATTGATTCTGCGGTGACTTCAACCCTTTGTGCTATGACTGGGCTGCCCACTCTATGTCTCGAAATGCCCATTCATCAAGCCACAGACCAGAGCAGTAGGGCCCATAAACAAGTATTAAAATTATGTGCCAAACACAATAACGCAAGGGCGCATATTGTGGACCTCAGTACTACTTTTGATCAGTTTACGCTATCAGTGGTTCAAGATACTCAGCACTCAAGAAATGATCTGAGCTTGGCCAATGCTAGGGCCCGACTACGTATGACCACACTTTATTATTATGCAGGTATCCATCAATATTTGGTTGCAGGCACAGGCAATAAAGTAGAAGACTTTGGTGTAGGATTTTACACCAAATACGGAGACGGTGGTGTAGATTTAAGTCCGATTGCAGATCTTGTAAAAAGCGAAGTTTTTGCCCTAGGTCGTTATCTAGGAATCATTCAAGAAATACTCCAGGCTGCACCTACCGATGGGCTATACCACGATAGTAAAACAGATGAACAGCAACTTGGCGCTACATACGATGAACTCGAGTGGGCCATGAAAGTGAGTCAATATACTGATGAAAATCGCGGAAATCTTAGTCCTCGTCAAGCAGAAGTTTTATCCATTTACATAAACCTCAATCGGGTTAATCAACACAAGATGAACCCCATTCCAGTTTGCATAATTCCCGACGATTTACGCTAAATCTTTGGAAATAAGCGTCGTTCATCGATATTTTGGAAATATAAAAATTCTAAAATGGTCGATTTCACTACTTTTGACATTAATGAATTCCGCAAAACGCATCCTAATCGCTGATCATCATCCTGTAATTCGCAAAGGTATATCTTGCATGTTGCGCAAGACAGACGCGTTTGAAATTGTCGGAAAAGCGCAAAATATGGATGAACTAAACAGTGCTTTAGAACAGCACCCTGTAGATATTCTGATCATGGAACTCGAGTTACCACAACTCAATGGGGTGAGTACCCTGCGTTACATAAAAAATGAATATCCCAAATTGCGCATCCTAATTTTCTCCCATCTGGCTGAAGAGATTTATGCGCTGCGCTGCATTAAAACTGGTGCCGCAGGTTATTTGCCAAAATCAGCCTCACCAAAGGTGTTTTTAAAGGCTTTGAAGCGACTTTCCAAAGGTGGTATTTACCTCAACGATGAACTAAATGCTTCTTTTACTCCGCGCAGTATTGGTGAAAGTAGTGCCATAAATCGCTACAAAAAACTTTCTACTCGTGAAATTGAGGTGCTCAATATGCTCTCTTCGGGCAAGCGCAACAAAGATATCGCCGAAGCATTAGACATCAATGAGAAAACGGTCAGTACCTACAAAACACGCCTGCTTACTAAACTTAAGGTCGACAATATCGCTGACCTCATAAATCAAGCCCGACTGTTTCGCCTAGGTTAATTTTTCAATTGAACCAATCTATTGAATTCAGGAAATAGCTAAAGATAAACGGCTCTATAAAACCCTGTTGAGTTTTTCGGAAAGCACTTTTTTTAAGCTAATATAATCCGTTACCGCCTGCAAAGCCTCCTCTGTATATTCTTCAGAAGCCTCTTCTTTGAACTTGGCGCTCAACTCATCGATTTTTTTTGTGACCAAATGCCTGCGCAAATTCAAAATAGTTTCTGCCACAATTTGAGCAACACTCTGCTTTTTTTCTTTAACAAAAATCAATTTACGGTCCCACTGATGTAATTGATGCTTCTCCTCATCCATGAGTATATGCGTAACTTGCTCGGAGAGTTCGTGGGGTAAACTCTGCAAAAAACCGTCTATTTTAAACTCCGGATTTTGATGATAAGCCTCGATAATTCGATAAAACAGATCTTGAAACTCAGGGTGGGTAAATTCAATCTCGTCCTCTTGCAGGTCTAGGTAAATTTTTTGGTAGACAATCGCGGACTGAAGTACTGATTTGTGGCCTACAGCCCCGGTTTCATCAGATTCAATCAAAGTCTCTACAAATTCTTCTTCATACCCACCATAAAGCAACAATAACTCTATGATTTTGCGCTCCAGGCCATGCTGAATATCAATTTTTGGTTCAGTCTTGGGCTTTTGAATAAGGTCCAATCTTGGGGTGCTGACTTCTTGCGGCTTTTGAGCATCATTGCGGTTTTTTCTCAGAATTTGAGCCAGAGTACTGAATAAAACCTCTTGACTGATATCCATGATCCGCGCGCATTCTTTAAGATATACCTCTTGCTTTATGTGATCCGGTATTTTAGCGATACTCTGCACCATGTCGCGTACAGTTTCCGATTTCTTTATAGGATCATTCGCTGCATCTTTTGCCAAAAGAGAGGCTTTGAAATTTATAAAATCGGTAGTATGGGTATCTAGATAATCTCTAAGTGCATCGAGAGAATTGTTGCGTGCAAAACTATCAGGATCCTCTCCTTGAGGAAAAGTACAGATCCGTACATTCATCCCCTGTTCTAAAATCAAATCTACTCCTCTTAATGAAGCCCGAATTCCTGCATCGTCCCCATCAAAGAGTAAGGTCATATTTTTGGTCAAACGATTAACCAATCGTATTTGCTCTGGGGTTAAGGCCGTTCCACTTGAGGCCACAACATTAGTCATACCCCTTTGATGCATTTGAATGACATCTGTGTAGCCTTCGACTAAATAACAATTGTCTTCCTTGGCTATCCCCTGTTTGGCAAAGTTTATCCCATATAGGATTTTACTTTTATGGTATACCTCACTCTCAGGAGAGTTTAAATATTTTGCGAGTTTTTTATCTGTTGAAAGTGTACGGCCTCCAAAACCTAAGACCCGGCCACTCATACTGTGAATGGGAAAAATCACGCGAGAGCGAAAACGATCAAACTGACGATCCTCTTTGACTATGGTCAATCCTGTTTCCTCAAGAAAACTCAATTGATAGCCTTGTTTTAATGCCTCTTGAGTGAAACCATCCCAACGGTCATCATTATAGCCCAACTGAAACTTTTCTATAGTATCACGACTAAATCCACGTTCTTTAAAATAAGTTAAACCAATTGCCTTGCCTTGTTGGGACTCTATGAGATTTGAATTAAAATAATCTCTGGCAAATTCATTGACCAAATAAAGAGACTCGCGCTTATCCGCCTCAGCCTTTTGCTCCGAAGTCTGCTGGGTTTCTTCAATCTCAATATTGTATTTTTTGGCCAGATATTTAATGGCCTCTGGATAAGTAAAATGTTCATGCTCCATTAAAAAAGCGACTGAATTCCCTCCTTTTCCACTACTGAAATCTTTCCAAATTTGTTTCACGGGAGAAACCATAAAACTCGGCGTGCGTTCATCGGTAAACGGACTGAGTCCTTTGTAGTTAGTTCCCGATTTCTTTAGCTGAACAAAATCACCAATAACCTCCTCTACACGAGCAGTTTCGAAGACTTGATCTATGGTGGTTTTTGAAATCATGAGCAATTATGCGGACCTAAATAATGCATTAAATTTAATACAATTACACGAACTCTTGGGCCTGCATGTGAACTGATTAATGAACAAGGAATATGAACGAACCGCAAGGGTGAATTTTTAAAAAGCCGAGGGGCTATTTTTTTCGTTCAATTACATATTCAATCATTAAAGTAAGTGAGGATTTTACGGTACTTTCAGGGTAGGTATCCAATATAGCCATGGCCTGAGCTTGATATTGCTTCATCTTTTCAACGGCATAAGTCAAACCCCCTAAATCTTTAACCTTGGCGATTACCTCTTTGACCCGCTTTTTGTCCAGATTGTGGTTTTTTATAGAATTTAATATCCATCGTCGCTCCTCTTTATTGGCTTTATTAAGCGCATGAATTAAAGGCATGGTTAATTTACGCTCTTTAATATCGATACCAAGAGGCTTACCGATTTGTTCGTTTCCGTAGTCAAATAAATCGTCTTTGATCTGAAAGGCCATGCCCAAGGCCTCTCCAAAGGCCCACATTTTTTGGACTTCTTCCTCAGAAGAGTGCACGCTTTGAGCACCAATAGCGCAACATGAGGCAATTAAAGTCGCTGTTTTTTGTTTGATAATTTCTAGATATACCTCTTCGGTAATATCTAGTCTTCTGGCCTTTTCAATTTGTAATAACTCCCCTTCACTCATCGATCGCACCGCCACAGAAATAATTTTGAGCAGATCAAAATCATCATGATCAATACACAACAAAAGGCCTTTGGACAGCAAATAATCCCCAACCAATACAGCAATCTTGTTTTTCCATAGGGCGTTTATGGAGAAAAATCCCCGACGCTGATTACTGTCATCAACCACATCGTCATGGACTAAAGTCGCCGTATGAATCAATTCGATTACTGAAGCTCCTCTGTATGTACGCTCATCCACACCCTTAGGATGGCATAATTTTGCGACCAAAAAAACAAACATGGGGCGCATTTGCTTGCCTTTTCGATTCACCACAAAATGGGTAATTCGATTGAGCAAGGCTACCTTAGAAGACATTGA
>JAYOYS010000017.1:0-44308 GCA_038153605.1 Flavobacteriaceae bacterium
TAGGTCCTCGAATTTATAAATTCGCAGTAAAAAAAATCGGCAGCCTTATTTTTGGTTGTCTTGCATAAATGTATTTGGCGTCAAAAGCCTTGCATTTTACGACATTTAGTTTAAAACATATTGAAATTTAAAGAACAAGTTTTCATGCCTGAAATTTCAGTATCTTTAGTTTATGTCTTCAAAGCAATTTGAAAACTTGGTAATTCCTTGAAAATTCCTTGAAAATTATTACCGTTATTATTAACCAAAAACAACAACACATGAAAAAACTGATTTTTTTAATGGTCGCCTTAGTCTCTTTTGGGGCAATGGCACAAGATTCAAAGGCTTATTTAGCACTTAACTTAGGGGCCTCTTTTCCGGGTGGAGATATCGGTGATGATTTCGAACTTGGTACTGGTTTTGACTTTAATCTAAACTTTGGCTATCGTTTTACTGAAAGTATTGGCGCAACCCTCACCTATGGTGCAGCGGCAAGTACTTTTGAAGATGATGGTGGGGATACGGCGGCTTTTGGCGCTGGTTATCTGGGTGTCGGTCCTATGTATACACTTGCTTTAGGAGACAATATCGCTTGGGATATTAAGCCTCAATACGTTTTTTCGCTTGCTGGCGTTGCCGATTACGAAGGGGGTGACTCTGATATTACAGCCAAAGGTAACGGTTGGATGTTAGGCCAATCCTTTGTGTTCGGATTTGATCAAGGATTCAAGTTTTCTGTTAACCTTGATTATCTAAGTGGAAAGTACAACACTTTTGAGGTAGATGGGGAGTCATTCGATATCGACAGTGATAACACTTACTCACATTTCACCATCGGTGTAGGAGCGCGCTATAACTTCTAATACAGAAATTCTCGATTTTTTAGGTTCAATCTGAACACAAAAAAACCCTCACAATTGTGAGGGTTTTGTTTTGCTAAGCGTTATATCTTAGTGCGCGTCGGCGTCGTGACCTTCTACAGCATCAGCAGCATCTTCAGCAGCTTCTTCTACAGCATCAGTTGCCTCTTCAGCAGCTTCTTCAGTAGCGTCAGCAGCTTCTTCAGCAGCATCAGTAGTTGCTTCTACAGCAGCCTCAACAGCTTCTTCGGTTTTTTGCTCAGTCTCTCTACAAGAAACAACTGAAGCAATCATCGCCAAAGCAGCAAAAGTGATCAATACTTTTTTCATAGTAAATAAATTTAGTGGTTAAATTTTCCGAGGAACAAAGATATAATAATTTATCAATTGAAAGCTAGGGAGTTAAGGATAAAATTATATGGAATATTTCCTTGATTATATAGGAATATTTCCAAATTATGCGTATTTTTAGCCAATGAAGCAACAATTATCTATTGAAGTTCGTCGATTTAAAAAAATCCGAGAAGACCAGGGGCATACGCAACAGTCTTTTGCGGCGGTATTGGGCATTAAAGGAAGTACGGCAGATATCGAAAGAGGCAAGACCAAAATTACTGGTTCGGTGGTGATGGAACTACTCCATCAATTTGGGATTAATCCACTTTGGTTGTTTGGTAAAAGTCATGAGATGAATCTTAGTTTGGATCAAACTAATGTTCAACCCAAAGTTATCGCAGTTGATCCTCAAGGAGAAGACACTATTTTATTGGTGAATCAAAAGGCTTCTGCTGGTTATCCACACAATATTCAGGACGTGACCTGGGTCGGTAATTTACCAGCATTTCACATGCCTTTGCCAGAATTTCGCAATGCTACTTACCGAGGCTTTCAAGTTGAAGGGGATAGTATGCTGCCTAATATTCGTCCCCGGGAGTGGGTGCTCGGTCGTGCGGTGAGTCATATTGCAGAAGCCTCAGATCAAAAAATATATATTGTTGTGCTCCATGACTCTGTCCTGGTTAAGAAGTTGGAAAAAATATCAGGTATGCCCCACAAAGTACGTTTGGTATCCTTAAATCCTGAATACCTCCCCATCGAGGTGGCTACTCGGGATATTCAAGAACTTTGGCAAGTGAATAGTAAACTGAGCTTTGGTCTCGAAGAGCCCAGTGAGAGCAGTCTTTTGCGACAGTTGCAAGAATCCATGAACGAGCTCAAAGGTCAGATCAATCGACTCAGTCAATAAACTTGGTGCGACGCGCTTATGGGTCGATAAACAGGGTGTTCCACCCCAATTACGCCCGCTTGAATTGGGACCCAAGTTTATTTATGATATGAGCTGTTGCCCCCGTTTGGCGCTGAATATAATCGCGATTGACCGCACTCATCGAAGTGAATTTTGAGGCATTTTCACTCCATTGTTGTAGCAATTTCATAATTTCGTCACTGTGCTGCACTACGGCGACGCCACCCTGGTCGATAAGGTCCAGGGCCTCAGGAAATTTATCATGTATGGGACCAATAAAAATAGGTAGCCCAAAGGCCGCAGGCTCTAAAATATTGTGCAGGCCACTGTGGCCCATACCACCACCCACATAGGCCAAGTCTGCTCCAGCATAAGCCCGAGAGAGATGACCGATGGTGTTTATAATAAGCACCATAGCTCCGTTAAATTCAGCCGTATCTTCCCCGCTGTATACTGCGCATTTCGCCCTGATTTTACCTTGAAGTCTTTGGATTTCATGAGGGTTCAAATCATGCGGGGCAATGATAAATTTAATGCCCTTCTCGGCGAATAGATTAATGGACTCGATCCAAATGTTGTGGTCTTCAGGCCATGAACTGCCTAGAATTACTGTAGGTTCGTTACTCTTGAAGGCCTCTATAAAATCCAGCTTATTGTCTTGTTTAGTTTGCGCCCAAACCCGGTCATAACGCGTGTCACCACTGACACTGCATTGATTAATGTCATGGGCTTTGAGTAAGTCCAGTGAGTTTTGATCTTGGACAAATATGTGGTCTAAATTAGAGAGATGTGTGCGCATGAATCCCCCGGCAGGTCCAAAAATCCAATGTTTATTTTTAAACCTAGCGGCGATTACATATGTGGGGACATTCCGTTTTTGCAATTCAGTGAGGTAGTTCGGCCATAAATCACTTTTGACGATGAAGGCTGCGCTAGGGGCAATACGACCAATGAACTTATTGGCGTTACTTGGACTATCCCATGGCAGATATACCACCAAATCGGCCAAGGGTGTTGTCTGCTTTGGCCCAAAACCCGAAGGGGAAAAAAAGCTCAAAACAATTTGGTGCTCAGGATATTTTTGGCGCATCCACTCTAAAATGGGCCGGCCTTGTTCAAATTCTCCAAGTGAGGCACAGTGCATCCAAAGGCGCTTGTCATTCGCCGGATTTAGGGTCCCTAGCTGGTCCCAGGTAGCGTCCCGGCCGTTCCAAAAGGCACGTAGCTTTTTAGAGCCTACCCACTGCAGTGGGCGCAACAATAGATGCCCAAAAAAGCTAAGCGAATTGTAAATGATTTGCCCCATAAGCCTTAGAGCTAAATTACGGTTCTTTGGTCAATTCAGTGGCGCTTGTAGGTCAATTTTTCATACTTTTGACCCATCCAAATTGCTCCGAATGAAAAAAATACAAATGGTAGACCTTCAAGGTCAGTATGCCGAGATTAAGGACCAAGTGACTGCCTCGATGCAGGAGGTCATTGACACTGCTAGTTTTATCAATGGCCCTCAGGTGCAGGAATTTCAAAAAGAATTGGAAGCCTATTTGGGGGTGAAACATGTGATCCCTTGCGCCAATGGGACTGATGCCTTGCAAATCGCGATGATGGGTTTGGGGATAAAACCCGGTGATGAGGTGATCACTGCCGATTTCACTTTCGCAGCAACAGTAGAGGTTATTGCGCTTCTCGGGCTTACCCCGGTTTTGGTCGATGTGGATCCGGTTAATTTTAATATTGACTTAGCCGCCGTAGAACGCGCCATAAGTCCGCGCACTAAAGCCATAGTGCCGGTGCATTTATTTGGGCTCACTGCCGATATGGAGCCCCTTATGGCTTTGGCCGAAAAGCATAATTTATATGTTATTGAAGATAACGCTCAAGGAATAGGGGCCGAGTGTACTTTTAGCGATGGACAAAAGCGAAAAACAGGCACTATAGGTCATGTCGCCTCGACTTCATTTTTCCCTTCTAAAAATTTGGGTTGTTACGGTGATGGAGGAGCGATATTTACCAATGACGATGATTTGGCGCATACCCTTCGTGGTATTGTCAATCACGGTATGTACGAGCGTTATCATCATGATGTCGTTGGAGTAAATTCTCGATTGGATTCTCTTCAAGCAGCAGTTTTACGGGCAAAACTCCCTAAACTTGATCAATATAACGCCGCTCGCCGCCGCGCCGCGGCGGCCTACACCAGAGCCTTCGCTCAGGTGCCAGGAGTTACCACGCCTAGCGGCGTGTGTGGTCCCGACAATGGCATTTGTGCCCAGTGCGATTGTCATGTATTTCACCAGTATACCTTAAAGATCGATGGCGTAGATCGCGATGCTTTGGTAAAACATCTGGCAGCCCATAATATTCCATGCGGGGTATATTACCCGATCCCGCTACACGCGCAAAAGGCCTATGCCGATGAGCGCTATAACGAAGCAGACTTTACGGTAACCAATGAGCTGGTAAAGAGTGTAATATCCTTGCCGATGCACACAGAACTCGATGACGAGCAAATTGAATTTATCACCAGCACAGTGATTGAATTTAAAAAACAGCAGCGCCATGGGTAAGATACTTGTCACTGGTGGATTAGGTTATATCGGCTCGCACACTGTGGTGGCCTTACACGAGAGTGGTTATTCGGTCTTAATTGTGGACGATTTATCTAACTCTGAGCGTGATGTGCTGCAGGGGCTGAATGAAATTATGGGATTTACGCCTGAATTCATTGAGTTAGATTTACGCGATAAAACCGCCGTAAAAAATCTTTTTAGCCAGCATAAATTCGATGGGGTTATCCATTTTGCCGCGAGTAAAGCGGTCGGAGAAAGTGTCGAAAATCCGCTGCTCTATTATGAAAACAACATAAATGGCCTCGTTTACGTCCTACAAAATTGTGTCGCCCATGGGGTGCATAATTTTATTTTTAGTTCTTCTTGTACGGTTTATGGAGAGCCGGATCAACTGCCTATTGATGAATCTGCACCCATAAAAAGAGCCTTGTCTCCCTACGGTAACACCAAACAAATCGCCGAAGAAATACTGCACGACTTGTGCAAGGTAAGTGACTTGCGCACCATTTTGCTGCGTTATTTTAACCCAATAGGCGCTCATGATTCAGCACTTATTGGGGAACTTCCCAAAGGGGTTCCGCAAAACCTTGTGCCATTTATCACCCAAACGGCAGCGGGTTTACGTCAGGAGCTTTCTGTATTTGGGGATGATTATCCCACGGCAGATGGGAGCTGTATTCGCGATTACATACACGTGATGGACCTGGCAGAGGCCCACGTAGTGGCTCTAGATCGCCTGGTTAAAAAGGCACAACAAGAAGCTGTTGAGGTCTTTAATTTAGGGACGGGTCAGGGTAATTCTGTTTTAGAAGTCATTAAAACCTTTGAAGAGGCCACAGGTCTGTCTCTGCCCTATAAAATTGTGGGCCGACGGGCAGGAGACGTGATTGCGGTTTATGCCGATACCACTAAAGCCACTGAGGTTTTGGGTTGGTCTACTCAAAGAAATTTAGCGACATCGCTAGCGTCAGCTTGGGCTTGGGAAAAGCGTATTCGTGGGTTGTAACCCGAGCTTTCCCCGGATGTTCGTCTGATTCCCGTAGGTTAGAGCCCTGCTTTTTCTGTTTGTACTTCTCGATCAATTTTCTTGACCAGACCTTGTAACACATTACCAGGACCGACCTCAATAAATTGCGTGGCCCCGTCTTGAATCATTTGCTGGACGCTTTGGGTCCAACGCACAGGCGCCGTAAGTTGCGTCAGCAAATTACTTTTAATGGTCGCTGGGTCCACAATCGCAGAGGCCGTTACGTTTTGATAAACCGGACAAATTGGTTTGGCAAAATCAGTGGCTTCTATGGCTTGACCCAGTTCATCTTGGGCGGGAGTCATCAGTGGGCTATGAAACGCGCCGCCCACAGGTAAAATCAGGGCACGGCGAGCGCCAGCCTCTGATAACTTAGCACAGGCCATCTCGACCGCCGACATGCTTCCTGAAATCACTAATTGACCAGGGCAATTGTAATTAGCGGCCACCACAGTGCCAGGGGTCTCAGCACAAATTCGCTCCACTACAGTATCTTCTAAGCCCAAAACGGCAGCCATAGTCGAGGGCTCCAAAGCACAGGCTTTTTGCATGGCTTGTGCTCGCTGTGCCACAAGTTTAAGTCCGTCTTCAAAAGATAGGCATTTATTGGCCACTAGGGCAGAAAATTCACCAAGTGAATGTCCGGCCACCATATCAGGATTAAAAGAATCTCCCAAAACTTGGGCCAGTATAGTCGCGTGTAAAAACACCGCCGGTTGGGTCACTTCGGTCTTTTTTAAATCCTCGGCACTGCCTTCAAACATGATTTTGGTAATGTCAAAGCCCAGGATTTCGTTAGCTTGCTCAAAAAGTGATTTGGCCTGAGCAGATTGCTCGTATAGTTCTTGCCCCATTCCTGTAAATTGGGCGCCTTGGCCCGGAAAAACATATGCCTTCATAAGTTTTATATTGTCTTACTATTTTTTTCTGTGATAGGTATTAAAGCGAAATGCGTAGTCGTGTTTTTCATCCTTTTCATGCGCCACGCTCGAAACGCATTGCCACAATCCGTCATCTATTTCAGGGAAATAGGTGTCACAGTCAAATTCCCCTTCTATATGAGTCAGCTCCAAGCAATCGGCATAATACATGCCCAGTCGATATATCTCTCCGCCTCCAATGATAAAAGGCTGTGGATCATCTTTAGAATGTGATAGGGCCTGAGCCATGTTCTGCACTATGATAACTCCTTCTGGAACAGAATAGTCTGTATTGCGCGTAATGACAATGTGTTTGCGATTAGGGAGTAACTTGGGGAAGGACTCAAAAGTTTTGCGTCCCATAATGATACAATGCCCGGTGGTCAGGGATTTAAATCGTTTGAAATCATCGGGCAAATGCCAAACTAGGTCATTGTCTTTACCGAGCTCATTTTTCGCACCAAGCGCCGCAATCATTGTAACCATAAGCTTATTTTAACTCAGATTTATGGAATGCGACAGTTTTATTTCCCAGTCTTAAAATCAAAAGGAACTGTATATTGAATAGCTTTTGGTTTGCCAGCCTGCATCCCTGGGCGCACCATTTTAGGGATCAAACTTATATTACGCCGGGCCTCTTCTTGCAAGGAAGGCGCTCCTCCGCTGACGTTTTTTATTTCCACCATACCTTTTGTATTGATGCTAAATTCCACAATTACGCGGCCTTGAGTGTTGCTTTTATAAGCATCGGCAGGATACTTAAAGTTCTTTACCACGTGCTGGGTGAGTTTTTGGGTAAAGCACTTTTGAAGACCGGTGCCCGATTGATCCTCGCAGCCCGCCCAAACAGGTGCGATTTCTTTCATGGTTACCTTATTTTTTTCAACTGTTCCCCATTCTTGGGCCAGCATGACGTTGGAAAAAAGAAACAGAAGGCTAGCAATAATGTATTTATTCATAATAATGTTTTTAAGTGTTCTTGGAGCATATTTATACCGCTACCGCCCCTTTGATGTGCGGATGCGGATCGTAATCAGTTAAGGTAAAATCTTCAAAATTAAAGTCAAAAATATTCTTGATTTCAGGATTCAAATGCATTTTTGGTAGTGGACGTGGTTCTCTTGATAATTGTAGTTCAAGTTGTTCCATATGGTTGCTATAGATATGTGCATCGCCAAAGGTGTGCACGAAATCGCCTGGTGCATAGCCACAGACTTGGGCCATCATCATGGTCAAAAGGGCGTAAGAGGAAATATTAAAGGGCACCCCTAGAAAAATATCCGCACTCCGCTGATAAAGTTGGCACGAAAGTTTTCCATCGGCCACATAAAATTGAAAAAAGGCATGGCAAGGCGGCAAGGCGGCTTTTCCTTGAGCTACATTTTCCCCAAAGGACTGTTTTGTGTCAGGAAGCACTGATGGGTTCCAAGCACTGACCAGCATACGACGACTGTCCGGGTTCTTTTTTAAGGTCTCAATGACTTCGGTAATTTGATCGATTTCTTCGCTGTTCCAGTTGCGCCATTGATGGCCATAAACGGGGCCTAAATTTCCTTTTTCGTCGGCCCATTCATTCCAAATACGCACGCCGTTTTCTTGAAGGTAGCCAATGTTAGTGTCGCCTTTTAAAAACCATAAAAGTTCATAAATTATGGACTTTAAGTGTAGTTTTTTGGTGGTCACCATCGGGAAACCCTCACTGAGGTCAAAGCGCATTTGGTAGCCAAAAACACTTTTGGTTCCCGTTCCTGTCCGGTCTTCTTTAAAAGCACCATGCTCGAGCACGTGGCGCACTAAGTCGTGGTATTGTTTCATTGAGGTTGAAGCTTCAGATCAGCGTAAAAATAAAAAAACATCGCCCTGAAAATGTCCGCTAGCAGGCCACATTTATCAATAGTTATTAACCGCAGATTTTTTTGATTTTGTTTTTGGCCGTATCGCGTTTCTGCGATGAATTTTTAAAAGTATTATCCGATGAGCATGCCAGCAATAGTCGCCGTCATAAGCGCAGCTACAGTCCCCCCAATCAGGGCCTTAATCCCAAATTTTGCGAGGTTTGATTGCTGGCTCGGGGCCAATCCTCCAATGCCCCCGATTTGAATACCTATAGAAGCAAAGTTCGCAAAGCCGCAAAGTGAATAAGTGGCAATCACAATAGAGCGATTTGACGTCAGTAGGCCACTATTTTTTAAATCCGATAAGGAAGCATAGGCAAAGAATTCATTGAGAATTGTTTTTTCTCCTAGCAATTGCCCAACTGCGACAATATCAGCTGTAGGAACGCCGATGATCCAGGCCACAGGAGCAAATAAATTGCCTAGAATATATTGAAGGGAAAGTCCAGAATAACGGCCCGCAGTTTGCTGATTAATTTGCTCGTTTAGGCCCGTGGGTCCTCCAATCCAGTCTACGGTAATCCAATTGAATACCGCAATGAGTGCGGTAAATACCAAAAGCATAGCCCCGACATTAATGGCCAGTTTAAGACCATCAGTGGTTCCTCGCGCTATGGCATCTAACACATTGGTACCGATTTTTTCTTTAGAAACATCAAGTTTACGATCGACCTCCTCAGTCTCTGGATAGAGCATTTTGGCAATGACTATGGCTGCTGGGGCAGACATGATTGAAGCGGTAAGTAAATGTTTAGCGAAATAAATTTTTTCAGCCTCGCTTGATCCACCCAAAAAAGCAATATATGCGGCGAGTACACCGCCAGCAATTGTGGCCATTCCACCCACCATAAGACACATGAGCTCGCTTTTGGTCATTTTGTCGAGATAAGGTTTCACTACAAGTGGCGCTTCAGTCTGACCGATAAAGATATTCGCGGCAGCCGCCAAACTCTCGGCGCCGGACAAACGCATGGTGCGACTCATGACCCAAGCAAAAACTTTGATAACCCTTTGGATAATCCCAAAATAATAAAGTACTGAGGTGAAGGCCGAGAAGAAGACTACTGTGGGCAGTACTTTAAAGGCGAAAATATAGCCAAAGGTATCCTGATTATTTACTAAGCCTCCAAAAAGGAATTCAGCTCCTTTCTCACTAAAGTTCAAAAAAGTAACGACCTGTTGAGAGAGCCAATCAAAACTATTGGCCACGCGGTCAACTTTAAGTACTAAAACGGCAAAAATGACTTGAAGCAAAAGTCCAGACCCTACCAGACGCCAATCAATACGGCGACGATTACTACTGAGTAAATAACCCACTAGCACTAAAAATATCAGCCCCAAAAGTCCTCGGCCCAAACTCTCCAAACTGATATTCAGGCCGTTAATGGCTTTAGGCTGTTCTTGAGACTCTGCGGTAGCCACTAAATCCGACGAAGTTTTTAATGGTATAAATCGATATGCTACCCCTGCCTCAGCCAAAGTTAAAGTGTCCTCAGAAAGGCGCAGATCATAAACGCGCAAAGTGTCTTTCGGGGTTGTGTATTGAAAGCTTAAAACATTTTCATCGATGAGGTAACTGCCTGAGGCACTCAGATTATTTTTGGCCTCAAGCGTGTAGCTGAACTTACCAGACTCTAGGGTCAAAAGATCAGTCGCAGGATTGATTTCAAATAGGGCGTTTCCGTACTTTTTAATCGATTCAAATTGCCATTGCCCCTCAATGGATTGACCACTGCCAATAAGGCTATTTAGCAGTAGGCTTAAGCACAAAAGTCTTTTGAGCATAGTTATTTATTTCTTTTGGATAATTCGTCCCGAAGGCGTGCTGCGGCTTCATAATCCTCTTGAGTTATGGCTTTGCTTAAGCGTTCTTTAAGCTCTTTAAGCGTAAGTTTTACGTAATTCTCAGATGGGGCTTCGGCTTGAAGCTCCTGATCTATGAGTCGCGCTATTGCCCCGTCTTGTTGATCTGATTCGTCTTGATTCACCGGAGTTGTTTGCAGATGAATCCCTGCCTGATTCAAAATATCTTTATAGGTAAAAATAGGGGCATTAAATCTGAGGGCCAAAGCAATAGCATCGCTGGTGCGGGCATCCAAGATTTCTTCATCTTCGCCCCGCTCGGCGATAATACTCGAGTAAAAAACACCGTCTACCAGTTTGTGTATGATGACCTGCTTGACAACTATGCCAAATCGATCAGCAAAGGTTTTAAAAAGGTCATGGGTCAGCGGCCTTGGCGGGCGGATTTCATTCTCCAAGGCGATAGCGATAGATTGTGCTTCAAAAGCACCAATTACAATGGGGAGTTTGCGGGCACCATCTTCTTCACTTAAAATTAGGGCATAAGCCCCATTTTGGGTTTGGCTATAAGAGATTCCTTTGATGTTCAGGCGCACAAGGCTCATGTGGGTGGTTATTATACTTGGCCAAGGCCAATGAGCGAGCGTTTACAATGCTTGCCAGCACCAAATTAAGAAAATTATGCGTTTTGCGCTTGAAACTCTTTTAATTTTTGAATCAAGTCTGGAACGACCTCAAAGGCATCTCCCACTATCCCATAATCTGCTGCCTTAAAGAAGGGCGCTTCAGGATCTGTGTTGATGACGACTTTGACTTTTGA
Source organism: Flavobacteriaceae bacterium (assembly GCA_038153605.1). Classification (GTDB taxonomy): domain Bacteria; phylum Bacteroidota; class Bacteroidia; order Flavobacteriales; family Flavobacteriaceae; genus BACL21. Next base: position 11,124 of record JAYOYS010000017.1, read on the forward strand.
AGAGTTAATCCCCGCCAAATGTTGGATTGCCCCGCTAATACCAATAGCGATATAAAGATTTGCTGCAACTGGTTTTCCAGTTTGTCCTACGTGCTCGCTGTGTGGTCGCCAACCCAAATCGCTCACGGGTTTAGAGCAGGCTGTTGCGGCGCCCATAACTTCGGCAAGCTCTTCGATCATGCCCCAATTTTCAGGTCCTTTTAGTCCACGACCAGCTGAAACAACAACTTCTGCATCGGCAATCATAACCTTGTTCGATGCCTTGTCGGTATTGGTGACTTCCACAGATGAGGGGCTGAGCTCTGGACTGTAATTACTTATTCCTGCACTTGTATCGTAATGGTGTACGCCGTAAGCATTCTTGGACAAGCCAATGACACTGATGCTACTTTGTAAAGCGGTGTGGGCTGAGGCCTTGTTCGTAAATACATTATGGGGCACAGTTAATGGTCCAAAGCTCGAGGGTAAGCCCACAACATTCGGAACATAACCCGCTTCGAGATTCATGGCCATGAGCGGTGCCATATATTTACTGTTGGCACTTGATGAAACGATAATTACGCTGGCCTGGACCTCGCGCGCAGCTTGACTTAAGGCCTCTGCTACAGATTCGGCGTTAAAGTCAGCGAGTGCTGCATGCTGCAGATGCAAAACTTTATGGGCGCCATATTGTCCTAGGTTAGCCTCTGAGGCGTCTTGAGTTACCGCTGCTGTAACTTCTGTATTCATCTGGTCGGCCATGGCGCGGCCAAATGAAATGAGTTCTTGCGTGCTTTTTTTAAATATTCCTTGATCAGATTCTGCGTAAACTAAAATGGGCATAAGACTGATTTTTTGTTTTGGGTTATTTGAAATAAAGGCTTTTCAATTAAATGACTTTAGCCTCATTATGTAATAGGTTGATGAGTTGCTCGGCATCGTCCACCAAGGTCACCGCTTGCTTTGGTGTGGGCTTCTCGTAGCGCAGGGTTTGTGATTTAGCCCCAGCGCCTGCCGCTGTTTTTACATGAAGTGGTTTAGTGCGGGCTTGCATGATTCCACGCATGTTCGGGATACGCAAGTCGCTTTCTTCGACCAGTCCTTTTTGACCACCAATAATTAGGGGTAGGGCAGTTTTAAGGGTCTCTTTACCACCATCTATTTCTCTTACGGCAGTGACTGAACCCCCGTCTAACTCTAGACTGATGCAGGTATTGACGAACCCAAATCCGCAAAGTTTGGCCAGCATTCCTGGGACCATACCGCCGTTATAATCAATAGATTCACGGCCGGCAATAACTAGGTCGTATTGACCCTCTTTTACTACCTGAGCAAGTGCTTGAGCCACGCTGTAGCCATCTGTAGCGGGTTGATCCACGCGAATGGCCTCATCGGCTCCTATGGCTAGTGCCTTGCGCAGGGTGGGTTCAGTTTCAGAACCACCGACATTGACCACATGCACCGCGGCGCCTTGTTTTTCTTTGAACCAAAGGGCGCGGGTGAGGCCAAATTCGTCATTTGGATTGATTACGTATTGTACACCATTGGTGTCAAATTCGGTCTGATCTGCGTTAAAGTTAATTTTAGAAGTCGTGTCGGGAACGTGACTGATACACACGAGTATTTTCATGGGTAAAGGGCGGTTTTTAAGTCGTTATTTTGAGGTAACGAAGATACAATAATCCGGTCAATTTTGCTATGCATGCATAATAAATTTATAGAATTATGACAAAAAATCAAGCAAACTTTTCAAATAGTATTATTTTTGCCTTGCCTAAAAAAAAATAGGGTCTAACAGACATTAAAAATCATGAAAACGATTCAGTTTAGAGAAGCGATTTGCGAGGCGATGAGTGAAGAAATGCGTCGCGACGAGAGCATTTATTTGATGGGTGAAGAAGTCGCCGAATACAACGGGGCTTACAAAGCCAGTAAGGGTATGTTGGATGAGTTTGGTCCCAAGCGAGTCATCGACACCCCAATATCGGAATTGGGTTTTGCGGGAATAGCTACAGGATCTGCAATGAACGGTAATCGCCCGATTGTCGAATTCATGACTTTTAATTTTTCTTTGGTCGGTATCGATCAGATCATTAACAACGCGGCAAAAATTCGTCAAATGAGTGGCGGACAATTTAATTGCCCCATAGTTTTTCGCGGCCCAACAGCCTCAGCAGGTCAGTTGGCGGCAACGCACTCTCAGGCCTTTGAAAGTTGGTTTGCCAATACCCCTGGTCTAAAAGTTGTGGTACCGAGTAATCCAGCGGATGCCAAAGGACTACTCAAAAGCGCTATTAGAGATGACGATCCTGTAATCTTTATGGAGAGTGAGCAGATGTATGGCGATAAAGGTGAAGTGCCGGAGGGGGAATACTTAATTCCTCTTGGTGTTGCTGAGATTAAGCGCAAGGGGTCCGATGTGACCATTGTGTCTTTTGGTAAAATCATCAAAGAAGCTTATGCTGCGGCTGAAGTCTTGGCCAGTGAAGGTATAGAATGTGAAATCATCGATTTGCGCACTGTGCGCCCAATGGATCATAAAACCATTTTAGACAGTGTCAAAAAAACCAATCGATTGGTCATCTTAGAAGAAGCATGGCCTTTTGGCAATGTGGCCACAGAAATTACTTATCAGGTCCAAGCTCAAGCCTTTGACTATCTCGACGCACCTATTGTAAAAATCAACACCGCCGACACACCAGCACCTTATTCACCAGCGCTTTTTGCTGAATGGCTTCCTAATAAAGAGGATGTTATCGCTGCAGTGAAAAAAGTCATGTATCGTACGGCTTAGATTTCGCTTTATTCATCAAATTGGATTACCGATCTATTTTACTACTTTTGCAACCGCAAAAATTTGCAATAAAAACCTACTAAATAATCAATTATGCTAGAACAAAACATTATTTACGTCCCTGTAGCACTGTCTGTCTTAGGACTGTTGTTTATGATGGTCAAAATGAATTGGGTCAAAAAACAGGCCGCAGGAAGTGAGCGCATGCAAAGTATTTCCAAGAGCATTAAAGAAGGGGCTTTGGCTTTTCTTAATGCAGAATACAGACTGCTTGTAATCTTCGCAGTAGTTGCTGCTTCGCTTTTGTTTTTAATTTCGACTATGGTAGAAACCACAAGCTGGATGATCGTTCCTGCCTTTATTTTTGGTGCTATCTTTTCTGCTTTGGCGGGGAATATCGGAATGCGTGTTGCGACTGAAGCGAATGCCAGAACTGCAGAAGCAGCCAAGACGAGTTTGCCACAAGCCCTGAAAGTTTCTTTTGGTGGCGGTACGGTAATGGGTCTTGGTGTTGCTGGTTTAGCGGTCCTAGGTTTGAGTTTGTTTTTTATGTTCTTCATGGGCCAGTTTCTAACCGAAGGTGGCGATTTCTATAATGAAATGACCATCGTTCTCGAAGCCCTTGCAGGCTTCTCCTTAGGGGCAGAAAGTATTGCTTTATTTGCTCGTGTTGGGGGTGGTATCTACACTAAGGCAGCCGATGTTGGTGCCGACTTAGTGGGTAAAGTTGAGGCAGGAATCCCAGAAGATGATCCACGTAACCCAGCTACAATTGCTGATAACGTTGGGGATAACGTTGGGGATGTTGCTGGTATGGGTGCAGATTTATTTGGTTCATACGTTGCTACGGTTTTGGCCTCTATGGTACTGGGTAACTACATCATCCGTGACATGGCCGCCAATGGGGTGGTTACTGAGGCCTTCTCAGGTATGGGGCCAATTTTATTGCCCTTGGTGATTGCCGGCGTTGGCATATTGGCTTCAATTTTAGGAACCTTCCTTGTGAGCATTAAAGATAATTCAGCTAAGGAAGCTCAAGTTCAAAAAGCATTAGATACTGGAAACTGGGCTGCAATCATTTTGACCTTGATTGCGAGTTATTTCCTGATCGATTGGATGTTGCCTCAGACCATGAGCATGAAATTCTTCGGTGAGGGCTATAAAGAGATTTCATCACTTAACGTATTCTACTCAGCCTGTATTGGTCTTGCAGTAGGGGCGCTTATTTCTTATGTCACGGCTTACTTCACTAGTTTAGGTAAAAAGCCGGTAATGGATATCGTTCAAAATTCATCGACTGGAGCCGCAACCAATATTATCGCTGGTTTGGCCGTCGGGATGAAGTCCACGTTTTGGAGTGTACTTTTGTTTGCCGCTGCGATTTATGGCTCATACGAGCTTGCCGGGTTCTACGGGGTTGCCCTTGCCGCCTCTGCCATGATGGCTACAACTGCGATGCAGCTGGCTATCGATGCCTTTGGTCCTATTGCGGATAACGCAGGAGGAGTGGCTGAAATGAGCGAACTCGAAGATCATGTGCGCGAGCGCACCGACATCCTTGACTCAGTAGGAAATACTACTGCTGCCGTAGGTAAAGGTTTTGCGATCGCTTCTGCGGCGCTTACGGCTTTAGCCTTGTTTGCTGCTTACGTAACCTTCACGGGTATCGATGGTATCAACATTTTTAAAGCTGATGTTTTAGCAGCACTTTTTGTGGGAGGTATGATTCCTGTTGTATTCTCGGCTATGGCCATGAAGTCTGTGGGTAAAGCAGCCATGGAAATGGTACAAGAGGTACGTCGTCAGTTCCGTGAAATACCAGGAATTATGGAAGGCACTGGGACCCCAGAATACGGAAAATGTGTGGAGATTTCTACGAAGGCCGCCCTTAAGGAAATGTTATTGCCTGGTCTGTTGACTATCGTAACCCCGATTGTTGTTGGAGTCTTTTTTGGTGCTGAGCCATTAGGAGGCTACATGGCAGGTGTATGTGTGAGTGGGGTAATGTGGGCTATTTTCCAAAACAACGCTGGTGGTGCCTGGGATAACGCCAAGAAATCATTTGAGGCTGGTGTTGAAATCAATGGAGAAATGACCTACAAAGGTAGTGATGCGCATAAAGCAGCCGTTACTGGTGATACTGTGGGAGATCCATTTAAAGACACCTCAGGACCATCTATGAATATATTGATCAAGTTAACTTGTTTAGTAGGTCTTGTGATTGCCCCGATTCTTGGAGGACATCAGGAAGGTGGTGCGACAGAGGCCCATGCTATGGTATTTGTTTCTGAAGATGGTACTGTCACCGAGCTTGGTGAAGTGGCTGTTCAAAAGGAGCAAAAAGTGACGGTAATTATGGAGCAAGAAGGCGATGTCTTCAAAGCCACTGTAACGACAACTACCGATGTCAATGGAGAACTTCAGGAAACCGTTCAGGTCTTTAAAGGGACTAAAGAAGAGGTACTTGCTGAGGTTGAGGCTCTAGAGGCTATGAAAATTAAAATCGACGAAGTTGACGGTGAAAAAGTCATCGAAGTTGAGATAGAGCAGGAGTAATCCACACTCTTAATAGAAACAAAAAACCGGCGCAAGGCGCCGGTTTTTTTATGCTTTATTGCCACACTCTCATTATTATAAACATATAGATTTCAAAAAGCTTAGCGCCCTTTACATTTGGTTGTTATCAGCAAACTTCTGTACTGTTTTTTAATGGCGGTGATGGCCAGCAGTAATGAATTGACCTTTAAAAAAGTCCGTGGAGTTCGGCATCAATCTTATTAATGACAATACCGAGGTCTTCTTGATTGTCCACAAAATTTAAATCATCCACATCGATTATCAGTAGATTCCCTTTGTCATAATGGTGAATCCAAGCCTCGTAACGCTCGTTTAATCGGCTGAGGTAGTCAATACTGATGGAGTTTTCATATTCACGGCCACGTTTGTGGATTTGCTTGACCAAATTTGGAATTGAGCTTCTGAGATAAATCAAAAGATCCGGTCCTTTGGTAACACTTTCCATCAGGTCAAATAGCGAACGGTAATTTTCAAAATCACGATTCGTCATCAGTCCCATCGCATGTAAGTTTGGCGCAAAAATATGAGCGTCCTCATAAATAGTGCGATCTTGAATCACGTCTTTTCCGTTCTCACGGATGTCCAGAATTTGACGAAAACGACTATTCAAAAAGTAAATCTGCAGGTTAAACGACCAGCGCTCCATTTGGTTATAGAAGTCATCCAAATAGGGATTTTGCTCAACCTCTTCATAATGAGCTTTCCACTTGTAGTGTTTGGACAATAAGCCCGTTAAAGTGGTTTTGCCTGAGCCAATATTTCCCGCTACTGCAACATGCATCGCATTTACTGTTTAATTGATTTTAAGGGGAAACGTCTGATAACGTTACTGTCGTAAATATACAGGAAATCTTGGGTTAGCTGCAAGTCGTTAATCTGATTTTCTGGCCGTATTTCGGGGAAATTCAACCCTTGATTGGACTTCATGTCAAATAAGGTGTTTTCCCGATAAATAATTACGAATTCATCATTATAATCTAATAGAGGGCCATGATCAAAAGGCTGCTTTTTAGTAATAGTGGCATAGAGACTCAAATGGATCAGTTCTTGGGGGGTCTGGGCGATACAATCGTTAAAGCGACATTTTAAGGCTTCGACATTAAGTAGTGGAGGACTCTGAAAAACAGGCTGCATTTTTTGGGTATCATAAATCCAAAGGCTTTGACTGTTTTGATCCATGAGCCACAAACGATTGCTTCCTGCATTAAAAGCCCATTGGACTTGAGGGAATTCATAGATTAAATTAAAATCAATGCGCTTTTTTTCGTTGAGTCGGTTATCTAAAAAAACCAAAGTATTGGTCTCGCGGTAAAAGACCAATACCGTTAATGGATTTTGTAGGTCAAGATGGGTAATGGGACCGAGCATAAGCTCTTGAAATTCAAAATTCCCCAGGGAGCCACTCTTGTATAGGGTACTTTTATTCACCCAATACAATTGATTGTAGATATCATAACCTATAAAACGATCTACCCCCGTCATGGTAATTTGCTGGTCTGAATTGAGTGATATACCCAAATTTTGATCATCTGATTGCCCATGAGCGATGGAAATGCTCATAACTATTGTCCAAACCAATATTAATCTCATCGAGTTAAGGGAAATAAGTGAGGACAAGTTACAAAACTAAAACTGCTTTATTGGCAGAGAATTAACAAGAGGGGTAAGTTAATTTAATTAAATTCGGTACCGGAATTAATTAAGAATTTGCCCTGTGAATCATCAATCACCATTAAACCTTTACCTCGAGAGGGAGTCCTAATGTTTCAGAAAATTGATTGATAGTTCAAAACCATAAAAATATCACTATAATGAAAAAACACCTCTTTCTATTTGTCGCTTTACTGAGTTTGGGACTGCAGGCTCAGAATTTTTCGGGACAAGCTTTTTATCAATCCAAGACCACGGTTGATTTAGATAATTTCGGCGGTGAGGGGATGAGTGAGGACATGAAAAAGCAAATCATGGCCCGCATGAAGTCTTTTTTAGAAAAAACCTATATCCTGACTTTCAGTGGCAGTGAGTCGATCTACGAAGAAGAGGCCTCACTAGATGTTGAAACTCAAGGACGCGGTTGGGGTATGATGATGGCCAGTGCCGCGCCGGGAATCGAATACAAAAACCTGCAGGAGGGTGCTTTGATTCAAACCCATGATTTCTTTGGAAAATCTTTTTTGATTAAGGATAAAATACCGGCACTAAAATGGGAAGTGACTAATGAAACCAAAATGATTGGCGCTTATATGGCCATCAAAGCGCGCGCTATAAAGCAAGTTAAAGCCAATGATTTTAGCATGATGCGCCGGGGTAATCGCCGTACTCAAAAAGAGACCAATGATAAAAAACAGCAAAACGTCGATAGCGTAAAAACAGATCCTTTGGACGAAATTGAGTTACCTAAAACCATTGAAGTGACGGCCTGGTTCACCCCACAAATACCCGTAGGTCATGGTCCAGGTGAGTATGCCGGACTACCGGGACTTATTCTTGAACTCAATGCTGATCGCACGACCTTATTATGTTCAAAAATTGTCATGAATCCCAAAGATCTTCATGCGATCACTGAGCCGGACAAAGGCACACTAGTTAACCAAGAGGAATTTGAAACCATAGTCAAAGAGAAGACCCAAGAAATGCGCGATAACTGGCGTAATCGTTCTGGACGTCGGGGTCGTGGAGAATAATTAAGGGGCCTACGAATCCAATTTGTGACAAGCCCTTTAGTGGAGCAGAAACTAAACCATGATGTCATAATAAGGCACACACTATGAGTCAAAGTAGCAATTCAAAAGTTCTCAAGCGTTTCATTGGACATGGAGCGAAAAACTCCAGTCCTAATGCTTTATTTAAAAGTATATGGGGTCTTATTTTACTCGTGATGGCCTGGTCCAATCTACAAGGTCAAGAGGTTGAAGTGCGCGGAACCGTAATTGATAGTATTGCCCCTTTGGGATTTGCTAATGTAATTGCCACTTATCCTGAGTCGGGCAATCTCGCTGGATACTCCATAACCAACAACGAGGGGCGTTTCGCTCTTTCACTGAGCGCTGGGGAGACTTATGTGCTTCGAGCCAGCTTTCTCGGTTATGAAACCCAAGAGAAAGAATTAACTGTGGGGCAGGGCAGTAGCGATCTCAATATAGATTTTTTGCTCAAAGCCGAGGCATCCCAGCTCGATGGTGTGGAGATTGTATATGAGATGCCCGTAACGGTCAAAGGGGATACCATAGTCTATAATGCCGATTCTTTTAACACCGGTAATGAGAAAAAACTAGGCGATGTGTTAGAAAACTTACCGGGTGTAGAGGTTAACGATGATGGAGAAATTCAAGTTGAGGGGAAGACGGTTCGAAAAGTCATGGTTGAGGGCAAAGATTTTTTTGACGGTGATTCTAAATTGGCCACAAAAAATATTCCGGCTAATGCTATCGATAAAGTTGAGGTGCTGCGGAATTTTAGCGAGGTCGGACAAATGCGTGGAGTCACTAACAACCAAGACAATGTGGCGATTAATATTAAATTAAAAGAAGGCAAAAAGAACTTTTGGTTTGGGGAGGTTACGGCGGGAAGTGGTGTTGATGCGGATATAGACCCTCGTTATTTAGTGCATCCAAAGTTGTTTTATTATCATCCCGAGTTCAGCTTAAACGTCATTACAGATTTGAATGATATCGGCGAGGTACCGTTTACTTGGCGAGACTATTTCAATTTTACAGGCGGCTTCAGAAATTTCAATAGCAGTGGGGGTACCCAATTTAACATACGCGAAAGTGATTTGGGATTTGCTGTAGCACAAAACAATCGCGCTGCCGCGATCGGCACCAAGTTCGCCGCCGCTAATTTTAGCTACGGATTTAGCCCGACACTAGATTTGAGTGGCTTTGGTATTGCCTCAGAAAATAGGACGTCTATTATCTCCAACACTATAAACCAATTTATTCTTTCAGGGATAACCGAACAAACCCAGGTCCGCTCTGAGCAAAACAATCAATTAGGTATGCTCAAATTCAGTGGGATTTACAAACCTGATGCCAGTTTGCAGGTCGATTATGACCTATTGCTCAAAGCCTCAGATCAGCGCCAAGAGGACCTTACATTTTCCGCCTTCGCTGATCAGACTAATGACATCGCAGAGCGTAAAGAGAACCGTCCTGCCTCATTACAACAAAATATAAACGCTTATTATACGGCGTCGGACAACGATATTTTTGCTGGGCAATTGCAGCATATGCTGCAAACAGAAGATCCGTTTTACAATGCCGTTACTGATTTACTGCCATTTGCAGGAATATTGCCTGTAAGTCAGCAACAGGGGCGCTTTGATCTGAGTCAAACTAAAGAAATACAAACTGACAAAATCGATGGCAAGGTTGATTATTATCGTATCCTGAATAAAACCAGTCATTTGAATCTCACCCTTGGGGCGACATTGAGCACGCAGGAATTTGATTCGAGAATTTTTGAGGGATTAGCGGGTAACTCAATTTTACTTGAGGAAACTCTCCCAGTGGATGGCCAAAGCACATCGCTTATAAATCAAGTGAAATATAATTTTAATGATGTTTTTCTCGGGGTCCATTATAAAATTAAAAGGGGCGATTTTACTTTTTCTCCTGGCTTAATCCTACATCAATATGCGCTTTCAAATACCCAGCAGGGCAGCACGGAGCGTCAAGATCAGTTATTGCTCTTGCCAGATTTCTTTGCTCTTTGGGACATAAAAAACAGCGAGAATTTACGTTTTAATTATAGTAAAACGGCCGAATACACCGACGTCAATAATTTAGCGCAAGCTTATGTTTTTAACAACTACAATCGTCTTTTCGCTGGAAATCGTTATTTAGGCAACGCCTTATCGGAGTCGTTTCGGTTGAATTATTTCAGTTATAACTTATTTAATTATACCAATATCAATGGCTCTTTTAGTTATACCAAACGCACCAAGGGTATAAAAAATAATACCACTTTGGTGGCCATTAATCAGGTCACTCAGCCAGAGAATTTTGACCCAGACAATCCAGATCATATCTATGCGGCCTCAGGGCGCATTAGCAAGCGCATTAGCAAAATTGAATATCGCCTGAATGCCACGGTGAGTTATAGTGAGCTCTTTTCACGAGTGAATGAGGCCTTGCAAGAGAGTCAGAGTTTTACACAAAATTATCGCCTAAGTGCCCGAAGTAGCTTTCAGGATTGGCCAAACTTTGAGGTAGGTTATAATTGGACCAGAAACCAGTATAACAACGGCCGGGTTGATCAGTTGTTTTTTACCCAAAGACCCTTCTTCTCGTTAGATGTGAATTTCTGGAAGTCTTTTTATTGGACCATGAATTGGGATTTTTATGACTACCGAAATGAGCAAAATACTGTACAAAACAATTATTCTTTTTTAAACAGCACCCTTTATTTTCAAAAGCAGGACAGTCATTGGGAGTTTTCACTTCAGGGGACTAACCTGACTAATAATCAGGCCACCAATACGGATAGTTTTACAGAACAATTCAACAGTACCAGTCAATATGTGGTATTACCTCGCATCATTATGTTTGTCATAAAATATGACCTTTAGCATAACGGACCTAAGTTTCATTGGATGAGACCCTGGAGAAATATCTTGGGCACTATTTTTAGTATCTTGCATAAGTCTAACCGATTTTATTAACATCAGCAGACGATAACTTATGGATCATACAATGAGTGACAAAGGCCATGTGCTAAGCCACCGCCAAAATGCAGTGATGACTATTGAGTTTGGTCATCCGGCACACAACAGCCTCCCTGCTTATTTATTGGACAAGTTAGTGGAAGCGATTGATGCCGCTTCAGAAGATGTTGGGGTAAAAGTGGTGGTAATCCGCAGTTTTGGTGAGCGTAGTTTTTGTGCAGGTGCTAGTTTTCAAGAGTTAATTGCTATAGAAAACGAAGCCCAAGGCAAGGTGTTTTTTAGTGGCTTTGCCCAGGTTATAAATGCCATGCGTCGTTGTAAAAAATTGATTATTGCTCGCGTTCAAGGCAAAGCTGTTGGCGGTGGCGTAGGAATAATTGCCGCCGCAGATTATGCATTAGCTATGGAGACCGCTGGTGTAAAATTGAGTGAACTCACCATTGGAATTGGTCCTTTTGTTATTGCACCGGCAGTTGTTCGGAAAATTGGGGTGGCAGGACTTAGTGCTTTGTCTATCGACGCACAGGGCTTTAGGTCAGCGCGGTGGGCAGAATCCAAAGGCTTATATACTCAAGTGTTTGATTCGATTAAATCAATGGACAATTCTTTAAATGATCTCTGCAACGATCTTTCACAATACAATGTCGAAGCAATGTATGCCTTGAAATCGGTTTTATGGGAGGGAACTGAACATTGGGATGAATTGCTCTTTGAGCGCGCGGCCATGAGCGGGCGCCTCGTATTAAGTCCAGAAACAAAATCACAACTCGCTCCCTACAAACAATCCAATCAATAATGAAACAATTCCTTTTTATCGCTTTAATGGTCTGGAGTATGACCGCTATTGCACAATGGACAACAGATACTGAGGCCAATACCTTGGTGTCGACCCTATCGAGTGATGACATGAAGGCTATCGGTGCTTCAGATGGATCTACCTTTATAGTATTCTGGCACAGTGTGGGCGCGCCAGAAAATTATGAATTAAGATTACAGGTATTGAACCCGGCTGGTGAGAAGATGCTCGGTGATGAGGGTGTATTGGTCAGTGATGACTTACCCATGAGTACCTTTACCGTACTGTGGAATATTGAGGTTGATGCCTTGGATAATTTATACATCGGTGTCACGGGTACAGGGGGCGGTGAACCGGCCTTTGCTTTTAAAATGGACCTTCAAGGGAATCGTTTATGGGGTCCATTAGGGCTTTCATTGGGCAGTGGATATGCTGTGAAGATTTTACCACTTGCTCAAGGTAATGTTTTAGTGTCTTGGTGGCCGTCTTCAGGCGTGGCACAAATACAGCAATATGATCCTTCTGGTCAAGCCGTATGGGGAGCACCGCAGTCTGTTACCCTAGGATCAAACAATACAGTGGTGGGCAATATGTTTGAATTGGCTGACGGCGAATACATTGTTATATTTCACAAAGTTCTCACGGGAATTAATTCATTTTTACACGCCCAGCGCTTCGATGCAAGTGGAGCTCCAGTTTGGACTGCTCCAGTTCAAATTAGCGATCAAGCAACAGCATTTAATAGAGATTATCAGGGTATAATTATAGACGATAAGGTGTATATGGGCTACTTTGCTTCGTCGGGAAGCCGTTTCGATACTTTTTTACAATGCATAGCTCCAGATGGTACCATGCCGTGGGGGGTTAATGGCTCGTCATTTGATACTACTCAGTCCTTTTATGAAATGGGCCCTTATATGGCCTATAAAGAGGGTAGTGGAGTGGTTTGGATGAGCAGTACCTACACCAATACATCGCAAAGTGCTAAGGGGACTTATTTACAAAAATTTGATCGAATTACAGGGGATCGACTCTTTGGTGAAAGTGCTTTTGAATTATATCCAGTTGGTTCTGAATCTGTACCTGTTGGTGGTATGAATATTGCCGAGCAAGGACCCATATTGCTCATCAAGGAGGGTATAGATAATGGGGCTTCACCTACTGTGCTTCGAGCGACTTATTTGGACCAAGCTGGTCAAACGGTATGGCCTGAGGGGCTCAAAGATGTGGCCACTTTTCAGGCCAATAAGGGCCGAATCCATCATACACGTATGATTGGTAACCAAAGTGTTGCCTTATTTGTAGAGCAAAAATCTGGTCCTGCGAAGGTATATGCCCAGAATATCGTCGATGGTGAGGTAGTGCTCAGTCAAAATGATTTGGACTCAGCGATTGATTTGACCTTTATAAACCCTTTTTCTCATCAAATTATGGTTTCAATGATAGGAACAGAGCCTTTGAATGTAGAGGTTTTTAATGCCTTAGGCCAAAAGATTTTAAGCCACATTGAATTCTCTGAGCTCGAACAATATGATGTGAGTCAATGGGTTGATGGACTCTACTGCCTAAAGGTCACGCAAAACAATGAGGCTAAAGTTTTTAGGCTCATCAAGAAATAAGTATCTGGACAGATGTTTGCACGATTTTTTTAAATGAGCGAGCTTATTCCTCGGCCCCGGGAGGGTAGTGCTCCAAAATTTTATCGACAATTTTTTGAATACGGGCCTGTTTTTTCTCAACCTTTTCATTGGGGTAAAGTTGTGCGGTGCCTTTACCTTGCCAAATAAGTTGATTTGTTTGGGCATCCACTAAATTGATATAAAGTTGACCTTCGGTGCGCGTGCTAACGCTAGGACCAAAGAAACCATCATTCCACCATGGAGACCAACCCGAGCCCCAGCCCCAGCTGAAGTTGTTTTGAAAAATATCGACCTCTTTTTCCTCTTTGGTAAAAACATGGACTAACAGTCCTGCCTCTTGGGATTTAGTGAATCCTTTTGCCGTGAGATTATTATCAATGGCGTGCAGGATTCTCTTTTTGTCCAAATCACTCACCTCCATTTTATCTACCGAGGGTTTAAAAAAAGCAAAACTTGTGTATTGATCGAAAGAAACAGCAGTGTCGTAGTCCACAGCGACGCGCACAGAACTGCATCCTGTAAGCACAAGGCCCAAACTGATAAGCAATAAACGAATCTTCATAATATTGGTTTTAAGATTATTGGACTTTAATTTAAACACAGAAAATAAAATCTTTTCCTTAATCGCCCTCAAATAGACGGTCATCAACCAGATTTGGCAAAGTCACCTTCAGATTCGGCTCTTGGGCCATGGCCCTTTTTATAGCAAAAATAGCTTCATCGTTTCTGGCCCAACTGCGTCTTGCGATCCCGTTGTTGACATCCCAAAAGAGCATAGAACTCAATTTTTGTTCTGCCTGTTTTGATCCATCAAGAACCATACCGAAACCACCATTGATCACCTCGCCCCAGCCTACGCCACCGCCATTGTGTATACTGACCCAGGTGGCCCCGCGGAATGAATCTCCGATAACGTTGTGAATGGCCATATCTGCAGTGAATCTGCTGCCGTCATAAATGTTTGAGGTTTCTCGATAGGGTGAGTCTGTACCCGATACATCATGATGATCACGCCCTAAAATTACTGGACCAAGATCACCCTGGGCAATCGCCTTGTTAAAGGCCCGGGCAATAGCGATGCGTCCATCACTGTCTGCATACAGGATACGTGCCTGGGAGCCGACCACCAAAGCATTTTTTTGAGCCCCTTTAATCCATTGAATATTATCGGCCATCTGTTGTTTGATTTCTTCTGGGGCCTGAGTCATGAGTTGTTCCAAAACTCCGCAAGCAATCGCGTCAGTTTTTGTTAAATCCTCAGGGTCCCCGGAGGCACAGACCCAGCGGAAAGGGCCAAACCCATAGTCAAAACACATAGGCCCCATGATGTCTTGAACATAGCTCGGGTATTTGAATTCTTCAATACTACCCTCTTTTAATACATCACCTCCTGCTCGAGAGGCTTCTAATAAAAATGCATTGCCGTAATCAAAGAAATACGTGCCATTTTCAGTGTGTTTATTGATCAGTTCAGCATGACGTATTAGGCTGTTTTGAACATGTACTTTAAACTTGTCAGGATCATTGGCCATCATTTCATTAGCCTGCTCAAAATTCAACGATACAGGATAGTACCCCCCAGCCCAGGGATTGTGTAATGAAGTTTGATCACTCCCAATATCGACTTTAATCTGTTCTTTTTCAAAGTGTTCCCAAACAGAAACTATATTACCGTGAAAAGCCAATGAAAGGGCGATTTTCTCCTTTAATGCCCAGCGTACTTTTTCGGTAAGGGCAGAAAGGTCTTCAAACACTAGGTCTACCCAGCCTTGACGGTGACGCGTTTCTATGGCTTTACCATTCACTTCAGCACATACGGTGACACAACCTGCTATATTACCTGCTTTAGGCTGAGCCCCGCTCATTCCCCCTAAACCAGAGGTGACAAATAATCCCCCTTGGGGTGATTTTCCTAACTTCCTAAAGGCATTCAATACGGTAATGGTAGTGCCATGAACGATGCCTTGTGGGCCAATATACATATAACTCCCGGCAGTCATCTGACCGTATTGAGATACTCCTAATGCATTAAATCGCTCCCAATGATCCGGTTTAGAATAATTCGGGATCATCATGCCATTAGTCACCACTACCCGGGGAGCATGAGGACCAGAAGGAAATAAACCCATAGGATGACCGCTGTACATCACCAGAGTTTGATCGTCGTTCATTTGCGATAAATATTTCATGGTCAGACGATATTGTGCCCAGTTCTGGAAAACAGCACCATTACCCCCATAAGTAATTAGCTCATGTGGGTGTTGGGCTACGGCATGATCCAAATTATTCTGAATCATAAGCATTATCGCCTTGGCTTGCTGACTCTGACCTGGATATTCCTCTATAGGGCGCGCGAATATTGCGTGCTCTGGGCGTAATCGATACATATAGATACGGCCGTAGTCCTTTAACTCTTGTTTGAATTCAGACAGCAGTATTTCGTGATCCTTGGCTGGAAAATAGCGTAAGGCATTACGCAGGGCCAATTGCTCTTGTTCGGGCGTAAGTATTGATTTTCTCTTTGGTGCGTGATTGACTTGAGGGTCATAAGGTTTCGGCTGAGGTAAAACCTCTGGTATGCCTTGAATTATTTCCTCTTGAAAGGTCATAAGTTGTGTTTTTAGGTTTTGGCATTCCCCTTGTAAGGACAGTGACGGCAATTACTATCACAGCAGTAACCCCTCTTAAGATGATATTGCTCCGTAAAACAACGATATCCCTCAGGGGTGAGATAAAAATCTCCATCTTCTACAGGAATATGTTTTTTAGGAAAATGCACAGGCAAAAATACCATTTTAATGCCGCAAACTAAAAAACCTTTTAAGAATCAGTTGCCCATTCGGACTACCTCCGAAAGCCTAAGTCAACCAACTTGGTTGATTGCCTGCAATGTATTATTAACATGGGAAGTAGACTTAGTTACTGGTTTTCACACTTATTTTTGAATTAAGTAAGGATTAATAAATTAATCTTTACATTAACATATGAGCGATTCTAATACTACAATTTTCGAGTTAGACCAATGCCTGAACTTACAATCCAAAATTAACAGGATAGACCTAGGGCTATTCGGGATGTCTGAACGATCATTATACTTATTAAGAGAAGACACCCTCTTAGAGGAAGCCTCTGGCAATAAACTCAGAAAATTATTGCCTAACTTAAAAGTAGCAGCACAGGCAGGAATTAAGCGTATTGTAACCTTCGGGGGGGCTTTTTCCAATCACATAGCGGCAACGGCAGCTGCCGGGAAAAGATTTGGATTTGATACTGTTGGTATAATACGAGGAGGAGAATTGATGTCAAATTTCCAAAATAACCCAACATTGCGAAAGGCCACAGATTGTGGCATGAACTTGCTTTTTATCAGTAGAACAGAATATAAAAACCGACACGAACCTGATTATCTAAGCCAATTACAAGCGCGTTTTGCACCATGTATCATTATTCCTGAAGGAGGGAGCAATGAAGTAGCGATTGAGGGTGTGGCCAAAATGGCCTGTTTGCTGCCAAAAAAGTTTAAGATTTTGTGCACCCCTGTAGGCACTGGGGGGACTATGGCGGGATTGCTCAGCGGGGCTAATAACGGCCAACAAATATGGGGTTTTTCAGCTTTAAAGGGCATTGATTTTGAAAGTCAATTAAGGCAATATGGCCAAGGGATTTCACGAAGGGTTTTCGATGAATATCATTTTGGCGGATATGCCAAAGCCAATAATGAATTGATAGAATTTATTAATAATTTTAAGGTCCGTACTGGTATTCCTTTGGATCCCATTTACACAGGCAAAATGATGTATGGATTAATGGATTTACTCATGAAAAAACCAAGTATCAAATCGGATGAAATCTTGGTGATTCATACGGGAGGCCTCCAAGGAATTCCCGGGTTTAATCATTCAAATAAAGATTTGATTAAAATAATTTAATAAAAAAAAAATACTGTTTATGAAAATCAAGTCATCAATTATAATATTTGGACTAACGGCTTTAATTTTGATGTCTTCATGTGGTGCCAAAAAAACTGGTTTACGCAAACAGAAATCTAAGCCTGTAGTTGCAGAACGCCTTGTGCCAAAGGCCGATAATGATGGAGCTGGAGAAAATACCAACCCCACTCAAGAGATACAATCGATGACCTCGGAACAGCGCATGCAGTGGTATATTCAAACCTTTGCCCCTATAGCCATCGATGAAATGCGGCTTTATAAAATTCCAGCAAGTATCACACTGGCCCAGGGTATTTTGGAGAGTGGATCAGGAAACGGTACTTTGGCCCTAACAGCAAACAATCACTTTGGTATCAAATGTCATTCGACTTGGACAGGAGAACGCGTGTATCACGACGATGATGAATTAGGGGAGTGTTTTCGCAAGTATACAGATGTAAAATATTCTTATCGGGATCATTCACTTTTTTTAACCCAACGTTCACGCTATGCGGATTTGTTTGAGCTTGATATATCAGACTATACCGGATGGGCAAAAGGATTAAAAAAGGCAGGTTATGCCACTGATCCAAAATATCCGGACAAACTCATTAGCCTTATAGAGCGCTTTGATTTATGGCAATACGACGAAGGTGGTGCCAGTGCAGCGCAGGCAGAGTCAGGTGATCAACAAGAACCAAGTGATTTAAAAAATGAGCGAGCGATTAAGGGTAAAAACCGAATCTATGTCGTCGTCGCAGGGGATACACTATATAGTTTGTCAAAGCGATTTGGCCTCACTGTGGACCAAATCATGGAGCATAATAAATTACAGTCCATCGATTTGTCAATCGGTCAGCAATTACGTATTCCTCGCTAACTACTTTTTATTTGGATTTTTCCACTTTCGGTATTGCTCTGGAGTCAAGATTGACTTTAAGTTCTGCGCAAATGCCTGATTCTGATCGCTTGCTGCCTTTCCTAAGAGTACTTGTGGCGTTTGTCCCGAGCGAGTAGCCTCGGAGACTAGAGCGCGAAACAAAGCTCTTTGCTGAGAACCGTCTAAATTCAAAGACTGAGACATTTGATTTACTTCTATCTTCGCGGCTTCATCCGGGCGGCTATTGTCTTGCTTTAATTGCTGACCGTAAAGTGGGGTGGTCAATAGACCGAGGAATAGACAAAATGTGCTTAGGGCTTTTAGGTAGGTTTTCATAGGATCTGTGAATTAATAAAGCTAATCTACACAATATTTTGTTATCATCCTATCCTTTAATCCATCCCAAATCAATCCTAGTCTAAAGGTAAAATCCAGAGTCCTTGATCGTCTTTTTCCACTTTGGCCAATTTGTTTTTGGTCAATTGCTTGATGGATTTATCCCATTTTTTATTGCTCAAGCCGCTGATTTCTTTAAGGGCAGAAAGGGCCATTGGGCCTTTATTTTTAAGGGTATCCAAAAGGGCTTGTTCCTCGTCATTCAGCACTACTTTGATTTGACTGCGTTCGGGCTTCATTTGAGGGAAAAACAAAACCTCTTGTATTGAGGGATTATTCGTTAGAAACATAATGAGTCGATCCATACCGATACCCATCCCAGAGGTGGGCGGCATACCGTATTCTAGAGCACGCAGGAAATCGTTGTCAATGTACATGGCTTCATCATCTCCTCGATCTGCGAGTTTCACTTGCGCCTCAAATCGTTCGCGCTGGTCAATAGGGTCATTGAGCTCGCTATAGGCATTGGCAATTTCTTTACCACATACCATAAGTTCAAATCGTTCTGTGAGCTCAGGTTGATCTCTATGACTTTTGGTCAGTGGACTCATTTCTTTGGGATAGTCCGTAATAAAGGTCGGCTGAATGAATTGACCTTCACATTTAGCTCCAAAGATTTCATCGATAAGTTTTCCTTTACCCATGGTATCATTGACTTCGATACCAAGTGATTGAGCAGCCGATCTCAGGGTTTCTTCACTTGCCCCGGTGATGTCTATACCCGCATATTTTTTAATGGCGTCTGTCATCGTGACTCTGGGGTAAGGGGCTTTAAAGTCAATTTCATGCTGGCCAAATTGAGCTTTGGTACTGCCATTGACTTGCAAGGCACAGTACTCCAAAAGTTCTTCGCAAAATTCCATCATCCAGTGGTAATCCTTGTAAGCTACATAGATTTCCATGGCGGTAAACTCTGGATTGTGGGTGCGATCCATGCCTTCATTTCGGAAGTTCTTTGAAAATTCATAAACCCCATCAAAGCCCCCCACTATGAGTCTCTTTAGATATAACTCGTTGGCAATGCGCAAGTAAAGCGGAATATCCAAACTGTTATGATGGGTTATGAAAGGGCGAGCGGCCGCGCCACCAGGAATGGATTGAAGCACGGGGGTTTCAACCTCAAAATAACCCCGTTCATTAAAAAAATCACGCATGGCATTAAAGAGCCTGGTCCTCTTGATAAAGACCTCCTTTACATGAGGATTAACGACAAGGTCTGCATAGCGCTGGCGATAACGAAGTTCAGGGTCATTAAATTCATCATGAATATTACCTTCACTATCTGTTTTGGGAAGCGGTAAAGGTTTAATGGCTTTAGAAAGTACCGTAAATTCCTCTACTTGAATTGTTTTTTCACCCACTTGGGTTGTGAATAGGGTTCCTTTGACTCCGATAAAATCGCCGATATCGAGAAGCTTTTTATAAACCTCGTTATAAAGGGTTTTGTCTTCTGCGGGGCAAATTTCATCTCTGTTAAAATAGACTTGAATTCTGCCACTAGAGTCCTGTAACTCGGCAAAAGAGGCCTTTCCTTGAATGCGCCTTGACATCAATCGACCCGCAACAATCACTGGCTTTCCATCTTGATAATGCTCTATTATTTCCTGGGCGGTAATGTCTACCGGATATAGCGCTGCAGGATAAGGGTCAATACCCAAAGCGCGTAATTGATTAAGTTTTTCCAGGCGAATTAGTTCAAGTTCTGTGCGTTGCATGATGACAAAATATGGCGCAAAAATAATTAATTATTCGCGGTTTGGGCCGGGGAGTCGTATTGAAAATATGCTGTATTTTTGTGCTATGAGTTTTTGGCGTGTCTTACTCTCTTTGTTATTTCCTCCATTGGCGGTGATGGATAAGGGTTGCGGCTCCTTTATCATTGTCTGTATTTTGACCATTTGCGGTTGGGTGCCAGGCGTTATTGCAGCACTGATCATCCTTAATAATCCCAACCGATAGCATGCAAGTCAATAAATCAGTTATATTGAAAGATCTCGGATTAATGGACTATGCCCAGGCATGGGATTATCAGGAAGGGCTCTTCAAGGAAATAGTTCAAACTAAAATTGACAACCGAAGAAACAACACGACCACCCCGACCGATAATTATCTACTTTTTGTCCGTCATCCCCATGTATATACGCTGGGAAAAAGTGGAGACCCTGAGAATCTGCTGATCGATGAGCAAAAATTAGCCTCTATTGGGGCACAATTTTTTAAAATAAATCGCGGTGGCGATATTACCTATCACGGCCCCGGTCAAATTGTGGGTTATCCTATTTTGGACTTAGAAAATTTCTTTACCGATATCCATAAATATCTGCGACTTCTCGAGGAAATGATTATTTTGACCTTGGCTGATTATGGGATAGCATCTGAGCGATCTCCGGGGGAGACCGGTGTGTGGTTAGATGTCGGGACCCCTTTTGCTCGTAAAATATGTGCTATGGGTGTTAGGGCGAGTCGCTGGGTTACCATGCATGGATTCGCCTTGAATGTCAATACCGACCTAGGGTACTTTGATCATATGATCCCTTGCGGAATTCGCGGAAAATCAGTGACCTCTATGCATGTTGAACTTAAAATGGCCCAGGTAGATGAGCAGGCTGTTAGCCAAAGATTGCGTTATCATTTTCAGAATCTTTTTCAGGCAGAAATACAATCAGTTTAATTGACACTATAGATTAGAATCTCATTGGATTGCCCTTGAACGATAAGTTCGAGTTGCCCATTAGAATTGATATCAGCCATGTCTACGGCTGAGTTGCCAAAAAAGGGCAAGTCTTTTAAAAGTCGGCCTTCACTGTTGTACACGTAAACATTTTGACTGTCTTTATCGACCATAACGCTTCGTAGTTTATTGCCAAATTTAAATACTTGTGGTCCGAGATAATTGCCCAAGGGGAGTTCGATAAGGTGTTGATCAATCCGCAACAGGGGGTCGTCAAATTCAATGGTGTGTGCTCCGTGATAGACCACGCGATATTGAGCTGGAGATTTTGCGGTGAGTTTGACTATGGCGCCAGTTTCACTGATGAGAATTTGACTGCCATCTTCTGTCCAAAATACAATTTTACCCTCGTGTTTTACCGGCACTTCAGTACTGAAGTTGAATTGCTCAGTAACAGGGATGCGCACCTTTCCAGTACGGCTTAAAATTTGAAGTTGTCCATTTTTTAGTAAAAAGAGCAGATAGTCTTTTCCGTTTATTCTTAGGTGCGTGGGCGGGTGGCTCACTATTGCAGGGGCCTTTTCATAAGTAAACCCTTTAACGCGTTTGCCTTGAGCATCATACATCAATACAGAGCGATCTTGAATTACCACAAAACGATATTTTCGGTTGTTGTCGTAATCAAAAATCGCCAGTGGTTGGGTTATGGGGTCTCTAAAGCTTTTTGGAAATGGTGCCACATCGCGGCCATTTCTATCGATTATATACCATTTTGATGCGGTGACAAAGGCGAGTTGCTTTTTGCCATTACGCAATAAGTCAACTTCTTGTATTGGCCCTAAAATGGGTTCCATTAAGTCGCGATACCAAAGGGTTTTACCATTTGGAGCAATAAAATACAGCCGATGATTTTCATCTTGAACCACTATGTTTTTACCTCCTGATTTATGGTTGCTAAAAAATTGTGGTTGACCGGAAATTGGGGCATTCAATTGAATGCTGCGCAATAACGGGCCCTTTGTTTCTTGAGTTATTTTTTGACTTCCTGATTGAAGTGAATAATTGATATGGGCAAAGCCATTGTCTTCAATCAGTTGAAGGGTTTCAAAACTTTTATTGGGCGCATCAACTCGTGCCACTAAAATACTGCTTTCTCGAGCGATATCTTCCTGGGCTGCAACCCATGCACTACTTCGGGCAAGAGTATTTTTATTTTGCAATTGCATAATATATTCTTTTGCCAATTCTGAGTTGGCGCAAAGAATAATGTATTCCTCCCAGATAAACCCATGTGTCAATTCAGGAATGTCTGTGAAAATTTGGTCTAGTGGTTGAATTTTTAGATCCTCGGGCTTAAGCGCTTGTAACGCGACACCTCGAAAACTATCTTCTGATGTCCAGCTTTGGACCATATTGCCAAGACTCATGTTGGTATCCATGCTTTTCAGAACCAAAGCCATGCCACTGCTGAATTCAATCAAACTTACCTCCTCCATGGTTTCCAAAAAAGGGCTCGCCACAAATACCGAATCAATAGCCTTCATTTTTAGCGTTAAAGCCAGGGGATTGTTGAGCACTATGCTTGAGCTGGATTTTGCAGTAAGAGGAATGACCGTGGGACTCCTTAAAATGCTCGGTTTTTGCCCTAGGTCCAAAACCAAGGATTGATTTTTAGATAATAGTGAATCGCTTTCTTTCACCAGAAGAACTCCATGGGCGGACGCCCCTCCACTACTGGCTTGAGGATCATAGACTGCCCAGCTCCTTGAATTAAAGGAAACTTTGCCCACGAGTGCACTGAGTTTTTGTCCAATGACCAGTGGTTTATCCTTTTTAAGCTGAATCATTGTTTTTAGTCCATTGAGGGTTTTGTTTTGAGAGAGGTTAGCCTTAAGGCCCAAAGAATTTTTATTGGAGTAGATGCGATATTGGTTCTCTGAATAAATAAAAACAGTATCCTGTCCAAAGATAAGTTCGTTTGCGGCTTCAAAAGGAATACTGTCATTTATAGGAAATACCCAACTGAATTCGGTTATTTCATATTTTTTTTGACCCGGGGTTTCGTTGTATTGAACAAAGAGATAACTGTGGCTTTCTCGACCTAAACGGGCACTCAAACTATCGAGGGATGCGGACATTTTAGGGAAGGAAAAAATACCACTAACCGTTGAATGCTGTTTGAGATTTTGCAATCCGATGGATGTGTTGTTAAATGCCAAAACATGGGTCGTTTGTGCATTGAAGAGTTGCCAAGGCTCAAAGGCTTTTTCTTGGTCGTTTTGGCATCCAATCACGACTATGATGATCAGTAGGTAGAGGTAGTGAAGTGCTTTTGGCATACACAAAAATAGAAAGGATTGCTCAATTCTCAAGGACTATTTTGGGAAACCCATAATTCATTTTGATAGACTTATTTGAGGGGTGGTCGAGCGATTAAAAAAAGAGTGAGAGTCAAAGGGAAAGTTTCAATTGATTGGGCAGCAAACGAAAGCTTTTTCGGTGAAAAGGGGTGTCACCAAACTGGGCAATCGCAGCGCGATGCTTTGCTGTGGGGTAGCCCTTGTTGTTGCGCCAATCGTATTGAGGGTATTCTTGATCAAGTCGTTTCATATGGCGGTCGCGTTCAGTTTTAGCCAGTATTGAGGCGGCAGCAATGTGTAGATATTTTGCATCACCTTTTACCACACACTCGAAAGAAATATCATTTAGCGCTTTGAATCGATTACCATCTACAGCGATAAATTCGGGAACGGGCTTTAGTTTCATTATCGCCCGATGCATCGCTTCAATTGAGGCATTAAGTATATTCATTTTGTCGATTTCCGACTCGCTGACATGAGCCACGGCCCAAGTCAATGCAGAAGACTCTATGACTTCACGTAGGTGTTCGCGCTGATTATGGCTCAGTTGTTTGGAGTCATTGAGTAGCGGATGCGCAAAATCATCGGGAAAGATACAGGCCGCCGCAGTCACTGGACCTGCGAGGCAGCCTCGGCCCGCTTCGTCCGTACCGCATTCCAAAAGCCCCGAATTTATCTTGAGTTTGAGCATGAGCATAAAGTACTCAATTCCTGTCAAAATAACGTAACTTTACCCCTTAAAATGATTCCATGAGTCGGTATTTTTTTCTGCTTTTTCTGCTGAGTTTTTCAAGTAATATCCTGGCGCAAATACCTGCTGGGGTGCCCAGTAAATTCCGCAGTCAAAATGAGGAAAAGCCAAATATAAAGCTATATCAACGCATCAGTTTAAAGGGCGACACGACCGCATTAGATACCACACTAGGAATTCACAAACTCAACAAGTTTAATTATCTAAGACGCAACGATCTTGAACTACTCCCTTTTGCCAATGTCGGTCAAGCACATAATAGATTGAGCCTTCAATTGCCATCATTTTCTTATGCTCCGAACTTTGCTGCAGGAGCCCGCCAAGAAACACAATTGAGTGTCTCGGATATTAATTATTATCGGGTACCGACACCTCTTACGGAATTATACTTTAAAACAGCCTTCGTGCAAGGGCAGCAGTTAGATGCATTTTTTACAACTAATATCTCTGAAGGCCTGAATATTTCCCTAGCCTATAAAGGGGTACGCTCACTCGGACAATACCAACATATATTGACCAGTACCGGAGATTTTAGAGGTACTGTGTATTACGTTTCGCCTGACAAACACTATCAACTTAAGGCCCATTTACTGAATCAAGAATTGCTCAACCAAGAAAATGGTGGTTTGACCGAGTCCGCTCTTGAGCTTTACACTGCGGCTGACCCAGAATTTGATGATCGTGGACGTCTGGATGTTAATTTTGAGAACGCCCAAAATGTAATACATAGTGCGGGTTATTACGCCCAGCAAGAGTATGTTTTTAATCCTGAACAGGCGAGCCCATTACTCCAGTCCATAGGTCTCGAGACGGCCCATGGAGCAAAGTCTTACCTCTATACCCAAAAGGCAGCCTATGAGGGGTTTGGAGAGTCTTATAAAGCGGATAATCTTTACACAAAAGCCACCGGTTTTAATACGAGACTTAAGCTCTTTGGGAACTTAAATCTGCTCAATGGATTTAAGATTAAACCCTTTGTTTCACATTTTAGTTTGCGCTATGGCTATGATCGTGTTTTGGACCTGAATGATGGTCTCATACCGGCTGAAATTTCAAATAGTTTCCTCGTTTCCGGTGCAGAAGCTGCGGGTAAATGGAAAACTTGGCAATTAAACGGTAGTTTTTCACAAGGATTTGGTGGGGGCAATAAATTCAATCAATTAGATTTTGGATTACAAAAAACTTTTGGCAATGGATTCAGTTTTGCAGCTCAAATCGTGCGTGATACCCGTCCTGTGGGGGTTAATCTGCGCCTGAATCAAAGTGATTACAAAGCCTATAATTGGTTTAATACATTTGCTCCGATAACCCATCAAGGGCTCAAATTAAATGTGCTACTGCCCTATGTAGGATCCTTCAAAGGAAATCTTACTGAAATAGAAAACTACACTTACTTTGGCCTCGATGAAAACGGATTGCATCCGCGTCCATTGCAGTATGATCAAAAAGTTCAACACCTCAAGATTCATCATGATCGAACTTGGCGTTTGGGCGGTTGGGGTTATCAATCGGAGTTTATATATCAAACGGTTCTGAGTGGTGAAGCCGTTTTGCCCGTGCCTGAATTGCTCACAAGACAAACCTTGTTTTTTGAAGATGAGTGGTTTAAAAAGGCGGCAAAAATTCAAACAGGGGTGCGCTTGAAGTATTTTACTGAGTTTAATCTACCGGCTTACGATCCAGTTTTGGCAGAGTTTTACGTCCAAAATTCAGAAACACTTGGGGCTTTTCCGCTATTTGATTTCTTTTTTCAAACCAAAATAAGACAGACGCGTTTATTTTTGATTTATGAGCACATTAACCAATTATTTCAGGGACAAAACAACCATTTTAGTGCTCCTGGGGTTCCGTACCGCGACGCCTCTTTGCGCTTTGGATTGGTCTGGAATTTCTTCAAATAAAACCTCCATCTGCGGAAAAAATGATCGATGATTTTCTTGATTCGTGGGCGTACTTTTAAAAAGAGTTAGTCGTCTAATAGCGCTCTTGAAATCACAATTTTTTGAATTTCGCTGGTGCCCTCGTAAATCTGAGTGATTTTCGCATCGCGCATTAATCGCTCTACGTGATATTCCTTAACAAAACCGTTGCCCCCGTGAATTTGAACGGCTTCAATGGTGGTGTCCATGGCTACTTGACTGGCATAAAGTTTGGCTACGGCACTGCTTCGGTCATAGTTTATGCCTTGATCTTTTTCCCAAGCGGCTTTGAAAACAAGGTGTCTTGCAGCCTCGATTTGGGTATACATATCAGCGAGTTTGAAGGAAATCGCTTGATGCTTGTAAATCTCTTTACCAAAAGCTGACCGAATCTTTGAATAGTCACGCGCCAGCTCATACGCCCCCGAGGCTATGCCCAAGGCTTGAGCAGCAATACCGATACGTCCACCACTGAGGGTTTTCATGGCGAATTTAAATCCAAAACCATCTTCACCAATAAGATTTTCTTTGGGAACTTTGACATTGTGGAACATCAAACTATGGGTGTCACTTCCTCGAATTCCGAGTTTGTCTTCTTTCGGGCCTAAGGAAAAACCATCCATCCCTTTTTCAACGATCAAGGCATTAATTCCGCGGTGCCCTTTTTCTTTATCGGTTTGCGCAATGACAATATAATAATCGGCAGAGCCACCATTTGTGATCCAGTTTTTTGTGCCATTAAGTAGGTAATGGTCGCCTTGATCGATGGCTGTGGTTTTCTGGGAGGTCGCGTCACTTCCCGCCTCTGGTTCGCTCAAACAAAAAGCCCCTAAGGCTTCACCGCTGGCCAGTGGTCTGAGGTATTTGTCCTTTTGAGCCTCATTTCCGTATGCTTGAATGCCGTAACAAACCAGTGAATTATTTACCGATACAATGACCGAAGATGAGGCGTCAATTTTACTGAGTTCTTCCATCACCAATACGTAGGACAAGGTATCCATACCCCCTCCACCATATTGTGGGTCGACCATCATGCCGAGAAATCCCATTTCGCCCATTTTCTTGACTTGCTCAGCGGGGAATTGCTGTAGATTATCGCGCTCAATCACCCCAGGGAGGAGTTCGCTTTGGGCAAATTCACGGGCGGTATCCCGAATCATGAGGTGTTCTTCAGATAATTTAAAGTCCATGGTTTAGTTGTTTTTTTTGGGGTCAGCCGAGTGATGGCTAAAACGTTTTCGTTAAGAGGCAAAGATATTGGATTGTGTCTTGAATGTCAATAAAAGCCTTTAAATTTAACATGATGAAAAAAAGGCAATTTAAAGTAATTGGTGTGATGAGCGGAACCTCTTGTGACGGCATAGATTTGGCCTATTGTCAGTTCAAAGAGCTCGCCAAAAATAAATGGTCTTACTCCATAATGCACGCTAGGACTATTCCCTATGATGCAGCTTGGCAAGAAAAATTATTAGCCGTCATTAATACCCACCCCAGTTATATTGCGGCAGTCAATAAGGACTATACGGCTCTGGTCAATAAAGTCATTTTGGGCTTTATTGATGAACTCAAAATAGCAGATTTGGACTTGATTTGCAGTCATGGTCACACGGTTTGGCATAGGCCGCATGAGGGTTTGACTCTTCAGATAGGCAATCTTGAGTCTATCGCCGATGGGATGCCTTGTCCTGTTGTTTGTGATTTTCGCATTCAAGACGTCGCCTTAGGAGGGCAGGGAGCGCCTTTGGTCCCCGTCGGGGACCGATTGCTGTTCTCGGATTTTGAGGCTTGTTTGAATTTGGGTGGTTTTGCCAATATTTCCTACTGCAATGTGGACCAATCTACTGTGGCTTTTGACCTGTGTCCATTTAATATTGTTTTAAACTACTGGGCTCAAAAACTAGGCGCTCAGTACGATGCCCATGGCGATTTTGCACGAAGTGGTATCCTAAACCCGACTTTGCTTGAGGAACTTAATGCCTTGGATTACTACAAATTGAGCCCGCCAAAATCTCTAGGACTGGAATGGGTGCAGTCAAATTTTTATCCACTTTATAAATCCTACCAGTGCGACCCGGAGGATTGGTTGGCCACGGCTACCAGGCACATGGCGCATCAAATTGATAAAGCCACTCAAGTTTTTGATCGTGTTTTGGTAACTGGTGGTGGAGCCTACAACAGTTTTGTTACAGAACAGCTTCATGCTTTGGCCCCGGGTAAATTTATTTTACCCGCTCGAGAATTGATCGACTACAAAGAGGCCCTTATTTTTGGGTTACTTGGGGTTCTGCGATCTATAGATGAGATAAATTGCTTGTCCTCTGTTACCGGTGCCTCAATGGATCACAGCAGCGGGGTTATTTGGACATAAATTTTACCATAATTTAATACTAGCCCCTGTCAATTTTCTATATTTGTGAGATATGGATATATACGTTTCATTAGATGAAGCGAAATCCTCTAAAGACCAAAATATTACTGCGACCCATGAGGGAATTGCTCAAGAAATTCGAAGATAAATCACCAGAAATAGTTTTTCATTGGAGAGACGCTGAAACAGAGGCCGAAGGCTGGACTGTAATTAATAGTCTGCGCGGTGGCGCTGCTGGAGGGGGTACAAGAATGCGCGTAGGCCTAGATCAGAACGAAGTCCTGAGTTTGGCCAAAACCATGGAAGTTAAATTTACTGTATCGGGTCCTGCCATTGGCGGGGCAAAGTCAGGGATAAATTTTGACCCCAATGATCCCCGTAAAAAGGAGGTATTGCAGCGCTGGTATCGTGCTGTTTCTCCTTTATTAAAGGCGTATTATGGCACTGGTGGAGATATGAATGTGGATGAGATTCACGAGGTCATCCCCATTACCGAAGAAAGCGGTGTTTGGCATCCTCAGGAAGGTGTTTTCAATGGTCACTTTAGCCCGAGCGAGGCCGATAAAATTAATCGAATCGGTCAATTGCGCCAGGGGGTTATAAAAGTCGTGGAGAACCCAGAATACTCTCCTGATGTTGCCCGAAAATATACAGTAGCTGATTTGATCACAGGCTTCGGTGTGTCCGAAGCAGTTCGTCACTATTACGACATTTTTGGGGGATCGATAAAAGGTAAGCGGGCCGTAGTTCAAGGGTTTGGTAATGTTGCCTCTGCAGCAGCCTATTATTTGGCTCAATCTGGGGCGCTTATCGTGGGTATTATCGATCGTGCGGGAGGTATCATCAATGAAGAGGGTTTGTCCTTTGAAGAGATAAAAACGCTTTTTCTCAAAAAAAACGGCAACGCATTAGCTGGAACAGATCTTTTGACTTTTGAAGAAGTAAACCAGCGTATTTGGAACCTCAAGGCCGATATTTTTACTCCGTGTGCGGCCTCGCGTTTGATCACAGAGGAGCAAATAAAATCTTTGATTGCCTCAGGATTACAAGTAGTGAGTTCTGGCGCCAATGTTCCTTTTGCCGATCGAGAAATCTTCTTTGGGCCTATCATGGAGGCTACAGACAAACAAATCAGCTTGATCCCTGATTTTATCAGTAATTGTGGTATGGCGCGCGTATTCGCCTACTTCATGGAAAAACGAGTCGCTATGACGGACGACGCGATTTTTGAAGACGTTTCAAAGACCATCAAAACGGCACTTGAAAATGTTTACACGCAAAATCCTGATCCGCGAAATATCAGTGCTACTGCTTTTGAAATAGCCCTGAAACAACTTATTTAAATCACAAAAAATTTCTATGGAATCTTTGATAATTCTCATTTTCGTTATTGGTTATTTGGCCATTACTCTGGAACATCCCCTGCGATTGGACAAAACGGTACCTGCTTTAATTATGGCAGCCCTGATTTGGGGCGTTCTTGCTGTAGGCTTTAGTTTGGGTTGGTTTGAAGTTATCGATACCGAAGGCTCAATTTTTAATGCGCTTACAGGAGGAGAAGGGGCGATGCATGGATTTGAACAAACCTTGCTGCACCACTTGGGTAAAACAGCGGAAATCTTAATTTTCTTGATTGGGGCAATGACCATAGTTGAAATTATTGATCTACATCGTGGTTTTGAGGTACTCAAGGGGGCGGTAAAAACCGATAGTAAAAAATCTCTTTTGTGGATTATCGGAATATTGGCCTTTGTCTTATCTGCCATCATCGATAATTTGACTGCAACCATTGTCCTAGTGACCTTATTACGCAAGCTAATTAGCGATAAAACAGATCGTATTTGGTATGCTTCTTTGGTGGTTATTGCAGCCAACGCCGGTGGAGCCTGGTCTCCTATTGGAGATGTGACTACTACCATGCTTTGGATTGCCAAAAAAGTCTCTGCTGCGGGGCTCATTGAATTTGTGGTTTTACCCTCTATTTTGTGTTTTGTATTGCCCTTTTTTATCGCCTCTTACCTTAAACCATTTCAAGGGAAAATAACCGTCTCTGCTACCGAGGATGATAAAGCGCAGCGCTTACTAAGCAGTAAAACAATGTTATACCTTGGCCTTGGAATGATCGTCTCAGTTCCGGTTTTTAAAACCTTAACACATTTGCCGCCTTATATCGGTATGATGTTAGCCGTGGGTGTGGTCTGGTTGGTTTCAGAATACATTCACCCCGAGGAGGACTTCAGTAAAGAACGTCGTCATTTATATTCTGCCCACAAAGCTTTGTCGCGTATTGACCTGTCGAGTATATTATTTTTCTTAGGGATACTCATGGCAGTAGCTGGACTTGAATCTTTGGTTTACGGTGCTACCGAAACAGGGGAGTCTGTAGGGACGTTGAGGTATTTGGCCGAAACTCTTCAGGGAGCGATTCCTAATCAAGATGTTGTGGTTATCCTTTTGGGAATGTTCTCGGCAGTAATCGACAATGTGCCACTTGTTGCCGCCTCAATTGGGATGTACGATGCTCCAATGGATTCTGTCCTTTGGCATTTTATCGCTTATGCCGCGGGTACTGGCGGTAGTATGCTAATTATTGGTTCTGCCGCAGGTGTTGCCGCCATGGGTATGGAGCGCATTAATTTCATTTGGTATCTCAAGAAAGTTGCCTGGTTAGCTTTTGTCGGATTCTTGGCGGGCGCTGGATTGTTTTTGTTTATCGAACGCCTTCTTTTTCACCACGTCTAACAATTTCGTTTAGGCCTTAGCGTTCTTTTAGAAAGATTTTTTATGAATTTATTGATGCCAATGTTGCTCAGTCTGCAAAATGATGTCTCTGTAGACCAAGAGGCAGCCGAACAAACTTTATCCCTAATGCAGCTTATTCTTAGTGGGGATCTAGGGGGACAAATTATTATTGGTTTACTGTTTGTGCTTTTGCTTGTAGCGCTATATATCTATTTCGAGCGCTTATCAGCGATAAAAGCGGCCAGCAAAACAGACCCTAATTTTATGAGTCAGATCCGCACCTTTATCCTATCAGGAAAACCTGATGAGGCCAAAGGCCTTTGTCGTCAGCATAAGACCCCGGTGGCGCGATTGACTGAAAAAGGCATCTCTCGTATGGGTCATCCTCTCGAAGATATCAATTCTGCGATTGAAAATGCAGGTCGCCTTGAAGTCTATGCGCTAGAGAAAAATGTGAGTATTTTGGCAACTATATCGGGTGCTGCACCCATGATTGGATTTTTAGGGACCGTAATTGGGATGGTTTTGGCCTTTCACGAATTGGCCAATAGCAGCGGCCAAGCAGAAATGGGTGCTTTAGCGGAGGGTATCTATACAGCCATGACTACTACTGTAGCGGGACTTATTGTGGGTATTGTGGCCTATATGGCCTATAATCATTTGGTGGTCAAAACCGATAAAGTGGTCCATCAAATGGAAGCTACGGCTGTAGATTTTATTGACTTGCTAAACGAACCAGCCTAATGAATTTACGCGGACGCAATAAAGTCAGTGCTACCTTTAGCATGAGCAGTATGACGGATATTGTTTTTTTGCTATTGGTGTTTTTTCTGCTGACCTCTCCGGCCATAACGCCTAATGCACTGGACCTACTTCTGCCGCAGGCTAAAGGTAAATCGACTAATCAGCAAAAAGCCTCGGTAAGTATCACGAAAGACGGTGCTTATTATGTCAATAAGGAACGTATTACTAAAAAACAACTCGCCTCGACTTTAAATGCGGCTTTGCGATCTGAATCAAAACCGACAGTTATTTTAAGAGCGGAACAAGGGGTGCCTATTGAAGAGGTAGTCTACGTCATGGATTTGGCTAACCGTAAAAGCTATCAAGTCGTCTTGGCGGTAAATCCTGAGTAATATGTCTGTAGCCTTAGATGTTCATCAGCGTAAGGGAGTGCTCAAAACCGTTTTAATCGGGATAGGTCTATTGCTCATGCTGCTCTTTTTTGGACTCAGGCATTACGATCCACCTTTGCAGCGTGGAATTATCATTGCGTTAGGCAGCCCGGAAGGAACCTCAAGTCAAAAAACAAGTTTGAGCGGTGAAAATACAGAGTCGCCGGCAGAACAAGATGTAGCCTCAGAGGATATAATGGTTGAATCGGCTCAAGCGGACATTGACACCCAAACTCAAGCTAAGACTATAACTGACACTCCCACAGAAACCCCTTCTGAGACAGCTGTCCAGCCTCAAACACAAGAGCAAATTGTTGACGAAGCCACATTGACTGAGGAGCAAATGTTGGTTACTGAATCCGCTGAGGTGGCTGTGACCCAGGAAATGGTACCCAAGCCTGATGCGGCCACGTCTCAGGCCTTAAAACGAATTTTTGGGGGACAAAGTGCTACCGCAAATAAGGATTCGGCTGGCGGCAATTCATCCGACCAACAAAATCAAACAGCATTAGGGGCTGATGATGGAAGCCCACTCTCTGAGAG
>JAYOYS010000018.1:0-36365 GCA_038153605.1 Flavobacteriaceae bacterium
GATTCACCACAAAATGGGTAATTCGATTGAGCAAGGCTACCTTAGAAGACATTGAAGTATAGAACTTTTTCTCAAAAAGTTCCATTTCTGCCTCGATAGGCGCCTTTATTTGAGCCGTGATCTTCATTGAAGAATATAGCGCTTTAAAATGATCATTCGCCTCTGTATTTATTACGATAAAGTTCTGGATCTACTACGGTTGCCATTGCCTCCACATCCAGAGGTTGACCGATAAACTCAGCAACTTGTCTGGCAACGGTTTCAGGGTCTTGAATCACATCTCGGTGATTGATGTATAATATTTCTACACCGGGTTCCACCTTTTGCCAACTCGCAACAGACTTGAGTAAACGCTGAAATTGATTGTACAAATGCACAGGAAAAACTTCATTGTCTTTGCCCAGCATCTTTTGTTGAGATTGTATCACCTCATGAATATCGCGATTCATAAAAATCACTTTATAGCGGTATTGCCCATCCAAATATCTGAGCAATGGGGCTACAATTTTAACGCCCATATTGCGGGCCTTCTTAAGCCAAGAGTTGTCTTTATACAATGCTTTAACGGGCTCAAACTCATAATAACCTTTTGGGTTAGAGATATCGGCTTCACGCAATTCATCTTGCAAAATATCCACTCCACCTTTGTCGAGCATTTGCATCATCATAGAAGTTCCTGAACGAGGTAAACCAGAAACCACGACAATCTGATTTTCATAATATTTATAACTAGCCTTATTCTCTAAGGTATAATCAATCTCACGCTTTTCCTTAATATTCTCAAGGGAGTGCTCAGCACGATGAAAATCACGCGGCTTTAGTTTTGCGGCCATTTCATAGGCAATTTCGGCATTTTCAAGATCCCCTAATTTTTCAAGGGCCTGCCCTAAAAGCAAATGTCCTTTTGGAAAAAATTTTACGAGCTCAACACTCGTCAACGCATATTCAGCGGCTTCTTCGTACTGATCCAACTGCAATAAAACCTCGGCCATTGCTGCATGGTAAACAGCGATTTGAGATTCCTTTTCTA
The DNA here is from genome assembly GCA_038153605.1 of Flavobacteriaceae bacterium. Classification (GTDB taxonomy): domain Bacteria; phylum Bacteroidota; class Bacteroidia; order Flavobacteriales; family Flavobacteriaceae; genus BACL21. The sequence goes on from JAYOYS010000018.1 coordinate 1,031, forward strand.
TAGCATTTTCAAAAGCCTCTATCGCTAGTTCAAAATTCCCTAATTCATAATGCAGTAAGCCGTAACGATAATATACTGGTCCCGTTTGATCTTTCTCAAGCAGTCGCTCAATCAAAACGAGGGCCTCTTTTGGCCGACCCATTTCAGAACGTATTTGTGCCTCCGTTAAATCCAGATTATAGGAAACCTCAGTGCCCGAGCTTTTGACTGCCTCAAGATGCGTCAAAGCCGACTCAAAATCTTTTTCTTTTATGGCAATACTAATTAAATCCATGAGAAAAGGAGCGTAATCCTTTGCCTTGGGCTCTTCAAGTAATTCAAGCAAAATTGTTTTGGCCGTTGTTAAATCCTTTTTCCCGAGGTGTACACGGGCTAAATTATGTTTGAGGTCTATTCGGGTATTGCGAATCGCTACCTCAAATTTTTCATCGAGTCGCTCGACATAGCCCAACTCAACAAGTTGTTCCATAGTCTGCGCATCGGATAATACATCGGTTTGCTGCTTTTTATCAATCTCGGCAAAGTCGCCAGGCATATCCTCCCAACTGTCGATATACTGCACCTCACCAGGCTGCTTGAATATATCGAGATTTACTCGACCATCCATATCACGACCAATGGGCAATCCATAATGATGCAATATGGTTGGCCCAATATCGATCAGACCAAGCCCATATATTTTCTCGTTCTCCTTGATATTCGGACCACAGGCCACAAACATACCGAATTGTCTGTGCTCTAAAGAGGGCGCTGCTTGAACTTTAGGCATGTTGAGAATGCGCTTGTCCCCTGATTCAAATCCATGGTCAGACATGACAATAACCGTGGTATCCTTATCAATTAATTGAAGGGTGCGTTCAAGCATCATGTCCTGAAAAATATAAGCCCCATTTACCGCATCTTTGAACAAATCGTAGTTTGATTGTTCTACCCCTGGATGTTTTGGCGGGTGATACTTCATGAAACTGTGACAAAAATGGTCAATCATATCATAATAAATCGCCATAAAGTCCCACTCTGAAGTGCGCAATAATCGCGTTGCCGCATTATGGAGGGAGCTATTTTCAGAAACGATTTTGCCAATAGCGTGCAGTCCTTTGTGCTTTTCTTGATCGACCTTATTGGCCTGCGGCACAAAGGGAAAAAGATGGGCCTGGGTAATTTCAAAAGGAAACATACGCAAGGGCCCCAATTCTTTGACCATCTCCCATGGATGAATGGATTTCGGACTTACCGGCGTCTTGACCATTGGATCCACATGCGTTTTTTGAAAACGATCTGAAACAACACAACCGTTAATCGGCTCTACTGGGAAACTCGGCCACCAGCCCACCCAATTCGACTTGAGTCCTTGGTTGTGAAAGATATTCCAAAGTGCACGGGTTTTTCGTGATAGCGTGGTTACTGGGCGTACCGATTGACCATCTTGGGTAACTTCAATAAAACCGAGTATTCCATGTTTGTCTGGGGTTTTTCCCGTAGCCACTGAGGTCCAAAGCATGGGTGAGTAGGGAGGGGTCATGGTACTTATATTCCCATGGATACCCCGTTTAATCATAGAGGCCAGTGCAGGCATTTTGCCTTGAGCGACTAAAGGCCAAATGATGTCCCAATCTGCCGCATCCCAGCCAATTAAAAGCAGTTTATTTTTCTTCATTGGCAATATTCTTGTTGTTGCGCAAATGACCTTTGGCTTTGCGCCAGGCCTCAAACCCCACATCTCCCAAGGCCAACAAGCCTAAAGAACCCTCTACAGGTATATTGTCTGGATCAAAACGCTCTCTCTGGATTCCGCTCTTTTTGATCATATTCTTTATGGTTTTATCTCAGAAATTCAACGATTTAGCCCAATTTATGCACTTATATGAATTAAAATAATCTTAAATTCTTATATTTACGTCAAGTAGCAAAGCTGCGAAAGAAAAGTTTTAATTCCAATTTTTAGTTTATGAAAAAAATTACTTCGAAAAATTTAACAAAAAGACTGGCCCAGTACGGGGCAATGTCTGCAGCGGTAATGGCTGGTGCCGACGCCAATGGCCAGGTAGTTTACACCGATGTTGACCCAGACGTTACCCTTCAAGTAGGGGATTTGTTTTCTCTGGATTTTGAAAGTGACACCTTTGAAGACGTAGAAGTACGTAATCCAGATGGATTAGCCGGTGGTAACGCAGCAATCGTGTTCCCAAGTTCTGGTGGAGCTTTTGCAGGATTTACCTCTGCTGGTGGAACCTATGACTACCCATTCCTGATGGCTGAAGGTGATGTCATTGATGCAGCAACAGGTTATACAACCACTGGAGATCGCGGTGATCTTAATTACTACGGATGTGCCTATTCAAACAGCCAGTGGTGTGGTGATGTTAATGACGGATATCTTGGTGTTCGATTCATTAGCTTGACTACAGGAACTACGCACTACGGATGGGTTCGTTTGGACACTGACGTAAATGGAGACAACCTGATTACTGTTAAGGATTTCGCTTTTGAGGCAACTCCTGATACAGCAATTTCGGCTGGTGATCAAGGATCTCTTGGATTGACAGATAGTGCTTTTGGTGCTTTCGAATACCATACAAGCGAAAACGCGCTTCACTTGAGTTCAGCTACTATGATGAATCAAGTGGTATTGCACAATGTTCTTGGTCAAGAAGTAGCCCGTCAGCAAATCAATGCGACATCAGCTACTGTTGCTATGGATCGTCTAAGTGCTGGCGTTTATATCGCTACAATCACTGCTGAAGGACAGACCAAGTCTATCAAAATTAGCAAGCGTTAATTTAACGCACGGTTTAAAGTTTAATACTGACAAAAGGGAGCCTCTGCGAGGCTCCCTTTTTCTATACTTTTTTTTGCGCTTTAGTGCTTATTGGCCAGCTGACCGCATGCCGCATCGATATCATTTCCGCGACTGCGTCTTACCGTTACGGGGATATGCGCTTTTTCAAGCGCATCGGTATAAGCCTGAATGCGATGCTCAGAAGCCTGTTTAAAATCGCCGTCATCTATAGCATTGTATTCAATGATATTGACCTTAGAAGGAACTCTTCTGCAAAACTGAACCAATGCGCCTATATCCTGATCTGTGTCGTTAAATCCATCCCAAACGATATATTCAAAGGTGATGCGTCTTTTGGTATTGTCATACCAATAAATCAGGGCCTCCAATAGTTCATCTAAGACAAAGCGCTCAGCAAAGGGCATAATCAATTGACGCTTTTCTTGAATCGCAGAATGCAAAGACAGGGCCAAATGAAATTTTACTTTGTCATCGGCCAATTTTTTAATCATCTTAGGCACACCAGAAGTAGAGAGTGTAATGCGCTTTGGTGACATGCCTAATCCCTGGTCACCGGTGATCTTTTCAATGGCCAAAAGGACATTATTGTAGTTCATTAGCGGCTCTCCCATGCCCATAAAGACGATATTTGACAAAGGACGATCATAATAATGAAGACTCTCTTGATGAATGGCCATAACCTGATCATAAATTTCATCAGGATTGAGATTGCGCATACGCTTGAGTCTTGCGGTAGCACAGAAAGTGCAGTCTAAACTGCATCCGACCTGCGAGGAAACACAGGCCGTAGTTCTTGTCTTAGTAGGAATCAAAACCGATTCCACTATTAAATCATCATGCAAACGGACCGCATTTTTTATGGTTCCATCACTGCTGCGCTGCATTTGGTCCACACTAATATGATTGATTACAAAGTGCTGCTCCAGCAAACCTCTTGTCTCAATAGAAAGATTGGTCATGGCGTCAAACGTGTGGGCCCCTTTCTGCCATAACCATTGATACACCTGATTGGCCCGAAATGCTTGCTGACCACGCTCGGTAAAAAATAAGCGCAATTCTTCAAGGCTTAGACGCCTGATATCCTTCTTGATTTCGGCCATAGAGGTGGTAAAAGTACAACTTTAGCCCTAAACCTTTCAGAACAAACTAAGGTTGGATTTGTAATTTTTTGGTGACAATATTGCCTGAATCTCGGTCTTCTAAATAGAGTAAGTAGATTCCCGGGGCTAAAATTGAGACATCTATTTGATTTTCGGTCGCAGAAAGATTAAAAGACATTAGGCTCTGCCCAGTCAGCGCAAAGATATTTCCGGCAAGGCGCGGATATTTTGTATTTTGAATAAAAATTTGATCTCGAGCAGGATTAGGATAAACAGAAACAAGACCTTCAAGATCAAAGTCGCCAACAGAAAGCGCATTTTCTAAGGTCCCTATTTTCTCGATACCAAAGCCGTCCGGATCAAGCCAGTCACTCAATCGCTCAGATGGGGTATTTCCTGATGACCAAGAGCTCGCAAAACGCCCATAAAGATCATAACGACCATTGTTTTGGAGTCCATCGCAACTGGCCAGTCCTCCGTGTAATTGACCAATAATTTGTCCCTGTTCATTAAATAATGGCGAGCCTGAAGATCCACCTTCGGTGGTGCCAATATCCCATCCGTTGCTATCTCCTACATCTGTACCTTTGATAAGCCACACTTCCGTTCCATTGGCGGTATCACGCGCCATAGGATCATCGTCACGGCATATCTTCATAACATCCCCCTGTGGATGATGAATCCCTATTTGATATTCAGGCAATTCGTCTGTTCTATCCCACCCAGCGAACGCCACATCCCAAGAGGCAGGAATGGATTCGTTTAACTCCACCAAAGCAAAATCCGAACGGCTGTTTTTAGCACGAAGTACTGCGCCATTGACAGTGAAATTCGTTCCTACATCTACACTGCTGTCTGATGTACCGCATACGGCTTCGGGACTGATCCAATTAAAACGCATGGACCAATAGGCCGGGTTAGAATTTTCAAGACAATGATTTGCCGTTAAAATATAGGGCTTCTTATCTTCCTTGGCATTATTCAAAAGAACTGCTGAGCACAAATACCCATTACCAAGATTCAAAAGGGCTATAGCCTTTTTCAATTGATTACGATGCCCATCAAATGCCTCACCAACACTACAGTTAACATCGTAATGACAATCCCCCGAGTCTTCCAGACCGCGCACAGAATTTTCATTTTGGATCAATTGATGTACAGCACCCATTCGGTAACCATGAATGAGACTTTGCACTCGTAATCGTGGTAATTCTTCGGTATTGGCTTGGGCGAGATACTCTATGACAATGGCGTCTCCGTCGATGATCCAACTGCCGAACCTTTGATTCTCTCCAGCCTTGCCATCATGAACTTTAGACCAGTCTGTTTGCACGGCATTATAAAATTGAACCTGTCCTCCTTGGGGGATATAAAAATCTGAAAAATTGAGGCTCAAATTCAAGGCCCCTGGAGATCGTAATGCCATCCTCCATATTCTTGTGCCATCGGCCAATTCGGTCCACTGACCATGAGTAAAAATATCAACTGAAACAATTCGCTCAATACCATAGCGCCAGGGCATTGATTTATCTTGATCTGCAATTACATCTTGAGCTACTATTGAACTCAAGTCCAAATTATTCAATTCTATATATTCAGGGGATTCAAGACCAAAAGACCAACTTCTTGGTTCAGGCGCATTGCCCTGGCCCAATATTGTCCCCATAAACAAAAGCAGTGATATGATGCAATACTTTAGCATTTATTTGAATCTCATAGAATTAGAGAACTTCTAAGTTAATTAAAAAAAGATTACCCTCATAAAAAAACCCGCGGCAAGCAGCGGGTTTTTTATGAATTATCCCTTGATTAAACAAGGTCGACACAAACGAGTGATTAGATAATCAACATGGCGTCACCATAAGTGTAAAATCTATAACGCTCCTTAACCGCCTCGGCATAGGCCTCTTTGATAAAATCATGACCTGCAAAAGCCGACACCATCATGAGTAGTGTAGACTTAGGGGTATGAAAATTGGTCACCATAGAATTGGCAATGCTAAAATCATAGGGAGGAAAGATAAACTTATTGGTCCATCCCTGGTAGGGGTTTAAGGTTGCACTTGATGATACAGAGCTTTCCAAAACGCGCATCACCGTAGTTCCTACAGCACAAATACGACGTTTTTGCTCAATACCAGAATTTATGGTTTGTACCGCTTTAGCATCAATAAATATTTCTTCACTATCCATTTTATGTTTGGACAAATCCTCAACCTCCACTGGGCTAAAGGTCCCCAAACCTACGTGCAGGGTTACCTCTGCAAAATTCACCCCTTTTATTTCAAGGCGCTTCATCAGGTGCTTAGAAAAATGTAATCCAGCAGTCGGTGCCGCGACAGCCCCTTCATTTTTGGCAAAAATTGTTTGGTAACGCTCAGCATCTTCAGGTTCAACTTCACGTTTTATGTATTTAGGCAGCGGAGTCTCTCCTAGCTCAGTCAATTTATCGCGAAACTCCTGGTATGAGCCATCAAATAAAAATCGCAAAGTACGCCCGCGTGAGGTTGTATTGTCAATAACCTCAGCCACAAGAGAATCATCGTCTCCAAAGTACAACTTGTTGCCAATTCTAATTTTTCTGGCAGGATCGACAAGCACGTCCCATAGACGCGTTTCTGCATTTAATTCTCTGAGTAAAAAAACTTCGATACGCGCACCTGTCTTTTCTTTATTCCCATAAAGACGCGCCGGAAATACTTTGGTATTGTTCAAAACCAAGACGTCCTGCTCGTCAAAATAATCGATTAAATCCTTGAACATTTTATGCTCGATAGTCTTATTCTTACGATCTAAAACCATGAGTCTTGCCTCATCTCGGTTTGGCGCAGGGTATTCAGCTAAAAGTTCGGGCGGCAGATTAAAATTAAAATTGGAGAGTTTCATTCCCATAGGGCGTGGTCTTTAGTTAAAGGTGGCAAATATACAACCTGGACTATGGGGTTGTCAAGTAAAACAGCAATTAATTCCCCGGACCTAAGACAACTCCCGCCTTGGCCATGTCTTTCCAAAAATTTGGGTAAGACTTAGACACAACTTCTGGATACGCAATGATTAGAGGTACCTGACTGACAAGAGGAGCAAATGCCATCGCCATACGATGATCATTATAAGTCTCAACGGTGACGTCGGGTTTTATTGGGCCACTGCGTGCTGCAAGGCTTAAACTGTGCTCGCTAATTTCTACAGTCGCCCCGAGCTTAGTTAATTCAACAGCTAAGGCTTGTAGTCGATCGGTCTCTTTAATTTTAAGAGTATGCAATCCAGATAAATGACAACTTATGCCCAGTCCAAAACAACATACGGCAATGGTTTGGGCTAAGTCAGGGGTGTAAGACAAATCCCATGAAATGGACTCTGGTATAGGCTTATTGTTTGTTCTAAGCCACACTTGTTGTTGCTTGTGATCAAATTCACTTGACACACCGAGCGTTTTAAACAGGTCTGCAATGGCGCGATCCCCTTGGATACTTTTTTCATTTAAATATTCTAAACCGACTTGCCAATTTTCATTTAAGGCCACCATACTAAACCAATAAGAAGCCCCACTCCAATCAGATTCAACATTCCAATGCATCTCCTGCTGGAGAATAGGCCCCTGAACGGTGATGGACTCTTCTGTAACGCTGGCCGTAGCTCCCAATTCTTGAATCATTGAAGCGGTCATAGTCAAATAGGGTAAACTGGTCAACCCACCTTGAATGTTGATTGTCAATCCTTGATTGAATTTTGTCGCCACTAACATGAGCGCTGTCAAATATTGACTGCTCACTGCACCAGACATAGTAATTTGGCCACCGTTGAGATGAGTCCCTTCTATGACCAAAGGAGGATAACCCTCTTGGTCTAAATAGTTGATTTTTGCTCCCAAAGCCCTCAGGGCATCGACCAAAATACCAATGGGGCGCTGTTTCATTCGTTGAGATCCTGTAAGGACTACAGAACATCCTGACAAGGCAGCAAAATAGGCCGTTAAAAATCGCATTGCTGTACCTGCATGCCCCACATCAATATTGCCTTGAGCCTTTTTTAGCGCCTGAATCATTACTGTAGTATCGTCACATTCTGCCAAATTAGACAAGGAGATCCCTGGCCACAGGGCTTGAAGTACAAGCAACCTATTGGCCTCACTTTTGGAGCCAGTAAGGGACAATAAGATTTCTTTTTTATCGGGGCTAAATGCCTTGAGATACAGCATAATATTATTTTTTGCGGCTTTTAAAATGATTGTAAAAACGACTGTAGGCTACAAAAAAACCATAAATAACTGATCCTAAGGCCAATCCGAGAACATTGCGCCATGATCCAAAAACTGCAAAAAAATCTCCTTGGGCAAGCACCCCTTTGATCACGAGGAATATAAAGGCAAAGCCCATGGCTAAACCCAATACCGAACGCCAAAACTTAGGTTGTGAAACAATGGAGTAAAACATGATTTTTATGTTTCTTAGGCTTATTTTAACTTTTCATTGTCGTGATGACGATCGTGATCACGCTGGGTTTTTAAAGCCATTTTTTTATCAAAAGAGGACTGAAGGTCGACCCCCGTCTGATTGGCCAAACAAAGCACTACAAACAACACATCGGCTAATTCTTCACCCAAATCTTTTTCTCTGTCACTGGGCTTTTCACTTTGCTCTCCATAGCGACGGGCAATAATACGAGCTACTTCACCAACCTCCTCGGTGAGCTGGGCCATGTTTGTGAGCTCATTAAAATAACGAACACCATGATTTTGAATCCATTGATCTACCTGTTTTTGTAAGCTGTTTAATTCCATAGATTCTCTTTTTTTCTATTTGTACTGATCGGTATCCAAGATTATCGTTACCGGGCCATCATTGACCAAAGCAACACTCATGTCCGCCCCAAAACGACCTGTTTGAATCACTCGACCCGTTTCTTGAGTTAAACTTTGAATAAATTTTTCATAAAGTGGCTCAGCTATTTCCGCTGGTGCCGCAGAGATAAATGAAGGACGATTGCCCTTTTTCGATTCTGCATGCAGCGTAAACTGACTCACGACCAAAATATCGCCGCCTACAGCTTGAACATCGATATTCATTGGTGCCTTTTCGTCGGCGAAAATCCGCAATTTTGCCACTTTTCGGCTCAATTGCAAAACTTCCTGTTGGGTATCTTCCAAACAAACACCCAAAAACACAAGCAAGCCTTGATCGATGGCCCCTACTCGCTCTCCCTTGACCATGACATTTGCCGATTTCACTCTTTGAACGACTGCTCTCATGATGATTGATAAATGTCCTTTCGATACTGTGTCTCGTCTCCTGAATGCATTTGACAATAACTATGATAACGTGACCAAGCCAACTGACCTGCATCTAATTGCGCCTTTATAGCGCAGTGCGGTTCGTTAATGTGCTGGCAATTATTGAATTTACACTGCTCTTGCAGAGCAAAAAATTCTGGAAAATAAGCGCCCAGCTCAGTGGGCTCGAGATCCACAACACCAAAGCCTTTAATCCCAGGAGTATCAATAATCCTGCCGCCAAACGGCAAATCAAACATTTCCGCAAAGGTCGTGGTATGCTGCCCTTGGGCATGCTGCTGAGAAATTTCGGCGGTCCTTAACGCTAACTCAGGAGCCAAAGTATTGACCAAAGTCGATTTGCCGACACCACTATGGCCAGAAAAAAGGGACGTCTTCTCGATCATCATGGCTTTTACTTTGTCGACATTTTTACCTGTTTTTGCAGAAATACCAATACACTGATAACCTATCGAGCGGTATAAAGCAGCTAAATATTTTGCCTGATCCATAGAGGCTTGATCGTAAACATCGGATTTATTAAAAAGTAAAACACATTGAATGTGATAGGCGGCCGCAGTAACCAAAAAACGGTCGATAAACGAGGTGGTCGTTACTGGATTATTTGGCGTTACGAGTAAAAAAGCGTAATCAATATTTGACGCAATAATGTGGGTTTGCTTGGAAAGGTTTACAGATTTGCGAATGATGTAGTTTTCTCTGTTTTCAATTTTTGTGATCACCCCGCGCGTTTCTTGGTCTGCAGTTTCTAACTCAAATTCGACACGATCCCCTACCGCAATTGGATTAGTACTTTTGATACCATCAATACGAAATTTGCCTTTGATTCGGCACGGATAGAAAGAGCCCTTGGCTGACCGAACAGTATACCAACTTCCTGTAGATTTATAAACTAAGCCTTTCATCCTTGTGCAAAATTGCTAATTTCTTTGCAATATACGCCCTTATGAGACTTTGATACTTTTTTGATGATTTATTGATTCTTGGTGAATAGCTTTAAATAATTTTTGGGTGAATTCCTCACTTAGTCCCTCTTTAAGCCCTGCAGAGATCATTCGATCGAGGATTGAGGTCCAACGATCGGACTGCAAAATGGCCACATTATTGTCGTGTTTAAGTTGACCGATTTGTACGGCTATACCCATACGTCTGCCCAATGATTCAATCAATTGCTGATCAATGATATCAATTTTTGCCCTAAGTGCGTCGAGGGTTTTGTGAAACTCTTCGGTGGTCACATCCACTTCTCGCATTTTTAAGGCGGTGATGATTTCTCCTAAATGCTCGGGAGTGACTTGTTGGGCGGCATCACTCCAAGCATTGTCTGGATCAATATGACTCTCAATCATCAAACCATCATAATTTAGGTCTAATCCCGTTTGTGAGAGTTCAAAAATCAAATCGCGCCGTCCCCCCATGTGTGATGGATCGAGAATCAAAGGGACATCAGGACGCCGGCTCTGAAAATCAATAGCAATCTGCCATTCTGGAATGTTTCGGTATTTAGTCTTTTCATAGGAAGAAAACCCTCTGTGAATGGCCCCTAATTGAGTAATGCCTACATTTTCAAATCGCTCCAAGGCCCCCATCCAAAGGGATAAATCAGGATTAACCGGATTCTTAATCAGTACCACTTTATCAGTACCGCGTAGGGCATCGGCGATGTCTTGAACAATAAAAGGCGAAACCGTCGTCCGTGCGCCAATCCAAAGCATGTCTACATCATGCTTAAGGGCTAATTCCACGTGATGAGGATGAGCCACCTCAGTGGTGGTCAAAAGTCCTGTTTCTTGCTTGGCACGTTTTAACCAAGGCAATCCTAAAGCCCCAACCCCTTCAAAGTTGCCCGGTCTGGTTCGTGGTTTCCAGAGCCCCGCCCTCAAAACCGAGGTCTTTGTTTTGGTAAGTCCCCGAGCGGTTTCTAAAAGTTGATCTTGTGTTTCTGCACTGCAAGGACCAGCAATCACAATTGGATGACCCAAATTCATATTGCGCAACCATTTACGCGCTTGACTATTTTCACTCATAACTTATTTTTTCTGCCAGTTGGCTGGGTATATTTTCTTTGTTTTGTGCATACAATCCGAGCAACTTAAAATTTTTAACTCCTTGTTGTAATACGTTAATCGCTTGTTTGAATTTATGTTGATCCTCAAATGTCACATCCACAAAAAAGGCATAGCGCCAATTCATGCCTAAAACAGGTAAAGACTGAATTTTGGTCAAATTTATCTCATAGTCACTCAATACACCCAAAGCTCGGCTCAAGGAACCGACTTCGTGTCCTAATTGAAATTTAATGCTGGCTTTATTCGGTGTTTTTTGTGAAGTACTCCCTGGACGACCAAACAACACAAAACGTGTCTGATTCTGCTTGATGTCCTGTATTTGATGTCCCAATATCTCCAAGCCGAACGCTTCTGCCACATCTTTGCTCGCAATCGCAGCAATTCCTTGGAGCTGTTCGCGTGCAATTTGCTCTGCTTCACTAGCGGTATCTTTCCCCTCAATCAATCTAAATTGCCCAGAGTACTGCCGCAAATAATCACGACACTGCAAAAGGGCCACTGGGTGAGAACGCACCTCAATAATCTCGTGAATTTTAGTGCCCGGTAGCGCCATTAAATTCATTTGAATATTAAGATAAACCTCATCATAAATTTCGAAAGAACCCGACTCGAGCAAATTATAATTAGTGAGAATGGATCCCGCGATCGAATTTTCGATAGCAAGCATGCCAAAATCTGCCAATCCTGTAGTCACGGTTTGTGTGGTAGCATCAAAAGAATCGCAACAAATGAGTTCATAGCACTGGTCGTCAAATAACCGCTTAACGGCTTGATGGTGGAAAGAATGCTCTATTCCCTGTATCGCAATTTTCATGTTTTTTTAATTCAAAAAAAAAGCCCGTACATTGAGTCGGGCTTTATTGTTATCATTCAATACAACTAACATAAAGCCTTCACCTTTGTATAAAAGAAATAAAAGAAAAATATGTTGTTGCTTGTTTTCATTTTTCAAGATTGAATCACGAAAATATGCTTTATCATTGGGAACATAAAATCTTTTCAAAGATTTTTTATTCTTTATTTTTACAACAGACACTGATGAAAGTCAACTTTGAACATATCACAAAAATTTACGGAGCACAAAAGGCCCTTGATGACGTCAATTTTTCTATTGACTCAGGTGAAATAATTGGTTTACTCGGTCCAAATGGGGCGGGCAAATCTACCCTGATCAAAATATTGATTGGTTTATTAAAGCCTGACCAAGGGCAGCTTTTGAAAAACGACAAAGCCCTTGACACCCAAAGTGCGCAATACAAAACACAGATTGGCTACCTTCCCGAGGACAATCCCCTCCCGCAGGAACTCTTTGTTAAAGAGTATTTAGCCTATACCGCTGATTTGTATAACCTTAAATCTTTTGATACGCAAAGTCTTATAGAGCGCATCGGGCTCCAGCCTGCAGCCCATAAAAAAATCCGCACTCTATCCAAGGGATACAAGCAGCGTCTTGGGTTATCCGCCGCCTTAATCCATCATCCCAAATTACTGGTTTTAGATGAGCCTATGACAGGACTTGATCCAAATCAAATTCAAGAAATTCGCACCCTTATAAAATCGCTGAGTCCTAACACCACAATATTGCTCTCTACCCATATTTTACAAGACATATCGGCTATTTGTGATCGCATCCTGGTTTTAAATCGAGGAAAGCTCGTACAAGATCTTTCCTTGAAAGACCTCGAAAACACCAGTGATCCAGCGGCCTTGGAAGCGCTTTTTGCGCAGTGGACGGCCTAAATGGCATCCACTTGGGCTATTGAAAAATAAGGCGACCGGTGAATTCTTCCTCTACATTGATGTTCGGAGGCTGAGTCAAGCAAATGACATCCCCGATGCCCACAATACGCCCTTGGATTAAATTGGTAGGCGCCACCACCATTTTATTGGTGCTGCGATGAAATAAGTAAAGGTTTTTAATTTCAAGATTCGGGGCTTCAATGCGGGCATCTCCATCATACAAACCAATATTAGCGGAGTTAGTGCGTCCAGCCAGGAAAAATTTACTCGTACCATTGGCGAATATTACGAGTTGTGTCACATCCAAATCCTCAAAATAAAAATCCCCATCAGTGTGAAATTCCCCTTCTTGCTCTCGATCTTCAGATAATAAAATCAATTTTTTAAAAGTAATGCGGCCTTGACCGATGACGGGCAATCCAGAGCTCGAACGTATTTCAATTGAATCCACCGGAGAGGTGACATAAACTTTGGTAATGCCATAATCTCTGGTGTAATTACAGCTATTGCGATCACTGACCTTGAGGATACTGTCCTCTACACGGACTAAAACCTCATTCATCAGATTTTCTCCAGATTCAACGACAACACTTTGCTCAGGTCCAGATGAAACAATGAGTTGTACACGATTCCAAATGATGATTTTTTTAAATTTATCTACATTAAATGTACGTTGCACTATGGGGCCACTGGTTTGAAAACAATCCCAAGCATTATCACTATCACAACCCCAAAACAATAGCGCAGTAAAGACCGATATTGCGAGATAAACCGCGCTAATTCTATTTTTTAAATTAGTTCTCATAATCGATAACCTATACCAAATTCAACAGCCTCAGCTTTTGCCCAGTGGGCCTTGAGGGTCACCGCCGCAAAAAAATGTTCCTTGCCAAAATAACGCTTAAGCCCTAAACGGTTATATATTCTATTTTCAAATTCGTAAGGCCAGTAAAAATAGCGACCCAACTGCGAAACAAAAGCCGTTTTACGAAAGCGAAATTCATGGCCTAAAAATACGCCAATACGTCTGTAATCCAAACCGGGTTCAATACCATCCCCCGGAAAAGCCGTCTCACGATAGCGGATTAAATGGATTAAAAAGTCTGAGAAAAAGAAATCTACCCCCAGTTGAATCGTACTTTTATAATTGACCCGTTTATCGGCAAAAAATGAGAACACATAAAAAGGATATTGGCCCAGTCCTATAACATCGGCTTCGTTGAGTCCCGTGCGAAAAACGGCATTTAGAGTTATGGGTTCGCTGTAATACTCACTAGGCCAATCCCCGTGATTGTGTCTGGTCAAAATAACTCCCTCTTGAGATTGATAGCTCACTCCAGCAGAGAAATAAAGTGTATTGGTACTGTTGTTTGGCGCTTTAAAATTGGCATTTGAATAGTGAATTATACCAGTACCCAATCTAAAACCAATGCCCCGATATAAATTTTCTTGGATTAGGTTAAACTTTAAAAAAGTCGTGCTCATAAAACGACTTCCATAAGCTGTATTTTGATAGTTGTCCTCTGGATGATAAGGGTTGCCCGCCATGGCAATGCCTTGGCCAATTCCCAGTCTTAAACGACGTTTCCAAAAATACCAGTTAAAATGGCCGTAAAGTCCATAGTTTTTACCGAGATATGGATTGCCCATATCTTGATAATTAAAGGTAAACCCCCAGTCCGGATAGTTATATCGACTTTCCCACTCATTATATCCGTAAGTTTTGCGATTATAAACAAGATTAAAGCCTGTGGGATGGCCCGTAATTAAGTGGGCGATATCTGAATTGTGCTCCAGAATACTGCCGTAAAAATAATCGAGTTCTATGGCATATGGCTTTAATTCCCGTTGTTGCGCGAACAACATCGGGCTCAAAACGCCAATAATCCACAACCAACAATTGTATCTCATAACTCGATAAAGGCCCCAAATATACGGCAATAAATAATGTAGCTCAAGTCACAACAAGCCCTCCATCAAATGGTAAAAATCAAAAGGGCAATTGACCTAAATCTACATTACCTCCCGATAGGATTAAACCGATTTTTTTGTCGCGAAATTCTTGCGGATATCTCAGCACCGCGGCCAAAACCACAGCACTCGAAGGCTCTACCACCATCTTGGTACGTTCCCACAATAAACGCATTGAAGCAACAATTTCCGACTCCTCCACACAGTAGATAGCACTCACGCCCTCTTGAATGATAGGAAAATTAACCGATCCGAGTTGTGTTTTTAATCCATCTGCAATGGTTTTGGTTTGGTCATTAGATTGTATAGAGCCCATTTTTAATGAACGGTAGGCGTCATCAACGGCCGAGGGTTCTGCGCCCCAACACCGACAATTATTCCCAAAATGAGTCGCGGCAAGAGCCGTTCCGGCCAAAAGACCTCCGCCCCCGACAGGAGCAATCACTTCATGCAAATCTGGGACCTCCTCCAGAAGTTCCATGGTCGCGGTGGCGTTTCCCAAAATTACAGGCATGGCATTAGAAGGATGTAATGCTGTGGCCCCAGTGTGCTGAATAATATCCTGAGTTGCTTGTTCACGGGCGTTTAAATTCGGGGCACAATCCGTTACCTCAGCTCCGTAACCAATCACGGCATCCCGCTTTACTTTGGGTGTTCCTTGGGGCATGACCACATAGGCTTTGATCCCCATGAGCTTAGCCGCTAAAGCCACGGCCTGACCAAAATTACCAGAAGAATGGGTGACCACACCACGAGCACGTTCCTGCTCAGATAAAACGGATAACGCACTTACTGCACCACGCATTTTAAAAGCCCCCATGCGTTGGAGTTGTTCACATTTAAAAAAGATTTCGGTACCACTGAGTTCATTGAGAAAATTTGAGGTAACCACCGGAGTGCGGTGTATCCAGGGTTTAATGATTTGAGCTACCTCAATCAACTGAGTTTTTTTCGGTTTCAAAACACCTTCAATTTTGCTCATAACGGACTCACTTTTTATTCTCGGTAATACACATGAATTACGATTCAGACTCCGGGCTTACTTTTGTTCCGTTCACAAAAACTGAATAATCAATGGCCACACTTCCCTTCAGACTCATCGAGACTGAACAGTATTGTTCAAAACTCAAGGCTGCGGCCCGCAATGCTTTAGCCGGCACTATATCGCCCTCAAGGTGAATTTCTACATGAGCCGATTTAAAAGGATTGGCCTTTTCGACCGCTGTGCGCTCACCGGTAACCTTAACCGTGTAACGATCCACTTTTTGCCTCTGCTTTTTTAAGACATAAATTATATCAATGGCATTACAGCCTCCAATGGCCATAAGCAAAAGTTCCATTGGAGAAGCCCCTTGAGGACTTCCTTCTTTATTGTAATCAAGGGTTACCTGATGTTGATTTGGACCAGAGCCGTGAAATAAATAATCGTCATTTTGTCTTGTCAATGTTACGGTCATAGTTTCTATTTATTTGGGCGAGGCTTGAGCCACGCGCTGTTGAATAATTTCTGGAATACTTTTACCCTCGATATTGCTTTGTAACCATGTCAAAATATCGAGATAAAGAAAACTCCGGCGTTCAAAAGGATCATCTTTATACTGACTTAATGTCTTATGCAGTCCCTTGAATGAATTTTTAATTTCATGAGGATAAACCTGGGTCAAACTCCTGATGAATGAAATCATTGCGCGTTGCACCTGATGCAGATCTTCCATTTTTATCAAAAATTTGTAGGTGCTGCGGATCAGTCGTTCGATTTGATAATCAATACCCGCCTCATAATGGGCCACTAAATTCAAAATTCGTGAAAAACAAAGGAGATCCTCCCGCATGCCCAAAGACTTATTATCTATAATTAAACTTAGATAATGAATACACTGTTTATATTGGCCACAACCAAAATAGAGACAGGCAATTTTATAATAGAAGATCAATACATGATGCTCATCAATTTTTTCTCGATAATGATCGATTCCGGCGAGAACTGGTTCTACTAAACTCAAACCTTCTTCAAAAGTACCCGCCATAAAATGAGCATTAATCTTATGACCATAACGGTATAAAAAAGCTAAACTTTGGACGTTATCTCTTTTAGGGAATGAGGGCTGATCTAGGGTCTGCTCAAAACGTAAAAGTGCGGTTTTAAAACGAGATACGTCGCCTATAAAAAATAAGGCTTCGAGTAAATACTGTATGCCGCGCAGATAAAAAACAGGGTTTAAATCGATCATTTTCGGTGCACGATAAAACAATTCTGTCCATCTTGTGGCGTAGGTATAACAGGCCAAAAAGTCCTGAATAATAAAATTATACCAAAGCTGTGCGTTGTAATACCATAAGCGCTCCCTAAACCCAAGTGAATCTAATTGAAGATCCGGTATGCGGCTTTGAAAAAACTCATTGACGTATTTAAGTTCCGCATCCGATTTTACATAGCCTTTCTGCAGAAAAAGGCTATAGAGTTGTAAGGACAAATTTGATAATTGACTCGAGATTTCGTTGAGTGAACCGATTGTAGCCGATTCGGCAACCAAGAGCTCTGCTCTATTGCTGATACTGCGGGTAATATATTGGCTCTCAATGACTTTTTCGAGTTCAATGATTTCTGCAGCCATATTCTTTTCCTCATGATCCAAGGCCATTGTTTTGGCACGCTCTAGCATCTTCAAACTTTGTGAGAACAATCCTTTATGGTAAAGAATTGTAGCAAAATCTAGTTGTTCGCGGATTTGAAGACGTATATTTTGATGAATTGGATTGAGCCGTAAACTGATCAAAATTTGTTTGTAAAGATGACCTTTGAGGTTCGAAAGCTGCTTTTTGGAAATTTCTTTGTGCGTTAGAATTTGTGCCTCATTATACTGGCTTTGCTTGTCTAGAATGGCAAATAATTGCATGAATTTTGCCTGCTCATTGACCCCGAGACGACCGGCATATAGACTAAATTGTCTCTTTTCTGATTTTGAAAGAGATTTAATCAGATCGAAAAGATTGTCTTTTTGAATTTTGGGCATAGGAACCGATCTGATATTAATATTATGATAATCAATTAATTATTAACGAAAAAGCGCCAATAAACGCCGTAATGAGTCCGACTAAAACGGAGCGTTTATTTGAAGCAAAATATAAATTCGCTGTTCAAATATCCAAATAATTAAGCACAAATGTCAGCTGAGCAAATTCAAATATTCGACACTACCCTAAGAGATGGCGAACAGGTCCCCGGATGTAAACTCAATAAGGAGCAAAAACTTATTATTGCCGAGCAACTTGAGACCCTGGGAGTTGATGTCATTGAAGCTGGTTTTCCAGTTTCTAGCCCAGGTGATTTTGAGGCAGTTGCTGCTATAGCCAAACAAGTGAAAAATGCCACCGTATGTGGTCTTACTCGGGCTGTAGAACACGATATTGATGTGGCTGCTCAAGCCCTGAAATCTGCCAAAAGACCACGAATTCACACGGGTATTGGTACCTCGGAGTCGCACATCAAATATAAATTCAAAGCCACACAAGAAGAAATTATCGAGCGTGCCTTTGCTGCTGTGACCTATGCGAAAAGATATGTTGAGGATGTGGAGTTTTATGCCGAAGATGCGGGACGCACCGAAAACGCGTATTTAGCCCGTGTTTGTGAGGCAGCTATTAAAGCAGGAGCAACAGTTTTAAACATTCCTGATACCACCGGATATTGCCTTCCTGAAGAATATGGTGCCAAAATTAAATACCTGAAAGAAAACGTCAAAGGCATTGAAAAAGCTATTCTTTCCTGTCATTGTCATAATGATTTAGGTTTGGCCACAGCGAATTCCATAGCCGGAGCTACCCACGGGGCAAGACAAATAGAATGTACGATAAATGGAGTGGGCGAGCGTGCCGGTAATACTGCTTTGGAAGAGGTAGTCATGGTCTTAAAACAACATCCTGGCCTCAATTTATTTACAGGCATAAAAACTCCGCAATTATACCAAACCAGTCAATTGGTTCAATATCACATGGGGGTCAGTACCCAACCCAACAAAGCCATCGTCGGGGCAAATGCATTCGCGCACAGCTCTGGAATACATCAAGATGGAGTGATCAAAAACAGACAGACTTACGAGATTATCGACCCTAAGGATGTTGGGGTTACGGAATCTGCAATTGTCCTTACGGCTCGCAGTGGACGCGCGGCTTTGGCTTATCGCGCAAAGTTAGTGGGTTATGAACTCACCAAACTACAATTAGACGAAGTTTATAAATCTTTTTTGACCTTTGCAGACCAGCAAAAAGAAGTTCAAGACAGTGATATCCATCGTATCATTGAAGCCAGTAAGGTTTATTCAGAATTGCTAATTAATTGATCTGAACCTCTAACCGACTAATTTACAGTAAACAATGGCAAAAACACTATTTGATAAAGTTTGGGATGCCCACCTGGTAGAGTCAATGGAAAACGGCCCTAGTGTTTTATACATTGACAAACACCTAATTCACGAAGTTACAAGCCCTCAAGCCTTTCAGGAGTTGGAAGATAGAGGAATTGCTTTGTTTCGACCCAAACAAGTCGTAGCGACAGCCGACCACAATACGCCGACTTTAGATCAGGACAAGCCTGTAAAAGATCCCTTGAGCAGAAAACAGCTGCAGCAGCTCACGGATAATTGTCAAAAATACGGTATTACTCTTTATGGACTCGGTCATCAGTACAATGGCATTGTTCATGTTATGGCCCCAGAACTGGGTATCACCCAGCCCGGAATGACAATGGTTTGTGGAGACAGCCACACCTCAACCCACGGGGCGTTTGGGAGTATTGCATTTGGGATTGGGACCAGTCAGGTGGCCCAAGTTTTTGCCAGTCAAAGTTTGCTCCTTACCAAGCCCAAAAATATGCGAATTACCGTAAATGGAACACTTTCAAAAGGAGTTTTACCCAAGGACGTCATCCTTTATATCATCGCACAAATTGGCACCAATGCTGGTACAGGTTATTTCTGCGAATACGCTGGTGAGGTGTTTGAACAAATGAGTATGGAAGGCCGTATGACGGTCTGTAATATGAGTATAGAAATGGGGGCTCGCGGAGGCATGATTGCCCCAGATCAAACCACCTTTGATTATGTTCAGGGAAGACCCTATGCTCCTGAAGGAGACCAATGGGATCAAAAATTAGCGTATTGGAAAAGCTTACCCTCAGATCCTGGGGCCACTTTTGATAAGGAATTTTTCTTCGATGCAAAAGATATTGCGCCTATGGTCACCTATGGGACTAACCCTGGAATGGGCATGAAAATCGGAGCACAAATACCGGAATCTCAAGACGCATCATTTGCCAAGTCGCTAAAATACATGGGGCTAAATCCAGGGCAATCCCTTTTGAATCACCCTATTGACTACGTCTTTATCGGTAGTTGTACTAACTCGAGAATCGAAGATTTCCGGGTAGCTGCACAGGCCGTCAAGGGACGACAAAAAGCACAGCATGTGACTGCTTGGCTCGTCCCGGGAAGCAAACAAGTCGAGGCACAAATAGAACAAGAAGGTTTAAAGACAATATTTGAAGCCGCAGGATTTAAATTACGCCAGCCAGGCT
The DNA here is from genome assembly GCA_038153605.1 of Flavobacteriaceae bacterium. GTDB lineage: Bacteria > Bacteroidota > Bacteroidia > Flavobacteriales > Flavobacteriaceae > BACL21. The sequence goes on from JAYOYS010000018.1 coordinate 21,573, forward strand.
GTTCGGCCTGTTTGGCCATGAATGAGGATAAAGTCCCCGAAGGAGCCTATTGTGTCTCTACCTCAAACAGAAACTTTGAAGGGCGCCAAGGACAGGGTGCTAGAACTCTACTGGCCAGTCCCCTAGTAGCTGCAATATCCGCTATAGAAGGTAAAATAACCGCCGTAGATCCATATTTAAATTAACCCTATGGAAGCATTTAAGACTTTAGTTAGCTCTGCGATTCCACTACCGATAGAACACATTGACACCGATCAAATCATACCTGCCCGTTTTTTAAAGGCTACAGATAAAAAGGGATTTGGTGATAATTTATTCAGGGATTGGCGCTATGATAAAAACAATCAGCCCAATGCGGATTTTGTTTTGAATAAAGAACAATACGCAGGTCAAATCCTGGTTGCGGGCACTAATTTTGGTTGCGGCTCATCAAGAGAACACGCGGCTTGGGCCCTTGCAGGATTCGGCTTTAAAGTAATCGTCTCGAGCTTTTTTGCGGATATTTTCAAAGGAAACGCCTTGAATAATGGCCTACTCCCGGTACAGGTATCGGAGGATTTTTTGCAAGCCTTGTTTGATGTTGTAAATGACAATCCTAGTGCTCAAATATGTGTAGACGTTATGGCCCAAACCATTGGGGTCTTAGATTCAGAGTTAAGCGCGAATTTCGATATTGATCCCTATAAGAAAACCTGTCTTATTAATGGTTACGATGATATCGATTATTTAGTCAGCAAGCGTGCAGCTATCACTGCTTTTGAAGCAAAACAAATATACTCATGAAATTAAATATCGCTGTTTTAGCCGGAGACGGCATCGGTCCAGAGGTTACCCAGCAAGCTATCAAAGCGCTCAACGCCATTGCTGTTGAGTGTAATCATAAATTTTACTTTAAACCCGCAGATGTGGGTGCGATTGCAATCGATAAAACAGGAGACCCCCTTCCGCAGAAAACATTAGACCTGTGTAAAAACACGGACGCCATCCTTTTTGGCTCCATTGGACACCCAAAATACGACAATGACCCTAAGGCGAAAGTACGTCCTGAGCAAGGACTTTTAGCGCTGCGAAAGTCACTTGGGCTATACGCCAACATTCGTCCGGTTAAGGCCTATGAAACCCTACTAGATCAATCTCCTTTAAAAAAAGAAATCATTAGTGGGACTGATATTTTAATGTTCCGGGAACTAACAGGGGGTATTTATTTTGGTCAAAAAGAACTTAGCTCCGATGGTAATACCGCTTCAGATCTTTGTGTTTATCACCGTCATGAAATTGAGCGTATCGCTCATCTTGCCTTTAAGGCAGCTATGAATCGCAAGAAAAAAATTACGCTCGTGGACAAAGCCAATGTCTTAGAAAGTTCAAGACTATGGCGTCGCGTGATTCAAGAAATTGCCCCGGAATACCCTGAGGTAACTCTGGAGGTCCTATTTGTCGATAATGCCGCAATGCAGCTTATTTTAAATCCGAGCGCCATTGATGTGTTACTTACAGAAAATATGTTTGGGGACATACTCAGTGATGAGGCAAGTGTGATCGGTGGTTCGATTGGGTTATTGGCCTCGGCCTCTGTAGGAGACCAATACGCTTTATTTGAACCCATACATGGATCTTATCCTCAAGCCACAGGAAAGGGAATCGCCAACCCGATTGCCTCTATATTATCTGCAGCTATGTTGCTCCAACACTTTGATTTGCATAAAGAAGCAAAAATGATTGAGGAGGCCGTAGAAAAAGCCCTGGAACTCGATATTGTTACGCCGGATTTAAATCCCAATAATACAAAAGTGACCACCAGTATGGTCGGTGATTTTATTCATGATTACATCTTGCACCCAGAGGATCGTCACCTAAATACCAAACACCTTTATTTAGGACAATCCACTATAATCTGATACTTTGTCCTTTGCCCAAGTGGCGCTGCATTTACCACAATAGTCATTAAGAAGTTTGATATTTTTTAAATATAAAGCCCCGCTACCGCGGGGCTTTACTTTTATTAACCATAAACAAAATGCAATATTCGAGATGTCGAAATCCACATTTATTTCGTACTGACAGCCTTCATGGCCGTCATTGCTCCGCGCAGTGTCTTACCTACTGTTTCAATAGGGTGATGGGCAATGGCTTGGTTCACCTGTATCAAGGCATCATTATCTACTGCATGACCATAAGAGCCCTGCCCTACATCCTGAGGCTTGACTTCTGTAGCCATAAAATCTTTTAAAAGTGGCTTAGCAGCATGATCAAACAAGTAACAACCGTATTCAGCAGTATCGGAAATAATACGATTCATTTCATAAAGCTTTTTACGGGCTACAGTATTGGCAATCAGCGGAAGCTCGTGTAAAGACTCATAATAGGCTGATTCTTGAATAATTCCCGCCGAAACCATAGTCTCAAAAGCCAGTTCAACCCCTGCTTTGACAAAAGCCATCATCAAAACACCACGGTCAAAATAGTCCTGCTCATCCCATGAACCCTCTTCGGCCTGTGTTTTCTCAAAAGCCGTCTGCGCAGTAGCAGCACGCCAGGTGAGCAAATCATGATCATCCGCGGCCCAATCCTGCATCATACGAGATGAAAAAGCGCCGCTGATAATATCATCCATATGCTTTTGGAATAAAGGCGTCCAGATTGACTTTAAGGTCTCGGCCAGATCATAAACCCTTAATTTAGCCTCATTGGTCAAACGATTCATCATATGGGTTATTCCACCATGTTTTAAAGCTTCGGTCTGTACTTCCCAGCCATATTGCACTTGGCGAGCAGCTTCCTGAGGGGCCACCCCTAAGGCCACCATGTGATCAAATATCAAAATAGACCCTGTTTGTAGAACACCACATAGAATCGTTTGTTCTCCCATCAAATCACTTTTTACCTCAGCGACAAAAGAAGAAGCCAAGACCCCGGCACGATGACCTCCTGTGGCATAGGCATAGGCTTTAGCCTCGGCCCAACCCTTTTGTTGTGGGTCATTTTGTGGATGCACTGCAATAAGTGTCGGTACACCAAATCCTCGTTTGTATTCTTCACGCACCTCAGACCCCGGGCATTTGGGCGCCACCATAATGACGCTCAAATCTTCGCGAATCACCATCCCCTCTTCAACAATATTAAAACCGTGAGAATACGATAAAGTTGCCCCTTGCTTCATCAAGGGCATTACACGCTGAATAACGCCAGTGTGCTGTTTGTCTGGGGTTAAATTACAGACTAAATCGGCCTGTGGAATGAGTTGTTCAAAAGTACCCACTTGGAATCCATTTTCTGTGGCGTTTTGAAAGGAAGCGCGCTTTTGATCGATGGCTTCTTGACGTAAGGCATAAGCGACATCCAAACCTGAATCACGCATATTGAGTCCTTGATTCAGTCCTTGAGCACCACAGCCCAAAATGACTACTTTTTTACCAGCTAAGGCAGCGATACCGTCTTGGAATTCATCAGCATCCATAAAGCGGCATTGGCCCAATTGGGCAAGTTGTTCTCTTAAGTTTAGGGTGTTAAAATAATTTGTCATGATTAGTTTTTATACCTGGGCAAATTGTGCCAACAGGTCGGTTATGTTCATTTTTTCTTTAGTCACTGCAATGCGGCCTGAACGCACAAATTGCATGATACCAAACGGTTTAAGTTCCCGATATAAAAGGTCAACTTCGTGACGACGACCGGACTTTTCGAGTACAAAAAATTCTCGATTTACCGTGACGATGCGGGCGTTACTGTCTTTAATAATATTTTGAATTTGGCGTTCTTCAAATAATAAATCACTCTTGATTTTAAAAAGACAAGACTCTTGGTAAATCGTTTGATCATCGGTGTGATAAAACGCCTTGATGACCTCGACTTGCTTTTCTATTTGACCAATAATTTTGCGTATTTGTTCTTCTGAAACCTGAACCAAAATGGTAAATCGAGAAACACCCTCAATTTCGGAAACAGAAGAACTCAAGCTTTCAATATTGATGTGGCGTCTTTGAAATATGGCTGAAATGCGATTGAGCAAACCCACATTATCTTCGGTGTAAATAGATACAGTATATAAGTTTTTTTCTACTTTCATGTGAAGCGATTTCTAAGGTCAATTAACTAAGTCTAATCTCAGATACTGAGGCGCCTGACGGAATCATAGGAAATACGTTCGCCTCTGGCTCTACGACCACCTCTAAGAAATAAGGGCCTTCATGGGCCAACATTTCACCTACAGCATCATTGAGCTGGGTTCTTTGATTGACTTTTTGAGCAGGAATATGATAGGCATTGGCGATGAGTTCAAATTCTGGATTTATGAGCTCAGTCGAGGCATAGCGCTTATCAAAAAACAGTTGTTGCCACTGACGCACCATACCCAAGAAATTATTGTTCAAAAGGACAATTTTTACGGCAGCCTTAGTTTGAAAAATCGTTCCTAATTCCTGAATATTCATCTGATATCCTCCATCACCGATTACAGCCACAACGGTCCGCTCTGGAGCGGCCATTTTAGCACCAATGGCAGCGGGCAAAGCAAATCCCATGGTTCCTAGCCCCCCTGAGGTAATATTACTTTTGCTGCGTTTAAACTCGGCATAGCGACAAGCGATCATCTGGTGTTGACCCACATCGGTGACCACCGCAGCTTGACCCTTGGTGTGCTCATTTATACTTCGGATTACCTCCCCCATGGTTAAACCATCCTTAGTAGGAAATAAATCTTTGTGAATTATTTTTTCTTCTTCAATACTGTGCAGCTCAGCAAAACGTGCAAGCCACTCAGGATGGCTCGTTGCTGCACACATGTCGCGTAAGGCTATTAAAGCCTTTTTGGCATCACCAATAACTGCAACATCAGTTTTTACATTCTTATCGACCTCAGCCGGATCAATTTCAATATGAATAATTTTAGCTTGCTTGGCATAGGTCTCCAAATTTCCTGTGACCCTATCATCAAAACGCATCCCAACGGCCAAAAGCACATCACATTCATTGGTCAGAATATTTGGTGCATAGTTGCCGTGCATCCCGACCATACCCACATTTAATGGGTGATCTGTATCTATTGCCGATGCGCCTAGTATGGTCCATGCGGCAGGAATCCCTGTATGCTCGATGAAATCTTTTAAGGCCTGTTCCGCTTGAGATAAGATAATGCCTTGACCCCATACGATAAATGGACGCTTAGCCTTATTCAGCAGATCTGCTGCTGCTTGTAGGTCTTCTTGTTTTATTGTTGGTTCAGGGGAATAACTGCGAATGCCAGTGCAGGGTTTATAAGCAAAATCGAGCATTTCAAACTGAGCATTCTTTGTAATATCAATCAGTACAGGGCCAGGTCGACCACTTCTGGCAATATAGAATGCCTTGGCTAAAACCTCCGGAATTTCTTCGGCACAGGTTACTTGATGATTCCATTTGGTAACGGGTGTAGAAATACCCACGATATCGGTCTCTTGAAAAGCATCACTACCCAGTAGATGTACCCCAACTTGACCCGTAATACAAACTAGTGGAGTCGAATCAATTTGGGCATCCGCAATACTAGTTACTAAGTTTGTTGCTCCAGGACCAGAAGTGGCAATAGCCACGCCTACCCGTCCGGAAATACGGGCAAATCCTTGTGCGGCATGTGCAGCCCCCTGTTCATGTCGCGTTAAAACGTGATGGATTTGATCGCGGAATTTGTAGAGCTCATCGTAAACCGGCATGATGGCACCTCCAGGATATCCATAAAGCACGTCTACCCCCTCTGCAATGAGACAGCGCACTACTGCTTCACTTCCTGAGATTCTCATGGTCTTCTCTGGGGAAACTTCTGGCTTAACTAAGGTTTGTAAAGACATAATCTTTTTTTTTAAAATTCGTCAGTAACACAACCCATTGAGGCTGAGGCTACTGTTCTAGCATATTTATAAAGAACACCACGGTCAAATTTCAACTTAGGGGCTTGCCACTGCGCCCTGCGCTGCGCTAACTCCTGGTCTGAAACTTCAAGCGTGATACTATTTGTGTCGGCATCGATCGTAATTTGATCACCGTCCCTAACTAGAGCGATAGCACCTCCTTCTTGTGCCTCGGGCGTAATATGACCTACCACAAAACCATGAGTCCCGCCGGAGAATCGTCCATCGGTAATCAGGGCCACATCTTTGCCCAGTCCAGCACCAATAATCGCGGCTGTAGGCTTCAGCATTTCAGGCATTCCGGGGCCTCCTTTAGGGCCTTCGTAGCGGATTACCACAACATCACCCTTTTTAACTAGTCCCGCGCCAATGCCAGCATTGGCTTCATATTCACTATCAAAGACCTTGGCCTGTCCAACAAATCGATATCCTTCTTTCCCAGTAATTTTAGCCACACTACCCTCGGGGGCTAAATTGCCGAAGAGCATTTGTAGATGTCCTGTTGCTTTAATCGGCTGATCCATAGGACGTATCACGTCTTGATTCGCTGGTAACCCTGGAATATCCGCAAGATTTTCGGCTAAAGTTTTACCCGTGACGGTCAAACAATCTCCGTGAATTAGTCCTTGCTCGAGCAAATACTTTAAAACGGCTGGTATGCCACCTACGGCGTGTACATCTTCCATAAGGTATTTACCACTGGGTTTCAAATCGGCTAAAAATGGAGTTTCATTACTAATTTTTTGAAAATCTTTTAAACTCAGTTCGATATTGGCCGCACGAGCAATGGCCAAAAAGTGAAGAACTGCATTAGTTGATCCTCCTAAGACTGTAACCAACCTAATCGCATTTTCAAGCGATTTATGCGTTATGATATCGCTTGGCTTTATGTCCTTTTCGATCAATTGATACAGAGCAACTCCAGCCTCATGCGCTTCATCTTGTTTTTGAGCACTCAAAGCAGGATTAGAAGAATTATAGGGCAGACTCATTCCCAAGGCCTCAATTGCTGCTGCCATGGTATTGGCCGTGTACATACCCCCGCACGCCCCTGCTCCAGGGCAAGCCTTTTCAATCACACTCTGATAGTCCTCTTGCGAAATGGTTCCAGCAACCTTGCTACCCCAGGCTTCAAAGGCAGAAACTACATCGAGTTTTTTACCCTTGTGACATCCTGAGTCGATTGTTCCCCCGTACACTAATATCGAGGGGCGATTAAGGCGTATCATAGCCATAAGCGCCCCCGGCATGTTTTTATCGCATCCCACCACCGTCACTAATCCATCATAGCTCATTGCCTGAACCACCGTCTCCATTGAATCTGCGATTATATCACGTGATGGTAAAGAATAGCGCATGCCAGGAGTTCCCATGGAAATTCCATCACTAACGCCAATTGTATTAAAAATTAATCCGACGGTACCACTATCATTGGTGCCTTGCTTAACTTTCAAGGCAAGATCATTAAGGTGCATATTACAAGGATTGCCTTCATAACCTGTACTGGCAATGCCTACCAAAGGTTTGTGAAAATCCTCTGCAGTAAAACCAATGGCATAAAGCATGGCTTGAGCTGCAGGTTGCGTGGGATCTTGTGTAACCGTTTTACTGTATTTATTTAAATTTTGACTCATATCATTTTTAAGTACGCCAAAACTATTAATCCCGTCGCATAACCCCAGGTCATCAGCAGAGCTTTATCATAAATTCAACTGTCATTAATTAGTGTCAATTACTTGATTTATAACATTTTAAAAATATTTTTCTACGAAATCCAAAAATTATATTCCTCTTACCTTTGCCTTGATTGCTCACCAAATTTTAGTAGAATTATGGTGCGCTTATTCATGCTCCATTCTTAGTCGAATAAATTTTGGGTTTTATATGAAATGGCTACCTTTGCCCAGAATTAAGAGGAAAGATTTGACTGATTGCAACCTCGCAAAAAAATGCTAAAGGCAGTATTCCGCCCGATTGCAGCAGTATAGGTCCTCTTCAAACACATATTATATGGCCTATTTGTTTACCTCTGAAAGTGTTTCAGAAGGGCATCCAGACAAAGTCGCAGATCAGATTAGCGACGCACTTATCGATCATTTTTTGGCTTTTGATCCAGAATCTAAAGTCGCTTGTGAAACTTTAGTGACCACAGGGCAAGTTGTGCTCGCCGGTGAGGTAAAATCCCAAGTTTATTTGGATGTTCAAAAGATTGCACGTGATGTTATCAATAAAATAGGTTACACCAAAGGGGCCTATCAATTTGATGGCAATTCATGTGGTGTTTTTTCGGCCATACACGAACAAAGTGAAGACATCAACAGAGGTGTGGACAAAGCCAACAAAGAAGAGCAAGGTGCAGGAGATCAGGGAATGATGTTTGGTTATGCCAGTAAAGAGACAGCTAATTATATGCCTTTAGGGCTGGAAATTGCGCACAAAATTCTACTGGAATTAGCCGAGATGCGCCGCGAAGGTACTGATATATCTTATTTACGTCCGGATTCTAAAAGTCAAGTGACCATTGAGTACGACGACGAAAATAACCCTCAACGTATTGACAGTATCGTCATCTCCACGCAGCACGATGACTTTGATGCCGATGAAAAGAAAATGTTGGCCCGAATTCAATCGGACCTAAAGACAATGTTGATTCCTCGAGTCAAAGCCTCAATGACCCCAGAGGTACAAAAACTCTTTAACGATCAAATCACCTACCATATCAACCCTACAGGAAAATTTGTCATCGGTGGCCCTCATGGCGATACCGGTCTCACGGGTCGTAAAATAATCGTCGATACTTACGGCGGAAAAGGTGCGCATGGTGGTGGTGCTTTTTCAGGAAAAGATCCGAGTAAAGTAGATCGCTCAGCGGCATATGCCACGAGACATATCGCAAAAAACATGGTTGCTGCGGGCGCCTGTGATGAAATTCTTGTTCAAGTGAGCTACGCTATAGGGGTGGCACAACCCGTAGGATTATTTGTCAATTGTTATGGTACAAATCATACTGGTCTGAGCGATGGTGCTCTAGCACAAAAACTACTCAGCATTTTTGACATGCGCCCCGCGGCTATTGAAGAACGTCTCAAACTGCGCCAACCCATGTATCTTGAAACCGCTGCCTATGGCCATATGGGAAGAACCCCGCAGCGTGTTACCAAAGTTTTTGATCGACCTGACGGAAGCCAGAAAAGCATGGAAGTAGATTTATTTACTTGGGAAGAACTGGATTATGTCGATCAGATTCGTCAAGCCTTTGGCCTTTAATTCTATTCGCTAATGCGCTTCAAGCTGAGCAGTGTTGGGCATCGGAAATAAAGGACTTTGCGCCTCAAAAAAGGCTAATTAATCAAATTTCAGATGCGGATAAAGACTCTGGAGTTTGGCAATGCGATTTTTGAGTTCTGCCTGAAACTCCTGATGAGCCTCAGATTCCGGATGCAGAGGTCTATGGACCAATCCCTGTTGAATACTGTGTATTTCTTTCAAGAGTGGATCCATGGAAGCCGTGATCCATTGGGCCTTAAAAAATTCCCACACCACCTCTTGTCCTTGATCGTTAGGGTGGATCAAATCACTTTTGTAAAAACGATAATCTCTGAGTTGATCCACCATAAGTTCATAGGCAGGAAAATACTTTGGCGGAACCTCATTTTGCTGCTTTGAATTTACAGCAGCATGTAAGCCCGAAATCAGATGGGCTTTTCCAAGACTGTTCTCAATAATACCATCCTTGATATGCCGCACTGGAGAAACCGAAAAAATCAACTGAGCTTTGGGGTTGCTTTGGGCCACAACTTCAATAATGGCGTTGACGGCATTCTTAATTTGATCACAAGACAACAATTTCTTTTCAAAAAATGACCCTGGTAGTTTATGACAATTCCCTACTAACTCCTGGCTTTCCTTGAATTCATAAGCCCATGAGGTACCCAGAGTTATCATGATATGTGAGGATTGGGTCAAATGCGCATTGAGCGACTTTAGGTCTGCGTTAGCACGGTCTAAAAGGCCTTGTTTATCTGGTCCGGAATATTGGCCATGTAAGGCCAAGAGATAGTGGATACCCGTATACTGAAAAAGATCCGACGAATCAAACTCTTGCTCAGATAAGGCCCGTTTGATTAGCGCACTTATGGCCAAAGGATGGAATAAAACACCCAAAGGATTGAGCTCTACAGGCCATTTATAATAGGCTAATCGCTGACCCACAACCTCAGCAAAGCATGACCCAAGCGCCGTAATACGAGCCGTGTTATCGAGAAGAATCCCAGAGGGTAATGGCTCGATCTGGGTAAAAAATTTCATTTATGCAAACATTTTGCGCGCCGCACTGAGCGCTTCTTGGAGTCCCTCAGGCTTTTTTCCTCCCGCAGTAGCGAAAAATGCCTGGCCTCCGCCTCCACCTTGGATGAGCTTGCCAAGTTCACGCACCACAGAACCCGCGTTAAGTGATTTACTTTTAACCAAGGCCTCGGAAATATAACAGGTCAATAGTGCCTTACCCTCATGATTACTGCCAAAAATCAAGAAAAGATCATCAAGATTCTGTCCCAAACTAAAGGCTAAATCTTTTTGTGCTGCCGGGTCCAAATCGACCATAGCGGCAATAAATCGCACTTCACCGATCATTTCGGCACTCTCGCGGAGCTCCGTGCCAAGGCTTTGAGCTTTTTCGCGAATAAGTTGCTGATTTTGCTTGTTAAGGGCCGATAAATCGTGCTGTAATTTTTCAATGGCCGCGATAGGATCTTGTGCTTGATGCAACAGGCGCTGCACTTGTTTAAAGGCGGCAGCCCGTTCTTCAAAAAAGGCTTTAGCGGCATGTCCGGTAATGGCTTCGATACGCCGGATCCCACTGGCTACTGCGGCTTCACTGGTAATAATAAAATGCCAAACATCGGTGGTATTGGCCACGTGGGTCCCACCACAAAGCTCGAGCGATTTGCCAAATTTAATCATGCGAACTTTATCGTCGTATTTCTCGCCAAATAGTGCCATAGCCCCCATTTCGATTGCCTCCTGATAAGGCATTTGGCGGAATTCCTCTAGAGGCAATCCATCGCGAATACGCGCATTGACATAATCTTCTACCTGTTGTAATTCTTCATCCGTTAACTTGGCAAAATGGGCAAAATCAAAACGCAAGTAGCCACTGTGCACCATCGAGCCTTTTTGCGTAACATGAGTACCGAGTACGTGGCGTAATGCTTCGTGCAACAAATGCGTAGCCGTGTGATTTGAAGCGGCACGCAAACGTTGCTTTTGGTCTACCACTGCCGTGTGTACCTGCTCCGGATGGCGTGGCAAATTCTTGGCGATATGAACGATTAGATTGTTTTCCTTTTTGGTGTCAATAATGTAAACTACTTCACCATTTTCAGCCTCGAGATAACCTTTATCCCCGACTTGTCCACCACTCTCTGGATAGAATGGTGTCTTGTCAAAAACCAGTTGATAGCGTATACCATCTTTTTTGTTCTCCACCTTTCGGTAGCGGCTGAGCTTTACAGGTTGACTCAAATGATCATAGCCCAAGAACTCTTGTGAATCCTGCTCATGCAATACATGCCAATCTCCAGTGTCTACTTTAGTAGCAGCGCGAGAACGCGTCTTTTGTTTTTCAAGTTCCTGATCAAATCCAGCCTGATCCAAATCAAATCCACGCTCACGAAGAATTAGGGCTGTTAAATCAATGGGGAAACCATAAGTGTCGTAAAGTTCAAAGGCTTTGGCTCCTGAAACGACTTTATCTGGGCTTGATTTAATGACTTGCTCCAGTAAATCAAGTCCCTGCTCAAGAGTCCGTAGAAAAGAAGCCTCTTCTTCTTTGATCACATTGTGAATCAAATTCTGCTCGCGAACGAGTTCCGGAAAAGAATCACCCATCATTTTGGCCAGGGTAGCCACTAATTTATAAATAAAGGGACTATCGGTTCCTAAAAACGTATAGCCGTAACGAATGGCACGTCTTAAAATACGACGAATGACATAACCTGCACCAGTGTTACTGGGCAATTGACCATCGGCTATTGAGAATGCTACGGCACGCAGGTGATCAGCAACCACACGAATAGCGATATCTGTTTTTTCGTCTTTGCCATAACGCTTGTCGGTTATGGACTCAATGGTTTCTATCAAGGGCGTAAAAACGTCTGTGTCGTAATTACTGGTCTTTTGCTGTAACACCATACAAAGGCGTTCAAAACCCATGCCCGTATCCACATGCTGGGCCGGTAGTTTCTCAAGCGATCCATCCGCTTTGCGATTGAACTGCATGAAGACCAAATTCCATATTTCGACAACCAGGGGGTGGTCTTTGTTGACCAGGGCCGCCCCAGGGCTCGCATCACGCTCTTTTTTAGGACGAAGATCTACGTGGATTTCACTGCAAGGTCCGCAGGGCCCTTGATCTCCCATTTCCCAAAAATTATCTTTTTTGTTCCCGTCGATAATATGGGATTCATCGACTAAACCCCGCCAAATATCATAGGCCTCGGTATCTTTTTCCAAGCCTTCACCTTGGTCTCCCTCAAAGATAGTGACATACAAGGTGGCTTTGTCAATGTTGTATACCTTGGTCAGTAACTCCCAAGCCCATTCAATAGCCTCTTTTTTGAAGTAATCTCCAAAACTCCAATTCCCGAGCATCTCAAACATGGTATGATGATAGGTATCCATACCCACCTCTTCCAAGTCATTGTGTTTTCCGCTCACCCGTAGACATTTCTGAGTATCTGTAATTCTGGTATGATCCGCGATTTTATTCCCCAAAAAGAATTCTTTGAACTGATTCATACCCGCATTGGTAAACATCAAAGTAGGATCTCCCTGAATCACCATTGGTGCGGAGGGCACTACAGCATGCCCTTTGTCCTTGAAATAGTCTAAAAATTTTTGTCGGATTACTGCAGATGTCATATTTCTGTATTCTGGTAGTCAGGGTGCTAAGTCTGCCAAACAATTTTTATCTTTGCCTTGCGTTAAACTCAGGAATCACTACATTTCATCGCAAAAATAGAACTTTTTAAATTATGTCTAAGGTAAAATATTACTACGACGCGCAAACGCTATCTTATCGCAAAATCAAACCGAAACGCGGGCGTAAAATCGGTCTATTTTTCCTTACCCTTATCGGCATATTTCTCAGTGGGTTTTTGCTGCTACTGGCCTATATCAATATTCCGAGTTTAGAAACCCCTAAAGAGCGTGAGTTACGCCGTGAAATCGCCCAGCTCGAATTACAATACGATTTATTGAATAAAAAAATGGACCAGGCAGAAGTGGTTCTGGATCAACTCGCCCAGAGAGACAACAATCTGTACCGCACCTATTTTGAAACCAACCCCATACCAGAAGAGCAACGTAAGGCGGGGTTTGGCGGGGTGAACCGCTACCGCAATCTCGAAGGATTTGACCATTCTGAGCTTTTGCGATCCACAAGTGAGCGCCTGGATGTGCTGACCAAACAAATTGTGGTTCAATCGCGTTCTTTGGATGAGATTGCCCGTATGGCGGCCACCAAAGAAAAACTCTTAGAGGCCATTCCGGCGATTCAGCCAGTGAATAATGAAGACCTTACCCGCATGGCCTCAGGTTTTGGGTATCGTCGTGATCCTTTTACCAAGGCGCGAAAATTTCACTACGGTATGGACTTTACTGCCCCACGCGGGACGCCCATTTACGCCACGGGAGATGGTGTAGTAAAACGAGCGGACAATCGCTCTTCGGGTTTTGGTAAACATATTCGTATTGATCATGGATTTGGTTATGTGAGCATTTACGCCCACCTATTTAAATACAATGTTCGTCGTGGCCAAAGAGTAAAACGCGGCGACTTGATTGGCTTTGTGGGCAGTACAGGGCGCAGTGAAGCCCCGCATTTGCATTACGAAATTCACAAAGATGGCCGTCGCATTAACCCCATTAATTTCTACTACGGTAACCTGACACCCGAGGAGTATGCCAAAATGCTGGCCTTATCACAACAAGAAAACCAATCTCTGGATTAATGCATGTTAATCTGCCCGATAAACGCTATTATAGCATAGGCGAATTGGCCAAGGCTTTTGAGGTCAACACTTCATTAATTCGCTTTTGGGAGAAGGAATTTGTCCAACTCCGGCCCAAAAAAAACGCCAAAGGGAATCGAAAATTCACCCCTGATGATGTTAAGAATCTCGCCCAAATTTACCACTTGGTGAAGGAAAGAGGTTTTACCCTAGAGGGCGCTAAGATTCACTTAAAAACTCAAAAAAAACAATCTGAGGATTTCGATTTGATTCAAAAACTCGAGTCAATTAAAGCCCAACTCTTGCGTATTAAAGAGCAGCTCTAAGTTTAAAGTGCCTGAGCGAATTTAATGCCGTAACTATCTCGGTCCTAAAAATTGCTTATAAGCTCTGTTATCCGTTTCTGTAGAGTAACGGTAACCCAAATCGTTAAAGGCCATTTGAAGAATTCTGCTTTCATCCTTTTCAGCGTGGAAACCAACCAATACTCGTCCGTAATCGGCGCCATGATTTCGGTAGTGAAAAAGACTAATATTATATTTATCACCTAAAACTTCTAGAAATTTGGCCAAGGCCCCGGGGCGTTCTGGAAACTCAAATCGATAAATCAGTTCGCCTTTTGATTGTCCCAAAGCACGTCCACCAACCATGTATCTTATATGTAATTTTGCCATTTCATTATCGGTCAAATCCTCTACTTCGTATCCCTTTTCAGACAAATTATGTAATAAATTTTGAAGATTATTTCTTACGGATATAGACCGTAATAGGGACCCCGTTAAAATCAAAATGTTGGCGCAGCTTATTTTCCAAAAAGCGCTTGTAAGGGTCTTTTACATATTGGGGTAAGTTGGCGAAAAAAGCAAAACTCGGATACGGGGTAGGCAACTGGGTGCAAA
>JAYOYS010000019.1:0-35144 GCA_038153605.1 Flavobacteriaceae bacterium
CGCATGACATTTTTGCGATAAAAATGTCAGGTAAATTTATAGGACTTATTCGGACTTTTTAAAGAGTTCGGGTAACTTCAATTTAACACGTTTTAGCCTCGGAATCGAGATATTTAGAATATAAGGGTGATAAGGATGATTGGCCTCATAGTCTTGGTGGTAATCTTCTGCAGGCCAAAACTTGTCAAAAGCTTGGACCTCTGCAGCGACATTGCCATTGCCCAATTCCTGTTCTAGGGCGCTGATTTGGGCGTTGATGATATTGGCCTCTTCCTGAGTTTGGTAAAAAAGTATACTGCGGTATTGTGAACCGTGGTCGGGTCCTTGACCATTAAACTGGCTAATATTTTGTGCCGCAAAATAAACCTTTATCAGCGTGTCGAAGTCTATGCGCGCAGGATCATAATAGATTACTACGGCCTCTGCATGTCCCGTCAGCCCTGTGTTGCTCGCACCATAAGTAGGATAGGGGATGTGACCACCGGCATACCCCGATATAACTTCTTCAACTCCATGGAGTCTTTCATATATGGCCTCTACACACCAGAAACAACCACTGGCTAAATAAGCCTTTTGAAGCCCTGTTTTATCCATCTCTTCTAGATGCTTTATGCTTTCAGAAAAGTCTGCCTCATTGTAGCCAGTATTGAAGCTTGTTTTATTTTGACAACTACCTAAAATGGGGAGTAAAAGAGATAAGCTTAATAGATATCCAAAGTATATAGTTCTAGACATAGTCAATTTTTAAAAGTAAAGATCAAAAAAAAACGCCTTCGAAGAAGGCGTTTTGAGATTATTTTAACTTGGCAAACAGGGCTTCCATTTTCTCGCGCTCCTCGTCTGCAAGACTTGGATCGACTAAGATTCGGCCACTGTGCTCATCAGTAATAATTTTCTTTCGCGCCGCAATTTCCATTTGCACTTGAGGAGGGATAGTAAAGAAAGATCCTCCTGAAGCACCGCGCTCGATAGCCACAACGGCAAGACCATTTTTTACGTTGCCTCTAATTCTTTTGTAAGCGTTATAAAGACGCTCTTCTATATCTTGGGCGTATTTTTCAGATTCCTTTAAAAGGGCTTGCTCTTCTTTTTCAGTTTCCGCCAAAATTTCATTGAGTTCTCCTTGTTTGTGCTTTAGGTGTTCTTCACGCTTTGCCAAACGCTCTTTGGTTTCTTCAATGACAATATTCTTTTGCTCAATCTGAGCTTGGTGCTCACGAATTTGCTTTTCGGCTAATTGAATTTCGAGTTCTTGAAATTCAATTTCTTTACTCAAACTGTTATACTCACGGTTATTACGCACTTTATCTTGCTGACCGGTATATTTATTAATAAGCGCCTTGGCCTCTTCGATAAGGTTTTTTCGCTCTTTAATGCCGCTCTCGATTAAGTCTAAATCAGTATTGAGTTTTTCTAGACGTGTATTTAAACCAGCCACTTCATCGGCTAGGTCCTCTACCTCAAGCGGTAATTCCCCGCGTACATTGCGAATTTCATCGACTCTAGAATCAATGAGTTGCAGGTCAAACAATGCGCGCAACTTTTCTTCTACCGTGGTTTCAGTTTTCTTTGCCATACAGTTTAGTAGTAACTTATAGGATTGGTCTTTACGTTTGATTTTAACACCTTGACTATGGGCAAGGAGGGTGCAAAATTAGTAATTTTTTTGCTAAGGTAATCAACAATTAGGTCTTTTGTGAATTGTTCACTTTCGTAATGCCCAATGTCCATGACTGTAAAATCCGATTGACCCTTGAAATAATCGTGATATTTCAGATCGGCCGTGATATATACTTGAGCACCAAGTGCTTTGGCCTGATCTATAGCGAAACTGCCGCTGCCCCCTAACACAGCAACCGTATGAATGTCTTTTGGTCCATTTTCGCTGTATTTAATGCAACCACAATTAAATGCTGTTTTTAATGTTTTGAGCAAGTCCTCGAGTGATAAATTACTGGGTAGTGTGCCAATAAGACCCATGCCCACCTCAGGACAGGCTTGATTGAGCGGAATAAGATCATAAGCCACTTCCTCATAAGGATGTGACTGTTTTAAGGCTCTGACTATAGCATTTTTTTGGTGACGCATAAAACTTAATTGCACTTGAGTCTCTGCCTCTAAGTGTTGCTTTCCGACTTGTCCCAAGGTTGGTTGCGCACCTTCTATGGGTTTAAACGTTCCAGTGCCTTCCACATTAAAACTACATTCTTCATAATGCCCTAGGGCCCCAGCGCCTGCCTTAAAAAGTGCCGTTCTTAGTTGTTCAGCATTTTGATGAGGGACATAGGTAATCAATTTATACATGACCTCATTTTTAGGCATAAGTACCCGGGTATTTTGAAGGCCAAGTACTTGCGCCATGCCTGCAGATACTCCGTGAGGCATATTGTCTAAAGCCGTATGTATGGCGATAATGGCGATATCGTTTTTTATGGCTTTGACCACAGAACGAGTTACATAATCTTCTGTCTTTATTGATTTTAATCCGGAAAAAATGATAGGATGAAAACTCACCACAAGGTTACAATCTTCAGAAATCGCCTCATCGATAACACTTTCTAAGGTATCGAGACTGACCATAATACCGCGAACCTGAGTCTTGGAGTCGCCTACAAGCAAGCCCGTATTGTCGAAGTCTTCACTGTAGGCCAGCGGGGCCCATTGGTCTAATAAATTCAATACATCTGCTACCTGCATGAGTGAAATTTTACGGTAAAGATAAAAAAGTATACTTTCGTTATGTTCAGGCTGTTTAATATTAGGTCGTGAATCTCTAAGGATGAATTTACTCACAGCACCTCTTTCCCTTGTTTATGGTGGCGTCCTTGCCATGCGCAATTGGGCGTTTGATCGGGGCATTTTGCCGCAGCATCAATTTAAGGTTCCTGTGATTTCTGTAGGTAATCTAAGTGTTGGCGGAACTGGAAAGTCTCCAATGATAGAATATTTAGTAGGCTTATTGTCTAATGAATACCAAGTCGGGGTGATCAGCCGAGGTTATGGGCGCAGAACCAAAGGATTTTTGGAGGTTGATGCGCAGCATACTGCTTTAGAGGTCGGGGATGAACCTTTGCAGATTAAGCGAAAATTTCCAGGTCTGACCGTGGTGGTCTGCGCCGATCGGGTCAAGGCCATAAAATCAATAGAAAATCGCTGCGAGGTAATTCTTTTGGATGACGCTTTTCAGCATCGATATGTTCGCCCTTGTATCAATATATTGTTATCGCAGTTTTATAAGCCGTATCACAAAGATAATGTGCTCCCATGGGGCAGACTACGCGAATGGTCCTCAGGGGCAAAACGTGCCGATATTATTGTGGTGACCAAAAGTCCCGAATCATTGGCCTATGCCCAGGCTCAGGCATTGCAATTTGAATTAAAACTCACTCAAGACCAAAGTTTTTATGTCAGTGGCATTGAGTACAGCGATGTTTGTATTGGGCCGCAAGACAAAATAAACATCGAGGACTTCATTCAATTGCCTTTTGTCTTGGTCACCGGTATTGCCCGTCCAGAACCCATGGTGACCAAACTTCAGGAGAAAGGAGCCCATTTTAAGCATTTTGCTTTTTCGGACCACCATAATTTTACCCCAAGCGAAATCCAAAAATTACGGGATCAAGATTTAATACTTACCACCGAAAAGGATTTTCAAAGGTTAGGAGATAAACTTGAAAAACGAGCGCTGTATTATTGGCCCATAAAAACTAAATTTTTATTTGAGCGTCAAGAAGCATTTGACTTAGAAATCTTAAGACGTGTAGCTTTTCACCGATCACGCCTGGGCTGAGGCATCCTTGGTAAGCGTGCGGTGTATTTTCTCGAAAAATTCTTCAGTTTTAAAGGGTTTGGGGATAATTTCACTAAAACCAACCCTGTAGAATTCATCGATATTTTCTTCTATGGTTACTGCAGTTAATGCGATAATAGGCAGATCGGGTTTGAACTTTCTTATTTCTTGAGTGGCCTCTATACCACTGATACCCGGCATGTGTATGTCCATTAAAACCACATCAAAATCATTAGTCTCTACCAACTTGATGGCATCCATTCCATTATCGGCAACCTGACATACAATACTGCGCTTCTCGAGAATCTTACGCGTAATCATTTGGTTGATTTTATTGTCTTCTTCCAAAGCCTGGGTTAAAAGCTCGAGGGCTTCTGAATAGTTATTTTGATTTAAATATTGAATTCCCTGTTCGTGCAGGCGACTGTGCTCATCTACCACTTGAGTGTTTTCCTGGGTCGCAGAAAGTGTTGGGAACGCGACCAGCAAGAAAATTGTCAGTACAATAAGTCGCATCGTTAACAGGGCGTTTTGCATTCTGAGAATATACTTCGAGAATAAATATAATTAATTTGCCACTAATGTGATGGGTTTATGCATTATTCTAGACCAATGACCTCATGCATAAGTAAAGATATCACAATATTTATCTCTACTAAATTCTCGGAAAAAGTAAGCCTACAGAATGTGTTTCTGCGCTTTGTAAGATGAACGCACCAGTGCTCCGCTTTCTACATGTCGGAATCCCATCTCCAACCCGATGGTTTCAAATTTTTTGAATTGCTCTGGGGTTATGAATTCTTTGACCGGCAGGTGCTTTTTTGAGGGCTGCAGATATTGCCCTAAGGTCACGACATCAACTTTGGCCTGACGCAGATCCTCCATGGTTTGCACCACTTCGTCTTCTCGTTCTCCAAGCCCTAACATAATGCCGCTCTTAGTACGATTGATGCCCTGTTGTTTTAAATAAGCCAATACACCTAAACTGCGATCGTATTGTGCCTGAATGCGCACTTCGCGTGTAAGTCTTCTTACGGTTTCCATGTTGTGAGAGACCACTTCTGGAGCGACTTTAACAATTCGGTCAAGTGGTTTGGTCTGCCCTTGAAAGTCTGGAATCAAAGTTTCGAGGGTCGTCTCAGGGTTCATGCGCCGAATCGCTTTTACGGTTTCTGCCCACATAATTGACCCCATATCTTTTAAATCGTCTCGATCTACAGAGGTAATTACTGCATGCTTAATGTTCATGAGTTTTATCGAGCGCGCTACTTTTTCAGGTTCATCCCAATCGACGTCTTGTGGTCGCCCGGTTTTTACGCCACAAAATCCACACGAGCGCGTGCATATATTGCCTAGAATCATAAAAGTAGCTGTGCCTTCGGTCCAGCATTCCCCCATGTTTGGACAACTTCCAGAGGTGCATATGGTATGCAACTTATACTGGTCAACTAATCCACGAAGTTCAGTGTATTTTTTACCTGTGGGTAGTTTAACCCTCAGCCATTTAGGCTTTGGGGCTGGTTTGGCAATAGGGGTCTCAATCTCGCTCATGGCTCAGGTCCAAATTTTGACTCTGGCAAAGATAAAACATTCTTAATTCAACCCATGGACCTTTTTGGCTTAATTCGCGCCTTAAATCGTCGACAAATACCAGAGGCTGAATCCAATTAATAAAACAATTGCAAAAATACTAAGCCCCTTAATTAAAGGGCTTGGATGAAATTTTTTATCCAAACTAGGGCCGGTGACGACCTTATATATGACGATGGCATAAAATGGGGCCGAAATGAAAGAAAGAACCGTTCCTACTGTAATGAGGGGGCCCATTTGATCCGTAAGGCCCAGATAAACCAGAACACTTCCAATGACCAAAATAATTAACCATGTTATGTAATTAATGCGGTATCCTGGTGCAAAGAGCAAACTCGAGGTTTTGGCCATGACTCGCGGTGATCCGTCTAAAGTACTCAATGAAGTACTGAACATGGTGGTCAAAGCCGCGATACCAATAAACGCTTTGGACCATTGACCAAGGCTGTTGGTATACATGCTGATCAATTGATTTGCAAAAATAGCCCCGCTGTTTGAAAACTCCTGTCCCTGGTCATACATGACAATGCCCCCCAATAAAATAAAGCTCAGACCGATAACAATGGTGGTGCCATAGCCGATGTTAAAATCCCAGCGCACTTGCCGGGACTCGAGCTCTGGATTGAGTTGTTTTTTCTCAACAGCCCAAAGAGATTGCCAAATGGCTAAATCCAAAGGTGCGGGCATCCACCCCATAAAGGCAATTAAAAATGCAATTCCTATCGATGTGTTTGGTATGGTTTGCGACCAACTCGGGATCGAAGCAGCGTTAAACCAAGCAAAAATCAAGGCCAAAACAGTGGTTAGGGTTAATGTCAAAACGACGTATTTCATGACTTTATCGAGTATTGAAAATCGTCCACGAAGCAAGATCAGAAAACAAGCCAAAAGAATAATTCCGGCCCAAATTACTGGGGTACCTATACCAGTTAAGGAAGTAGCTATGCCTGCAGTGACAATAGTGACCGCTGTCTGAAAGGTAAACATGGTACATAAGGTCAATAAAAAATAAACTACCAGAACCCATCGCCCCATTTTCTTAAATGCAGTGAGTAAATCTTCACCCGTATTGCTGGTATAATGCACACCAAAGGCAAAAAAAGGATACTTAATTAGGTTAATCAAAAGCAAAGCCCAAATAAGGCCAAAGCCAAAGTCAGCGCCGGCCCTGGTGGATTGTACTAAATGTGAGACCCCAATCGCTGCCCCGGCAAACATGATTCCAGGGCCTAATTTTTTAAACCAACTCATCATAATGCCCTGTGTTGTTCGATGAGTTCTGCCAAAAGTTTTTTGGCGCGTAAAAGCCGCACTTTAATATTGGTTAAGGGTTCACCAAGTTGCTCGGCCATATCTTTGTAGGGCATTTCTTGAAAATACCGCAGTTGAAGCACCTCTCGATACATGGGTTTAAGCATCTTCATCAATGCTTGAAGTTGCATTAAATTTTGTTCCTGTATTAAGGCATCTTCTTTGGTGGGACTATCATCGGCTACCTCATTACCTTGATCTTGTTGCTCATCCAAAGGCCCCGCTACAATGGAATTGCGCTGTTTGCGATATTGGTCAATTTGTATATTTTTTGAAATTGTAATAACCCAAGAGCTGAAGTTATAGTTGGGATCAAATTGATCGATTTTATCAAAGGCTTTAGCAAAAGCTTCAATGGTTATATCCTCTGCATCAGATTCATTGTGCACTCGTTTGAGCTGAAAGCCATAAACCATAGTCCAACAATGATCTAATAATTGTTTATAAGCCTTTTGATCGCCAGATTTTGCTTTGGTGATGACCTGGAGAATTTGCTCGGAGCTTAGTTCCAATGGGTAGGTTTTGAAATGCGATTCCTAACAAATATAATTAATTGCCAACAAATAAATAGGGGCTCGAGCAGTGGAATCCACAGGACCAAATCCGCGGTATGAAATTTCCGAAAAATGGGATTTAATCGGCTCATCAGCAAGGCCGAGCGCAGCACAATCAAAGAAATTAAAATCTGAAAAACTACAGCTGAAGCAGAAAGGCTTATTCCCAGAATCAAGGCGCATTCGCCCAATAAAAAAACCATGAAACAATGAGGCCAGCAGAGAGAAGAACAGCAAGCCCCAAGACCACATCATTGGGCCTGCTCAGTTCCTTTACATTCTGAGAATTGATCCGGAGTCTTGCCGCAAAAACCACAAGTTTCTCCGTCTTTATTAATAAATGGGCTTTGAGAGGCACAGGTTCCTGCAAATTTTCCGTCTTTTTTCCCCCATATTTTAATGGCGATTCCGGCAAAAGCAAAAATCAGTAATCCGATGGTAAGCAGTAATAATTTCATGCGACAAAATTACAATAATGCAGCTAAAATAGAGGAGAATTTTTAATTTTATGTCTTGAAATGGGCGATGGTTTGAAGTTTTCAATTCATGGCCAATTTGGTACTTGAAATGGCTTTTTACTTTAAAAATAATTGGAAATGATCTACGGGAATCTCCTTAATGTGCGTAATATATTTTTAATCTCTTTATTATTGCTTGGCCTGGCTTGTACCGGCCCCAAACAGGAACCAACGCAGGCCGAACAAACGCCTGAAGATCTTATGGAGCAGCAAAAAATGCGTCGAAGCCTTTTATTTGCATTGATTGCAGACTCCCGAATTGAAACCTTATCGGAATATGTTGTGGCCAATGAGATGACAGAAATGCTCTCTCAAGATCCGGGCCCCTTTTTATTTTTCACCCCGATTAATGAGGCGTTTGCTGAGGTAGATCCTGCTACTCTGAAGCTTTGGAGTAATCAGCGCAACGGTATGGTGAAAAGTTTGATCAATAAACATTTGACCCGAGTTGACACTTTGGTAGATGATTTGTCGTACTATTTATCACAAAATTTGCAGACTCTCGGAGGCATTCAAATCAAGGTCGTTCAAGTTGAGGACCAATATTTTTTGGAAGATGTTAAGGGAAAACGCGCTCTGATTAATGCCAAACCTATGCGCATGGATAATGGGTATATTTTTTATATCGACCAACTTTTACACCGGCCATAATTCTACATCGACTTTAATTTTTTGAACATTTTCAAAATACACAGCCTTTTGGGTTCTATTGCAACCCCGCCTTGTATTAAATAATATTGACCTCGGGACTCAACTCAATACCAAAGTCGTCCTTTATCTTTTGCTGAATTTGTTGGGCCAAATCCCAAATCTCTGATCCTGTGGCTGCGCCATAATTGACCAAAACTAGGGCCTGATGCTTATGGACTCCCGCGTCTCCTTCGCGAAATCCTTTGAAACCAGCCCGCTCGATAAGCCATCCAGCAGGTATTTTTATCAGATCATCTCCAGCAGGATAACTAGGCATTTCAGGATATTTAATTTTAAGTTGCTGGGCTAGGACTTCAGACACTACAGGGTTCTTAAAAAAACTTCCGCTGTTGCCTAGTTCTTTTGGGTCTGGCAATTTAGATTGTCTTATGGAGATCACCGCCTCAGCCACCTCTCGAATACCAGGAAGATCTATATTTTTCTGCTTGAGGACCTCTTTTATACTTCCGTAGTCGAGTTTGAGTTGATGCTTTTTTGTCGTCAGCCTTAATCGGACACTCAATATGATGAATTGATTTTTCAGCTCATTTTTAAAGATACTCTCTCGATAACTAAAATTACAGTCCTCCCGGGTAAACAATTGTTGTTCTCCGGTTTTGCGATTTAAGGCGATGCAAGAATCAAACACATCTTTTATTTCGACCCCATAGGCACCGATATTTTGAATTGGGGCCGTACCCATTTGCCCAGGAATTAAGGCTAAATTTTCAATACCACCATAGTTGTGTTCGAGACAATACTCCACGACTTGGTGCCAATTCTCACCTGCTTGAATTTCCAAAAGGACGTGCTCATCGGTTTGATGCACCAGTGAAATTCCTTTTAAATTGATTTTAAGAACCAACCCTGGGAAATCTTCTGTAAGCAAAAGATTGCTGCCGCCACCCAGGATCAGTAAAGGCCGATCTTCCAGAGCTTGCAGACAAGACCAAATTTCGGATACAGTATTAGCCTCAACAAACCACTTTGCTAGACTTTCAACGCCAAAAGTATTGAAGGTTTTAAGTGACTTGTTGTGCTGCATACTTAAGGATTAGGATAAACCTCAAGCGCTGCTTTTATAATAGCGACAGCCTTGATCAGGCTTTCTTTGTTCAAGACATAAGCGATGCGCACTTGATTCAGTCCAATGCCTGGACTTGAATAAAATCCTGCGGCAGGGGCCACCATTACGGTTTCTCCGTTAAGGTCAAAAGACTCCAAGAGCCATTGGGCAAAATCATCACTATTACTAATCGGCAATTGAGCGATACAATAAAAGGCCCCTTTGGGCTGTCCTATGGTTACTCCGGGTATTTTTTTCAGCTCAGCCACAAGGGTGTCGCGTCGCTCTTGATATTCAGAGATTACTTCATCAAAATAAGATTGAGGCGTTTCCAAGGCCGCTTCACTGGCAATTTGAGCAAAAGTAGGGGGGCTTAGTCGCGCTTGAGCAAATTTAAGGGCAGTGGCGATGAGCTCTTTATTCTTTGAAACCAAACAACCAATGCGGGCGCCACACATACTGTAGCGTTTCGAGACAGAATCAATGATAATAGCATGCTCTTCCAATCCCGGCTCTTGCATGATCGAATAGTGCTGGGCGCCGTCATAGGTGAATTCACGATAAACCTCATCGGCGATAAGGAATAAATCGTGCTTTTTTACCAAAGCCACCAAACTTTTAATCTCTTGTTTTGAATACAAATACCCCGTAGGATTCCCAGGATTACAGATCAGTATGGCCTTGGTTTTAGGGGTAATATGTTTCTCAAAGTCGGCGATTGGAGGCAGGGCAAAATTATTGTCGATACTTGAGACTACCGGTACGACCGTCACATCACTGGCTCGGGCAAATCCGTTGTAATTGGCGTAAAACGGCTCTGGTATGATCACTTCATCCCCGGCATTACAGACACTGCCCATGGCAAACAATAAAGCCTCGCTTCCCCCGGTAGTGACTACAATATCTTGAGCACTTACATCTATGGATTTTTGTTTGTAGTACTCTGCGATTTTTTGTCGGTATTGCTCAGAGCCCTCACTTCTGGAGTATGCCAGAACCGATAGGCCGTGTTGGCTTACGGCATCCAATGCCACTTGAGGGGTTTTGATGTCCGGTTGGCCAATATTCAGGTGATAGACTTTTTTGTTTTGTTTATAGGCCTGCTCTGCAAACGGCACGAGCTTTCTGATTGGTGACTCGGGCATTTGTGCCCCTTTGGTTGAAATTGATGGCATGAATATCCGTATTAAAAGGGCAAAATCCTTTAAAGACTAATTTTCGAGTATACTTTTGTTGGCCTCTACAACTCCTTTGATTTTGAGGGCTTTAATAGGCTCTGTCGCATTTGAGTAAACGGTTATGGTTTTGCGAATTGGCCCAACACGTTTGGTATCATATTTTACTTTGATCTCACCAGAGGCTCCAGGGGCAATCGGTCCCTTTGGTTTTTCAGGAACGGTACAACCACAGCTTGATTTCACATCAGAAATGACTAATTCTGCGTCTCCGGTGTTGGTAAATTCAAAAACGCGCACTCCATTGCTGTCTTTGGCAATATTACCATAGTCAATGGTTTCTGACTTAAATTCAATTTTGGCTTGGGCTTGAGCGGTAAATCCAATCAAAATAAGCGCGATAAAAACAAATAATTTTTTCATGGTTTGCGGTTTAAAGGACTAAAGTATTGAACTTTTATACAATGAGCAAAATGCTCGGCTTACTTTTATAATCTTTAACTTATAACTACTTTTGCCCACTAGCGTTACAAAAACTGAACCACAATGGCTGGAGTTGGCAAATACAATGCAAAAGAGGTTGAAAATCACTGGTATGATTACTGGATGAATCATGGCTATTTCCACAGTGAAGTAGATGAAAGAACGCCCTATACCATTGTTATTCCACCACCAAATGTCACTGGAGTTTTACATATGGGGCATATGCTCAACAACACCCTGCAAGATGTGCTCATACGCAGGGCAAGGCTCAAAGGGTTTAATGCCTGCTGGGTGCCAGGGACCGATCACGCCAGTATCGCCACCGAAGCCAAAGTTGTGGCCAAACTCAAGAGTCAAGGCATCGAAAAGTCAGACCTGACGCGCGAGGAATTTTTAGAACACGCCTGGGAGTGGACCCATAAACACGGCGGTATTATTCTAGACCAACTCAAAAAGCTTGGGGCCTCTTGTGACTGGGAGCGCACTAAGTTTACCATGGATCCAGACCTTTCGGAGTCTGTAATTCAGGTCTTTGTTGATTTATATCGAAAAGGCATGATTTACCGAGGGTATCGCATGGTTAATTGGGACCCTGAAGCCAAAACGACCTTGAGTGATGAAGAAGTCATTCATCAAGAACGTCAAGGAAATTTATATTACATCAATTATGCTGTAGCGGGTACCGAGGAAAAGGTGTTAATTGCCACAACTAGACCGGAGACTTTACTCGGGGATACGGCAGTTTGTATCCATCCGGAGGATCCGCGTTATACCAATCTTAAAGGTAAGCGTGTGATTGTGCCCATCTGTGGGAGAGAAGTGCCAATTATAGAGGACACTTACGTTGCGATGGACTTTGGTACAGGTTGTCTTAAGGTCACCCCAGCCCATGATGAAAATGATAAGGTGCTGGGCGAAAAGCACAAGCTCGAGGTCATCGATATTTTTAATGATGACGCCACCTTAAATGACCACGGAATGCATTATAAGGGCCAAGACCGTTTTGCTGTGCGTAAGGCGATTGTCCAGGAGCTCGAGTCATTGGGGTGCTTGGAAAAAGTCGAGACGCATACCCATAAAGTAGGCACCAGTGAGCGCACCGGAGCCGTAATCGAGCCAAAACTCAGTGATCAGTGGTTTTTAAAGATGAAGGACTTAGCTCAGCCTGCCTTAGAGGCTGTGTTGAACAAAGACGTAAAGCTGGTTCCGGAAAAATTCATCAACACCTATCGCCATTGGATGGAAGGAGTACGCGATTGGAATATTTCAAGACAACTTTGGTGGGGACACCAAATACCCGCCTATTATTATGGTAGCGGAAGGGAAGACTTTGTGGTTGCGGCCACTAAAGAAGAAGCGCTAGCATTGGCCCGTGAACGCTCGGCCAATAAAGATTTGTCTATGGATGATTTAACCCAAGATCCTGATGCGTTGGATACTTGGTTTTCGTCATGGCTTTGGCCCATCAGCGTTTTTGATGGGATCCGCAATCCGGATAACGCTGAAATCAATTACTACTATCCAACAAACGATTTAGTAACTGCCCCTGAGATTTTATTTTTCTGGGTGGCACGGATGATTATTGCGGGTTATGAATACCGCAGTGCTCGTCCATTTGAAAATGTTTACCTCACGGGAATTGTTCGCGATAAGCAAAGACGAAAAATGAGTAAGTCTTTGGGGAACTCTCCTGATCCTCTGGATCTTATCGATCAGTATGGGGCCGATGGAGTACGCGTAGGCATGCTCTTGAGTTCACCTGCGGGCAATGACTTGATGTTTGACCAAGATTTATGTCAGCAGGGGAGTGGTTTTGTCAATAAGATTTGGAATGCCTTTAGACTTGTTTCTGGTTGGGAGGTTTCAAAGGAAATCACCCAGAGCGAAAGCGATCAAAAAGCCATAGAGTGGTATACCCAAAAGTTTCAAGACGCTTTAGCAGAAATCGAGGATCACTACAGTAAGTACCGTATTTCTGATGCGCTTATGACAACCTACAAACTAATCTGGGATGATTTTTGTTCTTGGTTTTTAGAATGGATTAAGCCTGAGTACGGCAAGCCTATAAGCGGGCAAACCTACGCTCAAGTGATTGAGCTTTTTGAGTATAATTTAAAAATATTGCATCCTTTTGTACCCTTTGTATCTGAAGAAATTTGGCAAAATCTGGCAGACAGAACAAAGGAGCAGGCCCTAATTATTGCATCATGGCCAGAGTTAAAAACGCCAAACACAGATTTAATTCAAGAATTTGAACACATCAAGGAGGTTGTTTCTGGAATTCGCACCTTGCGTAAGGAAAAGAATATTTCTTTTAAAGAGACCATCAACTTAACCATCAATGACGTAGCGAAAATTGGTAATTATTATCAGAGCGCTGTGGTCAAACTTTGTAATGTCGCCCAGGTGCATTATGCCGATGTCGCTCCAGAAGGTGCTTTGAGTTTTAGGGTTAAGAGCAATGAGTATTTTGTTCCGGTAGCCGGCAATGTAGATGTGGCACAAGAACGCGAAAAATTAAGTCAGGAGCTCGGCTACACCGAAGGGTTCTTGAAGAGTGTTCGCG
This sequence comes from Flavobacteriaceae bacterium, assembly GCA_038153605.1. Lineage (GTDB taxonomy): Bacteria > Bacteroidota > Bacteroidia > Flavobacteriales > Flavobacteriaceae > BACL21. Next base: position 13,744 of record JAYOYS010000019.1, read on the forward strand.
CCAAACTTGGTAACGCTCGATTTGTCGACAATGCCCCTGAGGCAGTCATAGCTGCAGAGCGCCAAAAGGAAGCGGACGCTTTGGCTAAAATTAATACGATTAAAACAGCGCTCGAAGCTCTAGGATAATTATCGTAGTGTTACCCGCGGGTCGAGGTCAATCAGGCATTCATGCCCCTGTCATTTCTGTAGATAAAATAATTATTGGCGGTCTCGATATATTTTTGCTTTGCCTCTTGTTGCGAAAGGCCTTGGGCCTGAAAAAGAGCATTGGTTTTGAAGGCATTAATCAAAGGATGACTGCCTTGAGGTAATTCACGATCTCGGGTAGCTATTTTATAGTAAGCGTAAAGTTTGAGTAGGACATCTGCGGGAAAGGGGTCCAAATGTTTACTCACTAAGACAACAGACTCTTCAAAGGCAGTATCTAGGTCTTTATCCTTCACCGGCAAGCGCACTTAAACCTCCTTTAACCACTTGATTTAGGGCTACAGAAACTGGAGTGCCAACCGGCAAATAAACATCGACACGAGACCCAAACTTAATAAAACCACTGTCTGTGGTCTGCTGGGCTGTTTGACCCTCTTGGGCGTAGTTCACTATGCGCTTGGCCAAAGCACCGGCAATTTGTCTGAATAAGACAGGGCCAAATTCTTTGCTGTCCACGACCACTGTAGTACGCTCATTCTCAAGGCTAGCTTTTGGGTGCCAGGCTACTAAATATTTCCCAGGGTGATACTTGCTATACAGTATTTTACCACCCACAGGATAGCGCGTAACATGAACATTGATCGGAGACATGAACACCGAAATCATAAGCCTTTGGTCCTTGAAAAATTCAGGTTCGAAAACTTCCTCGATCACCACCACTTTTCCATCAACTGGTGAAAGTACAATCTTATCGTTAGGTTTAAAATTTCGTTGCGGATTGCGAAAGAATTGAAGAATCAATACCAAAAACACAAATCCGATACCCCATAAGCTATATTTTAACCAAGCTGTGGTAATAAAATAATGGCCTGCGAGAAACACAGCAGCAACGATGATAAAAGTAACGGCAATAATGCGATAACCCTCTTTATGAAACATAGGTAGCAATTTGAAGCAAACAATAAACAAATGGACTGACAAAAATAATACTATCTAGGCGGTCGTAAATTCCGCCATGACCCGGCAATAGGGCGCCGCTGTCTTTGACTTGGGCCTTTCTTTTAAATTTTGATTGAACAAGGTCGCCTAGGGTCCCAAAAACTGAAATCAAAAGTGCTAACAAAAGCCATAGTTCAAGACTTTGTCGATTGAAATATTGGGCCATGATTCCCGCAGCAATTAGGGCGCCTAAGACCCCGCCTGCAGTACCTTCAATTGTTTTTTTTGGGGAGATGCGCTCGAGTAATTTACGGCGTCCGAAGTTCACACCGACCAGATAAGCCATGCTGTCATTTACCCAAATTAAAATGAATACCCCGGCGATTAAATTCAGATCAAAATCCCCGTAGATTTGTGGAATTAGCCCCATGGTTATGACCCCAATCATGATGTAAAACACCATTAAAATGTATTTGCGCTCTAAGCGTTGATGAGACATGAATTCGAGTAAACTCATGATCAGATAGCTATTCATCAATACCCCTAAAACGCCAATAACCAGGTCCATCCAAGGGGGCAACAAACCTAAATGAACCCCGACAAAGAGCATAAGAAAAATAGCGTAGGGGAGCAGACTTTTTATCTGTACTAAGCGCTGAAATTCAAACAGAGTAAGCACGCCAAAACACCCGGTAAGTAAGAGGTAGTATTTTGCATCAGCATACATGGCGAAGAGAATCAACGTCATGTAAATCAAACCAGAAATGGTGCGCACTACGAGCTCTCTCATATTTGGTTAGTAGTTTATTGTTGGTGGCTGAACTACAGGTCTTCCAACAAGAGCAAATATAAGTTTTTTGTGCTACTTCCATAACTCATGAAATCTTTTTCGTCCTCGGTTTCAAAGTCCTGTATGGTGGTAATATTGGTCGGTATTGATTTGGGGCTACGACTCTTAATTAAGTGAAGTCCTTCACTGATGGTTTCGACGAGTTGACTTGTTGTAGCGAAAATGATAATATTCGCAGGGAGTTCACTTAGTTTTTTTTCTTTGATCTGGTTAGAGCAAAGCAATATCGCTCCATTACTCGCTACCAAAGACTCACATTGGGAAAGGACAAAACAGGCCTTGTCGGATTTTGAGAACTTAAGGTTATAGCCATCAAATTTTTTTACCAGGCTAGGGTCCATGCAAAATACTTCTTGCTCGTACCAATCATTTTCAAGAAGAATATTGTCGAAAGCTTCAGATATCTCATCCCAATTGAGACAATAAAGGAACTTACCGCCGTTTTTACTGAAGTTTCGAGTGAACTTTTCATCGGTTGGTAAATCTTGTTCAGGGTAATACTTACTTTGCTCCTTCACAGGTGCCTTGTCGTCGCTTTTGCTTTTTTTCCCTAGTAGTCTTTTGAGTAGACCCATCAACCAAATTTGAATTCGAAACTGCCTACTCAAAGATATAAAAACTTAGGGCAAATGCCAGAGGCATTGCCATAAAGATTGGCAGGACAAGTTAAATCTGATTTGAATGGCTTAGGACCGAATTTTAAGCCTTATTCTTCTTCGTTTTTCAGGTCGTTAGTGTCTTCTGAATCAGTTTGCGCTTCCTCAGCGTGAGTGTCATTGGCTTTACTTGCGTTATCGGATTTAAGCGGCTCTGCTAACTCTGGTGTAGCGAAGGGGCGTGGGCCAAATATGCGTTCTAAACTTTCCTTAAAAATGACCTCTTTTTCTAATAATTCATTGGCCAGTTCGGTAAGTTTATCTTTGTGCTCTTCTAGCAGGGCAATGGCTCTTTGATACTGAGTCTCGACTATTTTAGAAATTTCCTTGTCGATCATTTCAGCAGTTTGCTCGCTGTATGGTTTGCTGAAATTATAATCTGTTTGACCAGAAGAATCATAATAGGTCAGGTTACCAATTTTATCATTTAATCCGTAAATCGTGACCATGGCGCGCGCCTGCTTGGTGACTTTTTCTAGGTCGCTCAAAGCCCCAGTAGAGATTTTATCAAAAATGACTTTTTCTGCAGCGCGTCCTCCCATAGTGGCGCACATTTCGTCGAGCATTTGATCAGGACGCACAATCAGGCGCTCCTCTGGGAGGTACCAAGCCGCCCCTAAGGATTGACCACGAGGGACTATGGTTACTTTGACCAGGGGTGCAGCGTGTTCGAGCATCCAGCTTACCGTTGCATGACCCGCTTCATGAAAAGCAATGGCCTTTTTTTCTTCGGCTGTGATGATTTTGTTTTTCTTTTCTAGCCCACCGACAATACGATCTACTGCGTCTAGGAAGTCCTGTTTGCCGACCATCTTTTTGCCTTGACGTGCAGCGATTAAGGCGGCCTCATTACAGACGTTGGCGATGTCAGCACCCGAGAATCCTGGGGTTTGCTTGGCCAAAAAGTCCATGTCTACAGTGTCGTCTTTTTTGATAGGGCGCAAGTGCACCTCAAAGATTTCTTTGCGTTCGCGTACATCGGGCAGGTCTACATAGATTTGACGATCAAAGCGTCCAGCGCGCATCAAGGCTTTATCCAAAACATCAGCACGGTTTGTGGCGGCCAAAACAATGACGTTAGTGTTGGTGCCAAAACCGTCCATTTCGGTGAGTAACTGATTCAGGGTATTTTCACGCTCATCATTAGAGCCAGAGAAATTGTTTTTGCCTCGGGCACGACCAATGGCGTCAATTTCATCAATAAATATGATGGCTGGGGATTTTTCTTTGGCTTGTTTGAACAGATCCCGCACTCTAGAGGCTCCAACCCCCACAAACATCTCGACAAAATCTGAACCCGAAAGCGAGAAAAAGGGCACTTTTGCCTCGCCTGCCACGGCTTTTGCTAATAGAGTTTTTCCTGTCCCTGGTGATCCCACCAATAGGGCCCCTTTTGGGATTTTACCCCCTAGGGCAGTGTATTTTTCTGGGTGTTTCAAGAAGTCTACAATTTCCTGGACTTCTTCTTTGGCACCCTCAAGACCAGCGACATCCTTAAAGGTAGTTTTGACGTCTGTTTTTTCATCAAACAAACGCGCTTTGCTTTTGCCGATATTGAAGATTTGCCCTCCGGCACCTCCGGCGCCTCCAGCCGACATACGGCGCATGAGAAATAACCAAACCCCGATGATCAGGGCAAAAAACAAAATTGAGGGCAGGAATTCTGCCCAAAGGTTGGTTTCTGTATTCCAAACAACTTTGGTGTTCAGTCCATTTTCTGTCTTGATGGTGTTGAGGCTATTCTCAAAATTCTGAAGATCCCCAAATTCAAATTGATAGGCCGCATCGTTTGGGCCAGGTTTAATGATGCGGTCCTTAAACTTATTGGCGTGTATGGAGTTGTTACGCGCTGTTTCGGTAAGATAAACGCGCGCCAGTTTACGGTTGATGATTTCAACTTTCTCGACATCCCCATTTTTCAAGTAAGATTGGAATTCCACCTGACTTGTACTGATGGGGTCGGATAAATTGCCTCCACCAAAAATATTAAGACCCATAAACATCACAAAGATTGCGATGTAGATCCAATACGAATTTATTTTAGGTCGCTTAAGCTCTGGTTTTTGATCTTTTGACATTTGCCTTTGATGAATTTAATAGGCGGTTTCTATGGACACACTTTTGGCATCGCCCCATAACCCCTCGATATCGTAAAACTCGCGAATGTGTTTTTGAAACACATGTACCACTACATGCACATAGTCCATCAAGACCCACTCGGCATTGTCGCTGCCTTCGATGTGCCAAGGTTTTTCCTTCAAACTCTTGCTGACGAGTTTTTGCACTGAATTGACGATGGCGTTAACTTGCGTATTCGAAGTACCACTGCAGATTACGAAATAATCACAAACTGTATTTTCAATGTCGCGCAAATCCAAAATCTGGATTTCTTGGCCTTTGACCTCTTCGATGCCTTTGATTATTTCTGCTACGATTTGGTCAGCATCCGCTTGTTTTTTCTGCATTCAGTGGTAGTTTGTACAAATTTATTACTTTTTTACTTCTCGAAACGATTTCAATCCTTAGTTTAACCGCAAATTTATTTAGGTGAAACAAATCAAAATTGATGCCACCGAGTCGACCAATGACTATTTAAAACAAATGTTACGACAAGGCCCTCTAGACGACGGGACAGTTGTGCGTACTTTGCATCAAACTAAAGGACGTGGTCAGCGCGGGGCAGATTGGTTTTTCGAGAAGGATAAAAGCTTAGCAATGAGTGTTTTAAAAATTTGGTCTGCCGAGAATCAGCCTAATCCTTTTCATCTACAATGGGTTATTTCCTGTGCAGTCTTGGCAGCGCTGAGTGCGCTGGGGAAGGCGGCTTGGCATATCAAATGGCCAAACGACATAATGGCAGACGGTAAGAAAGTTGCTGGTCTTTTAATCGAACATCAGTTCCAAGGACGCATACAAAGTACCGTTATTGGCATTGGCGTCAATGTAAATAACACTGAATTTCCCAATCTGCCTTTGGCCGATTCTATAAGTCAAATACTCGGCATCCCGATAGATTTGGATTTGCTTTGTTTAAACTTAAGCGCGTTTATTAATCAGGCGTGTCATGATTTGAAGACTGATATGCAGCAGCTGGATTTAGATCGATTTAACCAGCATTTATATCTTAAAAATATTGATGCCTTATTTCAGGATGAAAATAAGAATGTCTTTGAAGGACGTATCGAGCGCGTGGATCAGCAAGGGCAACTTCATGTTCAAACCGCTGAGGGGATAAAACAATTCAGCGTCGGTACAATAAAATACCTCTTAAATTTGGCCTAGATGTTCGCTCAAGGTATCGATGAACTTAGTGATGGGGCCTTTAATCATCATGGCCATCATTGGATTGAATTCTCCTGCAAAATGCAATTGAACATTGCATGAATCAGTTCCCTCTGATTCAATATTTCCGGTGAGGGTAAATGGTAATTTATCGCTTTTGGCCCCGAGCACAAGCTGGGTTGGGGCTTGTTCTGATTTTTTTTCAAGGGCTATTTCAGGCATGCCTTTTAGGGCAAAAAGAAAAGCATTATCGTTAAGCACTTGAAATTTATCAATGTTTTCAGGCATGAGCTTTTCAAAATTGCTTACTTGATTTAAAAAGTCAAACACCTCTTGGGCCGATTTATTTAGGGTGATTTTTGATCCGGTAATTTCCATAGTTGTTTAAATCTCGTGGTCGAATAATTTTTTAAGGGGTCCAGGTACTCGGATTTTCTCGCCATTGACTTAAAACAGCAGCTTCTTGAGTAGTGATATAGTTTGATTTTTCTGCCTGAGTCAATAAGTGTGGGTAATCACTCAGCGTATTTAATGTGACCTCTGCTTTTTCAAAATTTTCTGTCGCCACGGGGAAGCCATAAGTGAATATGGCAACCATTCCTTTGACTTGGGCTCCTGCCTCGCGCAAGGCCTCTACAGCTTTTAAACTGCTACCCCCTGTAGATATGAGATCTTCAACCACAACCACACTTTGACCAGCCTCGATCAGTCCCTCTATTTTATTTTGACGCCCGTGAGATTTCGCCTCGGGTCTTACATAGCAAAAAGGCAAGTTTAAATAATCCGCCACCAGAGCTCCGATGCCAATGGCGCCTGTAGCCACACCTGCGATCACATCAGGCTTGCCATAGATCTGCTCAATTTGATTGGCTATATGTTCTCTAATAAAATTGCGAATTGGAGGATAGGACAAAGTAATTCTATTGTCACAATAAATTGGAGAATGCCAACCTGAGGCCCATGTAAAGGGGTTTTGTGGTTGTAATTTAATTGCATTAATTTGTAACAGTAGTTCCGCAGTTTTCTGCGCTGTTTCCTTGTGTAATATCATGGTGCAAATGTATAAAGTTTTTGTCAAAGACCGCCCAATAATTGTGAGCACTGAACAATCTATGGGCCCGCCTTATCAGACATTCCCGTTGCGCGCCACGGAACTCAAGCCTATTATCAAAGCACTGAATAAAGGTCAAATGACTCATGTACATTTGTACCATAAAAATGCGGAAAAAATCGAAAGACATTTAAAACGTAAACTCCCATTTTTCATCGCGGCCGGTGGTTTGGTTACCAACCAAAATGGCGAGGTATTATTCATTTATCGCAATGATAAATGGGACTTGCCCAAAGGACATGTTGAGGATGATGAGTCGCTGGAAGCAGCGGCCTTACGAGAAGTTAAGGAGGAGACTGGGGTCCGTGATTTAAAAATTGAACAATTTTTAAAAACGACCTATCATATCTTCAAACGCAATGGTGAATATCGACTCAAGATCACCTATTGGTACGAAATGACGACTGATTACAACGGTGCGCTAAAACCACAAAAAAAGGAAGGCATTAAAAAGGCCAAGTGGAAGTCGCTTAAAAAGTCCAAAAAAGCACTGCAGAACAGTTATGAGAACATCAAACTAGTCTTTCCCGAGCATTACCTCACCTAAAATACGCACCACAGGGTAGCGCAAATGGGCCTTTTCGTAATGGGGCGAATGTTTATGGAGCCAATCGAGTTGCGCATAAGCATTACTGGCAAAGGCCTGATCATTGGTTTTCATGTCCATAAATTCTGCCTTTAATTCGGGATTATTCTCCAGGAACTCGAAAGCTAAATCCTCCCAAACATAGGGCGAAAACCCTTCTTTTTGTTGTAGAATAGTGTCAAAGAAATTCCAATTGAAAAATGAATCTATAGCCTGTGGTTCCAAGGTTTCTACAATATAACGTAGGCCAAATTGAGCCGTGGGCACAAGATAATCTCCAGCCTTTAGTCTTGTGGACTCCAGGGCGGTGGAAACCTCAGTGTTATAATGAAGGTAATGCCCTTCGTAGGGGTTTCTACTGGTTTGATAATTCTCTATATGATAAACCTCTGCCTGAACATTTAGGGGTTGCTTTAATTCAATCAGCTGAATTTGATTGTTTTTGAGTCGCTCGATGACCCTGCTGTAGATGCGCGGAAGGCCGTAATAAGTAGGAATAACTACAGAGTCCATGGCGCGATAAGTGTCGCGATAGGGGATATTTTTTACATAGGGTAATTCGCGATTGTATTTAAGTCTTTTTTGTCCAGTAATGGCGCTGGGTATATATTCTGCGGCGTAACCCAAAAACTCGATTGAGTGGCTCTGCGTGGAGTCGATGCGCCAATTCAAGGGGTATTTATCCAGCGGAGCATACATTTTTAGGTTTTCGCTGTAGGCCTGCCGCAGGGCGGATTCGTGCTGCTCGCAAAGCTGTGTAAAGCTTTGCAGTAGGGCATAGGTCCCTTCCACACGCGACTTATAATCCTTGAGCATATGCGTTTCGACCATCATGCCCAAAGTGTTGAATAGAGCAGTATATCCTGTCGAATAACGGGGGTGGTCGATAAACTGCTCAAAGCCTGTTTCGGGGCTGCGGTTAAAGACATTGACATATGGAGTAATTGGCCAGGATTCTGCCACTAGGGCTTTTTCTAGCGCTGGTCTGAAGACCTGATGTAAAAACTGGCCTTGGGCCCCAGAAAGTTTGTTGTGTTGGGTCATCAGATGCGTCAAGACATATTGGTAATCGGCCCCGTTACTCACATGGTTGTCGACAAAGGCAATCGGGCGCAGCCATTGAAACAGCTTGCTGAATGCCGCGGCATTTTTAGTGTCGGCTTTAATGAAATCTCGGTTGAGATCATAATTCTGAGCGTTGCCGCGAAAACCATAGGCCAAAGGACCATTTTGATTGGTTCGGCTGTAACTGTTTCGGTTTAATGCTCCACCAATGTTGTAAACTGGAATGATGGCTACAGCAAAACTTTGGGGGCCTTTTTCAGGATTAAGAGCCCAATCACGCAGTAGCATCATGCTGGCGTCAATACCATCGCTTTCTCCTGGATGAATGCCGTTATTGATGAGGATTACCGGTAGGCTCGGGGTTCGGCCTTCTTTAATTTTAGGACTGTCTTTAGGTTGGAATATAACTATATGTAGTGGCTCGCCGCTGTCTGTGGTGTCCCCTTGATGTATGCTGATTTGCTCGAAAGACCCGCTCAGTGCCTTATAATAGTCGATGACATGGGGGTAAGTGGCTGTTTCTAGGCCCTCAGATTTTTCAAATACGGTAGTCCATTGCTCTGGATCTAAAGTATCATCCTGGTTAGTGGTCTTTTGACATGAAGAAAACAAAATTATCGGCCCTAGTAGGGCCATGAAAAGGCTCCTGGAAAAAAAGTGCATGTTTCGAGGCATTTGATTTGTATTTGCCTTAAAAATAATCATAATTACCCGCAATGGCCGAAAAAAAAAGACGCCCTCAAATGGGCGTCTTTTCGTTTAGATACTTAAAATTCCTGGACGTCAGTTTATCAGACATGTCCTGAGGAGTATCAAGGCTTAGCCGTTCATAGAAATCAAAAACTCTTCATTATTGCGCGTTTGCTTGATGCGGTCGTTGATGAATTCCATGGCTTCCACTGGGTTCATGTCGGCCAGATACTTGCGCATGACCCACATGCGTTGGATTACTTTTTCATCTAGGAGCATGTCATCGCGACGTGTGCTTGAAGAAGTGAGGTCGATGGCCGGGAAGATACGACGGTTAGAAATCTTGCGATCCAACTGAAGTTCCATGTTACCCGTTCCTTTAAATTCCTCAAAAATAACCTCGTCCATTTTGGATCCCGTTTCGGTAAGTGCTGTAGCAATGATACTCAGAGAGCCACCATTCTCGATATTTCGAGCTGCCCCAAAGAAACGTTTTGGTTTGTGCAAGGCATTGGCGTCTACCCCTCCAGAGAGAATTTTACCACTGGCAGGTTGTACTGTGTTGTAGGCACGGGCCAGACGAGTAATGGAGTCTAACAAGATCACCACATCGTGACCACACTCTACAAGGCGCTTGGCTTTATCGATAACGATGTTCGCCACGCGAACGTGTTCTGAGGCTTCTTTATCAAAGGTAGAGGCCACAACCTCACCTTTAACATTACGCTGCATGTCGGTAACTTCTTCAGGACGTTCGTCAATCAATAATATAATTTGGTAGACTTCTGGATGGTTTGCGGCAATCGCGTTTGCGATATCTTTTAAAAGCATGGTTTTACCCGTTTTTGGCTGAGCCACAATCATACCGCGCTGGCCTTTACCAATAGGGGCAAACAAATCAATAATCCGTGTGGAAACGGTGCTTTGTTTGTCTGCTAAATTGAATTTTTCGGTCGGGAAAAGTGGCGTCAAATGTTCAAACGAAACACGATCACGTACCACATTTGGACTGAGTCCATTGATTTTATTGACCTTAATTAAAGGGAAATACTTTTCTCCTTCTTTTGGTGGACGCACTTCACCAAGAACCGTGTCTCCGCTTTTTAAACCAAATAAGCGGATTTGACTTTGAGAAACGTAAATATCGTCCGGAGAGGATAAGTAATGATAGTCGCTCGAGCGCAAAAACCCATAGCCATCTTGCATGATGTCGAGTACCCCTTCGCTTTCAATAATGCCCTCAAATTCGTAATCTGGCTCGCGGTAGCGATTTCGTGTATCGCGATTACCGTTATTCTTATCTTGCTGATCAGGGCGTTTGTTTTTGTTCTGATGTCCCTGGCGCGGGTTATTGTTGTTTTTATTGTGGTTGTGGTCCTTTGCTCCGCCATTTCCACTGTCTTGATCGTTCCCTGATTTTTGGTTTTGATCGTTCTGTGGATTCTGATTTTGACGTTGACCCTGATGAGTGCCACTTTGTTTTTGTTTTCCGTCCTCTTGAGGCTCTTTGTTCTCTCTGGATTCAGCGGGAGACTTGCCCTGATCCTGACCGCCTTTTTGATGACGCGATCTACGCTCTTGATTGGCGCGATTGTTTTGTCTTTTGTCTTGATTACCGCCTTCTCTGTTATCAGATCCCTTTGGGTTTGCTGAGTCCTCTTGAAGGTTTGAAGCTTTATCTGCTGCTTGAGGCGCACTCAATTTTTTCAGGGCCGCAGGATTTGCCGCTTGATAATCTAAGATTTGATAAACGAGGTCTAATTTTTTTAAAGTGCGGTATTTTGGCACACCAAGCTCTTTGGCTAAATCCTGAAGCTCAGGAAGCTTTTGTTCTTTTAATTCAGAAATCTCTAACATGTAATAATTAATTCGTGAAAATGTATCAGTGGGTTGTGATAAAACTGATCGATAAAAAATTGTTGAAGTCTCAGTCCCCTAATGATGAAGGGGTTACTTGTAGTGGGACAATGATACAACATTATTTTGAAATTTGGCAGGATTTTTTTCGAAAAGAAAGTTTATTTTTGTGCCCACAAACCTAATAAAGGCCATGATTCAACGCATTCAAACCCTGTATTTACTGGGGGCTTTAGCCGCCGATGCAGGATTTTATTTTGTTGGGCAGCCAGAGTCAAGTAATGCTGGAAACGGGTGGACCATAGCCTCGATTAATCAAACAATTCAGCTCATTGTCATGGTTCTGATTGTTTGGTCTGTATTTAAATTCAAACAACGATTGCATCAGTTTGTACTCAATCGTTTATCTATAATATTAAACTTTGTATTAGTGGGCGTTTTCGCTTATCAGTCGCTAAACTTACCTGGAGAGGCTTCGGTCTCGCAGAAGGGTATTGGGGTGCTTCTTCCCATCATTTCTATCGTTTTACTAATGCTGGCCAATAAGGCCATCAAAAGGGATGAGGACCTCGTAAAATCTGTCGATCGATTGCGCTAACACCTCTTAGTATATCTATTAGTGCTAAAACCCTCAAAACATGCCATTTTGGGGGTTTTTTATCGCTTGTACTCTATAACTTCTAGATCCTTGATTTGTCCCCCTTCAATAGAAAAGCGCAGCATGGTTCGGGCTTTGTGAAAACCATGGCGTCCTATCGCCCCAGGGTTCATATGCAGGTGGCCGTATTTTGGATCGCGCATTACCTTTAAAATATGCGAATGTCCACAAATCACCAGATTCGGCTTATGGGCTTCTATGGCTTTTTTGCTCAGGGCTTTATACCGCCCAGGATAACCCGCGATATGGGTGATATACACTTTGATCCCTGCACAGTCAAAAATGAGCTCTTTGGGAAATTCACTACGGATATCCGCGCTATCAATATTGCCATACACAGCTTTTAATGGGGCACATTTTTTAAGGGACTCGGTAACTTCCAAGGTGCCGATATCCCCGGCGTGCCAAACCTGATCCACCTCTGCGGCCCTTTTCAGGACCGTGGCGTCTATATCGGAGTGGGTGTCGCTGAGCAGCAGAATTTTTGGCATGGAATAAAGTTAATTCATTATTTGGTTTGGCGGGTTTAGCGCTCTGACATTATTGCTTAAATTTGTCCTCCAGGCAGACAACATGAGGTACTTTATCGAATTGGCTTATCAGGGAGCGGCATACAGTGGATGGCAGCGTCAGCCTAATGCCCCTAGTGTACAGCAAACCCTGGAAGAGGCCTTGAGTGTGTTATTAAAGTCAGAAACAGCCATAGTAGGGGCAGGGCGCACAGATGCTGGAGTCCACGCGCGGCAGATGTTTGCCCATTGCGATATCGAAGCTCCTTTTGATCCGCAGCAGCTCAAAGATCGGTTAAATAGTTACCTGCCTGCAGACCTTGTTATCCATAACATTTTTTCGGTGCCCCCAGAGGCCCATGCCCGCTTTGATGCCACGGCCAGAACTTATGAGTACTGGCTAACCCTAGGCAAGGATCCATTTTTGTCTGCCGGGGCTTATACGATATATCGAACCCCTGATTTTGAATTGATGAATCGTGTCGCGCAAAAATTACTGAGTCATCAAGACTTTCAGTGTTTTTCTAAATCTAAGACCGATGTGATGACTTTTAATTGTGTGGTAAGTCATGCCCAGTGGACTCAGCGCGAGGACAATTGGGTTTTTACCATTACCGCTGATCGATTTTTACGCAACATGGTGCGCGCGGTGGTGGGGACTTTACTCGAGGTAGGCTGGGGCAAAATGACGGTTTCAGAATTTGACCAGGTGCTGCAGAGCAAAAACAGATCTGCTGCTGGACCCTCAGTTCCCGGACATGCCCTATATTTGACAAAAATTGACTATCCCGAGGCCATAGGGTCTTAAATCCTTGTTTTATGGCAAAATCTAACGGTTCTGCATTTGATTTTAAGCTGTTTACGCGCTTATTGACCTTTACTCGACCATATCGCGGGACCTTTATCTTTGTGGCCTTTGCTGCCGTCGGGCTCTCTGTAGCGGGCTTACTGGGCCCTATTTTTCTAAAAAATACCATTGACCTGGGGATGCTGCCGCGGGACTACGATTTGATGCTGTTTTATATAGCGCTGATTGTCGCTGCGTTGATTCTAGAGGTCGTCTTTCAATTTAGTTTTATCTATTACGCCAACTGGCTGGGCCAAACCGTAATTCGTGACTTGCGCATCAAACTTTTCGGAAAAATGATGCGCTTTAAAATGGCCTACTTCGATAAAAGCGCTGTAGGGCGACTCACCACTAGAACGGTCAATGATATTGAGACCATCGCCAGTATTTTTAGCGAAGGGCTTTTCACTATCGCTAGTGATGTACTAAAAATGATTGTTATCGCCGGTTATATGCTCTATGAGAGCTGGCAGCTGGCTTTGATTTCATTTTCAATTTTGCCGGTACTGCTCTATGCCACCAGAGTGTTCCAAAGAGCCATGAAGGGTGCTTTTGAACAGGTGCGCAATCAAGTGGCCAACTTAGATACCTTTGTTCAGGAGCGGATTACCGGGATGAAAATTGTCCAAATTTTTGTCCGTGAGCAAACCGAATACGAATCTTTTGTTGCGATCAATAAAGAGCACCGAAAAGGATGGATCAAAACCGTTTGGTATAACAGTATCTTTTTTCCCATCGCTGAAATTTCGGGTTCAGTCGCTTTGGGCCTCATTGTTTGGTATGGCGGGATGAATGTCCTCCCAGCCGAAGTTGTTTCAGATTCTGGAATGACTTTGGGGCTGATTACGGCCTTTGTGCAGCTGAGTCAAATGCTCTTTAGGCCCTTGCGCATGATCGCCGATAAGTTCAACACCCTGCAAATGGGGATGGTGGCAGCCAATAGAGTGTTTGAAATTTTAGACACCCAGGCCCATATTCAAGATCAGGGCACTCTGGTTCCAGAGCAAATCAAGGGGGCTATTGAATTTAAAGGGGTGCATTTTGGGTATAATCCAAAGGAGCCTGTAATTAAAGACATTAGTTTTTCAGTTCCTGCAGGGCAAACCATTGCGCTGGTTGGGGCCACAGGGGCCGGTAAGTCCACTATAATCAACTTGCTCACGCGTTTTTACGAAATTGACCAGGGGCAAATCTACATTGATGGGATAGGGCTAAAGGATTTTACACTCTCGGGTCTGCGCAGCCATATTGCTGTAGTACTCCAAGATGTTTTCTTATTCGCCGACACCATACTGCATAATATCACCCTTGGGGATCCATCGATTACAGAGGATCAGGTTATTGCTGCGGCCAAAGAGATCGGGGTCCATGATTTTATCAGCAGTCTGCCCGGAGGTTACCACTATAATGTCAAAGAACGAGGCACCACGCTTTCTTCGGGACAGCGGCAATTAATCGCGTTTTTACGGGCCTTTGTGAGTCAGCCCAGTATCTTGATATTGGATGAGGCCACCTCGTCGGTGGATAGTTATTCTGAGGAGCTCATTAAAAATGCCACGGACCGTATCACGCGCGGACGTACCTCTATAGTGATTGCACACCGATTGGCAACCATTCAAAAAGCCGATCAAATTTTAGTCATGGAGCAAGGTCAAATCGTCGAGCGCGGCCGTCATGCGGATTTGATTAAAAAGGAGCAGGGGCATTATAAATCTCTCTACGAGGTGCAGTTTCTCGCTGAGCCCGATATTGTAGGCTAAAAACGCCCTGTAATTAACTCAAGGCTGTTCTTATTGGCTGAGGTCTTTGGCCAGTAATTTTTCTAACTCATCAAAATCCTTGAATAGCACAAAATCACCCTCTTTGAGATAGGAGAGTTGTCCTGTTTCTTCTGAAACCACCAAACAGACAGCATCAGTTTTTTCAGTGATGCCCACTGCGGCTCTGTGTCTAAGGCCAAAGCGCGCGGGCAGGTTTGACTCGCTGGCCACGGGCAAAATAACCCGAGTGGCGGTAATGGTATTGTCCTCGATGATCAAAGCCCCGTCGTGCAAAGGGCTGTTTTTATAGAAAATACTCTCCAAAATAGGCTGGTTGACCTCGAGACTCATCACATCACCGCTACTTTTGACAAAATCTAAACTGTTGTTGCGCTGCAAGACAATAATGGCCCCGGTCCTAGACTGACCCATTTTTTGGCAGGCTTTTAAAATGGCGTGAATGTCTGTATTGAAGGCTGCGGTGGGCCTGAGTTGAAATCGCTTAAGGAGTTTGCGTCGCCCAGAAAAATTTGTGGTCCCGAGCATAAGCAAGAACTTGCGAATCTCTTGCTGAAACACCACGATCAAAGCAAACATTCCTACCCCTAGAAATCCCCCCAGTATCCGGCTAAGGAGTTGCATTTCTAAAAACTCAGTGAGCTTCCAAGTGGCGTAAACCATGACAATCCCGATAAAGATATTGATAGCCACAGTGCCTTTGACCAGTCGATAGAGATAGAACAGCAAAAAGGCCACCAAAACGATGTCTACAATGTCTAAAATACGGATGTCGAATAGTTCCACTAGGAGTATTTTGATTTAAAGGTACTTAATTTTTTAAGGCATCCACTATGCGCACTACCTCCATGGCTGGGGCAACATCATGTACCCTAAGTATACTAGCGCCTTTTAGTATGGCGATGGTATTTGCGGCGCTCGTCCCATTAAGGGCGTTTTCGGGGTCTGTTTCCAAAAGTTTATAAATCATGGACTTTCTAGAAAGCCCCACAAGAATCGGGGTCTGCAAAAGTTTTAGATGATCTAGCTTGTTTAAAAGGGCATAATTCTGCTCTAGGGTCTTGGCAAACCCAAAACCGGGATCTACAATAAGATCATTGACCCCCAAAGTCCTGATCTGCTTTATTTTTTTGGACAAATCCTGGGCGACCTCCATAACCACATTGGCGTAATCGGTTTGCTGGCTCATGGTCTGCGGGGTACCGCGCATGTGCATCAGGATATAAGGCACCTGGTTGCGGGCCGCGATTTCATACATCTCTGGATCTTGATCCCCACCTGAAATATCATTGATCAGGGCGGCCCCAGCATCAATGGCTTTTTGTGCCACGGCGCTGCGAAAAGTATCTATGGAAATAATCGCCTGGGGAAATGTTTTGCTGATGGCCTCTATGGTGGGGATCACCCGACTAATTTCCTCCTGCACTGAGACCTCTGCGGCCCCGGGTCTGCTGCTATAACCGCCCACATCGATAAAGCTGGCGCCCTGGTCGAGCATTTGCTCTACTCGCTTGAGCACGGCCGCGGAATCACTATAGCGCCCACCGTCGTAAAAAGAGTCAGGGGTTTGATTTAAAATACCCATGACCTTTGGGGTGTTTAAGTCGATAAGGGTGCCAGAGCAATTGATGGTCATGGTATTTTTTAAATTGATTTATTTGAGCGAAATTTACGCAAAATATAAGATAAACATGTCCCTAACCGCAAAACAGTATGACGAGGTAATTCACGTGTGTCGTGACCTTTTTACCAAGAAAATGAGGGACTACGGAAGCGCTTGGCGTATCTTGAGACTTCCTTCTTTGACGGATCAAATTTTTATCAAAGCACAACGTATCCGTGGCTTACAACAAAACGCAGAACGTCGTGTCGATGAGGGAGAGGTCTCAGAATTTATGGGGATTATTAATTATTGCACCATGGCTTTGATTCAATTGAAATTGGGCGTGGTTGAACAACCTGATTTGGATGCAGCTCAAGCCACGGCCCTATACGACCAGGAGCTCCACAATACAAAATCCCTGATGATGGATAAGAACCACGACTACGGTGAAGCGTGGCGAGATATGCGAGTGAGTTCTTTGACCGACTTGATTCTTCAAAAATTATTACGTGTGAAACAGATTGAAGACAATCAAGGCAAAACTTTGGTGAGTGAAGGAATTGATGCCAATTATCAAGACATGATTAATTACAGCGTGTTTGCTTTAATTCACTTGGGTATGGTTCCTGCAGAAGAATCCAATAAATAAATTTGACTATGGCGTTAAAACGAATTATAACCGGGTTTAGCCAAGTTTTTGTCGGGGTCCTGTTTATCATTAGCGGGCTGATTAAGTTGAACGATCCCGTAGGCTTTTCCTTTAAGCTCCAAGATTATTTTGCTCCTGATGTCTTAGACATGGACTTTTTGTCTCCTTATGCCTTGATGCTCGCTGTGGTGGTGGTTCTGGTTGAGGTCATTCTGGGGGTGATGCTTCTGGTGGGTTATGCCAAAAAATTGACCCTTTGGAGTCTGATGGGCATGATCGTGTTTTTTACGTTTTTGACCTTTTACTCGGCCTATTTTAATAAAGTCACCGATTGTGGCTGTTTTGGGGATGCCCTAAAGCTCACCCCATGGGAATCCTTTACTAAAGATGTGGTTCTGCTGGTTTTTATCGCTTGGCTATTATGGCAGCAAACCCACCTCTACACGGCAGGTACTTCGCTTTTGCGCAGTAGCGCTGTATTGCTATCGACCATAGCGTCTTTGGCCTTTGGGTACCATGTGCTGATGCACTTGCCTGCGGTGGATTTTAGACCCTATAAAATCGGGGCTGATATTGCTCTAGGGATGAGTGTGCCCAGTGATGCGCCGCCCCCAATTATTGAGTATAGATGGCAATACGAGGGCCCAGACGGTCCCTTTGAACTGGTCAATACCTCAGGGCGCGATCCAAAGCCCGAGGGCGCTACGCGAACCGGGGTGGAGACCCAATTTTTACGCCCGCCTTATGAGCCGCCCATTCATGATTTTACCATGGAGCGCGACGGTATGGATTATACCGAGGAGTTTTTAGCCGTCCCTAAACTCGTGGTGGTTGTCGCTTATAATTTGGCAGTTTCTGAGACTCCCGGATTTGCTGCGGTCAAAGAAGCGATAACTCGTGCTCGAAATCAAGGATATTCGGTGATCGGCTTGTCGGCTTCAGGGCCAGAGGAGGTCGCAGGGTATAAAGAGCGCTTTGGCCTTGATTTTGATTTTTACTTTTGTGACATGACCACCCTTAAGACCATTATTCGTAGTAATCCGGGGATAATGGAGTGGCAGAATGGGGTCATTAAGCAAAAGCTCCATTGGGTGGATGCACAACAATTAAAACTCCAATAAGTGCTGCGTTACACCATCAGAAAACTCGGCTATGGTGTGTTAACCCTTTTTGGCGTGGTTACGGTTATTTTCTATTTATTTCATTTTTTACCAGGGGATCCAGCCCGAATGATGCTGGGTCAAAACGAAAGCGCTGAGCAACTCGCTGCGGTCAAAAAAAAGTATGGCTTTGATCAGCCCGTAGGGCGTCAGTACTTGTATTATCTCAATGACTTATCACCGATTTCTTGGCACTCAAACCGAGAAAAGGACTATACCTTTTATAATCCTGATCAATATGGCGGTATGGTTTTCTATCGCGGTGATCAGGGCATGTTAGTACTAAAAGCCCCTTATCTGCGCGACTCTTTTCAGAAAAGCGGAAAAAAAGTCTCTGAGGTCATCAGAGAGACTTTGCCCAATACAGCGATTCTCGCGGTTACCTCAATAAGTTTGGCGGTCCTGTTAGGGGTGCTTTTGGGGGTGATTTCAGTGTGGTTTAAAGATGGCTGGCTGGATCGATTCATTCAGTTGTTCAGTACTGTGGGCATGAGTGTGCCCTCGTTTTTTAGCGCCATACTCTTTGCTTGGTTTTTTGGGTATGTGCTGCACGAGTATACCCATCTGAATATGACCGGAAGTTTAATGGAGGTGGATGATTATGGTGAGGGGACCTATATCGCCTGGAAGAATTTGATTCTGCCCGCGGTGGTTTTAGGGATTCGTCCTATTGCCGTGGTGACCCAGCTGATGCGCAATTCTCTATGGGAGCAAATGCAACAGGATTATATCCGTACGGCAAGGGCCAAAGGACTTACCGATTGGGCCATAATGTGGCGCCACGCCATGAAAAATGCCCTTAATCCCGTGGTGACGGCCGTTTCTGGTTGGTTTGCTTCAATGCTGGCTGGGGCTGTTTTTGTGGAATACATATTTGGGTGGAATGGATTGGGCAAAGAAATCGTAGATGCCCTAAATACCTTAGATTTGCCGATTATTATGGGGGCGGTTCTGGTCATTGCCACTATGTTTATCATCATCAACATTATCTTGGATTTGATCTACAGCCTCTTGGACCCCAGGATCGCTTATGGCGATTAATAAAGGGCTTTGTGGCCAGAAAAGACTGAATTAAAAATTATTGAATATATAGAATCAAGATTATGAGAAAAAAGATTGTTGCTGGAAACTGGAAAATGAACTTAGATAAAACAAAGGCCGAGTCCTTAACTCAGGAATTAGTGGAGGCCCTTGGGGACCTGCCCCAGGATCAGCGCGTTATGGTCTGCCCGCCGAGCATTCATTTAGGCTCTGTCGCAGAGCTAGCCGCGGGGTCTAAAGTATTAGAAGTAGGCGGGCAAAATATGCATCAGGCTGAATCTGGCGCTTATACCGGCGAGATTTCAGGGCCTATGCTAAAAAGCTATGGGATTAACTCTGTGCTGCTCGGACACAGCGAGCGCCGTGCTTATTTTCATGAGGGTAATGATTTGCTTCGGCAGAAAGTTGATGCGGCTCTAGCCTCTGGCATCGAAGTGGTTTATTGCTTTGGGGAAATGCTCGAGGAGCGCGAAAACGACACTCATTTTCAGGTGGTGTATAGCCAATTAAAGGAAGTCTTATTTCATCTAGAGGCGGCTCAGTGGCAAAATATTGTATTGGCTTATGAGCCAGTTTGGGCTATCGGTACTGGGCGTACGGCCTCACCAGAGCAAGCCCAAGAGATGCACGCCCATATCCGCGGGGTTTTAGCCGCACATTACGGGCAGCAGTGTGCCGATGGGGTGAGCATCCTCTATGGAGGCAGTGTCAAGCCGGACAATGCCCGTGAAATATTCGGTCAGCCCGATGTAGACGGGGGCCTTATCGGAGGTGCTTCACTCAAGAAAGACGACTTTATGGCTATAGTGGCCGCCATGTCATGAGCCAAGTTTATATCGAAATAGACACTCAAGTAACGCCTACTGAACCCTGGGCAGATCTTTTGATTGCGGCCTTGGGGGACATTGGCTACGAGAGTTTTGAAAATACGGATACTGGGTTTTTAGGCTATATCGCCGCCAGTGATTATGACCCTCAGACCACCCAGGCGGTTTTGCAATCCTATAGCGAGCATTGCAGCGTAAGTTTTTCCTCCAAAGAAATCGCTGCCACGAATTGGAACGCCGATTGGGAAAAGAATTTTTCGCCCATTACCGTCGGGGAGCGCATCCATGTGCGTGCGCCTTTTCACCCGGTAAGCGAGGCCGAATATGAAATTGTCATAGAGCCGAAAATGTCCTTTGGGACAGGGCATCACCAGACCACGCATTTGATGCTCGAGCACCTATTGGATCTAGACCTTAAAGAAAAAGAGGTTTTAGACATGGGCAGTGGCACGGCAGTGCTGGCGATTATGGCCTGCATGCGCGGGGCCCAGAAGGCTACGGCCATAGATATCGACGCCTGGTGTGGCGAAAACGGCCTGGAGAATGCCCAGCGCAACGAGATCGACAATATAGAGGTCCAGGTCGGTACAGCCGAGCAGTTGCCCAAAACCCCTGTGTATGATGTCATCATCGCGAACATCAATCGCAATGTATTGCTGGAGGATATGGGTGCTTATGTGGCTTGTTTGCGCCCGGGTGGAGTAGTGCTTCTGAGCGGATTTTACCAGTCTGATCTACAGATCATCACCCAGCGCTGTGGGGAATGTGGGCTGGTTTATCAGCATCACAAAACCAAAGACAACTGGGTTGCGGCAAAATTTTTATTTTTGTGATATGGCACAGCAGCATCAGTCCAGTCCAGAACTTGATTTAGCGACCCAGGAGGATTTAGAGCATCAAATCATCCTGTTTAACGATGACGTGAACACCTTTGATCATGTGATCAATACTTTGGTGAAGGTTTGCCAGCACGACCCCCTGCAAGCAGAGCAATGTGCGCTGCTGGTTCATTTTAAGGGGAAATGTTCGGTAAAATCTGGCCCTTACAGCGATTTAGTGCCGCAGTGCAGTGCGCTTTTAGAGGCGGGCCTGAGTGCTGAGATTAATTAAATTTTTTGGTTGCGGTTATAGGTGATTTTTTTAT
>JAYOYS010000020.1:0-33964 GCA_038153605.1 Flavobacteriaceae bacterium
ATAGGAACCTACATGAATATTAATCAGGAATACATTTCCGGGATTAGCGTCCTGAATGGCCTGTGCTATGGCGTGACCATCTGGACAAAAAACACAATGAATTCCGGTGAATTCCTCTAAAATAACTTTAGCGTTCTCTGGAGCAGTGCTCACAATAGTTTGGGCACCTAAAAAAGGAGCCCAAAGCATAAAGAACAAAATTGATCTTGCATTCATTCTTTAAAATTTAATTGGTTATTATTTAATTTAGATTTTCACTATTTTTTCAACCCGGCGTTGACCGTTTTGATCGAGCGCCACAAAATAAGTTCCACTAAGGAATTGCCCTAGGTCTAAAATCTCATTTGCATTGTTAAGGGTTTGCGTCATCAATACTTTACCGAGCACATCATAAACAGTTAACTCAGTGTTTTGGGCGTTTAAAATATGTACTTTATCGCTCGTAGGGTTAGGATAGATGCTTAATTGGCTTAAAAATTCATCTCCAGCATCTAAAATGAACTCAGTCTGGAAAGGGACTGCTGCACCCGAGCCGTAATCTCCACTTGAATTGAAGATAACGTTATTGTCGCTGTCGTAAAGCACGACAGACTCTCCACCATTACCACCTGAATCTCTCAAGTTGAACTTGTAACAGTCACCGGGTAAGTTGAACGATTGAGTGATGTTAGTAGCACCGCTATAGGGACCTCCTTGGGCAACAACAGCTCCAGTGCCGTCTAGAATTTCCCAAGTACACTCTTGGCCTTGTGAATCAGTGTTTAGAATAAGGTTTACCGTATTCGCGTTTTCAAAGGTTAATTGATTGAAAGATTGGGTCAATGAATTGTTTGAGTTCTCTTCATCGGCTTCGACAGTGATTTCAACACTATTAGTGGCTTGAACGTCAAAGGCTACACCGGGAAGGGTTACGAGTTCTGAATAAAGCGAGGGGATATTCCCTGTCCAAGTGTGAGTTTGGGGCGCCTCTCCATTTACTGAATAAGTCACATCAACTGATGTAAGGGGCTCGTTACCGTAGTTTTTAAGTTCAAAAACAGGCTCTAGGAATCCACACTGATCTGGAATCGCTGGGATAGATTCAACGGCTGCGTCGTTTTGTGCAGTAATTCCAGTGAACATTGGGGTCGTTCCATTACCACTGATAATTTCTTGTGTGGTTTCGGTCATAAAGACGACCAATTCCAAATCAAGTATTTCTATTGGAATACCATTGTGGTCCGGTGGAATCGAGTAGGTGTATGTTCTATCAATAAATGAACCTGCAGTAGTAGGTGATACATCATCACCCCATTGCCCCGTAATCAAATCGATGAGTCGGTGCATGTGGCGGTACTGATTTCCTGCATTTCCTCCAGTTTGTGGACCAAAGGTGTTGTTTTGCAAAAGAGCGACATTGAGTTTGTTAGTCGATTCAGGGCTACTGCCAGTGTAGAACGCTTCAACGTGAACAATCATTTCATTGGTTTGAATATCGATTTCAGCTTCGACAGCCATATTGAGATATGAAGCCAACCCTAAAGTTTCGTTACTTCTTGCAGTCCACGCACCACGACTCATAGCTGTTCCGGTCCCTCCATTTTGAGCAGAGCCTGGAAAATAATGACGGTTTACTGTGCCAGCAGGATAACCCACTAAATTAGATTGAGCAGCAATGGCATTTCCCCACTGCGTTCTGAAATCCGGATCATTCCCGCTGGGTACTGAATAAGACCCTTGATGGATGTTAATTAAGAATACCTCTCCTGGATTGGCATCTTGAATGGCCTGAGCAATGGCATGGCCCTGTGGACAAAATACGCAGTAGATTCCTGTAAATTCCTCAAGGACAACCTTTTTGTTTTCAGGGTTAGTAGACACAATGGTTTGTGCTATCATCCCAATTGTAGTAAACATTAGCGCAAGTGCGAAGTAAAACTGTTTCATTGTTTTATATATAAAGTTGACCTCGAATCTAAAAAAAATATCTTGAATTATGGTAAAATCAAGGCGTATTTGTGCTTTAAAAAATAAAAAATATAAGCTGATTAAGTGGTTTATTTGCAAAGGGTTAAATTTCTCCTTGCCTTGATGTTGTTCAAAATGGTTTTATTATATTGGATGCCATTAAACTAATTTTTAGAATTTATACATTATGAGATCATTAATTACCTCAATTATGTTGCTGTTAACAGCGGTGACTTTTGCTCAGTTTACTGTAGAGACTCATGAAGGAGATCCAATTCTGGATGGCTCCACTTGGACTTTTAATGTCTATGGTCTAGGGATTGCTGAATTGCCATTTTGGGTTTACAATCAGTCGACGACTGAGGAAATCTATACCAAAATCGAATTTGTCAGCGCTGTTAATGGCGATGGTTCAGGGGTTCAGTTGTGTTTTGGCCTCTGTTATGCTGATTTAGTATTCGGCGCATCATATCCACCGGGCACTGAGGTTGTCACAATTCAACCAGGAGAAAACCAAGGATTCCCAGGCGATCACATTGCCAATTTCGTGGATGGTGGGGGTAATCCGATAGAGTATGTTTTCCGTTTTTATCAGGTTGATGCCAATGGAGATCCAATTGGTGAGGATTTGACCATGACCTATCGCTATGATCCAAATCTAGGTGTAGGAGACAATATGCCTGGCGTAGCAATTTTGCAGAATTTAGTGTCGACTCAATTAAAAATGCGCACACAAGAGCGTCTTGAGTTGAGCCTATTCGATCTGCAGGGTAAAAAGGTAGGCCAGTACCAAGTCAATGAAGGGGATCAGACAATTGACCTGAGTCATCTTTCTGCCTCAATGTATATGGCTGTTGCAAAAAATGCGGCCGGACAACAAAAAACCTTCAAAATTATGAAGCGTTAATTAGCGTTTTCCCGAGATGAAAAAACTATATAAAAAATGCCCGCGGCAGCGCCGCGGGCATTTTTTTTGAATGGCTCTAGATTCTATTGCAAGGCCTTTTTGAAAAACTCACAGGGAGATTAGAAAGTCATATCACAATTAGAAAGTCACATTTAGATTCATGCTCAGACCGTTGTTCTCTGGTACAAATCGACAAACACCACCCACGCAAATTAATCCGCCACGCTGACGACCGTAATTCATGGCAAAACGAACTCTTCCTTGAGTATAGCTCCCCCCAAAATTGTAATAGTGGACCTTTGTTGCTCCACCATAGTTATAGGCATCGGCTCCATACACAGATAGTTTGGAGTTAAAGTTGTATTCCATAACTGCTCCTGCCCAGTTTTTTCGGTCTTGCTCAGTAGACAAGTGTTGTCCCACTAAGCGCACAGATCGGCCACTCCCGAGTTTATAGGTACCCTCGGCTACAATGATTGAAGCTTTAATGTCGCCCTGGCTTCCCAGTGGTCCTCCTAAAACAACCCCTTTGTCCGCGATGACATTTTGATAGGTCAATACAGTATTCAAATTTTTGTTCCAACGATTCTTAATTTCGGCATTGAAATCTCTAAAATAGCGATCCCCTGAACCAATAAATTCAACATCATAGGATTGGTCCTCATAAAAAGTAGCTTCAAGTCCTGCCCAGTAGGAAAAATTTGCCGCGATCTTTGTTCCTAACTTCCCGAGCGCCGATTCTTTCGGAAACGAGACATAAATATCAGACTGAAAGCCTACTTCACCAGCGCGCTGATCTAGTGGATCTGTTATGAGTCTTGGTTGCGCATTATAGACATAAATATTGGTCAATAAATAATCTTGTTGTTTGGTCAGGGCAGGGGTGTATGAAATGAGCTGTTGATTGAATTGATTGCCTTCAGCAAGACGATCAGCGTAAAAATTAAAATTTTCTAGTCGTCTAAACGTGGCACTCGCGCCCAAGCCTTTTTGTGAAAAACCTAAATTCGCCTGCAATGCCGTTCCATCATAAAGGCGATTAGAAACGAGTTGGCCTTCATTGGCAATCACATCGGGATCCTTTTTGATGGCTTCAATATTTCCGTATAAACTGCCAAAACGCCAATCCATGCGTCCGGAAAGAGCACCGACATTACTGGGGATTTGATCATTCGTTCCTCGTTCTTGATAGCGACTAACATAACTGGCTCCAAACCTTAAATCGCCGCGCTCAAAACTTAATTGCTGCCCTAGGTCATAGTTGAGATCATATCCATTGATGACGCCCTCGGTGAGCTCAAAGCCATTACGTTGTTGCCCCACTAAAGCGGTAAACGATACATAACTGTTCACTGCAAATTTTACGCGCGCTCCTTGAATGGCAGAATTAATACCCAATTGCCGATCTTCCCAGCTGCGTAAAATCAAACCACTACCAAACTGCTCATAAAAGTAACCGGCTGTGATGTCAAGGTCTTGGAGTTTTGCATTTAAATAATAGTAAGCAATGCCGTTATTATTGTCAAAAGTCGGACTATAACCCAGAAGGGCAGAGGGCAGATAACTTTCATATTGAATCCCTGCGGTGTAATCACCAATATTATAGTTAAGCTGTAAGTAGTTATTGGAACGAAAAGCATCTTCGGGGGCCAAAAATCCTGGGTCCGTCTCTGTAAGTTTAAGATCAGTATCGTCAAGAAGCCACTGGCTGTTAGATTCATATCCTCCATAGAGCGATCCTTGGTTGTTTTGTCCCCAAAGTGGTGTTAAGACCAAAAAACAAATGGCGTATTGTAGATTTTTCATCAATATTGAAATAAAATTATTTAGCGTTGGCCAGAATTTGATCGTAAAGTTCAAGTTCTGCTCCTGGGGTATAACCCGAATGGCGATACACAATCTGTCCGTTTTTGACCAACACGGTCAAGGGCACAGTCGCTGCACCTAAGGCTCTTTTAACATCGTTATTGGTGTCCAACAATATGTTGTAATCCCATCCTTTTCCATTGATCATAGGTCTTACC
The DNA here is from genome assembly GCA_038153605.1 of Flavobacteriaceae bacterium. GTDB lineage: Bacteria > Bacteroidota > Bacteroidia > Flavobacteriales > Flavobacteriaceae > BACL21. The sequence goes on from JAYOYS010000020.1 coordinate 4,879, forward strand.
CTTCGGACTGTACGCGCGTCATCAATCGAAACAGCAATTAAGGAGACATTAGTTTCCTCTTGCCAATCGGCGTAAATTTCGCTAATGGCATCGAGTTCTTTGATACAAGGCACACACCAGGTGGCCCAGAGCGAAATTATCGTTAATGGCGATTGACTCGCCTCTTGAAGCAATGAGGTGGTTTGGCCATCAAGCGTTTCAAGGGCAATATCAGGAAGTGCATCCTGAGCCATTATATTCCCGCTTGTTAAAAGCAATAAACCAAGAATAAGATTTTTCATAAAAAAGGTCGTCTTTTGATTAAGTTTGATAACAATATTAATGAAATTTTAGTTTATTCTCGGATTTTGATTTGGGTCTTTATTGGCTCGAAAAAAAATCTTGGCTTAGACATTTAATTTTTGGCTATTTTAGCAGAAGATCAATAACCTAAAAAGATTTAATCCATGTGTTTTAACACGCGCCATATCCTCTTATTTTCTTTTGCATTAATATTATTTAATTCATGCAGTGAAAAAGAAGATTTTTCAAGCTTTACCAATAACACAGTGGAGCCCATCAACATTGGCCTAACCTACAGAGCAGCTTCTTTACGCAATCAAGAGATCACTTTTAGGGTTTATGACGATCAGTCCAACGAAATTGTCGATAATATTACTTTTTATGTGGACGGTGCGCCTTTGGCGGGAAATACCTTTAGCTCTGGTCAAGAAGGGGTGTTTTCTGTTTATGCTGAATACGAAGATCAAGGCACTTTATCCACCACTGATACCGGGAGTTTTTCAATAGTGATCCCCACTAAGAATGTTCTTGTAGAAGACTACACGGGGACATGGTGTGGCTATTGCCCTGCAGTTTCAGCGGCCGTAGATGCGGCTCAGGCCCTTACTGATAATATTTCTATTGTCGCCTTGCATAATGGAGATGACTTGTCCTTAGCTATCGAACCCGACATCCGTGAAGGCCTGGGTATCCCATCTGGGTCCCCCAGAGCGCGTATCGATCGAACCATAGTTTGGGGATTAGGCACACCGCCCGAATTTCCGACCTCAGATGTACTGAGTCTTGCGGGTATTGACTCCCCTGTTGCCATTGGGCTTTCCTCAAGCCTTAATGGGCGAGCTCTCAGTGTCAGTGTTTCGGTTGCTTCTGAGCAAGCTTTGTCTGATCATAAACTTGTGGTCTACATGACTGAAGATGGATTACTGCGCGATCAAACGAATTATTACGACAATGACCAAAGCAGTCCTTATTTCGGTCAAGGGAATCCTATGGTAGATTTCGAGCAAAAACATGTATTGCGTGCTTCGCTAACCGACGCTATTGGGGATCCGATTCCCGCTCTAAATGCCTTAACGGATTACACGACCCAAATCAGTTATACAATTCCTGAAGAATTTGCCTTGGACCAACTACAACTAGTGATTATGGTGGTGGATCAAAATAACCTTGCGGTCAATACCCAGCACGCGGCTTTAGAGGAAACCGTAGTTTACGAGTAAACGATAGTGTTTTAATCCATAAAAGGATAGCGATAATTCTTAGCCACCACGAGTTGCTCTTTAACAGTTCTCGGAGATACCCAACGATATAGGTTTAGTTTGCTTCCCGCTTTGTCATTGGTGCCACTAGCTCTAGCGCCGCCAAAAGGTTGTTGACCTACAACAGCTCCTGTAGGTTTGTCGTTAATGTAAAAATTACCAGCGCTATTTTCTAAAGCCATAACCGCCTGGTCTAAAGCGTAGCGATCTTGACTAAAAACGGCACCGGTAAGGGCATAATCACTAGTTTGATCGACGAGCTTTAGCGTTTGACTCCAGTCACTGTCTTGATAAACATAAACAGTGAGCACCGGACCAAAAAGCTCCGTTACCATGGTTGTGTATCTTGGATCAGTAGTTTTAATCACCGTGGGCTCAATGAAATAGCCTTGACATTTATCATAACCCCCACCAAAAATTATTTCTGCATCCTTATCTGACTTGGCCTGTTCTATGTAATGAACGAGTTTGTCAAAGGATCCTTCATGAATTACGGCGGTCATAAAGTTGCTGGGGTCTTCAGGAGAGCCTTGTTTTATGGTCTTTAGTTCCTGCTTTAGTTTTTCAGAAACTTTTGGCCAAAGGCTTTGCGGAATATAACATCGGCTTGCCGCACTACACTTTTGACCTTGAAACTCAAAGGCACCGCGAATTATTGCCGTCACCAGGCCATCCAAATCAGCTGATGGATGGGCTACGATAAAGTCCTTGCCCCCGGTTTCTCCTACGATTCGAGGATAGGTTTTGTATTTGTGAATGTTACTGCCAATTTGCTGCCAAAGATTTTTAAAAACGTCTGTAGATCCTGTAAAATGCAGCCCGCTAAAATCAGGGTGACTTAAAAGCTCCTGAGTAATCATCACAGGATCGCCCATAATCATATTAATGACCCCAGAAGGTACCCCTGCTTCTTTGAAAACTTCCAGAACGACTTGTGCCGAAAAGACTTGGGCATCACTGGGTTTCCAGACCACTACATTACCCATAAGTGCAGCACTGGCAGGTAAATTCCCTGCAATGGCGGTAAAATTAAATGGAGTTATGGCATAAACAAAACCTTCTAGGGGACGATACTCCAAGCGATTCCAGGTTTCCGCCGTAGAATGGGGCTGTTCTTGGTACATTTCTGTCATATAGGCCACGTTAAATCGAAGAAAATCGATAAACTCGCAAGCTGCATCAATTTCTGCCTGATGAACCGTTTTAGATTGGGCAAGCATGGTTGCTGCATTGATACGAGCACGATAGGGGCCAGCCACCAGCTCAGCGGCACGTAAAAATATGGCAGCTCTTTGCTCCCAAGGGGTTTGAGCCCATTTTTCTCGGGCGGCCAATGCGGTTTCGACGGCCTTTTTTACCTCCTTTTGGGTCGCCTTGTGAAATACCCCTAAACTGTGCTGATGATCATGAGGCGGATTCATAGATTGGGTATCCCCAGTACGAACCTCACTACCATTTATCCAAAGGGGTACCTCAGTTGTTTGATGATACATCTCTGTATAGGCCGCAAGAACTGCAGCGCGCTCAGGTGTCCCAGGCGCATAGGATTTTACTGGTTCATTATGTGGTTTTGGTACGGAGAAAACACCTTTATCCATGATCGTTTTGGGTATTAATTGTTTTAAGTATGGCGTGTATTATGCACGGTGCAAAGGTACGAAAAATTGAGGCTAAAGCCAATGCAATCCTAGACCTAAACGTTTAAATAAGCGTTTAAAACAATGATGATTTTAATTATTAGTAATACTGGTAGAATTGCCTCGACCCCAGCCAATGAGTCTGTCGAAACGTTCCCCAGGGCCCTTGTAATAGACCAATATCGCATATTCGTTTTCTGTTTCCCAATAATTCCCGTTGATCCGACCTAAATCCAGAGGGCCGTTTTCAATTTGACTGGCAAAAGTGTAGTTGTAAAACCCTTGTTTTAAGAAAAGTATTGTTTCCATAAGCCCCGAGTCAGGGTTGTAGAAAAGTTCGTTGTTCCCATGTGCAGCGTAGTTGTTGAAATTTCCGTAGACAAAGACGCGCTCACCTTCTTGCGGCTCATATCTCAAAGAAAAATGAGTTAGAATATATTCGGCTTCAATTCTAGAGTCATTGGTTCCTAGGGCTCTGATGACAAAATTTCCATTTACATCAGGATTAAAGGTGTAGGGGCGCTCTGCGCGGGGGTTTTGCGTGTACAGGTAGTGTTCAAAAACTTCGTTGAGTTCTATGCGTCGAATCCCAACATTGGCCACTCGAGCTTCTTTGCTGTCAAAATTCAAAAACTCATTGCCTCCCCAAAATGAGGCCTCTTTATCATAACGATAAATTAAATCACGCCCCATAGTATATTGAGGCTTTAGGTTGTCAATCACACGATTGAGATTGTTGTTTTGAATCACTACAGTTTTGACCGCCTCGTTCGGATTAATCAGCAATAGGTCGTTAGGGTAGACGGTAAATTGTACTGCCTGTTTTTCATTGATGTGTTTTAAATCGCGAGAGCGCTTTATGGAAACGCCTACACCAACTTGCTCTTCGACAATCATAAATTTGCGGGTAAAAAGTAGTGTACCATCATCATCGTAGAGATGAATCATGTAATTGCCACTTTTTTTAAAGCCCCGGGTTTCACGATTTGGAAAATGCACCTCATAGTGGGAATAGAGTTGTAGGCTGTTTAATGAGTTAATGTAATGTTCAATGCGGACATCATCAAAGCCATCTAGATATTCACCTTTTGAAAGATCACTTGGGGTCCAATCAAAGTCATGGTGGGTAATTTTATAATAAAAATCTTCCTCGGTTCCCCGCAGATCGTCAAAGCTCAGACTTATGGATTCGCCAAGTTTGACAATAGGTAATTGCGCTTGTTGACTCCCCCCTTGAAATTGTATTGATTTAATGTATAAAGGCTCGGTTTTTTCTAAATTTTGGGCTTTCAGTCCACTGAGTGCCAAGCACCATAGAATCAACAAATAAACGCGATACATAGTTCAAAAATTTCTCTAATATAGCTAAAAATCACTAGTTAGATTTGTCCAAAAATTTCTCCCTCAAAACCACCTGTAAATTTATCTTGGATTATTATGGAAAGCGGCTTTTAATTTCTAAATTTGCAATCCCAAAATCGCCCTTTTGAGTGATTCATGGGCCAAAAAAAAGAACGCTAATACTACATCTATGTCCAGAGACATTAAGATTAAAAAGGGTCTTAATATCCATCTAAAAGGTGAAGCGGAAAAAACACTCTCGAAGGCGCCACGAGCGCAGGTGTTTGCTCTAAGACCTGAAAACTTCCACCTCGTCACGCCAAAACTTAAAGTAAAAGAAGGGGCCAAAATAAAGGCCGGTGAGGTTTTGTTTTACGACAAAAATCAAGAGTCTGTGCAATTTGTTAGTCCCGTAAGTGGGACCTTGAAAACCATCGAGCGTGGGCCCAAACGGGTAATTACGCAGTTGGTCATTGAGGCTGATGCCAAAGATGAATTTCTGACGCACAAACCCTTGGATGTCGAGAAAGCCGACGGTGAGACAATAAAGGCTCATTTGTTGGCCAGTGGTTGTTGGCCTTTTATCATGCAGCGGCCCTATCACATTATTGCCCGTGTAAATAAAACGCCAAAGGCTATTTTCGTCTCGGGTTATACTACTGCACCTTTAGCGGCCGATTTAGACTTTACCCTCATCGGTAAAGAAGAAGAGTTACAAACCGCTATTACGGCCTTGAGTAAATTGACCTCAGGCGTTGTTCATGTATCGGTAGGTCAAGACAGTAATTCCCCCTTACGCGCCATGAAAGATTGTGTCATTCACAATGTATCTGGACCACATCCAGCGGGTAATGTCGGTGTACAGATCGCTCAATTAGATCCTGTGAATAAAGGCGAGGTGGTCTGGACAGTAGCTGCTCAAGACTTAGTAGTTATTGGGGAGCTTTTGCGTACTGGAAAATTCAATGCAGAGCGCGTCGTTGCTTTATCGGGGTCATGCCTTGACGCCCCTCAATATTACACCACCAAGATTGGTTCAGCTGTTGCCCCAGTAATTCAGGAGGCGCAACTCGCTCAAACCCATTCTCGTGTAGTTTCAGGAGACGTCCTTACCGGAGGAACAATTACGCACCAGGGGTATTTAGGTTTTTACGATAACACCATTTGCGTTATTCCCGAGGGTGATGATTATGAGTTTTTTGGCTGGAATAAGCCAGTATTTGATAAAGTATCAACATCACGAGCTTTGACTTTTTCTTGGTTACAACCAAAGAAAAAATACGATTTGACCACAAACACTAATGGGGAACATCGCGCTTTTGTAGTTACTGGTAATTACGAAGAGGTTTTTCCAATGGATATTTACCCACTGCAAACGTTAAAGGCTTGTATGGTCAAAGATCTTGATCAAATGGAGGCCTTAGGGATGTATGAATTGGCACCAGAGGATTTTGCACTTACTGAATTTGTTTGTGTGTCCAAACAACCCCATCAGCGTATTATTCGAGAAGGATTGGATCTTATGTATAATGAAATAGGATAGCTATGGCACTGAAAGAAACTTTACATAATTTAAAAGAAAAATACAAAGGGCAAAAAATGGCTCCGGCCTTCAATGCCATTCATACCTTTTTATACGCCCCAAATGAAACTACTCATGGGGGAACCCACATTAAAGGCGCTGATGATTTAAAGCGTACCATGAATACCGTGATTATGGCTTTAGTGCCTTGTCTTGTATTTGGTATGTTCAACGCAGGATATCAACACTATATGGCTATTGGCCAGGGTGTCGCTGCCGGCGGTGACTTTTTCAGCACGGCCTTTTGGAATTGGGACAATTTAATCTTTGGTGCCTGGAAAGTATTGCCATTAGTGGCTGTTTCTTACATCGTCGGACTTACAGTTGAATTTATTTTTGCTGTAATCAAAGGACACGAAGTTGAAGAGGGCTATTTGGTTACCGGAATGCTTGTGCCACTTATTGTACCGGTAGATATCCCACTTTGGATGCTGTCTGTGGCCGTGATTTTTGGGGTGGTAATCGGTAAGGAAGTTTTTGGCGGTACAGGAATGAATATCCTGAATCCTGCACTAACCATACGTGCTTTTTTGTTTTTCGCCTATCCGACTTGGATGAGTGGGGATAAAGTATGGGTTGCCGGTGCGCAAGAGCGTGCTAGTCAAATTGCGGCAGGTATGGAGCTGGACTCCATTTCTGGAGAAACTATTTTGGGATCCTTGGCCCAAAATAAAGCTGCCGGTTATGACCTCTGGGATATGTTCTTAGGATTCATCCCAGGATCCGTAGGAGAAACTTCGACCATATTAATTTTAATCGGAGGCTTGTTTTTAGTCTTTACCAAAATTGGCAGCTGGCGCATCATGCTTTCTGCTGTGCTCGGAGCACTGGTTATGGGGATGATGTTTAACGGAGTTGTTGATGCAGGATGGATTGATTCCTCGAGTAAGTTTTACAGTTTGATGAGCACCCCATTTTGGGTGCATTTAATCATCGGGGGCTTGGCCTTTGGTATTGTTTACATGGCAACCGATCCTGTAACGGCCTCACAAACCAATAGAGGTAAATGGATTTATGGTTTTTTGATTGGTTTTATTTCGGTTTTGATACGTGTGTTCAATCCAGCTTATCCAGAGGGGGTCTTTTTGGCCATCTTGTTGATGAACGTATTTGCACCAACGATTGATCATTACGTGATACAAGCCAATGTCAAAAGAAGAATGAATCGTTTAAAAGTTAAAAACGCATAAGATGGCGATCAATACAGAGAAAAACAGTTATACCGTGATTTTTGCCATCGTGATGGTGGTGATTGTGGGCTCTATTTTGGCCGGTCTATTTATGTTGTTCCGTCCACAAATCGAGGCCAATGAGCGATTTGAAAAACAACAAAATATCCTCTATGCCATGGGGATCAACCAAAATCAGGGGGCTAATGATGTGGTCTTTATTCCTACCAGCGAGGTAGAAGGTGAATTTCAAAAATACATTACCAAACAAGTGGTGATCCAGGGTGATGAGGTGACAGAAGACGATCAGGCCTTTTTAATTGACATAAAAAAGGAGGCGACAAAAGCCGCGGATCCAGATTACAAACGTCGCTTACCTCTATTTCAAGGAAATATAGAAGGTAAAGATGTCTATGTGGTCCCTGTGCGCGGGAAAGGACTTTGGGATGCTATTTGGGGCTTTGTGGCTATGGACAAGGACATGGTAATCCAAGGGGTTTATTTCGATCACAAAGGAGAAACACCTGGTCTGGGTGCCGAAATCAAGCAACGATATTTTATGGATGATTTCAAAGGAGAAGGATTTTTAGTCAATGGTGAATTTGCTGGAATTACTGTGGCCAAAGGAAATAACGATCCAAAGAACAATATCAAGGACGATCAAGAGGTAGATGCTTTAGCAGGAGCTACAATTACAGGAGATGGTCTTACGGCTATGCTTAAAAAAGACATTCGCCTATATGTACCTTATTTTAAAACAATAAACTAAAATCTTATGGGACTGCTCTCTAAAAAAGATTCAAAACTTATTTTCGACCCTTTGGCCGATAACAACCCAATCACTATTCAAGTATTGGGGATTTGCTCTGCCTTGGCTATTACCGCTCAGTTGAAGCCATCTATTGTAATGGCCCTCTCGGTAATATTTGTATTGGGAATGGGAAATGTGGTGATTTCGCTCATGCGTAACATCATCCCTTCAAAAATTCGCATCATTGTTCAACTTATTGTTGTTGCGACACTTGTGATTATTGTGGATTTGGTGCTCAAGGCTTTTGCTTATGAACTCAGCAAGGAACTTTCGGTGTTTATTGGGCTGATCATTACCAATTGTATCATCATGGGGCGCTTTGAAGCCTTTGCATTAGGTAATGGGCCTTGGCGCTCATTTTTGGACGGTGTCGGTAACGCTCTTGGTTACGGAATTATCCTGATTATTGTTGGATTTTTCCGAGAGCTACTGGGATCAGGTACACTTTTTGGGTTCAAAGTCCTGGGAGATTCTGTAGAAAAAACAGGTCTTTATGCCTTAGGTTATGAAAACAACGGGTTTATGGTACTGCCTCCTATGGCCCTTATTGTGGTGGGTATTATCATCTGGGTGCAGCGTTCACGTAATAAAGAATTGATAGAAGAACTTTAAAAAATAGCCTATTGTTCGAGGAATGCCTCGATCAAAATTTAATGAGTTATGGAACATTTAGAATTATTTTTTAAATCGATTTTCGTAGACAACATGGTGTTTGCATACTTCCTTGGGATGTGTTCCTATTTGGCCGTCTCCAAAAAAGTAAGCACCGCCGTAGGTCTGGGTGCGGCAGTTATTTTTGTACTGACCGTAACCGTGCCTTTAAACTGGCTATTGGATCAATACATCCTTCAGCGTGGGGCCCTAGTTTGGCTCGGTGCTGAATACGCCGACTATGACCTGAGCTTTTTGTCTTTTATTTTATTCATTGCCACCATCGCCACTATGGTACAGCTTGTAGAAATAGTGGTGGAAAAGTTCTCCCCATCGCTTTATAATTCTCTTGGTATTTTCCTGCCCCTTATTGCGGTAAACTGTGCGATTTTAGGAGGGTCACTCTTCATGCAGTCTCGAGAAATTGAGACCTTAGGACTCGCATTGAACTATGGATTTAGCTCTGGTATTGGTTGGTTTTTAGCGATTTTGGCTATCGCAGCGATTCGCGAAAAAATCCGCTATTCAAATGTTCCAGCACCGCTTCGCGGATTGGGGATCACATTCATCATCACTGGACTTATGGCTATTGGGTTTATGAGTTTTGGAGGGATGTTGACCGGAGGAGATGATGCAGCAGAGGCTACCCAGGTGGCTGTTGTTGCCCCTGTAATTGAAATGTCTAACACTGAGTCTTCTGAAACAGTATCTCAAGAAACTGAGGCAGAAGTGAATGAAACAATAGAATAAGATGATATTAGCCAGTACACTTGGAGTTATTTTAGCAACAGTAGCCGCATTTTTGGTGTTGGTTCTCTTACTCGTTGCCCTTTTGTTGTTTACCAAAGAGAAATTATCCCCATCAGGTCCTGTGACCATTACCATTAACGGTGAAAAAAAGATAGAAGTCGCTTCAGGGGGAACCTTGTTGTCTACCTTAGGAAACCAGAAGGTCTTTTTACCCTCGGCCTGTGGTGGTGGTGGAACTTGCATCCAATGTGAATGCCATGTTTTAGAAGGTGGAGGAGAGGCTTTACCAACAGAAACACCGCATTTCACGCGCAAAGAATTACAGCACGGTGCTCGATTGGCCTGTCAGGTAAAAGTAAAGCAGAACATGTCGATTCAGATTCCTGAAGAGATTTTTGGGATCAAGAAATGGGAAGCTACAGTGGTGCGTAATTATAACGTTGCCTCCTTTATCAAAGAATTTGTTGTGGAGATTCCAGAGGACATGAACTACAAAGCAGGGGGTTATATTCAGATCGAAATACCACCATGTGAAATTAAATATTCGGATATTGATATTACAGCTCACCCAGAGGAGCATGAGACTCCAGACAAGTTTCAAGCAGAATGGGATAAGTTTGGTCTTTGGCCACTTGTGATGAAGAACATCGAAAGCGTAGAGCGCGCATACTCTATGGCCTCTTACCCTGCAGAAGGGCGTGAGATCATGCTTAATGTGCGTATTGCTACCCCACCATGGGATCGTGCAAAAAATGGTTGGATGGATGTAAATCCCGGAATTGCTTCCTCTTATATTTTTGCGCAAAAGCCTGGGGATAAAGTAACGATTTCAGGACCTTATGGTGAGTTCTTTATTAATGAGTCAGAGTCAGAAATGCTTTACGTAGGTGGAGGAGCTGGTATGGCACCTATGCGTTCGCATCTTTATCACTTGTTCAAAACCCTGAAAACGGGTCGAACGGTGACTTACTGGTATGGGGGCCGTTCTAAACGTGAGCTATTCTATCTTGATCATTTCCAGCAGTTGGAGAATGAGTTTGAGAATTTTAAATTCTTCCTGGCGTTGTCAGAACCGCTTCCAGAAGATAATTGGAAGGTTAAAAAAGACATACATGACAAAGAAGGTGACGGATTTGTTGGATTCATCCATCAAGTGGTGATCGATAATTACCTGAATCATCACGAATCGCCAGAGGACATTGAACTCTATTTCTGTGGACCACCGCTGATGAACCAAGCGGTTCAAAAAATGGGAGAAGATTTTGGGATACCAGATGAGAACATACGCTTCGATGATTTCGGAGGATAAATCACAAAAAGACCGGCCCAGCTGGTCTTTTTTTAATTTAAATTCAGTCGAGACCTTATGGAATTGAGCCTACAAGAGATGCATTATCTGGCAATGAATATAGTTGGAGAGGAGCTCAAGGAGCAGGGTTACGAGTTTTTAGGGGTCAACTCCGATCTTAAAAAGAATCCTCAATTTGTCGCTTTGAAGGATAAGACCATACATTTCATTTTAGTTAAGGCCGTTCAGTTCCCTCAGGATCCTGCGCGCTATGATGAGGTATTAGTCAGTAAAATGGTCGACCATGCCAAAGCACACGAGGCTAAATTGGCTTATGCCGGAGTCGGATTGGGTCATGGCGAAGATTATGGTAAACCACCGCACAAAGACGAGGCTTACACTCAAGTTTATTCTGGTTTAAAATGGCTTTTATGAGATTAATTATCACCTCATTTTTTTTATTCCTTGCTATTGGTTGTGGACCCAAAGAGGAGTTGCGCGCGATTTACGGTAATGCTTTTGGGACCACCTATTCCATTAAAGCTTATAGTGCGATAGAGGCTGAGACTTTGCAATCTCAAGTCGATAGTTTGGTGGAACAGGTCAATGGCTCCATCAGTACTTATGATCCACGAAGTATTATATCACTTGTAAATGCTGGGGAATCTAGTGTTGTTGCCGACGATTATTTTAAAGAGGTATTAAATCTTTCGCGTCAGGTGAATAAAACCACTAATGGTTTTTTTGATCCCACTGTAGGAAGTATTGGCAATGCCTTAGGATTCGGCCCAAAAAAATTTAACCACATTCCTGACAACCGGGTTTTGGACAGTTTATGTCAATTTGTGGGATTGGAATTGGTATCGATTAACCCAGAGAGTGGTACCGTCGAAATGGCACCCGGTGTATATTTAGATTTTAATGCGATCGGAAAGGGATATGGTATTGATGTTATTGGCCGACATCTAGAGCAAATAGGCATAAGTGATTACCTCATAGAAATCGGGGGGGAAATTCGGGCACTGGGTCAAAACAAACAAAAAAATAAACCTTGGGTCATTGGTATTGAATCCCCTGAGGTGGCGCAAGATGGGCGAAGCATTGATAAAGTCCTTGAGCTGAAAAACCAAAGCTTGGCCTCATCAGGGAATTACCGAAAATTCAGAATCGATTCAACCTCAGGAAAAAAGTTCGTTCATACCATTAATCCATTGACCTGTCGCGCCGAAGAAAATTCAATCACCAGCGCAAGTGTCTGGGCATTGACTTGTGCAGAGGCTGACGCTTATGCTACAGCCATAATGGCTATGGGTTTGGAGCGCGCCCAGGGACTAATTCGGGAAAACCCTGAGTTAACGGTTTATTTTACTTATCACGATCAGGATCATCAACCTCAATGGTTTGCTACTCCTGATTTATTGGCTCTTTTTAAATAAACCGCCAGGAGTAGGCGTCCTGCGATGGCCATCATCTTCGCCTGGCTTTAATCCTTAAAGGCGAGTGGAATGAGTTCGCCTTTAGCTAAACCGTATTTTTCAATGGTTGTAGCATCAAGTTCCTGGGCAATGTCAAACGCCTCTACACGAAATCCCACACTGCGCAAACGATCAAAATAATCCATACCATAAACGCGCAGATGGTCGTACTGACCAAAGATCTCAGCACGCTTTTTTGGATCGGTAATGCTGTCGTCCTGAAAAGTTTCTTTGCGATTGGCCTGATAGGGCACCTGGAGTATGGCCAGGCCGCCAGGTTTGAGTACACGAAGTAATTCAGTCATGGCCTTGAGGTCATCAGGGATGTGTTCTAAAACATGATTGCAAATAATTAAATCATAAGTATTGTCCTTAAAAGGCAAAGCACAAATGTCCGCTTTAATATCAGCCAGGGGTGAGTTTAAATCCGTGGTGGTATAATCGATGTTTTTTAGTGCGCGAAATCTTGGATAAAAAGCCTGTTCTGGAGCAAAGTGCAATACTTTTAATGCATTGTTAAACACCCCTGTATGTCTTTTTAAATAAAGCCAACATAGGCGATGGCGCTCGAGTGACAGGGTCCCAGGAGAGAGAACATTGGCGCGCATAGTGCCATAGCCATAGGGTAAAAATCGGCGATAGGATTTTCCATTAATCGGGTCGATATAGCGATTACCTCGCCAATAATAGTCAAGTAAAGGGCGAACCCATAGACTCACCCGTATAAGCCAAGGACGAGGTATAGTATTAAGAATGTATTTAAAGGCGCCGCTCATTTATAGGCTGTTTTTGACTTAAGCCCCCTTGATTTTATCCTCGGCCTGGGTCCTAAAAGGCATTTCCTCATCGGACTGAATACCTAGGGCTTGATAAACATAATCAAAGGTACTCAGCAGTTCAGGTTTACCCTTAACAATCGCGACGTTGTGCTCAAAGTGGGCACTGGGCTTAGCGTCTTGGGTTACTATGGTCCAACCATCTTCGAGCTGTTTGACTTTATGTGTTCCCATATTGATCATGGGCTCTATAGCAATGGTCATGCCTTCGAGTATCTTTTTGCCGCGACCACGCTTGCCGTAATTCGGCACTTCGGGGTCTTCGTGTAGTTTTTTACCCAGTCCATGACCCACGAGTTCACGAACTACGCCATATCCATGGGCCTCACAATATTGTTGTACCGCAAAGCCAATATCTCCAATTCTGTTGCCCACCTTAAAGGCTTCAATACCTTTGTAGAGCGATTGCTTGGTTACTTCCAGTAATTTAAGGGTCTCTGGATTGACCTCGCCAACCTCAAAGGTGTAGGCATGATCCCCATAATAGCCATTCATCAATACGCCACAATCGATGGCGACAATATCTCCATCTTCTAAGGGGGTGTCCGTAGGAAGGCCGTGCACTACAGCCTGATTGACCGAGGTCAGTAGGGTAGAAGGACAGCCATACAGCCCCAAAAAACCAGGTTTAGCCTGGTGGTCACGAATAAAGGATTCCGCCATGGTATCCAAGGATTTGGTCGTGACCCCTGGTTTGACCTCTTTAGCGAGCATGCCCAAGGTTTTGGACACCAAGCGGGCGCTGTGACGCATGAGCTCTATTTCTTCCGAAGTTTTTAATTGAATCATAGTTTATTAGGCCTTGTATTGTGGGTATTGCGTGACAACCTGAGTTAATTCATCTACGCGCTGACTACCGATGAGATATTTTTTACCTGACTTCAACCTTATAGCCAATCCCTCTGCACCGCGCATATTGTAAACCGTACCGTAATTTGTAAAAAGTCTGATGCCCCATCCACCGACAAAGCCATAATTGACCACGGAAATTGACTCTATTTCCTCCCAAGTGTGAAATTTTGTTTTGAAGGGTACAAAGCGCATATAAATGCCTTTTTTATCGATTTTCGTCTCCAGACGCATCCATTTAAAAAATAAGATCATGCCCAGGTTAAATAAGCTAAAACCGATAATACCAACATTGTTCATGGGTTTTGAGCCAAAAGGTACCTCAAGAACGAGTTGTTGTATGAGGCCGTAACAACCCACCCCAAAAATGGCAAAAAGTAAGACCCATAGCCACCATTGGTTAAAGGTTTGTGATTCGGTAAATTCTTGTGGGTTATTCTGCATAAGCAGGGGTGTAGGCTTCTTGTTTTAAGATTTTTAGTATATCTAACTCAAGGGTTTCTTGAGTGTATTCCACGATTCGATTGAGTTCTGCACCATCTTTAAAAAACATGATGGTCGGAATAAATTCTATCTGGTAGTCGGCTTCATAATTTTCTGGAGTATCCTTGTCGTGAGTCATAGCGATAATTTCTAATTGACTCGAGTCGAAGTCTGCCAAATCCAGTAGTTTTAATAGAGCAGGAACTTCACGTTGACTGTCTTCGCACCAAGAACCCATAAATACTTTCACAAAACAGGGTTTTAACAGGGGTTTGATTTCTTCAATTAAAGACATATCAGGAGTGTAGGCCTTGCTATTTTCTTCAAACCACAGGGCGAAAGGTTCTTGATTTAAGCCTGCTGCATTTATGGGTCCTAAGAGCATCATGCCACCATCTATGGTGTCGGCAACTTGTTTGTTCATGAGCAACTCAGAAGAATTATACTGAGACAATTTTTCTAGGTCCGTGTCCTTTTGATTATTGGATTCGACTGAACCTTTATTTGGATTATTGCAGCTTAAAAAAAGTGTGCTTAATACCATTAATGTGGATAAATAAGTTTTCATAGTTTAATCAATTAGTGAGGATTGGGTCATGGCCTCAGGGATTGGAATGTCCATTAATTTTAATACTGTAGGGGCGATATCTCCCAAAACACCAGAGCGAATGTATTTTATCGTTTTATCCACCAAAATTAGCGGAACAGGGTTTGTGGTATGGGCTGTATTGGGACTGCCATCAGGGTTGATCATGGTTTCGCTATTCCCGTGATCTGCAATGATCAGTGTACTGTAGCCGTGGTCCAGAGCCAATGGCACAATTTGAGAGACGCATTGGTCCACAGTTTCACAGGCTTTAATGGCCGCCTTAATATCACCCGTATGCCCGACCATGTCGGGATTGGCAAAATTCAAACAAATAAAATCAGCCGATTCGCGCTCAATCTCTGGCATAATTTTATCTCTGATGTCAAAGGCACTCATCTCTGGTTTTAGATCATAGGTCGCGACTTTAGGAGAGGGACACAAAAGGCGCTGTTCTCCCTCAAATGGAATCTCGCGACCTCCATTAAAAAAGAAGGTGACGTGCGGGTATTTTTCTGTTTCCGCAATGCGGATTTGTTTTTTTCCGGCTTTGGCAATAGTCTCTCCTAGAGTATCTTGCAAATTGTCTTTATCGTAAACTACATGTATGCGCTTAAAGGTATCGTCATAATTGGTCAATGTACAGTAGTAAAGATCTATCGGCTTCATGGCCCACTGATCAAAAGCCGATTGACTCAGTACTTGAGTTAATTCTCGACCACGATCGGTGCGGAAGTTAAAAAAGATAACTACATCACCGGATTTGATTGTTTGGTCCTGAGCATCATCTTGACCCGATACATTGTCAATAACCATAGGTTCTATAAACTCATCGGTAATCCCTTGGGCATAAGAGTCCTTTAGGGCAGCAATGGGGTCTGAAGTGGATTGACCCAAACCGTGAACCAATAAATCATAGGCCTTTTTAACGCGTTCCCATCGTTGATCACGATCCATGGCGTAATAACGCCCTATGAGACTGGCTAAATGAGCGCCTGTTTGCTGTAAAGTGGGCTGTAAAGACTTGATGTAATTTGGCGCACTTCTGGGGTCCACATCGCGACCATCGGTAAAGCCATGGACTAGAATTCTCGGAGCTTGGGCCGCAGATGCTGCTTTGATTAATGCTTTAAGGTGATCGATGTGGGCGTGTACCCCACCGTCTGAGAGTAGGCCCAAAAAATGGACACTTTTGTTATTTTCTTTGGCGTAGGCAAAGGCTTTTTTGAGTTCAGGCTCTTGATCAATGGTTCCTTGTTCTACAGCCCGATTAATTTTTGCCAAATCTTGATATACAATGCGGCCAGCCCCTAAATTCATGTGGCCCACTTCACTATTGCCCATTTGGCCATCCGGAAGCCCTACATGAGGCCCGTGAGTGAGTAATTGTGCATTGGGATATTGATGCGGTAGGGCATCCATAAAAGGCGTATTGGCTTGTGCAACAGCAGATACTTCGGGGTTTTGAGTCATTCCCCACCCATCTAAAATCATTAAAAGTACCTTTCGGGACATGGATTATAATTTAAAGGACAAAGATAAGCATTACCCTGGGTTCAATCTAAAAGGATAGGATTGATATCCATAAGGTGATTTTTTCGATAGTCCGCCAGGAAATTCCCTTGGATAACTTCAGCTCCAAGAATATTTTCATGCTTTAAAATATTGGCTAAGTCCAATTCAATAAAAGCCTTAAACATAGGGATTGAGATCGGGGCATAGCTGTAGTGCCACGGCTCGTGGGCAAAACCTTGTCGATCTGGATGATTGGTGTAGACTTGGTAAAAGCCAAAATCCGCGGCATGCGAATCGAGCCATTCCCTGAGTCGACAAAACACCCCGCTGCCATAGAAATGTTGCGCCTCTAATACAGACTCAGGAGCGATTACTGATCCATCGATTAAATCCAAATCAGTGCCCCAGTGATGTCTTGATGTACCCGGTATGGTAGAATATTCAATGATGCGGTTTACGGCCTGCTCCGCGGAATCCCCACTGGCAACAAATCGTTTGTATTTACTTTCAAAAATTTCTTTTTGGCGCTGAAAACTGCGAAAGGCAGAGACTACTTTGATGTCTACCCCCTCTTTTTTAGCTGCTTGTTGCATTAATCCCAGTGCTTTAGCCGTATCGCGCTGCATGGTCGTTAAATAACTATTACCGACTAAATCGCGTGGGGCCTTTCCGATGAGTTCATCACGACTGTAGGCTTGATTTAGGATCATTTTAGCGTGAAGTTTGTGGGGTAGCAAAAGACCTGCTGTCCCCACTGCTGATAATTTTAAAAACCTTTGCCTTTTCATAACTTTTTTGCCCAATAAGCTTTAAAAAACCAATTCCTCATTGGGTCTCACCGTATAGCGTGGCTGTTCGGGGGGGAAAACCACCGCCGCAAAGTTCCCTTTAATAATTATCTCTTGATCTTGCACGCTTAGCCATGTACCCTCGGGTAGCCCTACCACAGGGACTTTTTGTTGCTCTTGAAATTCACGTATTCTCGTTTCTCGAGTTTCTCCCATATGGGTGCTGTTTTTTTCTGGCTCGATATAATGGGCATTAATATTAAAAGGAACTCTGCCCAATGTCTTTAGTGATGGCGGGTGCACAATCGGCATATCGTTGGTGGTATGCATGCCCATTCCACATATGTTCGATCCTGCGCTGGTGCCAAGGTAAGGTACGCCTCTTTGTAAAGCCTCATTTAAGGGCTCGATCAGTTTTAAATCATAAAGTCTTTTGACCAGTAAAAAGGTATTGCCTCCGCCTGTAAATATTCCCTTTGCTTGATTCAAAGCGTCAATCGGATCTATAACTTCGTCTAGCCCAATAACGGCTATATCAAGTGCTTCAAAAGTTTTACGCACTTTACGTGTATACTCATTTTCACTGCATCCACCTGGCCTGGCAAAGGGGATAAAAGTGATACAATCCACGCCTTGAAAAAAAGTCTTTAGTTCAGGAAGTAAATAAGACAAATAGTCTTGTCCAAAAAGAGTTGAGGTACTGGCCAGTAATAGCTTATTCATGGATTGTTTATTTTTTTTAACCTAAGAAACTCTTTCAAAATAATCGTAACAGAGTTGCTAAAGTTAAACTTAATAAAGGAAAGGCACCAACTAGATTTGCGCATATTTCCTTAGGTTTGTGCTTCGACTCAAAACATTATGTTTCATAGGATAATTATTTACTTTCTGACTGCGAGTTTGACAGTTTCTGCTTTGATCTATTTCTATTTGCCCTTATGTAATATTAATGGTGAGCATAAATTTTATGTCAGCACATCGAACATCGAGTTTAACTCAAATTCTGGAAATTTAGAAATCATTCAGCGGGTTTTTATCGATGATTTAGAGGCGGTGTTAAGCGCCCGTTACGGGTCAAAAATTAAATTGGCTATGGTAGACGAACCCGAGAAAAACGCTGAATTTATAAGGCGTTATATCCTGAGTCAATGGCGTATTCTGGGCGACGATCAGGAACTCACTTTAAATTATTTAGGAGATGAATATGACATCGATCAAATAAAAATATTTATTGAGGTGCCCGTCAAAGAGGCGCCGAAAGTTCTTTTTATCGAAAACAAAACACTTTTTGACTTAACCTCAGATCAACAAAATGTGGTTCACGCAAAAGTAGGAGACCAGCGCAGAAGTCTTTTGCTTTTTTCAGAGAATCCTAATGGAGTGTTAAACTTTAAATAAGTATTTTCACAACCTACTTAAAAAGATAAATTTAGCAAAGATTTAAAACATAATTTATGCACGAGAGATTCCGAATTATTGCCGCTTTTTTCCTGGCTATGACCATGGTATTTAATGTTCAAGCTCAAGATCAGGAGCCGAAGCCAGAACGCAAGCCTGGTCATTATAACAACAATAGATTTAAGCAACTTTACGAAGAGTTTTCGACACCTAATCAGTATCGCTCGGCCAGTGGTGCGCCGGGACCATCATACTATCAACAGCAGGCAGACTACAAAATGTCCATTACATTAAATGATGCCTTGTCTCAGATCTATGGAGAAGAAACCATAACCTACACCAATAATTCACCAGATCATCTTGAATATTTATGGGTGCAGTTAGATCAAAACAAACGAGCGCGAGATAGTAAAAGTCCACTCATTGAGGCTTCAGGAGCTTTTCCTGCAAAAATGGCCAGTAGCTTTGTCAGTGAATATATGGGTGAAGGATTCGATGGAGGGTTTAAGATTGATTGGGTTCGAGATGAAAAAGGAAAACCACTGCCACATACCGTAAATCGAACCATGATGCGTGTTGAAATGCCACAGGCACTCAAACCGGGGGACCAATTTGTATTCTCAATTAAATGGTGGTATAACATTCCAGACCATACCATTGATCGTGCGCGCAGTGGCTACGAAGTTTTTGAAGACGGCAATAAGGGTTATGTTATTGCACAATTCTATCCAAGAATGGCAGTTTACTCCGATGTTGAAGGTTGGCAAAACAGTCAGTTTTGGGGAAGAGACGAATTCGCCTTGCCTTTTGGCGATTTTGAGGTTTCAATTACTGTACCTTCAGACCACGTCCTAGACGCCACAGGGGTATTGGTAAACCGCAAAGAAGTATTCTCCAAAGAGATGATGCGTCGCTATGAATTGGCCAAAAAGAGTTATGACAAACCCATTTTAATTGTAACCCAGGATGAGGCGGAGCGCGCCTCAAAAGGATTTGCCACTAGTAGTAAAACTTGGAAATTTGACGCAAAAATGGTTCGTGATTTTGGTTTTGCTACCTCACGTCGCTATATCTGGGATATGATGGCGTTACGTATTGGCGATCGCGATGTAATGGCGGTTTCTGTTTACCCACCTGAAGGAAATCCCCTTTGGGAGGAATGGTCTACGCGTGTTGTGGCCAGTACTTTGAAGTCTTATTCACGCATGACATTTGACTATCCATACCATAAGGCTATTTCTGTTCATGCAAAAAATCAAGGGATGGAATATCCTATGATTTGTTGGAATTACGGACGTCCTGAAAAAGATGGCAGCTATAGTGAGCGTACTAAATATGGGATGTTCGGTGTGATTATTCACGAAGTGGGTCACAACTTTTTCCCGATGATTGTCAACAGTGATGAGCGACAGTGGACGTGGATGGACGAGGGAATCAATACCTTTGTTCAATATGTCGCTGAACAAGACTTTGGTGCGGCTTATCCAGAGGCTATTGCCCCTAATGAGACTTATCCTTCACGCAGAGGTCCGGCTAAAGCCATCGTGAACTATATGGCTGGAGATCAGGATCAATTGGCCCCGATTATGACTAAAGGTCTGAATACCTTTAATTTTGGTGCCAATGGTTATTCAAAGCCAGCGACCGGCTTGAATATTTTGCGAAAAACAATCATGGGTGAAGATCTATTCGACTATGCCTTTAGAACTTACGCTCAGAGATGGAAGTTTAAACATCCGACTCCAGAGGATTTTTTCCGCTCAATGGAGGACGCTTCGGCCATCGATCTTGACTGGTTCTGGCGTTCATGGTTCTACACCACAGACTATACGGATATAGGTGTGGCTGATGTGAAAAAGTATTATGTCACCCACAAAATGAATTCGGCAATGCGGGAGATGATCCAAGCGCGTGGCATGAGTGAAAGTGATTTACCTCCTTTAGTGTATTTGGTAGAAGAGGGAAGCGAAGATTTTGAGGAAGACATGCGTACCCAGACGCTAAATGATGTAGTTACCCTACAAGAGTTTATCATGGATCGCATGACACCAGAGGAGCGCGCAGGATTGAAAATGCCCAAGTATATTTACGAAGTTACCTTTGAGAAGCCAGGAGGGATTCCAATGCCAATCATTGCTGAGTTTACCTATGCTGATGGCTCAAAAGAACGCATCACTTATCCAGCGCAAATCTGGCGCCTGAATGATGCCTCGGTCGGTAAAATCGTCGCTTCAGAAAAAGAGATTGTAAAAATTGTGGTAGATCCAGATGAGGAGACTGCCGATATTGATACCTCGAATAACGCGTGGCCAGCCCAAGAAACTGTGGGTGAGTTCCAAACCTTTAAAAGTAATATCAAGGGATAATTAAGCGAATTGATCTCTTAGTTAAGTCCATCCAAAAAGACTTAATTAAAGTTTTCAAAGCTCCGATGAATTCATCGGAGCTTTTGTATTAGGTCCTGTGCACTTTATTATCTTTGCATTATGTTGTTACCGGTACTTTTTATCAGTGGTGCTGAAATAGCCTTTATCGTATTTATCGTCCTGATGGTTTTTGGGGCAGATAAGGTGCCTGAAATTGCCAGAGGCCTAGGAAAAACGATGAAGCAAATTCGTAATGCCACAGATGATATTAAAAAAGAAATTACCAAAAGTGCCGATAAGCAAGGGGTTGATGTCGCTGAATTCAAGAAGAGCATCGATCAGGTCAAAGAAGACGTCGATCAAATTACTGGGCCCATCAAACGTCAATTTTAGTTACTTTTTTCTGGCTACGGAGATGCCATCGCGAATAGGCAGAAGCACTGTTTGATATTCAGGGTGTGCGTTTAGTTGCTGATTAAATTCTTGTAAAACTTTGGTGTCTAAATCATCCGCTTTGACCTTTTGGGTGACCTTGCCGCTCCAAAGTACATTATCACTTATTAGAAGTCCCCCTGAGTTTAGCATTGGGGTGACTAGACGGAGGTAATTTAAATAGTTAGATTTATCCGCATCGATAAAAATTAAATCAAATTTTTGTTCAAGACTCGGGAG
This sequence comes from Flavobacteriaceae bacterium, assembly GCA_038153605.1. Lineage (GTDB taxonomy): Bacteria > Bacteroidota > Bacteroidia > Flavobacteriales > Flavobacteriaceae > BACL21. The sequence goes on from JAYOYS010000020.1 coordinate 26,617, forward strand.
TATCTCTATAGCATCGCCAAGATGGGCAATGATTTGATGCCCTTTTCCCGATCGATCAAAGTATTTTTGTTGGAGCCGTTTGAGTTCTGCATTGCGATCAATGGTATGAAGCACCCCATCCTCAGGTAGTCCCTCAGCCAAGCACAAAGCGGAATAGCCCGTATAAGTGCCAATTTCGAGTATTGCTTTTGGTCTTACCAGTGAGGCGATCAAGCTCAATAAACGGCCCTGTAAAGGACCGCTCAGCATGCGAGGGGCGAGTGCGGTTTGCCATGTTTCCAGGTTGAGCTCTTTTAATAGCTGCGGTTCTTCTTGAGAATGGTCTTCTGCATATTGCTCTATGTCCTGGGGTAAAAAATCCATTAGCCTAATATTTTTCCGACTAGCTCAGATTTGCCTTGCTGGTCGTCACCAAAAAGCCATTGTAATACATTATCCTCCCATATCGCATCACATTCTTGGGCGTCAAGCAGTCCCTGATTTTGTGCCAAATCCAGAATTTTACCCGGATAAGAGGATTGTGCCGCGCTTTCCATTTCGCCTAAAGGATATGGGTCATCTAGGCCCATGAGTACTTGTTTGCTGCCTTGATTTTTAATGAGTAGCTCCAAAGAACCAGTATCATGAACTAGAGTGTCAAAAAATATGTTCTTATGACCGACACTTTTACGCGGGTGTATTTTCCCTTCAAAAAGATCCGGACGGCCGTCAAAACCTTGTATACGACGTCCTAAATTTATTTGTGCCAATTGTCCTCCATGGGCAAAACAAGTGCGCATGCCTGGATATTTGTCGGCATAACCATTCAGGGTGTAAAAGTGATAAGCATCAGCGCATTGCGCTAACATCCAAATCAGGTGAAATCGCCAAGCCGTATTTTGCAGTTTAATAAATTTTTCGCCATCATAGGGGTGAATTTCGACCGCCAAATTATAGGATGACGCCAATTCAAAAATGGGTTCATTTTCTGCATCGAAAATACTGCGCCAAGTGCCTATGGTATCCATATAATGAGTCGGCAGACAAAGCAATCTTAGGCCAAGCTCTTCAACGCAGCGCTCAATTTCCCAGAGGGCACCGCGCACAAAGCCAGGATGAACCACAAAGCCACAAGTAAACTTACTGCTGTGATCATGCTGAATACGGGCATTAAAATCATTTTGAAACCGTAAAGCTTGTTTCATTTCCTCAAGACGCAAACCATTGCCGTAGAGTTGCGATAAATTTAAAACCACGGCATGATCGATATTGTATCGATCCATCCACTGAAGTTTCTCATCCAAAAAGAAACTCGAATCAGTCACCGGGCGACTCCAATCCTTTTGCAGCATAAATTTACGATCCTTATCCACCCAAAAAATCCCTTTATCTTTCATAAAGGCCGGGATCTCCTCAGGATAAGGGAGCAAATGCGAGTGCCCGTTTATGCGCAGTTTTCTTTTTTTCATATCGAGGCTAAGTTTTGGATAGGCCCATATTTTTTGCTTATCTGCTTTTAAAATTACAAAGATTTTGTTCGTCCACCGTCGATGGGTAAATTGATTCCGTTGATATAGCCGGCAGAGGGGCTGCATAAAAAGGCAATACCATAAGCGATTTCTTGAGCCTGGGCAAAACGGCGGGCAGGAACCACAGAGGTCATAAAATCACGTGCTTCTTGCGGGGTTTTATTCAATCGATTGGCTACAGAATTAACAATATCGTCTAATCGATCAGTAGCGGTAAATCCTGGTAAAACATTGTTCACAGTGATGCCAAAGGGCCCGAGCTCTGCAGAAAGTGTTTTACTCCAATTGGCTACCGCACCTCTTATGGTGTTACTGACGCCAAGATTCTCTATGGGCTGTTTTACCGAGGTCGAGATTACATTGACAATACGCCCAAATTTAGCTTGCTTCATGGAAGGAACTACCCCTTGGGCAAGAATTTGATTGCACAAAAGATGTTGGGCAAAAGCCGCTGCATAATGCTCGGGGTCAGCCTCAAATGCAGGGCCTGCTTTTGGACCGCCGGTGTTGTTGATCAAAATATGGAATTGGTGCTTTTGTATCAAGGTATCTACGGCCTGTTTAAAAGCGGCAATATCACTAAAATCAACAGCCAAAGTATCGTGCTTTTGATCCTCATCGCTCGGTAGCTCGGCTAAAGTTTGGGATAATTTTTCAGGATTGCGTGCCATCAAAACAATACGTGCCCCAAGGCTAGCGAGCTCCATAGCTGTGGCTTTTCCAATTCCTGCAGTGCTGCCGCACACTAAAGCTGTTTTTCCGGTTAGATTTAATTCCATAATTGTTGTTTAGTCTATTGGTTTTTAATTTTTCTATTGATTCAGCGATATAATGCCCCAAAGAACTAATGCCCCATAGATTCAGGTATCCATAGATTAAGGCTCTTGTTCGGATTGAGGATTATAACTGATACATATATTTTTAGGTTCAGTAAAAAAGCGCAAAGCTTCAAAACCACCTTCACGCCCTACACCACTGGCCTTAACCCCACCAAATGGGGTGCGCAAATCACGATTAAGCCAGGTGTTTACCCATACAATTCCTGATTCAAGTTGCTGACCAAAGCGCATAGATCGATCGAGATTTGAGGTCCATAAACTGGCAGATAGGCCATAAGGAACACTGTTAGCCATTTCAATGACCTCTGCTTCCTGATCAAAGGGCATGAGGGTCACTACAGGGCCAAAAATTTCTTCTTGATTAACGCGACATAAGTGGTCATTAATTTCAATCACTGTAGGCTGGAGATAATAGCCTTCAGGGTGTTGGTCGACAATCGCCTTTTGGCCACCAGTAAGGACAATCCCTCCTTCTTTTTGCGCCAGTTCGATATAGCCTAAGACCTTGTTTAAGTGCTCTTTGGAAATGACAGCACCTAGGTCGACTGCCTGGTTTGGTGGGCCTATTTTAAGCTCAGCTACGCGACGCACAAAGTCTGCCTTAAATTTGGCATAAATAGAACGCTCCACAAAAATGCGGCTGCCACACAGGCAAATCTGCCCTTGATTGGCAAATGAGGACTTAATGGTCGTCTCTAGCATGCGCGGGTAATCACAATCCGCAAAAATGATGTTGGGATTTTTTCCGCCCAATTCTAGAGATAGTTTTTTAAACATGGGGGCGGCAATTTTTGCGATATTTGCCCCAGTGGTGGTGCCGCCGGTAAATGAAATGGCCTTAATCCCTGGATGAGCTACAATAGCTTGTCCCGCGCTTTGGCCTGTACCATGGACTATATTGAGCACTCCAGCTGGAAGTCCGGCCTTTTGGCAAAGCTCTGCGAGCATGTATGCCGTCATGGGCGCGAGTTCGCTGGGTTTAGCCACTACAGTATTCCCGGCGGCCAGTGCCGGAGCTATTTTCCAAGTAAACAGGTAGAGGGGTAGATTCCATGGAGAGATACAACCCACCACGCCGATGGGCTGCCTCAGGGTAAAATTAATGGTATGCTTGCCGACACTCTCGTGGGCCTCACTTGAGAATTGGGTTAGGGCATGGGCAAAAAATCTAAAATTACTGGAGGCTCTGGGAATATCCACAGTTTTGGCCAGACTCAATGGCTTGCCATTATCTTTGGATTCAGCCTGCGCCAGGTGGTCCATATTTTCATCGATGAGATCCGCGATTCGATACAGCAGTGCGCTACGCTGTTCTAATGTTGTATTTCGCCACTCATTTAAAGCTTTGTGCGCCGCTTGATAAGCCTGCTCAATATCTTCAGCATCGCTTTGTGGCAGACTGCTATAGACTTTGCCAGTAGCAGGCTCGATATTGTCTAGGCTTGCTCCCGAGCGGGCAGTCAGAAATTGACCATTGATATAGTTCAGGACCTGAGTCATCATTTAAGCGGTTTGTAGGCCGTGGCTTTGATTTCAATGAGCAAAAGGGGATTGGGTAATTGATGCACCGCTACAGTAGTCCGCGCCGGCCCAGTTTCTGCAGTAAAGTACTGGCCATAAACTTCATTGTAGCCCGCAAAATCGTTCATATTGACTAAAAATGTCGTCAAATCGACCAGGTCTTCGAGTCCTGCACCTTCGGCTGTGAGGTAATCTTTGATATTATCTAAAACTGCTGCAGTTTGCTCTTTGATGTCCAAACGCATACTGCCCATAGCATCCACTTTATGGGCACCAGCAATAGTATTGTCTGGTTTTCGCGCACTAGTGCCAGAAATATAAAGATAGTCTCCTACGCGTTTTATATGCGGGTAGGCGCCTCGTGGGGTTGCTTTGCCTTCGATCAGTTTATTGTTGGATTGTGCCATGTAATGAGATTTAGTCGTTATGTTTTGTTTATGCTAAAGGAGTCTTAGTTTGTTTTTGAATCAATCCGAGCTGATGATCAAGATCTTGTGACTCATCCAGTAAACCTTGACGTAAGAGTTGTTCAATAGCCTTGTCTTGCGCCCGTCCCAAGGTCATGGCCTGATGGTAACTCAGCTCAGGATTAAAAGTGACCATAGAGTATTTACTTTGATATTGCTCGGGGCGTTCTTGCTCTAGACGGACCTCTATACTGCGTTTGCGCTGAAAGATAGGGTCGGCGGTATGTTCTTTCATCTCGTGGAAATTGTCAAGCGCTAGATCAGCGATCGCATCAGCATCTTTTTTCCGCTCTCGGGCAAATTGCGCAAAAAGCGCATCCCAAGTCTTAGTTCCAGAATCGATGAGTTGGTCTAAAACGAGCACATCCTCAAAAGACGCATTCATGCCTTGTCCGTAAAATGGCACTATCGCATGGGCTGCATCTCCCATGATCAGGGCTTTACCGCCCTTATTCCAAGGGCCACATTTTACCGTACCCAAGGGCCCTGTGGGATTTTCCTGATATTGGTCCACGATATCAGGGATAAGCCCTAAAAGTTCTGGATATTTTTGACGAAAATAGTCTTCAATTTGTTCGGGACTATTTAAATGATCAAAACCATGAGGTTGTTTCGTATGACTCATAAAAAGGGTTACGGTAAAACTCCTATCCAAATTTGGTAATGCGATGATCATATCTTCACCTCTAGGCCAAATATGCAGTGCGTCATGGCGGAGCTGAAATGAATCATCAGGTCCTACTCCTATAGAAAGTTCTTTATAGCCATGACTGAGCCAATCTAGATTAAAATCAAAATCATTTCCTTTTTGTGATTGAAGCGTTTTTCGCACCACAGAGCCAGCACCGTCACAACCAAAAATCACATCGGCTTGGATTTGGAAAGTCTCACTTTTTTCTGCTCCAGAATATCCTGGTTTTTGTTGCTCAAAATGCGCCAGGCAGCGCTCTAAATCAAGGTCAATGCAAGCTGAGTTAAAATGTAGCTTAACTGTACCTAATTCTTCAATGGCATTGAGCAGTAGGGCATTTAGTCCTGGCCTAGAAATTGAATTAATGGCCGTGTTTGGATTCCCACTGTAGGGACTGAAAAATGGATCGCGCTCCAGTTGGTGGATCATACGCCCGCCCATGGGAATACTTATAGCTAAGGCCTTTTGATCCATGCCGGCCATTTTTAAGGCTTTTAGGCCTCGATCACTCAGGGCCAAATTAATGGAGCGTCCAGCATCCAGCGACCTTGCTCTGAGGTCAGGGCGTTTTTCTATCAAAGTGACTTGATGTCCCCTTTGGGCAAGTCTCAGCGCCAAAAGACTCCCACAGAGCCCAGCACCGATGATTAATATTTTATCGTTTTTATCCAAAGGCATTACAGACATTGTTTTAAGCGCTTTACAAAATCGTAAACATCTCTGTAGCTGTTATAAAGCGGGGCAGGAGCCACACGAATTACATCGGGTTCGCGCCAATCACTGACTACACCGAGCCCGGTCAATGCCTTGTGCAGTGAGCGATCACTATTTTTTATTTGTAAAGAAAGTTGTGCGCCACGCTGTGTGGGGTCGAGCGGAGTCAGTATTGTTATTTTATCACTGTCAAGTCCTTGAAGTAGCTCTGCTAAATATGCGGTGAGTTGTATTGATTTTTGTCGAATGGCATTCATGCCGGCACGCTCAAAAATATCCAATGAAGCGCGTATGGCGGCCATAGATAAAATAGGGGGGTTACTCAGCTGCCATCCTTCGGCCCCTTCCATAGGCTCAAAAGCATCACGCATTTTAAATCGGGTTTGTTTATTGTGGCCCCACCAGCCTTCAAATCGCGGCAGGTTGTGCGCTTTAGCATGCCGCTCATGGACAAAAACTCCACCCAAACTTCCCGGTCCACTGTTGAGGTATTTATAGGTACACCAAACGGCAAAGTCAACATTGTTTTGATGTAAATCACAAAGAATATTGCCTGCCCCATGAGCGAGATTAAACCCTACTTTGGCGCCAAAATGATGGCCGAGCTGGGTGATTTCTGCCATGGAATATACTTGACCAGAATAATAATTAGAATTCCCGAGCATAATAAGGGCGATACTGTCACTGTGTTGCTCAATGAGGTTCTTTAAAGTCGAAAGCTCGCACAGCCCTGTTTCTGGATTAGGTTTCCACAATAATAAACTTTGCTCAGTGTCAAAACCGTGAAATCTAATTTGGCTTTCTACGGCGTATCGATCGCTAGGAAAAGCATCAGCCTCTATAATGATTTTATGGCGCTGCTTTGTTGGTTGGTAAAACGAGACCATCATGAGGTGGAGATTTACCGTTAGGGTATTCATGACCACCACCTCGCTGTCTTTAGCCCCAACGACTTGAGCCATTTGATGGGTTAAAAGCTCATGATAGGGTAGCCAAGCGTTTTGCCCCTTAGTATGCCCTTCGACACCCCATTTCGCCCAATGCTCCAATTCAAGTCCGATATAGTCTTTGGTTTGTTTGGGTTGTAGTCCTAGAGAGTTGCCACAGAGATAAATTAAAGCATCGCCTTTGTGGTCTTTTGGAATGTCAAATTCTTGACGAAAGCCCGATAATGGATCTTTGAGATCGAGGGATTCAGCCTGGCTTATTGTTTGGTCGTTCATTAGCGGATTAAAGTAGCACCTTTAATTCCTAAAATTACACAATATGCCCTAGTCCTCCTATAATTTATTATTTTTAAGTCTAGAAAAAATTAACTCAAAAGCGATTATCGCTTTTAAAAATCAAAAATGCTATGTCTTTAGAACATGTTACTCAAGTAAATCTTATCGAAAATGGTCCCGTCGTAGTGGTGGGGTCTATTGATCTACATCATCCAGATGGCACTGTGGAGCGCCGTGAGCGCCGCAGTTCTTTTTGTCGTTGCGGGAAAAGTGCGAGCATGCCCCTTTGTGACGGGAGTCACAAGAATTAAGGGATAATTCGCCTTAGATTGCGCAGGAAAATTGAGCGAGAAATTTGGAGAATAAATTTGCCCATGACATTTGC
>JAYOYS010000021.1:0-24513 GCA_038153605.1 Flavobacteriaceae bacterium
ATCCACGCTCATGTCCCTTCTCTGGGTTATGTGCTCATGGACGAGGCCAGTGGTAATTACTTTGGCAAGCGATTGATTCGCGATTACTATTACGGCGTGATGCCTGAGCAACTGATGAAAGAATTTGCCCGCAGATTCAATTTAGAGGCTGATGAAATAAAGCTCAATGTTTACCAAAGACCCAATCCTAACACCTATTTGGCGTCTTTTGCCGAGTTTATTTTCACTGCCGAAGAGGTCAATGGGTATTTCTATCAGCTAATTTCAGACGGCATGGACCGATTCATCAAACGCCGCGTCCTCTGTTATGCTGAAGCGCAAAATGTGCCGATCCATTTTATTGGTTCCATTGCACATTTTTCGGAGGAAATGATTAAAAATGTTATGAAACCTTATCGTTTAAAGTTGGGTAAAATCATCCGACGTCCTATCGATGGTTTGATTGACTATTACAGAGAACACAGATTAAAAGCACAAGCATGAGTGGAACACTCCCAAAAATAAATCCTACCAAAACCGCAGCTTGGTCTGCTTTGGGGGAATTGTTTAAATCACAAAAAGATTGGTCTATGACTGATCTTTTTTTGAATGAAGCGAACAGAGCTAAGACCTTTAGTGTAGAGACAGAAGGCTTCTATTTGGATTACAGCAAGAATTTAATCAGCCCAGAGGTGCGCACTCAGCTTTTGGCCTTAGCCAAGGAGATTCAGCTTAAAAAAGCCATCGTGGCTCAGTTCAGCGGCGGACTCATCAACGAAACCGAGGGGCGCGCTGTAGGACATACCCAATTGCGTAATTTCAAGCAGATGCCCGATGAAGTCGCTCAGACTCTGGAGCGCATCAAAGATTTTGTGACTGGGGTAGGTAATGGTGATTTTAAGGGCCATACTGGTCTGCCGATTACCCATGTGGTCAATGTCGGGATCGGGGGCAGTGACTTGGGTCCTGATATGGTCTGTGAGGCTTTGGTACATTATCAAAATCACCTCGAGGTCCGTTTTGTAAGTAACGTAGACGGGGATCACGTGCATGAGCAGCTCAAAGGACTGCCTGTAGAACAAACCCTTTTTGTGATTGTTTCCAAGACTTTTACCACTCAAGAGACCCTGACCAATGTGCAGACCATCAGAAAGTGGTTCTTAAGTCAGGCTCCTGAATCGGCTATATCAAAGCATTTTGCTGCTGTTTCGACTAATCTTGAGGCCGTCGGGGCTTTTGGGATTGATTCAGCCCTAGTATTTCCTATGTGGGATTGGGTCGGTGGTCGATTTTCTTTGTGTAGTGCGGTGGGGCTGTCTATCGCCCTAAGCGTAGGTTACGATCATTTTGAAGACCTTTTGCGTGGGGCTCATGCCATGGATGAGCATTTTAGCTCAGCAGAGTTTGACCAAAACATGCCTGTGCTTATGGCCCTGGTTTCTGTATGGTATAACAATTTTTACGGGGCTGAATCTGAATGTATTGTACCTTATAGCCAATACCTCAGTAAATTCGTGGCTTACCTGCAGCAAGGCATTATGGAGAGCAATGGCAAGTATGTGGACCGCAATGGGGACGTGGTGGACTACCAAACCGGAACTATTGTATGGGGCAGTACGGGAACTAATGCGCAACACGCCTTTTTTCAGCTGATTCATCAAGGCACCAAGCTTATTCCTGCTGATTTTATCGCCTTTAAAGAGTGTCTTTACGGTGAGCAAGACCATCAAAACAAACTCCTAGCCAATTGTATTGCTCAAACTCAAGCGCTTATGACTGGTACTCAAGGGCAAAATATTGAAAGTCCCTATCGGGTGTTTACCGGCAATAAGCCGACCAATACTTTACTGATCGACAAGCTCACTCCAAATCGTCTGGGCGGGCTCATTGCGCTCTACGAACACAAGTTATTTGTGCAAGGGGTAATCTGGAATATTTTCAGCTACGATCAATGGGGTGTAGAACTCGGTAAAAAACTGGCTGTTAATGTTTTAAATGCAATTGAGTCAAGTGATAATTCAAGTTTGTCAAAGTCTGTAAAAGATGGAGGATTTGACGCCTCGACTGCAGAATTACTGCGCCATATTAAGGCCTGAGACTTATCATCGCATTATAAAAGTAGCCCGTACCATAGCCGACATGGATTTAAGTCACGAAATCAAGCCTGAGCATATGGCCGAAGCGGTACAGTATCGGGTATTGGATCGTCAATTGGATAAGGGTATAATTAGAATTTAATGAGCCAAATGATTTCAATCCATCACACCCCTGCGCTCTGCCAAAGCGGCTCTTCAGGGACTGGAGCTACAAAAGTCATGAGCTCTTTTTGAACAGGATGAACCAGCTCAAGATAACGCGCATGCAAGTGAATACTGCCGTCAGGATTTGAGCGCTGCGCGCCGTATTTTAAATCCCCTTTTATGGGACTGCCTATGGCAGCAAGCTGACATCGGATCTGATGATGACGGCCAGTTTCTAGATCAATCTCGAGAAGGGTGTAGTGATCACTTTGGGCTAAAGTGCGATAATTCAGCACCGCACGCTTGGCCTCGGGCACGGGCTTTGAGTGCGCGTAAGATTTATTCTGTTTTGGATTGCGCAATAAATAATGCTCAAGTCTCCCCTCCAAAGGATCTGGGGTAGTTTTGACCATGGCCCAATAAGTCTTTTTGGTTTCTCGCTCGGCAAACATCTTATTCAGGCGCGCAAGGGCTTTGGAAGTCCTAGCAAAAACCACTAATCCAGAGGTCGGGCGATCTAATCGGTGTACTACCCCTAAAAAGACGGCTCCAGGCTTGTTGTATTTTATCGCGATATACTGTTTGACAATCTCTGATAGGGGAATATCCCCGGTTTTGTCTCCTTGTACGATATCTCCGGGACGCTTGTTGACCACAATCAGGTGATTATCCTCGTAGATGACTTGAAGATTATCGGGGGTGGAATGTTGCATATGGCCCATGACTCTCAGGAGTTTAAGTCTCAGGTCTAGTACTGCTCGCTATCGTTCGGGAAGTCCTTAGATTTTACATCGCTCACGTACTGTCCAAAGGCATTACTCATGTCGTTATAGAGGTCCAAATAACGACGTAAGAAGCGGGGCGAGAACTCGTGGGTCATCCCCAGCATGTCGTGGGTGACCAAAACTTGGCCGTCGACACCACCACCAGCACCAATGCCGATGACAGGGACACTAACGCTTTGGGCGACTTCTGTGGCCAAGGCAGCAGGAACTTTTTCTAAAACAATAGCAAAACAACCCATTTTTTCGAGCATTAATGCATCTTCACGAAGTTTTTGGGCCTCAGCTTCTTCTCGTGCGCGCACCGTATAGGTTCCGAATTTATAAATGGATTGGGGGGTGAGTCCCAAATGTCCCATGACCGGAATTCCGGCGTTCAGGATTTTTTTAATGGAGTCTTTGATTTCTTTTCCTCCTTCGAGTTTAACCGCATGGGCACCACTTTCTTTCATGATCCGTATTGCAGAACGCAGCGCTTCTTTAGAGTCACTTTGGTAGCTCCCAAAAGGCAGATCCACCACCACTAGGGCGCGTTCAATCCCACGCACCACCGAAGAGGCGTGATAAATCATTTGATCCAGAGTGATGGGTAGGGTGGTTTCGTGCCCCGCCATAACATTAGAGGCTGAGTCGCCCACCAAAATCACATCAATGCCTGCAGCATCGACAATTTTGGCCATGGTGAAATCATAAGCCGTGAGCATGGCGATTTTTTCTCCTTGCTCTTTCATATCCACCAAGGTTTTTACCGTGATGCGCTTGTAGTCTTTTTTTGCTGTAGACATAAGTATTGCTTTAAGCGAGGTAAAATTACTAATTAATGCTGAGAGTTAATACTGACTATCAATTAGCCGTATAGCTGAGCCTCATATCTCAGCATCAACAATCACTGATATTCACCTGTATGGCGAGCCCGCCAGTGCTGGTTTCTTTGTATTTGGTGGTCATGTCTTGAGCGGTTTCCCACATGGTGGCGATCACTTTGTCCAAAGGCACTTTGGCCTTAGTCGGGTCGGCATCCAAGGCCATTTCACAGGCGTTTATGGCCTTAATAGCGCCCATGGCGTTACGCTCTATACAGGGGATTTGAACCAAACCACCGATAGGATCACAAGTAAGGCCCAAATGATGTTCCATGGCAATTTCTGCGGCCATGAGCACCTGAGCCGGGGTACCTCCCATAAGTTCAGTTAGGGCGCCTGCAGCCATAGCAGATGAGACCCCAATTTCGGCTTGACAACCCCCAAGGGCAGCGCTGATCGTGGCTCCTTTTTTAAATAAACTGCCGATTTCTCCTGCGACCATGAGGTATTGACGTACGTCTTCTAGGTTTGCGTCGTGATTTTCGATGACCATATAATACATCATCACTGCAGGAATAACGCCAGCACTCCCATTAGTTGGCGCAGTCACAATGCGTCCTAAAGAGGCATTGACTTCATTGACCGCCAGGGCAAAACAACTCACCCATTTCAGGATTTGTCTGAACTTTACTTCTGTGCCGCGTATGGCTTTAATCCACTCTATCGGGTCTTGATACTGAGTGTCTCCAATAAGGCTTTTATGGGTATCAAAGGCGCGGCGTGCGACATTGAGCCCTCCGGGGAGGATGCCTTCGGTATGACAGCCCACATACATGGAATCCAGCATGGTGGCCCAAATTTGGTCTAGTCCGTCATTGATTTCATTATCACTACGCAGCGAACGCTCATTGGCGCGGACTACCTCAGATATTTTAAGCCCGGTTTGATTACAAAAGTCCAAAAGCTCTGTGCCCTTTTGAATCGGATAGGGAAAGTGACTCAGGGCCTCGATTTTGCGCTTACCGCGTTTGCGCTCCTGGGTGACCACAAAACCCCCGCCTATAGAGTAGTAGGTCTGTTCCAGAGTCTTCCCCGCCTCAAGTTCAGCAGTAAAACGCATGCCATTGGGGTGAAAGTCCAAAAAGCTGCGATGGAAGGTGATATCTGTTGCTGGGTCGAAGCTGAGGGTCGCTGCCTCGAGCTGATCTGCAGCGATAGTTCTCTTGGTCAGGCCAGCGCCTTGCAGCTCTGTTAGGGCGTAGGCGAAATCCATCTTGATGGTTTTTTCCTCTTTAATGCGCTGGATTTCAAGAGTAATTTGATCGATAGGATAGGTCACGGGGTCGGCGCCTGAGAGCCCGAGCATGATCGCGATATCTGTAGCATGGCCTTTACCAGTAAGGGATAAGGATCCATAAAGATCGACCTTAATGTGACGAACTTTGTGTTCAGCGTTTTTATTGAGCAAGAGTTTTAAAAACTGAAGCCCTGCCCGCCAAGGGCCTAGGGTGTGGGAGCTCGAAGGGCCTACGCCGATCTTGAGCATGTCAAATACGCTGATGCTTTCTATGGGCTTCATGCAGTGGTTTTGGTCGTCGTTACTTCTGCAAATATAGTGCGCTGGAGGATTGCTCGTGGGGTTTGTGATTAATTTTTAATGCGCGCTTCAGGAACTGGCGTGCGCCAAGGCGTTCTGGTCCCGCGGCATGATGACTGCGACTGCACCCGCTCCGCGGGTGGTGATGAATCTTCCACGCGCCTTACTGTTTGCGGTTGGCTAGCAGGGCAGGGGGCTCACCGTTAAATGGATTGGTACGGCCGATGGTTCGGGCCTCCATACCTGCGGCGCGCATGATCGAGCGATCGCCGTAGCGCTCGCGCATGAGGTCCATGGCTTGATAGAGTTTGATGGTTTTTTCGGCGTCGTTAAACAGGTCGATTTGATGGCCTCCTGCGACCAGGTCACTCAGGCGTACGCCGATCAGGCGTACCAGCATGCGCCGCTGATAGAGTTTTTCATAAAGGGCCATAACCGTGGGAATAATGTTATGATCGGCCGCTGAGTAAGCGATTTTTTGTTGTTGGGTGTAGGTCTGGAAGTCCGAATAGCGAATTTTTACCGCCACACAACCCGTGAGCTTGTGCCCGCGCCGCAGCTGAAAGGCCAGATTTTCGGCCATGGCCACCAGGATACTGCGCAGTTTTTTATCGTCTGTGGTGTCCCGGTCAAAGGTGCGCTCGGTAGAGATGGACTGCCGCTCGGTATAAGACACTACGGGACTTTTGTCGATGCCATTGGCTTTGGACCAGATGTGCTGACCGTTTTTACCAAAGACACTGACTAAAAATTCCATGGGCATTTCTTGTAGGGTGGCGATGCGTTTAATGCCCAGATCGCAGAGCTGTTTGTAGGTGACTTTACCCACCATGGGGATTTTAGCCACCGAAAGTGGGGCCAAAAAGGGTTTTTCGTGCCCGTGATCTACATAGCGCTGGTTGTTTGGTTTGGCTTGACCTGTAGCGATCTTAGACACGGTTTTATTTTCTGAAAGGCCAAAGGAAATGGGCAGTCCGGTCTCTTTCATCACTTTTTGACGCAGCTCTGAAGCTATTTTTTGACAGCCAAAAAACCGATCCATACCCGTGAGATCGATGTAAAACTCGTCGATAGAGGTCTTTTCAAATAGCGGGACTTGCTCCTGTATGATTTCTGTGACTGTGCGCGAGAGCTTGGTGTAAGTCCCTGAATTGCCCCGCACTACGATCGCCTCAGGGCAAAGTTGTTTGGCCATACGCATTGGCATGGCCGAATGAATCCCAAATTGCCGCGCCTCATAGCTACAGGCGGCCACCACCCCGCGGTCTGAGGTACCGCCCACCAGCACGGGCCTGCCCACCAGACGGCTGTCGAGCAGGCGCTCGCAAGACACAAAAAAAGTATCTAAATCCATGTGCAGGATGTGACGTAGGTTATGGGGATTCATGGTTGGGGAGGTTTTGGTTTTTCTTCTCTGGAGGCTTATTCCTGTAATGTTTGCTGGCAAGCCGGGCTTGGACCTGGCCTTCAGCGTAGCGCGGGTCTTCGATAATGGGCTGGATCTCTAGTCTAGTGACCTCGATGGTGGTGCAGTCAAACTCAGTGACCACCTTACCCCAAATAGCGTAGACCCCACGTCCTCTAAAGGGGTAGCGTTTGGCCACGGGAGGGAAGTGCACCGTGTCAAAAAACTGCCCCTGGCGGTCCAAAAATGTCCCGAAGTACATCACGTCACCTTTGTTAGTTTTAGTGGGCTTGGTGGTAACTAGATAGCCGTAAATCAGTACTACGTGCCCTTCGTAGGTGGTTAATTTATGAGCCATAAGGTCTGATTGCGGGGGCTGCTGCAAAAGCAAAAAGGGATCACAAAGCGGATAGCCCAAAAGCTCGATTTGGTCAAAGGCTTGCTCGGGGGCAGAGTGCTCCAAGGGCGGAATTTCATAGTGAATGGTCTTAGGCCGAAACAGGCGCTGCTGCTGGCCGTATTGATGACCGCGCCCCGCGGGCAGCTCGCGCTCCTGCTTTTTGAGTTTCATGTGGGCCTGCCACAGCAGCGCCCGACGACTCACCCCAGTGCTGCGAAAGGCGTCGATTTTAATCAGTAGGGCCAGCGACTCTAAACCCACAGGCACCCGCTCCATAAAGTCGTCGAGATCGGCAAAGGCCCCGCGCTGATCGCGCTCATGCAGCAAATGACGAATCAGATTGTGCTCTAGAGCGTAGATCAGGCCTAGCCCTAGGTAGACGCGGCGGCCTTTGACGATGGTTTCGGCCCGGCTGGTATTGATGCACGGGGCACAGATTTCTGCCCCGTGCATTCGGGCTTCACGTAGGTAAAATTCGGGTCGGTAAAAACCGCCCCCGTTGTTGATGGTGGCCACCATGTATTCGATGGGGTAGTGCGCTTTGAGGAAAAGGCTTTGGTAGCTCTCTACGGCATAAGAGGCTGAGTGCCCTTTGGCAAAGGCGTAGCCTGCAAAACTTTCGATTTGACGCCAAATCTCTTGAACTAAATCCAGAGGCTTGCCGTCTCTAGCGCAGTTGTCAAAAAATTGATTTTTGACCTTGAGAAACTCCTCTTTGGAGCGGTATTTGCCCGACATGCCGCGGCGCAGCATATCGGCCTCTCCTAGGTTAAGCCCCCCAAAATAGTGGGCCACTTTAATGACGTCTTCTTGATAGACCATCACCCCATAAGTCTCCGGCATGATGTCTTGCAAGACGGGATGAGCCTCTTTGCGGCGCTCGGGATAGCGGTAGCGCAAAATATATTCGCGCATCATACCAGACTGAGACACCCCGGGGCGTATGATGGAACTCGCCGCAACCAGTCCTAGATAATGGTCTACTTGGAGTTTGCGCAGCAGCATGCGCATGGCGGGTGATTCTACATAAAAGCAGCCCATGGCCCGGGCCTCACGCAGCAGGACTTTGATTTTGGGGTCTTGCTTGAAACGTTTCAAATCGTGAATGTCTATAGGCAGGTGGTCTGGATTGTTCTGGTGAGCGATCAAAACGGCGTCTTTGATTTTGCCCAGACCGCGCTGACTCAGGATATCAAACTTATACAGCCCGATATTTTCGGCTACCACCATGTCAAAATGAGTGGTAGGATAGCCCTTTGGGGGTAAAAAAGTAGCCGTATACTGCGCAATAGGCTGCTCAGCGATTAAAATCCCTCCAGCGTGGATGCCTAGATAATTCGGCAGGCCGATCAGGCGTTTGTTGTAACGCACCACATATTGGGCGCGATGATCCAGGTCCTCATAGCGGTAAGTACCGCGTGAGAGTCGGTCGATTTCTGTTTTGGGTAGCCCAAAGACTTTACCGAGTTCGCGCACGGCCGCCCGGTGTTTAAAGGTGTTGTAAACCGCAATCAGGGCGGTATTTTTAAAACGCTTAAAAATAAAATCGGTCACATCGTCGCGATCGGCCCAAGAGAAGTCCAGGTCAAAGTCTGGAGGATTGGTGCGATACAGGTTTATAAAACGCTCAAAGTACAGATCCAGGTCTATAGGGTCTACATCGGTGATGCGCAAAAGATAGGCGATCAGACTGTTTGCTCCACTGCCGCGTCCCACGTAAAAATAGCCCTTGCTGCGGGCGTAACGCAGGATTTTCCAATTGATCAGAAAGTAAGCCACAAAACCTTTTTGACAGATGATCTCGCGCTCTTTTTTCAGGCGATCCATGACTTTTTGTTCGGGTTGCTGTCCAAAGCGATAACGCAGGCCTTTTTTGATCAGCACATCCAGCAGCTTCAGGTCCAAAGCGGGATTATTGGTGTAAGTGCTTTGGTTTTTAGGCCGGCCACTGTGAAGGTCTAAATCGATATGGCAAGATTCCAGCAGTCTTTGGGAGCGCTCTAAAAGCACGGGAATAAGCGCGTACCGCTCGCGCAGCTGATCGGGGCTCAGCAAGAGGTCTTCGGGGTCACCTTGGGCACTTTTGGGGAGTTTGCTCAGCAGGGTATTGCCGTCTATGGCCCGAAGCAAACGGTGAGTGTTAAAGTCTGCAGAGCCACGAAAACTAATGGTATGCAGGGCGACAAAGCAGTCTGGAGGCTGGTCGCCAAACAAATAATAGAGCTGGTTTAAATCCCGCGGCTTCACTCCGATATAGCGCTCTTGCCGATTCAGAGGATTAGGCCGCGCTAAACGTTCAGTGCTGCTTAAGTATTTATGCAGCCGATCCGGCCGATGCTTTTTAGGGTCAAAGGGCTGGATCACGATGGTTTGAGGCAGCTCTGGCGCAATGGCTTCAAAGGGCTTTTTTAGGTGTAAATGCTCCGAAAGATGACGATTAATGGCTGCAAAGCCCGCGCTGCTGCGCGCCAGCATGATGTATTGCTGCTGGGCGCCGTTGCGAAAATCCACCCCCAAAGTGATGTGACAGTGGTATTTTGGGGCCAGTTGTAGCAGCTCCAAACCCGCCGAAGTATTGTTGATGTCTGTGACCGCTGCATGACTGATGCCCAGTGCCGAGAGCTTTTCGAGCAAAACTCTGGGCGGCAGCAATCCGTAGCGCAGACTAAAGGCGGTATGGGTGTTTAAATACATAAATAGGAATTATTCCAAAATTATGGAATTATTCCAAATACTTCCTAGAACAAAAAGTGATTTTTATTAACAATGCCGCTCAAAATCATTTATTTTTACAATTGTGTCCTTGCAGGCTAAATCTCGGGTCTGACCCCTATGGCTGACCATAAAATTTATAGAAGGGGTAAGGCGCACAGTAAAAAACCTAAATAAACCCCATAGCTGAATGAGCCCAATAGTTTTGACCATTATCGCCGCAAATGCCTTAATGTCGTTTAAAGGATTTAACGACCGTTATTTTTTTGAGCGCTATAAATTTCAAGTGGGGCCTATTAATGGGGGTCAGCGAATCCGACTGCTGAGCTCGGCCTTTTTACATGTCGACGTGAGTCATTTGCTCTTTAATATGCTCACCCTTTACTTTTTTGCCGATGTCGTGCTATGGGGGGTGGGGCCACTGTTTTTTATACTCATCTATGGGGTGAGTCTTTTTGCCGGCAATTGGTTTTCTCTGAAGCGCCACCAAAGTGAGCCCTACTACAGTGCCGTAGGCGCGAGCGGGGCGGTAATGGGGGTACTTTATGCCGCGATCATGCTCATGCCGCATATGGGGCTTTATCTGTTTTTTATCCCGATTCCCATCCCGGCTTGGCTTTTTGGCATTTTGTATCTGCTGTATTCCATTTATGGCATGAAACGCCAGCTAGGCTCTATCGGGCACGACGCCCATATCGGAGGCGCTGTAGGGGGTTATGCGATCATGCTGCTGCTACGCCCTGAACTTTTGGTCACTGACCTTTGGCTGGTCTTGCTTATGGCCCTACCCATAGGGCTACTTTACTTACTCGAGAAAAAGGGGTTGATTTGAAGTAGGTCGACTCGCGGGCAAATCCTCAAACGTCTGAATAAAGGCCACATGGACTAAATTCAGTCATAAGCCAATACCGCTATCTCATCTACACAATCCACGCCAGTAGGCTCGGCGGGTAAATCGCAGGTCGAGGCAATATTAAAATCAAGGTTATACTGATTTTCTGCCAGGCGGTGGGTTTCTACTAGGGCTAAAAATCGATCCACATCGATGGTTAAGGGGTAGGCTAAATACCCTTGTGGGCCTCCGCAGGCCTTACTTCCATAGGCTGTAAAGGACCACTGCGCAGGATCTTCACAGGGCACACTCCCAGCTATTGCTAAAATTTCACTCAGCTGCTGCTCTAGATCCGCCAGGGCCATATCTTGAGGGTCACGCTCTTGAGGACAACCGTAAAGTGCCAGAAGAAAAAACCCGGATCCAAAAATTCTTAGACTCCTAAGGCCTAATCTTTTAAACCCACTACATGAGGTGATTTGTTTAAACATAATCCAACGCGTTATTAATTATTTCAAGAGCTTAAAAAATCAAACTCCGCTAAGGCGCAGGCATCAAGGATTCCAAGGTATTCACTAGAGCCTGACCGCGCAGATCTTTGGCGATAACGATACCATTTTCGTCTAGGAGAAAAGTTGCTGGGATGGAACGTACCCCATAGGCCCGGGCGATGGGCTCCTGCCAAAACTGCAAGTTAGACACGTGGTACCAGTCCATGTTGTCGTCCTGTATGGCTTTGACCCAGCGGTCTTTTTGACCTTCACGATCTAGGGAAACACTGATGATGTTTAAACCGCGCTCGTGGTAAGTGTTGTAGGCGCGCACCACATTAGGGTTTTCCATACGGCAAGGCTTGCACCAAGAAGCCCAAAAATCAATCAGCGTATATTTACCCATAGCCTCCTTCAAAGACAACATGGTTCCTTCAGGGGTAGGGGCCTCAAAAGGAAGGGCCTCACCACCCACACCATTGGCATTTTTGGCTTTGATTTGGGCACGAACATTATCGGTCATCGGGTGCTCTTGGTATCTTGGATTTAACCCCTCGAGGTAAGTTGTGGCTTGAACCGTATTCAGTGTTTCGTTGTCTAGAAGCTCTGCAATGAGCATTAACCCAAATAAACTATTGCTGTTTTCTGACAAGAATTGTAGGGTATAATTTTGACGCATGTCATCAATGGCGCGCATTTCTTTGGTGAGCTCTCTGGCCAAAAGATCGTCTTGATACTCGTTTGCCTCGTTGATGCGCTCTTGAAGTAGCTGCTTTTGCTCGTTAAAGCCATCTCGTGCCGCTAGGTAATCGTAATAGGCCGCATTAATAGCACCCCCTGCGACTTGGGTTTTACTGACATCATCTTTGTCAAAAGAAATACTCAGGTCTTGATTTTCAACAAAAAAAACGATACTTCTTCCAGGCGCTACTTGAAGATAGTTTAAATGCATGTCTGGATCGTAAGGATAGGTGGCTGTAAATCGCCCCCCTTGCACTACGAGTGTATCCTTTGGAATACTGTTGCTGTTAAAATCCAGTTCAAACAAAACCATTTCGGCGCCATCGTCATAACCCAATGCTGATCCGTTTAGGGTGTAACTTTCTTCATTAGCGCAAGCAATAAGGAGTATCCCAAAGATTAGACTCATCAAAGCAAAGGTCGCGTTGCGCTTCAGAGGGCCCAACTTCGTTAAGGCTGCGGTTGATGTAAAATTGTTTTTATTGAATCCGATCGGTTTTGCCATCATATTGAATTTCATCATTCTTGTATTTTCTCAACAGGAGCAGACCTAAATGGAATGCTCCGCTGGGTTATCTATTTTTTAAGCTACCAAAAAAAATTATGGAGCCCCACAAAAATAATCAGAATTTGGCTCAATACCCGTTAACGCCCTCATAAATTAAGACCGACAAATAAGCGCTATTAATAAGACCCAAAAAATAGTGCGATAAAGCAAGATACCGTATTTCAGACTAGTGGATCCACCATTATAGTTTGCAGGGACGCGGTTGATTAACGATTTTATAACCTTAAACTTGGTAAAGATAGGTCTAAAGGCCTATTTTTACTCAAATTATCGATCACTTGACCAATTTAATCGACATCGCAATTCAGGCCGCTCTAGACGCTGGTTCCACTATTTTAGAGGTCTATGCTACAGACTTTGAAGTGGCGCATAAAGCGGACGCTTCGCCGCTGACTGTCGCCGACCAAAAAGCCAACGCGGTGATTGAATCCTATCTAAAAAACACCCAGCTGCCGATCATCAGTGAAGAAACTAAGGCCGTAGACTACGCCCAGCGCCAAAATTGGACCCGCTGCTGGTTAGTGGATCCACTAGATGGGACCAAAGAATTTATCAAGAAAAACGGAGAGTTTACCGTAAATATCGCTTTGATCGAAAATGGCGTGCCTACAGAGGGGGTGATCTATGCCCCGGTGCTTGGGGATCTGTATTACACGGAAAATAATTCCGCATTTAAGGTCTCTATTGAGTCGGGCTCAGAACAAGCCGCCCTAATAGATATTCCGGCCCTTAAGGACAGGGCCCAAATGTTACAACCTGCCCCTTGGCAGGACCCCATCCGTGTGGTGGGTAGCCGCTCGCACATGAATGCTGAGACCGAGGAATTTGTGAACCAGCTCAAACGCAACCATGAGACTGAAATGGTCTCTAAAGGAAGTTCGCTCAAGTTTTGTTTGGTAGCCGAAGGGAGTGCTCATGTTTATCCGCGTTTTGCCCCAACCATGGAGTGGGACACGGGTGCGGGTCAGGCCATTTGTATGGCGGTGGGTCTTTCGGTGACGCGACAAGATACGGGCGCACCACTTTGTTACAATAAAGAGAATTTGTTGAACCCTTATTTTTTAGTCCAAAGTCATGGCCGCTGATTCGCGCATACGGCATATTGCCAAAGCCATTACCTGGCGCTTTGTGGGGACCATCGATACGGTGCTGCTCTCATGGTTGATCACTGGGAGCGGGGTAACGGGGCTGAAAATCGGAGTGGCCGAAGTGGTGACCAAAATGATTTTGTATTATTTTCATGAGCGTTTTTGGTTTAATTTTAACCTGGGCCCTGATGGAGTCACCATAGAAAGTAAAAAGCGTCACCTGTTAAAAACATTTACCTGGCGGGTGGTGGGTACTGGAGACACCATGCTTTTGTCTTGGTTGATCTCTGGAAATCCCTTAACCGGTGTAAAAATCGGATTAGCCGAGTGGCTCACCAAAATGATTTTGTATTATGTGCACGAGCGGGTTTGGTACCGCATTAATTTCGGTCTGCCAAAGCGCCGCAAAGATTAACTCAATTATTTAATAAATGAACAATATTGTCCGTCAAGAATATCACCTAAGCCAGTCCATGCGCGAACAACGCAACGGACACAAAGCGCTTTTGGTATGGTTTACCGGGCTTTCGGGTTCTGGAAAATCTACTCTGGCCAATGCCGTGGAGCAGAGGCTGCACGCAGCAGGAATCCAAACCTACACCCTTGATGGAGACAATGTCCGTCATGGCCTGAATAAAGACCTAGGCTTTAAAGCTGAGGACCGCACTGAAAACATACGCCGCATTGCCGAAGTGGCCCATCTGATGCTGGATGCCGGGTTAGTGGTGCTTTCTGCCTTTGTCTCGCCGTATCGACAGGACCGTGAGGGTATTAAAGAAATCGTGGGGGCTGAAGGATTTATGGAAGTGTTTGTAGATACCCCGCTAGAGGTGTGTGAGCAGCGCGATGTCAAAGGACTTTATGCCAAAGCGCGTGCAGGAGAAATAATCAATTTTACGGGGATATCGGCTCCATATGAGGCGCCTGAGCGCTCCGATTTTAGGATCGACACCTCTGTGACGGGCTTGGATGAAAGCGCGTCATTACTGACTGATTTAATTGTGACTCGGATTAAAAGAGCAGATTAAATTTTAAATACCAAGGCCTGTTTGCGGTAAGAAATAAGTTAAAAGTAAGTTCGGGGAACCAAAGAAAAAGAAGAAATAAAGTAATTACAAAGCAGGAATATTAAAACATGAGTAAGTACTATTTAAATTATTTAGACGAATTAGAATCTGAAGCGATATACATATTGCGCGAAGTCTGGGCACAATTTCAGCGCCCCGTGATCTTATTTTCAGGGGGAAAGGACTCGATTGTGGTTACCCATTTGGCGCAAAAAGCCTTTTATCCGGCTAAAATTCCATTTGCGCTGATGCATGTGGATACTGGCCATAATTTTCCTGAGACGATTGACTTTAGAGATAAATTGATCGAAAAATTAGGTGTGGAACTCATCGTAGGCTCGGTGCAAGAGTCCATCGACACTGGCCGTGTAGCCGAAGAGCGCGGTAAAAATGCCACGCGTAATGCCTTACAGATTACCACACTACTCGATGCCATAGAAACCCATAAGGTAGATTGCGCCATAGGAGGCGGACGTCGGGATGAAGAAAAAGCTAGAGCTAAAGAACGATTTTTCTCCCACCGCGATGACTTCGGTCAGTGGGATCCTAAAAATCAGCGCCCTGAGCTATGGAACTTGCTCAATGGGCGCCATTTTGAAGGGGAACATTTCCGGGCGTTCCCGATCAGTAACTGGACCGAGATGGATGTTTGGAATTACATCTTAAGAGAAAATATTGACATCCCGTCGCTTTATTTGGCTCATGAGCGTGAGGTAATTTGGCGTCAAGACAGCTGGATCCCGATGTCGGAACATTTGGTCTTAGAGTCGAGCGAGACCGTGGTGACAAAAAAGATCCGTTTTCGTACCCTCGGGGACATAACCATTACTGGTGGTATCGAAAGCGATGCCGATAATTTAGAGAAAATCGTACAAGAGGTAGCGGCTATGAAGCAAACCGAGCGTGGGAATCGCAGTGATGATAAGCGCAGTGAAACGGCCATGGAGGATCGCAAACGCCAAGGTTATTTTTAACCAAGTAGCCAAAAATGGCTGGGCAAAAATAGAATAGAAAATAAAAAATTGCCGCGAACCCACCTCAGTGACGCGGTCAAAAGAATAAAAAGAATTAAATGGAACTGGAACAAAATCAATTATTGAGATTTACCACCGCGGGGAGCGTGGATGATGGCAAGAGTACGCTGATCGGGCGCCTTTTGTACGATTCAAAGTCCATCTTTGAAGATCAGCTTGATGCGGTAACCTCGACCAGCAAACGTAAAGGAATGGATGGTGTAGACCTGGCCCTATTTACCGATGGGCTCAGAGATGAGCGCGAGCAAGGGATCACCATCGACGTGGCCTACCGCTATTTCACCACACCAAAGCGTAAGTTCATTATTGCTGATACCCCAGGGCACATTCAGTACACCCGTAATATGGTTACTGGGGCTTCTACGGCTAATGCGGCTTTAATTCTTGTCGATGCGCGTCATGGGGTGATCGAGCAGACTAAGCGTCATGCTTTTATCGCTTCATTGCTGCAAATCCCGCACCTCATTGTATGCGTGAATAAAATGGACCTGGTGGATCATCAAGAGTCCTTCTACCAGCAGGTGGTGCAACAATTTGAAGAGGTGGCTTCAAAATTGCTTATTAAAGACATCAGATTTATCCCTATTAGTGCCCTTAATGGGGACAATGTGGTCAACCGCAGTGAAAACATGCCTTGGTATCAAGGCGCGCCACTGCTGCATGTGCTAGAACACCTGCACATCTCGAGTGATTATAACAAAGTCGATGCGCGTTTTCCAGTGCAGACCGTGCTCAGACCCCAGCGAGAGGGCTTTATTGATTACCGTGGTTATGCTGGCCGCGTGGCTAGTGGGATATTTCGTCCGGGCGATGCTGTAATGGTCCTGCCCTCAGGCTTTAGCTCGACCATTAAAACCATTGAGCGCAATGGAGAAGAGGTCGAGGAGGCCTTTGCGCCCATGTCAATTGCCATGACTCTGACTGACGATATCGATATCTCAAGAGGGGACATGATCGTGCGCGAGAACAATCAGCCCGAAGCCACTCAAGAATTTGACGCCATGGTATGCTGGCTAGACAGCGCCCCAGCACGTCCACGGGCGAAATACAGCATTTTACACTGCGGCAATGAGCAAAAGGCCATGATTAAAGAAGTGGTGCATCAGATCGATATCAATAGTCTGAACCGCGTCGATGGCGACCCGAATTTGGCCATGAATGCCATTGCTAAAGTTCAGGTGCGCACTACCAGGCCCCTTATGGTGGATGCCTATAGAGAAAACAGACAAACCGGGAGCTTCGTGCTGGTGGATGACGCCACCCACAACACTGTAGCTGCAGGAATGATTTTATAGAATTATGTTTGATCAACTGGATATCGCCCTTATTATTACGCCGCTTATTGCCGGCCTTATTGGTGCGGGGGTATTTCCACTGATTATCAAACTAAGCTTTAAGCGTAAGTTTTTTAAAGCGTCTAATTCAAGAACCATACACGGTAAATACGTGATTACCCTCGGGGGCATAGGTATATTTCTAGGGCTGCTCATGGGACTGTCTGCGGCTTCTTTTGCCCTTCAAGATTTAGCCCTGATGACTAAGCTCTACGGCTTGATTTTTCCGCTGATGATCGTTTTTATTCTCGGGGTATGGGATGATTTGCATAACCTTAAGGCCCATGAGAAATTACTGCTTCAGGGTCTTGCGGCGGGAATTTTGCTGATGTTTCATCCAATTACGGTGACAGACTTAGGGGGATTTTTGGGAATTCATGAAATCCCTGTATGGCTGGGTCATTTCTTGAGCTTTATGGCTATTATCACTCTGATTAATGCCGTAAATCTATTGGATGGTATTGATGGATTTGCTGGGCTTTATTTGGTTTTACTCTCCATATTTATGGCGGTTACGGGTTATCTGATGCAAATACCTTACCTGCAAATCATCGGGTTGGCTACTGTGGGGGTACTTTCGCCCTTTTTGTATTACAATATGTTTCATCGCCGAAAGCTCTTTATGGGGGATTCGGGCTCGTTGGTTCTGGGACTACTCACAGCCTTTTATGTGCTGAGTTTTATTGCCGAAGTTCAATATCAAAGGGAGGTCTTTTCACATCCACTGATTTGGTCCTATGCTTTGGTAGCCCTACCTATTGTTGATTTGCTTAGGGTGATTGTTTTAAGACTTATGGCTGGGCGACCTATTTTTAGTGCTGATAAGAACCATATCCATCACGCCTACCTTAATATCGGTCTGACCCACAATCAAACCACCTTTATCGTGATGCAACTCACGCTTTCGCTTTGGCTTTTTGTCTACTGGCTAGAGTTTCTCGAGCCCACTTGGCATTTTATTACCACCTGGATTTTAATCTTGACCCTTTATCTAGGCCCCATTTTTATACATAGGGCCAAAGGAAAATTCTTTTTTGCGTGATGATTAAAATCAAACAGAAGGGACAATACCTCAGGCTCATTACCGCCATAGGGCTGATGCTCAACTTGCTATTGCTGGCCCCTCATGTGGCCCAGGCCCAGGCCGAAGTTAAGTTTAATGTCGCCACGGCTTTGATTCTAGTCCCCAACTTCGGGGTGGAACTGCATTTGGCCCCTGGCTATACCGCTCAGCTTGATGTGTTGGGGAGTTTTTGGGATAGTGTGGGTGAGGATCGTGATCCCTATCAGATAAATCAGACTTTTGTGGAGGCCCGCAAATACAGTCAGGACAATAGTCAAGGCTGGTTTGCCGGGGCGCATGTTGGCTTTGGGATGTTTACTATTCAAAAAGTTAACGCCTTTGTGATTTACGATCAGTATCAAGACCCAGACACCTATAGCGATTCAACAGGTAGTTTCCAATCAGGCCGTGCCGGTTTTTATGGACTTAGCTTGGGTTATAAAAAGGCTTTAAACGACCGTTGGGCCCTGGAGGCCTTTATAGGCGGCGGACTAGTGCAATCCAATTATAAAGGTTATGCAGGTTTTAGCCGTGTGGATGTTTTACCGGGAGACACGCGAGAGTTTAATCGAAGCGGGGAGTGGGTGATTTATCGCGGCGGGCTTATGTTGAGCTACGCTTTATTTCAAAACAAAAATTGATGAAAGGAAGACTCCCCAATATATTGATTATAACTCTGACCATTTTCATTTTAGTAGTGTGCGCGCCCTGGTTACACGGTCAAAACACCCGTCAAGAGTTTTTAGATGATTTTGCACCGCGCTGTTTAAACGGTCCACCGTTATTTCATCAGTTGCAAAATGATAATGAGTTAATGGTTCAGACCTCGGATTCTACGTTTATGACTTATCCCGAAGGGCGCGTCCTTAAAATCAGTGCTCGAGATTTAGGAAATGAGCATGCAGGGAAGTTTCATAATTCCTTTATTAATGACAGCACTTTTTATATGGTTCACGATGGTGCTGGGGTGGTTTTTGCTTACCACGATGGAATTCTGAAGCGTCATGATCGCTCGTTTTATCATCATAATCAGTATGGCGCTACGCCTTTTGAATATAAGGGGTCCTTTTATTTATTTGGGGGCTCTGGATTATTTTCACGCAAGAATTTTATCACCCGTTATGACCTAAAAGAGCGGGAGTGGATGATTCAAAATACTACGGGCACGAAACCCGATTTGACCAAAGATGCTGTGGGTGTTGTGATTGATGATGTCCTTTATTTAATCGGCATTAAATTCTACGGTCTTGACCAGTATGGAGAGAATATTGAGCTAATAACTAAACGGGATTTTTTGGTTTATAAACTCGATCTCAAAACATGGCATTGGACCTTATTGGGCCAAGTCAATCAAAATTTAGGCGATGAAATTTATAGTTTTAAAATCAAAAAGGTCGATACCGAGCGAAACCTGATTTATATTAACGGACCTACAGGACTCTATGAAATTGATTTGCTGGCAAACCGCTTTACCAAATATGACAACACCTATCCACTTACAGGGGCGCAGCTTTTGCTCTATAAAAACGGAATCAGTGGGCTTTATTGCGATAGTGGACAAAATTTAAAGTTAATAGATTTAAGCTGGCATGATTTAGAAGAGCGTAAACAACGCAGTGGAACCATATACAAACCCAGCTTAAAAATCTATTATGACACCCTCCTTCAAGTGATCGGGGTGCTGCTTTTTGTTTCTTTGATTCTTATCTTGATCAATGAGCTCAAATTTGAGCGTCGTATCGTAATCCGACTCAAGGGTGGGGTTATGATCTATCGCTCGCGCAATATTCGTGCCTTTGACGCCGATGAACAAATGGTACTCATGTCCTTGGCGCAAGACGAACAAATCGCCTTTAGCGCTATTGAAGATATAGTGTCCTTTAATAATGATAGTCAAAGTGTCCGTGTGAAAAAGCGCGACCGTCTATTACGCATCCTCAACGAAAAAATTGCCACAATTTTTAACCACAATGACAAAGAGCGCGCCGATTATTTTATCATTCAGTCAGGATCAGATGATAAACGCAGTCGCTATCTCTCCCTTAATGCGGACTTTTTTAAGGTCATGTAAGGCTTATTTAATGTTATTTTGCAAACTGTAATGGGTAAAAAATAGTGGATCCATTTGTTTCCACTAATTTTTTTAGGCGCACTGCATTTTCGACTTATATTTGAAACATGTCAGTAGATATTCTTTTGATATTGCTTGTTTCTGTACTGCTCTCGGCACTGCTGTATCAGCCTGTGGTGTTTATTTTTAGAGAGCTTAAAATAGTGGATACACCAGATTGGCGAAAGTATAATTACAAAGCCACACCTCTTGGGGGTGGTTTTTTGATGATGATTGTTGTGATCATCGGTATGGTTATGGGGCTTATGCTGTTTAATAAATCCATCAGTAACGATATTCTCATCATACTGCTCGGAGCCTTGACCATGTTTATTGCGGGGATCATCGATGATTTATACCAACTGCGGGCCTCGATTAAACTTTTAGTGCAATTATTTGTAGCGTTTGCTACGCTGCTTACCTCTGGTATTTTACTTAATGATTTTCATGGGCTTCTGGGTCTGGGAGAAATTTCATCGGCGAGTGCTTGGGTCCTTACCATACTTTATTTGGTGGTCTTTACTAACATGTTCAATCTCATCGACGGGATTGACGGCTTGGCTTCAGGACTGGGACTAACCGCTTTGGTGTTTATTCTGAGCGCTTCAGAAATGGCCAATGATTTGCTCTTTTCGATTTTTATATGTTTGATCATGGGTTCGCTTATTGTGCTATTTGTGCGTAACCATATGAAGGATAAGATGTATCTGGGTGATAATGGTTCATTAGCGCTTGGTTATATCATGGGGTGTTTGACTTTGCATATGCTCTCAATTTCAGAGGTTTCTTTTCCGATTATCGACTATACCGTTTATGGACCGGTTTACGCCATGACGCTGTTTTGGTATCCGCTTATGGACCTAGGGCGTGTGTTTATTGTGCGATTGCTGAATAAGCGCTCTCCGTTTAGTCCTGATCGCAATCATTTTCACCACAAAATGGTAGACCGCGGCATGAGTCATCTATCTGCTGCTTTGACGGTTATGGGCTTTACCCTGATGTTTGAACTGCTGTCATTTTACCTGTCTAAATTTATGGGGGTGAATGCTTTGTTTTTGGTGATGCTCGCCGTAGCTTCGCTAACAGCATATGTTGTATTTCTCAGACCAAATAAGACCCCAAATGATTGAGCCGATTTCCAGCGGATCGTGGCTGGTTTTTGATGACATTATAATGGTTGGTTGTTGTCAGTGTATTGAATTATTAAACAATTGAAATAACCCGCTTCGATACGGTTAAGCAATCTGTCTTAATTTAATTTACCAACATTTTCATAAAGTCCTGATGTTGTTTTGTGTTCTATTACAGTGTTATATTTATTTTAACACGCACGATTTATTGGAGCTAATTAAGATTTTTTATTTTACACCGAAACCTTTATTAACGTGCCTTACGGTAAAAAAATAATTATTAAACCCAACCCACAACAACTCTAAAATTGATTTGTTAAAATCAAATTAGGATAAAGACAAAAAAAATCGTGCCATCCATTGAGCACTAGATAGTCTTTGTATCGGAGTTTAAGTCCTGTAATAAGTTTTTAGTTTACATTCTCGGTTTGGATTAGATGATATTAAAAATTTATATTTTTGAGATTAACATTCATGATAAATAAATGAAACATACGCTCTACTGTATTGCATTGCTTTGGTCAGGACTCTACCTATCTGCTCAAGCTCCGTCCTATGAATTATCCGATTTCCGTTGTTCAGAAATAATGACTAAAATAATTTTTGAGTCAGGATATGATTCAGAGTATTTATTAGCCTATAATGATTCAACGTTAATAGCCTTGCCCAGTAAAAACAAATTCGTTCTGTCAAAAAAGGAACTTGAAAATGAGTTTATGCAGGATTTTAATCACATATATTATACTGATGATGGAACTTTTCTTGTTCATTCAGGGGGTGGTGTTGTTTTACTATATGATGGACAAAATCTCACAAGAGTTGATGACTCCTTTTATCATCAAAATCAATATGGTGCTCAATCCTTTGAGTACAATAACCAACTATACCTTTTTGCTGGACAGGGATTGTTTACGTCAAAAAATATCCTGACCAAATACGATTCTGAGATTAAGGAATGGATGCTGGTCTCACAATCCGGAAAAATTCCTGAATTTAATCCACAAGCCATATCGGCTCGTGTTGCAGATAAACTTTTTTTATTAACCTATCAAGAAGTTCCTGCTGAGATATCTAATTTGCCCATGTTGGTTTATGTTTTGGATTTAAATGAGATGCATTGGGATTTAGTGGGGCAAGTTTCATTGGATTTTTCGCGTGAAATTGGTTTTCAGCTAAGAAAAATATTTTTAGACTCCAGTAATAATAAACTACTCGTGCAGAGTGAAAAAGGTCGATTTATTATCGATTTTGAGCAAAACACTTTTGCTCAAATCAAGGCGAATTATCCATTAGATCTTGCCGTTTTACTCAACCACAACAATGGGCAAGACCTGATGGCATTTTATTGCGACCACAAAACCAAATTAGAGAATCAAATTATTTCTAAAAAGGACTATTATTCCATGACTCAAAGCCCTAAAAAGCTATATGAAAAAAACCTAGAGTTGTATTATTCTGTAATCTTTAATTTTTTCATTTCAGGGCTAGCCTTGTTTGTTCTATATATTTTATCTCGTGAATTAAAGTTAGATTCTAGAATTATAGTTCGAATGCGCAATCGTTCTTTCATTTATAAGTTAAGAAGGTTAAAAATATTTGACCAACAAGAAATAAATTTTCTGGTCCATCTTGCCGAGTTTGGTCAAATCACTTTTCAGGATTTAGAAGACATAATTTCAAGCGACAATGATAGTTCAGTAACACGGTCAAAAAACCGAGAAAAATTCCTTCGATCGTTAACATCCAAATTGATGGGGGTTTTTAATTTAGAACACGCCCAGGAAGCTAATCTTATTTTGGTTCGTGCTAATCCCCAAGACAAGCGACTTAAATACTATGTCCTTAATTATGAATACTTTAAAATCATGTAATTAATACTTACTCTAGTGTTGTTAGAATATTAAATTAATTTGATTATTTTTACCCTCATGTTGGGGGAAATTTTTTTAACATCACTAATAACAACAATACTTTCAGGAGTTTTTTACACTCCAGTGAGATCACTCTACAAATTTATCAAATTAGTAGATACACCAAGTTGGCGCAAAGCAGAAACATTAGGTGTACCATTGGGGGGTGGAATGATACTAGTTCTATCTTTTTTTTCGGGAACATTGGTGTCACAATTATTGTATCCAGCCATCTATTCTTTCAATCCTTTATTTTATTTAGGCATTGTCGTTATGTTTGTTGCTGGAACCATTGACGATGCTTTTGATTTAAGGCCAATCCTAAAATTCTTTATTCAAATAGTAATTGCTATTGTAACGATCAGAAGCTTTGATTTGCATTTGACTGAATTTGGTGGCTTACTGGGTATTGAAGATTTGTCAATCACCGCTTCATGGACTTTAACCGTAGTGTATTTTCTAGTGTTTGTCAATATGTTCAATCTTATTGATGGTATAGATGGTTTGGCCTTGGCCATTGCGCTAATTGGTTTAATTTTTCTGTCAGGAACTATGGTTATTTCTGGAGAACAAAATCAGTTGTTTACTATTTCTGTATTTATGGGTTCAATAATTGTGCTGATAATCAAAAATTTTTCCTTTGATAAAATGTTTTTGGGTGATGCTGGGTCATTAACCTTGGGGTACATTTTAGCGGTTTTGATTTTAGTGGGCCTCTCAAGATCTAGTATCGTAATTCCCAATGTCGCATATGCTAGGTTCGCTCCAGTTTATGCGATGTCTATTTTTTGGTATCCCTTATTTGACGTAATTCGTGTTTTTTTATTACGACTCTTTAGTGGGCGTTCGCCATTTTCCCCCGACAGGAGGCATTTGCACCATTTGCTGGTAGACCGCGGTTACTCTCACCTGTTTACAACACTTTTGATCTCGGCCATGACGATAATTCTTACAATTTTATCTTTTTATCTCTCGAAAATTTATACCATACATTTGGACCAAATTTGGTCCTTGAATGCTTTATTTTTAACACAATTGGCTCTGTCTTGGCTTTTCGCTTACCTCTTTTTGGTGGGTTGGCCAATAAATTTATTGCCCGCAAGAAACACTGCTGATACTTGATATTAATCAACAATTTATGATACGCTCCTTTAGTAAAATAATGTTATTTTTCAGCCTATTTGTGCTAAACGGCCTTTCGGCACAAACCCCTGATCAGATTGCCCA
>JAYOYS010000022.1:0-6989 GCA_038153605.1 Flavobacteriaceae bacterium
ATGGTGTAACCGAAGTCTCTACCAACGGTCTCTATGAAAGCATCTTCATTCGGGGATATCTCGCCATCAGCAACAGCAACAGCATATAACATTTGAATGACCGAATAATACTTACTTGGCGCAATTCTCTTTTTAAGTAAATCTAAGAGTTGATTAAGTGTATAATTTTTGACCTCAGAAGTTTTTATTTCCTTGAAAATTGTTTCAGCTCTACGCTTACCGAAAGTTCGCATAAAGAATTGACGAACTGTCCTTACCTCAGCGTCATCAACTACCCCATCAGTTTTAATCAATAAAGTACAGATTCTCAATAGTGCGACCTCGAAAGGCAAATCTCCTTTTTTTTGAGACATCAAGGTCTCAACAAAGAAATATGCCGCAATAGCACCGACAATATCTCCGAGTATCCAACCCGGGATAATCGCGATCCATTTGTAATATTTATAATCGAGTAAGACTGCCACTGTTTGTGATTATCTGGCTTTAATCCTATCACTAATGTACCACGCAAAAAATACAACTAAAATAAAAGCGGGCATAAAAAGCCATATTTCTTCTAAAAAAAGATTCTTAATATAATAATTAAATGGAGCTTCCTCAAAATGAGCAACTTTACTTTTATTCTCTTTGGGTTTTTTTAATCCCTTCAAAACAAAGTCTAATCCTAAAAAAAGAATTAGAGAAATAAATAACATTAATTGTAAGTTCATTATTTTTCTGCCTTTTCAGTCAATATTTTATCGATATTTCTCTCCAAACCTTTATCGTTTTGAAGCTGATCCTTCGACTGATATTCCTTGATTTTATTGATTAGTTTTTCGTTAAGCTTAAAGTTAGTTAAAATGTCAGATAAAATACCATCTATAAATTGCTTGCAATCTTTTCACAATATCAGCGAGTTGGAAAAATTAAACACAAAAAAAGGAGACAATCCTGAGAAAGTCTCCCCTTTTGTACAGAAGACGGGACTTGAACCCGTACGGACATTTCTGTCCACTGGATTTTAAGTCCAGCGTGTCTACCAATTCCACCACTTCTGCAGCAGTGATAAAAAAAGCCGAACGCGTTCGGCTTTGTGGAGCGAAAAACGGGATTCGAACCCGCGACCTCCACCTTGGCAAGGTGGCGCTCTACCAACTGAGCTATTTTCGCGTATTACTTGTGAACATTCCTTCCTTTGAAGGCGGGAGCAAATTTAAAATATTTAGGATAAATACAAAGGGAATTTATGGAAAAAATAAAGGCTTAGCTCCTATTTTTTATGCTTCTTGTCCGAGGCCCCCATCAAAAGCTTTTTGATGTCATTTAAAGTCATAAGAGCCGCCATGGGGGTCAAATTGTTAATATCCGTATTGAGAATTTTTTGTTTGATATCCTCCAGCAGCGGGTCGTCTAATTGAATAAAGCTAAGCTGCATGGCATCGGCGGCCGAGGTCTGGACCGAGGCCGCGTTATCGGCAGAAGATCGGGAAGATTCGAGTTGTTTTAAAATGGCCTCTGAGCGTTGAATTACCGCAGCAGGCATGCCCGCCATTTTGGCTACATGAATCCCAAAGCTATGCTCCGAGCCTCCAGGGACCAGAGTGCGTAAAAACAAAACCGTATCGTCAAGTTCCTTAATGGATACATTAAAATTCTTAATCCGCTCAAAGGATTTGGTCATTTCATTCAGCTCGTGGTAATGCGTCGCAAAAAGTGTTTTGGCCCTAGTGGGGTGTTCGTGCAAGTATTCACTGATCGCCCATGCGATTGAAATTCCGTCGTAGGTACTGGTCCCGCGACCAATCTCATCCAGCAGAATCAAACTGCTCTCAGAGACATTATTCAAAATACTGGCCGTTTCGTTCATCTCGACCATAAAGGTAGACTCCCCTTGAGCGATATTGTCACTAGCCCCCACGCGGGTAAATATTTTATCGACCACCCCCATATTCACGGCCTGAGCCGGCACAAAAGAGCCCATTTGGGCCATAATCACAATAAGCGCGGTCTGGCGCAGCAAGGCACTTTTACCACTCATATTGGGGCCCGTAATCATGATAATTTGCTGGCTTTCTCGATCCAGAAAAACATCATTAGCGATATATGGATTATCCTCGGATAATTGACGTTCAATCACTGGATGACGGCCCTGTTTTATGTCCAAAGTATGGCCCTGATTAAGTTCTGGGCAGACATAATTATTTTTAACCGCCAGCTCTGCAAAGCCCATAAGGCAGTCTATTTCGGCTAGAGCCGCCGCCGTTTTTTGCACCGCCCCGATATAGGGCATTATTTTTTTGACCAAAGCCATAAAGAGCTCTTGCTCTAAGGTCGCAATCCGCTCTTCGGCCCCAAAAATTTTGGCCTCGTAGGTTTTGAGTTCTTCAGTGATATAACGCTCAGCGTTAACTAGGGTTTGCTTGCGGATCCAATGCTCTGGCACTTTGTCTTTGTGGGTGTTGCGCACCTCTATGTAATACCCAAAAACGTTATTGGAATCTATTTTAAGAGAGGGAATCCCAGTTTCTTCTTGATGGCGTTGCAGCATTTCCTCTAAATGTGATTTGCCTCCATTAGCGATGGAGCGCAGCTCATCCAGTTCGGCGTTCACCCCTGCGGCCATTACAGAACCTTTACTGAGCAATGCAGGGACTTGCTCTTGAAGCTCCCCATAAATCATGGTAACCAGCTCAGGACATAAATCCATTTTTACCCCCAAGGCATTCAGGGCCTTTTGATCGGCTTCAAGGGCGGCCTTAGCAATAGGCCCCGCCGCGGTCAGCGAGTCCGCCAAATAGCGCACCTCCTTAGGATTAATTTTTCCTGTGGCGGTTTTGGATATTAAACGCTCGAGATCCCCCACGCCTTTTAAAGCCTGACGCAAATCAGCGCGCAGCTCAGAATTTTTCTCCCAATAACCCACCACCTGATGTCGGGCCTGAATCTGTTCCTGGTTTTTCAGGGGCAGGGCTAACCACCTTTTGAGCAGTCGTCCCCCCATGGGCGAAATGGTGTGATCCATCACCCCAAATAAAGTAGCCTGGGCCGAGCCAGATCCCGCAAATAATTCCAAATTGCGCATGGTAAAGTGATCCATCCAGACGTATTGGTCTTGAGCAATCCGCGCAATTGTGGTAATATGACTTAAATCCCGATGCTGGGTGGTGCTGATATAATGCAGTATGGCCCCGGCAGCGATAACCCCTAATTCCAGTTTATCTACGCCAAATCCTTTGAGGCTTTTGGTCTTAAAATGTCCGAGCAACAAATCATCGGCGTAGGCCTTTTGAAAGACCCAATCCTCTAAGAAAAAGGCATGCCCCTGAGCAGTGGATTTTTGAACGCTCATGCGTTCTCTCTTGTGCCAAAGCACCTCAGCGGGATTGAACTTTTGCAGTAAGGCCTGAACATAGGCCCGATCGCCTTGAGCCACCAAAAACTCTCCGGTAGAAATGTCCAAAAAAGAGACTCCACTCAAGTTTTGGTCGCCACTAACAGCCGCTAAAAAGTTATTGCTCTTGCGCTGAAGAATGTCGTCATTAAAAGCTACTCCTGGCGTGACAAGTTCAGTTACCCCGCGCTTGACTATGGTTTTGGTCTGCTTTGGATCCTCCAGCTGATCACAAATAGCTACGCGACAACCCGCCATAACGAGTTTCGGCAAGTAGGTGTTCAGCGCGTGATGCGGAAAGCCCGCCAGCTCAGTTTGATCCCCCCCATTGTTGCGGGCCGTAAGGGTAATGTTTAAAATCTCTGCAGCGCGCACAGCATCCTCGCCGAAGGTCTCGTAAAAATCTCCAACACGAAAAAGCAACAAAGCATCAGGGTACTTGGTTTTGATGCCCTGGTACTGCTGCATTAAAGGGGTGATTTTTTTGGCCATGCTTAGGTTTTGCGCTAGACGGGCTAAGGTACTTATTAAATGAAATTTTAGAAAATTCTCCGGTCCAATTCTTTGCGACTAAGGAAAGCCTTATTTTTGCAAGGCATTATGAAACACCGGAAACTCGAAAATAGCGAATTAGATCGTCCTGATTTGGACGCTGTTCAAGCGATGGAGCGCTACCCCATCCACGTGGTAATGGACAATATTCGCAGCCTTAACAATATCGGCTCGGTGTTTCGAACAGCCGACGCCTTTATGGCGGCCCACTTGCACCTTTGTGGCATTACTGCGCAACCTCCTCATCGGGACATTCACAAAACTGCCCTTGGCGCTACAGAAAGTGTGCCTTGGACGTATCACCCCGATACCCATGAGGCCATAATGACACTGAAAAAACAGGGGGTCAAAGTTTGGGCCGTAGAGCAAGCTGAAGGGGCGACCCTGCTCCAAAACTGGGATACGGCACCCGACCAGGGAATCGCATTAGTTTTTGGAAATGAAGTCAAAGGTGTGGCTCAAGATATCGTCGACCTCTGCGATGGTGTTTTGGAAATCCCGCAACACGGCATCAAGCATTCGCTGAATATTTCAGTCAGTGCGGGTATGGTGCTTTGGGAAGCTTTTAAGCGGTATGCTTTGTAATTATATCCAGAATCTTCAGATAATCCCCGCGGCGCTTCACAAAATCTAAATCGTCCAGATCAATCCGAATCACTTTACCCTGGTGGGCCTCAATGCTCAAATGAGTTAAATAACCCGAATGTATTTTTTGCAGGTAATCCGCGTCGATCGATTGCTCATATGGGCGGCCGCGCAATTTTATGTTGTCCAAAAGGCGCTCGGTAGACTGAGACAAGTAAACATAAACATTGGGTCTGGACAATTCGCGATGCATCATGTGAAAAAACTTTTGATACAGGTCAAATTCTGTTGCGGTCAAAGTAATCTTGGCAAAAATCAAGGACTTGTAGCGGTCGTAATCCGTAATGATTAAATCGCTAAACAAATCGTATTGGGCACTTTGCTCGGCGAGTTGTTGAAACCGATCCGCCAAAAAAGACATCTCCAACGGGAAAGCATAGCGTTCCGGATCCTGATAAAACTGGGGTAAAAATGGATTATCCGCAAAACGCTCCAATATGAGCTTACCCTTAAAATCGCGGGCAATCATCTGGGCTAATGAGGTTTTTCCAGCACCGATATTGCCCTCTATGGCCACATAACGCAAAGCCGTAAAATCGTATTTCGCACTCGGGTTTTTAAGCCACTGGGCAATGGGTTTAGGCGGATTGCTATCTGTACATCGCTCCCGCAGTTCATTCAAGCTTAGGCCAAGCGCAGGATGCTGCCAATTTGGGGCAACATCCAAAAATGGCTGCAGCACAAATAACCGATTCTGAATCCGAGGATGGGGCAAGGTCAATTCAGGACCAGCGAGTACCACATCCCCATAGGCTAAAAGATCTAGGTCAATGCTGCGGCTGCAATACTGGCGGTCCTTGCCTTGGGTATTTTTAGACTCCGTACTTTGCTCAGTTTGACTCCCGCTAGTGCCGCGTCTGCGCCCCAAATCTCGTTCGATGGATAGTAATTCTTGCATTACCAACTCAGGGGCCATATCAGTTTGCAGATGAGCCACAGCGTTCAAAAAATCTTCCCCCTCAAACCCCATAGCCGGACTCTGATAGACTCGAGAAATTTGCTGTACCTGACCTACGCGCTCAAACATTTGATCGAGCGCTTTTTGGAGGTGTCCCATGCGATCTCCTAGGTTACTGCCTAGACCGATATAAATATTTTGAAGTGGCTCGATAATCGTTTACTTTTACCTTAAGCGAAAATAATCAACTGGCAGGGAATCCCTGCGGGTTTAATCAAAAAAACACCATGACAGCAAAAGACAAAACCCTGGCACTGCATATTTATATCATCCTTGGGGCCTTATTTATTTGCTCGCTTGTGGTGTCTAATCTGATTTTTCAAAAGTTCTTTTACTGGGACTTTTTCGGCCTCTACACTTTTGAGATTTCTGTAGGGATTTTGCCTTATCCCATCACCTTTTTAATCACGGATCTGATCAGTGAGATTTATGGCAAAAAATTGGCCAATCGCGTAGTAACAGCTGGCATCTTTGCCTCGATTTTTTCATTGCTTATTATCAATACCGGGCAAGCGGTGCCCGCCACAGACTGGAGCCCGATTGACAACGCCTTATTTGACAAGGTATTCGGCGCCACAGTTTTGGCGGTTTTAGCCTCGATGATTGCTTACCTTTTGGCCCAATACATCGACATCCACCTCTACCACTTTTGGAAAAACCTCACCAAGGGCAAACATCTTTGGTTGCGCAATAATTTTTCGACCTTTTTATCCCAGTTTGTGGATACCGCATCGGTTTTGTTTCTGCTCTGTGTCTTTGGTAAAATAGACTGGGCGCTATTCGGAGGCCTACTGCTCAGTGGTTATTTATTCAAAGTTCTTGTAGCGGCCTGCGATACGCCATTTATGTATCTCGGGGTAGCCTTATTCCGCAAGCGATTTAAAATGGAAAAGCACCAAGAGATTGATTTGAGTTTTTCTTCAAATGACTAAGCCAAAGACAGCGCTACCACCAAACCTTCGTTACTGCGCACATTAAACACGGTTTGGTCTTCAAAAATCAGATACTGACCCTTGATGCCTTTGAGCACACCCTCATAACTAGGCGTCTTGATCAGATTTAATGACTTTGGCTTTTCGGGATAGGCCAAGACGGGAAATTCCAGATGGGTTTCTTGTCCGGCGTATAAATAGGGTTTTACTTCATCGGGTAAATAGGGCGCGAGTTTATCCTGCCAAGCCTTGAGATCCGCATCCAACACCTCGTTTTTGAGCATAGTCCGCCAGTTTGTTTTATCCGAAACGTGATCTTTTAGCGCCACCTCTGCAATCCCTGCTAAGTAGCGATTAGGCACCTCGACTATAGGCAGGGCTTCATGGGCGCCTTGATCAATCCATCGGGTGGGAATTTGACTTTTTCGGGTCACCCCGACTTTGACATCACTGCTGTTAGCCAGGTAAACCACGTGGGGTTGGAGTTGCATTTTTTGCTCGTAAGCCAGATCGCGGTCCTCAATGCCGA
>JAYOYS010000022.1:7089-22531 GCA_038153605.1 Flavobacteriaceae bacterium
TGGGGTTGGAGTTGCATTTTTTGCTCGTAAGCCAGATCGCGGTCCTCAATGCCGAGATGCGCTTGGCTGAGTTCTGGACGAATGATCCATTCTGCGGCTTGCGGGGCCTCAAAAAAGCAAGATTTACAAAAGCCCTGTCTAAAGATCGGAGCGTCGCTACCACAGTTCAAACACTCATAACCCACAAAACTCAATTTTAGGTTTTGATCCAAAAGTTGATTCATATGAATCGGGTGATCGCCCAGCACTAAATAGTAATCGATTGGTGTGGCCATTTGGGTGGCCATTTTTCTCAAAACCCCTTGAAATTCCATGTAAAAAAGTAGTAATTTTAGCACCTAAAGATAGGGTAAATATGCCAATTCCGATCGTCAATTCCATCGCTTCGTGGTTCCTAAAAAAGCGAATTCATCAGATGGAGTTATTTTTTAAATACCCCCACGAAGTTCAGGACGAGCTATTGATGTACCTTATCCAAAAAGGCAAGGGAACCCAATATGGTCAGACCTACGGTTTTGACACCATCATGAATTACGATGATTTTGCCCGAAATGCACCCGTGGGCAATTATACCACTAAGGCAGGGCTTATCGAGCGGGCGCGCTCAGGAGAGACTAATGTCATTTGGCCCACTCCGATCAAGTGGTTCGCTAAATCTAGCGGCACCTCAAATACAAAGAGTAAATTCATACCGGTGAGCCCAGAGGCTTTGGAAGATTGTCATTATGCCGCCAGCAAGGATTTGCTCTGTGTCTATCTGCACAATCATCCGGATTCTCAACTTTTTGTCGGTAAAAACTTGCGTCTGGGAGGCAGCAAAAAACTCTACGAAGACAAGGGCACCGTCTATGGGGATCTTTCGGCTATTTTGATCGATAATATGCCCTTTTGGGCCGAATTCAGCAGCACTCCAAGTAACGAGGTAAGTTTGCTCTCAGACTGGGAAGTGAAGCTTCAAGCCATCGTCCAAGAGACCATA
Source organism: Flavobacteriaceae bacterium (assembly GCA_038153605.1). Lineage (GTDB taxonomy): Bacteria > Bacteroidota > Bacteroidia > Flavobacteriales > Flavobacteriaceae > BACL21. The sequence continues at coordinate 8,069 of JAYOYS010000022.1, forward strand.
AAAGAGCGGGTCTCAAGTCTAGCGGGGGTACCTTCTTGGATGCTGGTTTTACTCAACGAAGTCTTGCAAACCACAGGGGCAGCCCATTTACATGAGATTTGGCCCCAACTCGAGGTCTATTTCCACGGAGGGGTAAACTTTGACCCCTACAAGGATCAATATAAAAACCTCTTGCCCAAATCCGATTTTAGGTATTACGAAATTTACAATGCCTCAGAAGGCTTTTTTGCCCTGCAGGACCAAAGCAATTCAGACGAGCTTTTGCTCATGCTGGACTACGGAATTTTTTATGAGTTCATCCCCATGGATACCTATGAAACGAACCATCAAAAAGTTATCCCACTGAGTCAGGTTGAAATCGGAAAAAATTACGCTGTAGTGATCACCACCAATGCAGGGCTTTGGCGTTACATCATCGGGGATACGGTTCGTTTTACGAATTTATCGCCCTACCGCATTAAAATCACTGGGCGCACCAAACACCACATAAACGTTTTTGGGGAAGAGCTCATCATCGAAAACGCCGAGGAAGCCCTGCGCATCGCCGCCCGCGTGCAGGAAGCAGAAATTGTGGATTACACCGCTGGGCCCATTTTTATGGACGGTAAAGCCAAAGGCGCCCACCAATGGCTCATTGAATTTAAAACACCCCCAAAAAACCTCGAGGTCTTTGGTCAAATCCTGGACAAAGCCTTACAGGACCTGAACTCAGATTATGAGGCCAAACGCGCAGGAAACATTACTTTGAATCCACCGCAGATTGTTTCAGTACGTCCCAAACTATTTTACGACTGGCTCAAGAGCAAAGAAAAACTGGGTGGTCAACACAAAGTGCCGCGCCTGTCTAATCGACGTGATTTTATTGAGGAGTTACTCCCAATGAACAACTGATCGAACGCCAACTTGAGTTCAAGCACGCAGCATAAATCATTCGACAATTTGGATAAATGGAGCGAGAAATCAGCCTTTAAGAAACCGCCCTCAAAGTATTAAGGGTGTCTGGGCTCAAATGACGCTGCACAAAGTCTAAATCCACTTCGAGCTCCAGGGTTTCAGAACCCGGCAGGTCAAACATGGCATCGGTTAATACCGTCTCACACAAGGAGCGCAAACCGCGAGCTCCTAGGGCGTATTCCACGGCCTGGGTCACGATATAATCCAGGGCTTCATCGGTAAAGTTTAGCTTGATCTGATCCATCTCAAACAATTTGATGTATTGTTTGATGATGGCGTTTTTAGGCTCAGTGAGAATGGCGCGCAAAGCCTCGGCGTCTAAAGGCTTCATAAAGGTCAGCACGGGCAATCGCCCAATGATTTCTGGAATCAGTCCAAAATCCTTGAGGTCTTTTGGCGTGACAAAAGAGAGTAATTCGTGGTCCGTACCCGTTTGTTTTTTTGAGGCACTGAACCCCACGGACTGACGATTTAGCCTTTTAGATATATGCCGCTCGATGCCATCGAAGGCGCCACCGGCGATAAACAAAATATGCTCTGTATTGACTTCAATAAACTTCTGATCCGGATGCTTGCGTCCGCCTTTTGGGGGCACGTTTACCACTGTGCCTTCCAGGAGTTTTAACAGGGCCTGTTGCACCCCTTCCCCGCTCACATCACGGGTGATGCTTGGGTTGTCGCTTTTTCGGGCAATTTTATCGATCTCATCGATAAACACTATCCCTTTTTCTGCTTTGTCTAAATCGTAATCTGCCGCTTGCAGAAGTCGGGTCAAAATGCTCTCGACATCCTCCCCTACATAACCAGCCTCCGTTAGCACTGTAGCATCGACAATGGCCAAAGGCACATTGAGCATCTTGGCGATGGTTTTGGCCATAAGGGTTTTACCGGTACCGGTTTGCCCTACGATGATGATATTGCTCTTTTGGATTTCAATCGATTGATCGTCTTCAGGCTGAAGTAATCTTTTGTAGTGATTGTAAACGGCTACAGACATGACCTTTTTGGTTTGCTCCTGTCCGATCACATAGTCATCCAAAAAAGCCTTAATTTGCTTTGGCTTATTCAGCATCACTTCTCCATCGAGTCCATGTTGCTGTTCGTGTTTGTGTTCTTGCAGCACTATGCCATGGGCTTGCTCAATACACTCATCACAAATATGGGCTGAATTCCCGGCGATCAGCAGATTGGTTTCTGGCTTTTTACGCCCACAAAAAGAACAAGACAAAACTTCTTTAGCCATGATTATTTGGTTTTGTCCCGCGTCAAGATTTCGTCAATCATGCCATATTCCAAGGCCTTGTCTGACTTCATCCAGTAGTCGCGATCACTGTCGGCGTGAACTTTCTCTACAGACTGACCACTGTGATGCGCAATAATGGCGTAAAGCTCGTCACGAAGTGTCAAAATCTCTTTGGCAGTAATTTCAATATCACTAGCCTGTCCTTGAGCACCACCCATTGGCTGGTGGATCATCACTCTGGAATGGGTCAATCCACTGCGCTTGCCCGCCGCGCCCGCACAAAGCAACACCGCTGCCATAGAAGCTGCCATACCCGTACAAATGGTCGCCACATCAGGCTTAATAAACTGCATGGTATCGTAAATGCCCAGACCAGCATACACGCTACCTCCTGGGGAGTTAATGTATATTTGAATGTCTTTACTGGAATCCACACTCTCTAAAAAGAGCAGCTGAGCCTGAACAATATTGGCTACCTGATCATTAATACCCGTACCCAAGAAAATGATGCGGTCCATCATGAGTCTCGAGAACACATCAAAAATCGCGATATTCATCTGACGCTCTTCGATGATGTTTGGCGTAAGCCCCACAGGGGTCATACTACTGATAATTTTATCGTAATAGGTACTGCTAATGCCCTGATCTTTAGTGGCAAATTTTTTAAATTCTTCTGCGTAGTTCATAGTGCTAACTCTAGTGTTTTTTGGGAGAAAAAAAGCGTTGAGATTTTCAGGTTCAACGCTTTAAAGATAAGTATTTTCATTCAGCATTAAGCGTAGGCTTGTTTGATGAATTCCTCGTAGCTTACTTTTTTAGTTTTTAATTTGGCCTTAGCTTTAAAAAAGGCCAAGAGGTTCTTGGTGTTGAGTTGTTCGCTGAGGCGGCGTACCTCATCTTCATTGCTCATGATACGCGCCACAATGCCGGTTACTTCTTCATCCGTTGGATTTGGGTGACCGTATTGCATCATCTGCATTTTGATCATTTCATGAGCATAGGCGTTGAGGTCCTCAAATTTCATTTGCAATTCCTCGTTTTCTTCACGTAATTTTCCTTCGATTAACTGATAACGCAAACCCTTCACGCTGCGCTCGTATTCTGCAGCAGCTTCGTCGGCTGTATACTTAGCCTCACCCGTACTTTGGATCCAACGTTTCAAAAAGTCTTCTGGCAGATCAAATTTTGTATTTTCGATCAAGGTGTCGATGACGTCATTCAAAAGCTTTTGATCACTCTGTTGCACAAACTGGCGCTCTGCATCTTCTTTGATTTTTTCTTTAAGCTCTTTTTCTGAACTGACATTTCCAGGACCAAAAAGCTTGTCAAACAATTCTTGATTGAGTTCTGCTTTTTCTCTTTGGTTAATTTCAGAGATTGTAAAAACAACGTCCGTTTTGAGATTCTTTGCTTTGTCAGCGTCAATTCCTAACATACGCTCCAAATCTCTTTGCTCTTTGAAAAGGCCTTTAGTATTTAAGGTCACTTGAGTACCCACCCCAACACCGACAAGAGCCTCGCGTTGTTTTTTACTGCCGATCAATTCCAAATCAAAAGTCGCTTTGTTGTCAATCCCATCATCTTCACTAAAGAATATTCCCGTAAGTTCGTCACCGGCCTCAGCTTTATCTTTGGCAATCAACTTACCGTACTGGTTGCGAATCGTCTTAATTTGATTCTCGATCATGGCTTTATCTGCCTCGATTTGATAATGCACGGTAGCCTTTTTGGCTACATCAACTGTAAACTCAGGCGCAAGACCTAATTCAAATTCAAAACTAAAGTCTTCTTGGCCCCAGTCAATTTCTACTTCATTTTTTGGCAATGGATTTCCCAGAATGTCGATTTCCTCTTTTTTGAGGTATTCATTCAACTTCTCTTGAAGTAATTTATTTACTTCTTCTACAAGAACAGCCTTTCCAAATTGTTTTTTCACCATACCCATAGGGATATGGCCCTTTCTAAATCCAGGAATATTGGCATTTTTCTTATAATTTGACAAAACCTTTTCCACCTGATCTTTATAATCTGCGGCTTTGATATTCACGGTAATTACCGCATTAAGTTTGTCAATGTTCTTTCTATTGATTTCCATGTGGTTTACGCCTTAAAAATAGGTGGCAAAAGTAATTCTTTTCAGCTTATCCCACAAGATTTGTCCTTAGGGATTTGCAAGGGACTTGTTGTCCGCTTAGCCTTGTATAAAAGCAAGAAATGCGGCCAGAAAATCTTTTGGATTTTCAGCGTGCAGCCAATGGCCCGCTCGCGGGATCTCAATAAATTTTGCTAGAGGAAAATGACGCGTTATACCCGCCTGATCCTCAGGCAAAATATATGCCGATTTGGCCCCTTTGAGAAATAGTGTAGGACCGGCAAATAACACATTTATGGGGAGGGCGGTACCAATCTGGTCTGCGTTTTGGGTTAGGGCCTCCAGGTTTAATCGAAGGGCCAATCGCTCTGGCTCTGCCCAATAAATATTTTTCAGAAGAAACTGTCTAATCCCCGCTTCAGAGATATATTCAAACAAAAGCTGATCGGCGTGTTTTCTTGAGGTTGGCCCACTTTGTTGCAAATGATTAAGCGCCTTTAATATAGCTTGATGATGGGGCGGATATTCCTTCGGACCAATATCAGCCACCACTAAATGAGTCACGTAATCAGGATACTGAGTAGCAAAATTCATGGCCGTTTTACCGCCCATGGAATGACCTAGCAATACAATTTGGTCTATCCCATGATGATCTAAATAAGCCTTTAAATCTTGAGTCAAAAGCTCATAATTAAATTCTGGGTGGTGAAAACTACGCCCGTGGTTACGCTGGTCCACTAGATGAACCTGGAAGCCAGCTTCAGCCATACTTAGGGCCAAAGATTTCCAATTGTCTCCCATGCCCAAGAATCCGTGTAAAATGACCAAAGGTTTTCCGGATCCCACAATGTGACTGTGCAAAATCAATACCCAAGTTTTTTGAGATAGCCCTTAATCACTGTTTCCAACCCCTGATAAAGTGCCTCGCAAATCAAGGCATGCCCTATTGAAACCTCAGCCAAATGGGGTACTTGTTGGGCAAAATATTCGATATTCTCCAGGGATAAGTCGTGCCCGGCATTGACCCCAAGCCCAAACTCATGAGCCCGTAGAGCTGCAGCGGCGTAAGGCACCACTGCTTTTTCTGGGTTTGCTCGGTAGCCATGTGCATAAGCCTCTGTATAAAGCTCTATTCGGTCCGTGCCACAGGCAGCGGCCCCCTCAATCATTTTTAAATCAGGCGCCACAAAAATTGAGGTGCGCACCCCGATATTCTTACAACCCTTTATGATCTCTTTTAATTTCGCATGATGCTTTATGGTGTCCCAACCCGCATTTGAGGTGATGGCGTCATCAGCGTCAGGGACTAAAGTCACCTGATCCGGGCGCAATTTTTCGATAAGGCCAAGAAATTTGGATTGGGGATTGCCTTCTATATTGAATTCAGTGTGCACCACAGGTTTTAGATCCACCGCATCCTGATAGCGAATGTGTCGCTCGTCAGGCCGAGGATGTATAGTGATGCCTTGAGCCCCAAATTTTTGGGCATCAACAGCTACTTGAATTAAGTCAGGTACATTGCCGCCACGGGCATTGCGCAGAGTGGCGATTTTATTGATATTAACACTGAGTCTGGTCATAGCGAATTAATGAGGGACAAAAATACAAACTTGATCAGCGATAAAAGCGGGTAATTTTGAGTAATTTGCACAAAAATTCGCTCATGGACAGCACGAATTTCATCATCAACGATCATAAGCCCTTTGGTCTTAACGATACATTGGTGGATGTTCGCGATACATTGAGTCATAGTTCATTATCGCATGTATTGGTCACCAAAGACGATTTTTATTTAGGGGCACTGAGTGAAACCGATGCACTTTGTATGAATCCCAGTATGACCTTGAGTGAAGTTCAATTCGCTTTATCGCCTTTTTTTGTGAGGCCTCAAAATTCTTGGTTCAAAATTCTCGAGACTTTTGCCCAGCATCAAACCAACATTATGCCTGTGGTAGACGAGCAAGGCTACTATCAGGGTTATTACGAGCTCAATGATATCATGCAACTATTTCACAGCACGCCCTTCTTATCGGCTGAGGGAGTGGTATTGATTGTAAGCCGTAAAACCAGCGATTATTCCTTGGCGGAGCTCACTCAAATTTTAGAATCCAATGGAGGAAAATTATTTGGTGCCTTTGTGTCAAGGCAAAATAATGACATGACTCAAATTACTTTAAAAGTCTCTTCAGACACCATTACAATCTGTATTGAGGCCCTAAGACGCTATGGTTTTGACATTATTTCGGTACATGAAAAAGACAGTACCCTTAATCAGCTCAAAGAGCGATCAGAGTACCTCGACAAGTATCTAAATATTTAATCCCCTCTTATTTATAATGACACGTGTAGCCGTATTTGGACAGTTTTATCACAAAGGCTCAGAACATTTTATTGAGGTCATACTTGATACCCTTTTTGCCCTGAATATAAAAGTGTTCATGATTCGGGAACTTTGGGATTTATTGCAAACACATCAAATTAAAATCGCAAACGCCGAGCGTATCGAAATTATCGATACAGCAGATGCCGAATTGGACTTTTTTATCAGTGTGGGTGGTGATGGGACTATGTTAAAGGCGGCAACTTACGTACGCCATCTCAATATTCCACTTGTAGGGATTAATACTGGTCGATTAGGTTTTTTATCCACAATTCCCAAAGAAGCGATAGCCGATGAACTCACCAACTTAATCTCTGGCGCATATCGCATTAGTGAGCGTACCCTAATTCAGGTCGAAACAAAGGCTTTAAGTCAGCCCACAAAAAATTGGAATTTTGCCCTTAATGAAGTCTCTATAAACCGAAAAGACAACACCTCAATGATTCGGGTGGATGTTTGGGTAGACCAAGAACATCTGAATACCTATTGGAGCGATGGCCTTATTGTGGCTACCCCAACCGGCTCAACGGGTTATAGTTTAAGCTGTGGAGGACCTATCATACATCCGGAGTCCGCTAATCTGCTCATCACCCCTATTGCGCCACATAATCTCAACGCGCGTCCGCTAATCATCCCTGATGATCGCACGGTAAAGCTCAAGGTATCTTCGGGGGCGTCCCATCACTTAATGTCTCTAGACTCTCGCACAGAATCGCTACCTAATGATTCTGAGATCATACTTAATAAGGCCGATTTTCGCATAAAAATGGTTCACCTTCCTGAATCATCCTTCATCAAAACCTTGCGGGATAAACTTTACTGGGGTGAAGACAAACGCAATTAGCCGTAAAATTATATATCTAGCCATGTTATTTTCTGATATAACAGAGTATTGGAAGATCCTCAGGATGCATCTCCTTCCTTAATAAGGTTTTGTCTACAATATTTAAACAAAATCAAAGTTAATTCAATGCTTGTTTCCAAAGAGAAATAAGCCAAAAACTTAATTGCTATATTTGCACCCTTTAAGCAGCCCATGCGCGACCAGTTATACCTTATTCTTCTTCTCTGCATCCTGGCAATCAGCCCATTAAAAAAGGGGTATGCCCAAACTTATGAGCTCGGTGCTTTTGTCGGTGGGTCTAACTATATAGGTGATGTCGGTGATACCCAGTTTATTGCCCCGGCAGGACCTACTTTTGGTGGCATTGCCAAATGGAATAGGAGCAATCGTCATGCCTTCAGACTGACCTACCTAGTAGGGCAAATCATCGCTGACGATCTCGATTCAAAAGATACCCGAAGACTCCAAAGGGGTTATGCTTTTGAAAATACTTTAAGTGAAATTTCGCTTGGGGTGGAATATACATTTTGGGAATTTGACTTGCATGAGGGCGCACCCGCTTTCACCCCTTATATGTATACCGGTTTTACATACACTTGGTACGACGCTTTGGTCCTACCCCTTTTTGACCCGGTTGGTCGTGAGACTACTTATGCCATTCCTATGGTTTTGGGCCTTAAAAAAACCTTGGGTACCAAATTTTTAATCGGTTTAGAAATCGGCGCTCGATACAGTTTTACCGATGGTCTAGATGGCAGTGCAATTATTAGCGATTCCGAGGTAAATAATGTAACTTTCGGCGACACCACCAATAATGATTGGTACGTGTTTACGGGCGTGACCTTTACCTACGCCTTTGGGCGAAAGCCGTGTTATTGTAATTTTTGATGAGCGCAGCACACAATATCGATCAAGACAAATTGCCAAGGCACATTGCCATAATTATGGATGGCAACGGTCGTTGGGCAATAAGCCGAGGTAAATTTCGGGTTTTTGGTCATGAACAAGGGGCAGAATCAGTCCGTGAAATCGTTGAAGCATGTGCTGAACTCAACATCCCAAATCTAACACTCTACGCCTTCTCAACGGAAAACTGGCGAAGGCCACAACTCGAAGTCCAGGCCCTGATGAAGCTCTTGGTAAAAGCCTTAGATAAGGAATTACCAACCCTACAAAAAAATGGAATCCGCCTTAATGCTATTGGCAACCTTGATGCCCTTCCCGACAAGGCCCGGAAAGACCTAAAATCAGTTTTGGATCGCACCCGCGAAAACACCCATATGACCTTGACTTTGGCCCTGAGTTATGGTTCCCGAGAAGAAATTACAAAAACCATAAAAGAGATTAGTCTCAAAGTTAAAAATAACCTAATTTCGCCGTCGGATATTAACGAATCCATTATTAATAATCATCTTTACACCCGGGACCTACCCGATGTAGATTTGTTGATTAGGACCAGTGGCGAACAAAGAATTAGCAATTTTCTACTTTGGCAAATAGCCTATGCAGAATTGCATTTTACGGAGACACTTTGGCCAGATTACACTAAGGCCCATTTGTACAACGCCATTTTGGACTATCAAAATAGAGAACGAAGATTTGGAAAGACGAGCGAACAACTTAACGCCTAATTACGCCAAAAATATATTGATACAGCTCCTCCTTTGGGTGGGGCTTTGCTTATTTTGGTCCCCTTCTGTTTTGGCCCAGAAAAAAGAGCTCGACAGCGGAACTAAATACACCATAAAAAGCATCAAGGTTACCGGTGCCCAGAACTTCAATGAAAATACGGTCATTGCCTTTACAGGCTTAAAGGTTGGCGATCAAGTTTACATCCCGGGAGAAAAACTCAGCAGTATTACTAAAAAACTTTGGGCACAAAATCTATTTAGTGATATCGCTTTTTATGTCACCAATATTGAGGGCACCGAAGTTGATTTGGAACTCTACATTGTTGAACTACCCAAACTAAACAAAGTAATTATTGATGGGGTTCGCAAAGGCCAACGCACCGAGATTATTAATGACAATGAGCTCAAAGAAGGCACGAAAATCACCAAAAATCTGATTACGACAACCAAGAATCACATCATCAACAAGTACGCTGAGCACGGTTTTCTCAATACCAATGTGATGATTACCACCATACCTATTTTAGACTCTACAGGTACTGCTATTGCACAAGACATGCGTATTTTGATTGATCGTGGGGAACGCGTTAAAGTCACCGAGATCAATTTTGAGGGCAACAAGGACCTCAGTGATCGAAAACTTCGTCGTTTCCTCAAGAATGTGAAGCAAAAAAACCCATTGCGCCTGTGGAAAAAATCAAAGTATACTGAGGCACTATTTGACGAGGACAAAGCTAATTTGATCCAGAAATACAAAGAAAATGGTTATCGAGATGCGCGCATCATCAAGGATACGTTACGCGTTTTGAGTGACAAAGCCATCGCTTTGGACCTAACCATTGAAGAAGGTAAAAAGTACTATTTCGGAGATATTCGTTTTATTGGGAACAGTGTTTACACCGATGAGTTTTTAAAACAATATATGGCCATTGGTAAGGGCGACACCTATAACGGGACCCTTTTACAAGAGCGTATTGCAGACAACAGCGATCCAGATGCTGCAGACTTGACGAACCTTTATCAAAACGAAGGGTATCTCTTTTCTCAAATTAACCCTGTAGAGGTTGCCGTGCGTGGCGATACCATTGATTTTGAAATACGTATCAAAGAAAATAAACTGACTTATTTCGATCATGTGACCGTGGTGGGGAACGACAAAACAAACGACCACGTCATATATCGCGAATTGCGCACACGCCCTGGTGAAAAATACAGCAAGCGTAATGTGATAAGAACCATCCGAGAACTGGGGCAGCTGGGTTATTTTGATGCCGAACAATTGACCCCAAATTTTAATAATTTGGATCCAAATAATGGGACGCTTGATCTTGAGTATTCTGTAATAGAGAAAGGCTCAAGTCAAATCGAATTGCAAGGAGGTTATGGTGGAGGTGGCTTTGTTGGCACACTTGGTCTTTCATTTAATAACTTCTCACTGCGTAACATTTTTAATAAAGAAGCTTGGCATCCCCTACCAATGGGTGATGGGCAACGTTTTTCGTTGCGTGCTCAAGCCAGTACATTTTATTCCACCTATAGTTTATCGATAATGGAGCCTTGGCTTGGCGGTGAACGACCCATACAGTTCAGTACTTCCTTTTCACATACCGTACAATATCTATTTAATTTTCAAACTCGTGAACGCGATACAGATCGAAGATTTTTAATTACAGGAGGTTCTGTGGGTATTGCCAAGCGCCTAAAGTGGCCTGATGATTACTTCCAGCTATCGCAATCTTTGAGTTTCCAGCATTTTGATTTACGCAACTATAACACAGGGCTATTCACTTTTGGGGATGGGTATTCTAACAACCTCGCCTACACCATAGGCATTGGTCGTAACAGTACATCCGCTAACCCAATTTATCCGCGATATGGTTCAGACTTCAGCCTCAATGCAAAGTTGTCCCTACCTTATTCTGCCTTTAACGGGGTCGACTATAAGGGACTTGACCAGGAGCGCAAAGACTTACAGGAAGTCTTGGCCAATGATCCAACTGATGGAGAGGCTGTAGATGCTCAAGAGCGTATTTCTGAAATAGATCAAACACGTTTTAATTGGTTAGAGTATTATAAAGTCAAGTTTCAAGCGACCTGGTATTCAACCCTTGTTGGGGATTTAGTCTTGAGACCAAAAGCAGAATTTGGATTCCTTGGGGCCTATAACAAATATCGCGGCATTCCTCCATTTGAGCGCTTTTTCTTAGGGGGTGATGGTCTTGGAGCCTTCAGTCTTGACGGTCGTGAGGTCGTCCAGTTAAGAGGTTATCCAAACCAATCCTTAAGTACCAACGACGGAAGCGCGATTTACAATAAATTCTCCTTAGAATTAAGATATCCTATTACCTTAAAACAATTGGCGTCAATTTACGTTCTCTCTTTTGTCGAAGGTGGTGCGGCTTATGATTCTTTTAGGAATTATAATCCATTTGACATTAAGCGTTCTGCAGGCGCAGGAATTCGTATATTTATGCCCGCCTTTGGTTTATTAGGGATTGATTTTGGCTACGGATTCGATCCAGTATTGAACGGTGTAGGAAGAAATGGTTGGGAAACCCATTTCATTATCGGTCAACAATTTTAAATCGTGGCACGATTATTTCTATGCAATAACACAGAATTATGAATGCACTTAAGGTCTTGTTTTCCATCGCATTTGTTGCGGCAAGCTTCACGGCAAGTCACGCACAAAAAGGCGCGCGCATTGGTTATATCGATATGGAATACATTTTAGAAAATGTACCTGAATACCAAGAGGCAAAAAATCAACTCAGTTCCAAGGTGAGTAAGTGGAAACGCGATTTGGATAAAATGCGCCAAGAGATTGAACAACTCAAACTCAATTTGAGTAATGAACGCTTTTTATTGACAAAAGAGCTCATCGAAGAGCAAGAAGAAGAAATTAAGATTTTAGAAGACGAGATGATCGCCTATCAGCAGAACCGCTTCGGCCCAGGTGGAGATCTAGACCTACAACGCCGCCAGCTAGTTCAGCCTATTCAAGATCAGGTGTTTAATCTCGTTCAAGAATTAGCCGAGGCTAAAAAATACGATTTCATTTTTGATAAATCTGCTGATGTCGTGATGTTGTTTGCAGCCAAACGCAATGATGTCTCAGATCAAATCTTGCGAAGTATTAATCGTGCAGCGAAGCGAGAGGAGGCCCTAAATCGTAAGCAAGGAAAAGAAATTGAAAAAGAAGAAGCCCTAAGCGCAGAAGAAAGCGAAGCATTGAGTGAGCGCGAACAAGTTATTGCGGATAAAAAGAATCAGCGTGAAGCCATGATGGAAGAACGCCGCCGCAAACGCGATTCAATCCGTCTGGTGAAGCAAGCTGAATTTGAAGCCCGACGTCAAGAGCTCTTAGATAAAAGACAAAGACGATTAGACTCTATTAATGGAGTACAAAATAATAGCAATAATGAGGGTTCTAATGGGGCCCAAGGGCCACCGGGCGGCCCTCCAGTTCCTCCAGGGGGCGGAGATGGCTCAGGAATTTAAAACTTAGTAAACTTAAAAACAGAAATTTAATACCCTAACAAATGAAAAAACTCAACGTATTACTTTTAGCCGCCCTTTTGTTTTTCGGCGCGCAAACAACCGTTTTCGCTCAATCAAAGGTGGCCCACATCAATACCACTGAGCTCGTTTCCGTAATGCCAGAAATGAAGGCTGCAGAAGGCCAACTGGAGAAACTACAGAAAACCTACGACACTGAAATCAAAGCGATGACCAAAGAACTTCAGGCGAAAATCACACAATATGATGCTGAAGCAGCCAACAAGACTGAAGAAGAAAACAGAAAGCGCATAGAGGAAGTTCAAGGGATGCAAAATAATATTGGTGCTTATCGCCAACAAGCCCTTCAAGATTTGCAACAAAAGGAGGTTGATCTTTTTCAACCAATTCTTGAGAAAGCCCGTCAAGCGATTCAGAAAGTTGCACGCGCTCAAGGATTTCAATATGTTTTGGATGCTACACAAGGTTCTGGGGTAATCCTTGCCGACGGTAAAGACCTTTTAGCTGACGTAAAGAAAGAACTTGGAATTTAATTGAGTTAAATTCAAAGGGCACCAAGCGATATGAGTTTAAGGGCCGATGTGGTTCTATTAGTAACTCTTTTTTCTGTGCTGAATTCCCAAAAATCTATAGAAACTGCCCGCGATACGCGGGCAGTTTCTATTTTTACACTATGGTAAATAAAGATGCGCCCATTGGCTTGTTTGATTCCGGTGTCGGGGGCACCTCGATTTGGCGTGAAATACAACAGCTTTTACCTTTTGAAAATACCTTATATCTCGCAGACAGCCGTAATGCCCCTTATGGCGCAAAATCTGCTCAAGACATCATTGATCTTAGTATAAAAAATACTGAATTACTTCTGGATCAGGGTTGTAAACTCATTGTGGTCGCTTGTAATACGGCCACCACAAATGCCATAGCCACACTCAGAAAAAAATACTCCGTCCCCTTTATCGGCATTGAGCCTGCTATAAAACCAGCGGCACTCAACTCAATGACAAAATCAGTGGGCGTTTTAGCCACTAAAGGCACCCTGAACAGCAGCTTGTTTCATGAAACAGCCAATCAGTTTGGCAGTTCAATAAAGCGCATTGAAGTGGTGGGAGAAGGATTGGTTCCTTTGATTGAAAAAGGGATCATTGATGGGCCCGAAATTGAGCATCTCCTGAAACAGTACTTGACCCCTATGATGGAAGCAGGAGTGGATTATATCGTCCTGGGATGCAGTCATTACCCCTATCTCATTCCTGCCATTAAAAACATGATTCCACAGAAGATCAACATAATTGATTCGGGCTTTGCTGTAGCGCGTCAAACCAAGGCTATTCTTAGCGACAATAATCTTCTCAGGCTTCATCCAAATGGCGCATTTTTAAAAGACATGGACTTTGCCCAAAATAAGGCCGTAACAAATACACTAAAACCTCTATGCGATGAGGATGATCAGGCCGAAATCGACCCCGTTAGACTTGAATTTTGGACCAATGCTGACCCCGAACCTTTAAAAAAACTCCTTTACCTGGAATCCGCATACTTGGAAAGGAAAATCAAGATAGTTCAAAAGGAATTTTAGTCCTCCTTAAACCAAGAGGCATACATCGCATAGCTGCGGGCGATGCGCTCTATCTCGCCCTCTATGAGTTCCGGGCTCACAGATTTAATACATTTGGCGGGAACACCTGCATATACACTACCTCGTTTGATGAGGGTATTTTTGGGTACTACGGCCCCAGCGGCAATAATGCTGTAGGGCTCCACAATACAATCATCCATAACAATGGCGCCCATCCCAATCAA
>JAYOYS010000023.1:0-21673 GCA_038153605.1 Flavobacteriaceae bacterium
GGTTAGAGCGTCGGATTCATAACCCGGAGGTCGGGAGTTCAAGTCTCCCTCTCGCTACAAAAAAAAGAAGATGGCCGCACCGCAGAGTGTGGCCATTTTTTGTTTAGGACCCTGAGCAAATACAAGGGGGGACATTGTATTAAACATAAAAGACACTCCGTTTTATCAAATTACAATTCAATCAAGAACTAACAAAGTTATGTTTCTAATTTAAACAAAACCATTAGAAAAAACAGGTTAAACTGTCAACAATTTTGGCATAATGAAAAAGCAAATAGCCATAGCCAATTCATGCTCTACTCTTGAATATTTTTTAATTCGAAGATTTAATTAATTCGGAAATACATACTAATTGTATCTGTTATACCAATTCCTTGATAAATCCTGTAAATTGGGGAATTGAGCATAGAGACTCAAATACAAATTCTAAAACTATCTATGGTGCAAAAACCAGCATCACTGCATCCTTGACCAAAAGTGTTTATTGATGTCCAAAAGAGCAGAAAAGCCAGCGTTATTTGGTAGTTCATTTTATCATGATTTTTAAACGAATGTCATTAATGCTATGCTTGTATGTCTTTATTCAAATTAAACCAATAAAGAAGCTGAGAATAGATTGACTCCATTGAATAACGTTGAATTGATTGATTTATTCTTTGACCCGGAAATCGCAAGGTAAATATTGACTTGCAAAATGTAAATAATACGCACGAACAAATACTAAACTAGCACAAGCTATTATTACAACGAAAAATGCTGCCCTTGCTGCGCGATATTGAAACCCGCAAGCTTTACGCGATTTGTCGCCTCACTCACACTATTCAATACGGGATTAGTATGGTTAAAATGAATAAAATAAACCTTTTTTCGATCCGATAATTCAAGGGGCTCAAATAAGGCGAGGCTTTCCACCACAAAAGGATGAGGCACTAAACTCATGTCCCTATTGTTCAATTCTTGTCCGTCGAAAAAAGTAGCATCCAAAAATGCATAATCAACCTGCTGAATTAATTCGAGAATAGACCGATCCCAGCGCTCCCATTTATCAATATCCGGAATAAATAAGGCAGACTTTTCTGGGCCGATAATTTGATACCCCACGGTTTCGGAATATTCGTCACGATGGGGAACCAAAAGTGGCACCACCTTCAGGTTTTTGGTTAATTGCAGGGTGTCGTTTGCAGCAGTAGGGCGCAATTCAATATTTTCATTGGCCACCAACTGACTCCAAGGACCATTGTTTTTTAAAAATTCAGCCATTCTGGGCATGGCATAAACAGGAGTCCCATGAGCATTGAAGGCCTCTTTTCCCAGATAGGCCAACCCCAGATAGTGGCCTATGTGCGCATGGGTCAAAAAAATACCGCCGAATGTATTTAAGGTTATTTCGGGAAAAATACCTTTTAATGTTCGCCACTGAGCCACAAAATCTGGCGTTGCCTCGATCATAAAGCCACTGGTATGCTCGCGATCAAAAAGCCCGAGCGAAACGCCGAGAAAATCATTCATGTTCTGAAGAGTTTCTGGCGCGCAACAACTTTTTTCACAACCCAAATGAGGCCGCCCGCCATCTTGCATTACTCCAAGTACCGCCAGGACAACTTTGGCATTTGAATCAGGCATTTCTTGAGCGGTCGAAGAAACCTCAACCGATTGAGATTCAGAAATCAGTGCTGAAGAATCAGATACCTCAGCAGAAGTATTTTCAGGAACCCTTACTGCATTGTTACAAGAAAAAAACAGCCAGATCAATGCAAATCCTTGAATAACTTTTAAACTCATAAAACGAATTCTGTGGGATTAAGACAAAATGCCAACCAATTCTTCTAGAGTAACGGCTTGTTGCTTTCCGTCAATGAGATTTTTTAGGGTATATCGTTGGTTATTGATCTCATCAGAACCCGCCAAAACCACATGAGGTATGGCTCTTTTGTCCGCGTATGTCATTTGTTTCCCCATTTTAGCGGCGTCTGGATAAAGTTCCGCAGCAATACCTACATCTCTTAGCGCACTGATGGCCCGAGTAGCATAAAGCGCTTCCTTATCTCCAAAATTGATGAATAAAACCTTAGTGGATGCCGTCACATGATCAGGAAATAAATCAAGCTCTTCTAGCACCATATAAATACGATCCAAACCAAATGAAATCCCAATACCACTCATATCCTTGAGACCAAAAATCCCCGTTAAATCATCATAACGTCCACCACCACCTATGCTGCCTAGATTTATCCCTTTGGGGGCAGAAACTTCGAATATGGCCCCGGTGTAATAATTCAGTCCTCGAGCCAAAGTCAAATTAATACTGACCAAAGCCGATTTTAATGGCATAGACTCCAGGGTTTCAAGAACAAATCTAAGTTCAGAAAGCCCCAGCAGTCCGACCTCTGAAGTTTCGAGCAAAGTCTCTAGGGCCAAAAGCTGATCCGAATTGCTAGAATAAGTTTGAAAAAGTGGTGCCAGACGCTCTATAGCCAAATCGCTAATACCTTTTTGAAGCATCTCTTCCTCTACCTTTTCTCTACCAACTTTATCAAGTTTGTCCAGTGCGACAGTAAAATCGATAAGCTGATCCGCGGCACCGATAACTTCAGCGATGCCAGAGAGTATTTTGCGATTGTTCAAATGCACAGTCACTCCTTTAAGGCCAAGCGCATCAAAAGCGCGATCATAGAGTTGAATGAGCTCTACCTCTTGCCAAAGCGATTTACTCCCGACAACATCGGCATCACACTGATAAAATTCACGAAAACGCCCCTTTTGCGGACGATCTGCACGCCATACCGGTTGAATCTGAAAGCGCTTAAAGGGAAAATTAATCTCATTTTGGTGTTGTACCACATAGCGCGCAAAAGGCACTGTTAGGTCGTAACGCAAAGCTTTTTCAGAGATCTGATGGGTTAATTTCTGACTGTCACGCTGGTCTAAAAAGTCTTGATCAGCTTTAGCCAAAAAATCACCGCTGTTTAATATTTTAAATATAAGGCGGTCCCCTTCTTCGCCGTATTTACCCATCAAGGTTTCAGAATTTTCAAAACTTGGGGTTTCTATGGGTTGAAAACCAAAGGTCTCGAAGCAATGGCGCAAAGTATTGATGATGTAGGTCCTTTTGGCCACTACCTCCGGCGAAAAATCTCTAGTTCCTTTGGGTAAAGACGGTTTTTGTGCCACTTTCTTGAAGTATTTCAGTGAATTACAAATATCTTAAAATAGATGGATTTCTGCAGGCTTTATAAAAGAGAATTCCCCTAAATAGTTCATATGGCCCAAAAGAATTCGATAAATTTGTCCTACACTTATAGCGCATTTTATGCTCGGCTTATTCAAAGAAAATATTTTGATCGCCTTAGACTCGATCAAAACCCAATTACTCAGAACCATACTAACCATTGTGATTATCGGCATCGGTATTTGGTCACTGGTGGGGATACTGAGCGCCGTAGATGCACTTGAAAATTCCATTTCAGGAAATTTTGCCAGCATGGGGGCCAATACCTTTAATCTTCAGCGATATGCCTTTGCTACCAACTCCCGCAATGGTTCAGAACGTAAAAAAATAAATCCCGTTATTGACTACAATCAAATTCGCGCCTTTAAAGAGCAATACGACTTTCCTGGGACTCAAACCTCGATTTCTTTTTTAGGTACAGGAAGCGCCGAAGTCAAATACGGCAATGTTAAAACAGATCCAGAAGTCAGTGTATATGGTGTCAATGAGCATTATTTAGCCAATACAGGCACCAAAATAGAACGAGGACGTGCTTTTAATTTCTTTGACATTCAAAACAACAATCGAGTGTGTATGATTGGTTCTGATTTTTTGAAAAAAATGTTTAAAGATGAAGATCCGATTAATAAAACTATCAGCATTAGGGGGTCGAAATTTAAAATTATTGGACTCCTGGCGTCCAAAGGTTCTTCTTTTGGCAATAATCAAGATTTACAAGTTTTAATTCCCATTCAAATAGCCCGTGGAATTTTTACTCAGCCGAATATAAATTACACCATCAGCGTTATGGTGAACCAAAAAGAAGCCTTAAAAGAAGCCGAAAGTGCTGCACTTGTATCGTTTAGAAATATCAGAGGGCTTTCCCC
Source organism: Flavobacteriaceae bacterium (assembly GCA_038153605.1). Lineage (GTDB taxonomy): Bacteria > Bacteroidota > Bacteroidia > Flavobacteriales > Flavobacteriaceae > BACL21. The sequence continues at coordinate 4,096 of JAYOYS010000023.1, forward strand.
TTTGGAAGAGGATAATTTTGCCATTGAACGCAGCGAGGACTTAATTAATCGAGTAGCAAGTATCACTGGAGTATTAGAAACGGTCGCTTGGATTATCAGTATCATTACAATTTTAGGCTCTTCTATTGCACTCATGAATATCATGTTGGTGTCCGTTACTGATCGTACCCGTGAAATTGGGGTACGCAAAGCGATGGGGGCCAAAAAACGAACCATATTGACTCAATTTTTTATTGAGACCATTGTAATTGGTCAAATAGGTTGTCTTTTGGGAGTTCTCATGGGGATTGGCACTGGTGTTATTTTCGCTACTGTTGCGGATTTTGATTATAGCCTGCCATGGGGTGCCATTATCGCAGCGGTAATTATCTCATTTGTAGTTGCCATTATTGCAGGGTCATATCCTGCTTCTAAAGCAGCGCAGCTGGATCCAATAGAGAGTTTGCGTTACGAGTGATTCTTTGGTATAAGGGCCTCAAGGCGCTCGGCAATGGCCCCTGAGGACAAAATTCCCCCACGTTCAATTAATGCAAATAACACTTGGGTACGCTCCTTATCGTAAGGCTTTTGCTCGCGATAAAAAGACACAGAGTCTTCCTGCCAATGCTCAGACAACCATTGCCATGCTTCAGGTGTATTGAAATCCAAATCCGTTGCGGTCTTGACCCCAAAAAGCCGTAAGGACATTTGCCCAGCATGAAACACAAAGACCCCACCTGGAGAAAAGTGATTGATAAAACAGGTTTTACGTAAACTCTCCTCCCATACTAGATCACTAAAAGCATCTAATTGCTGATCAACCCGATGAGATTCATTCAGCTTTATTGCTTCCCATTGTCCCTGATCTATTGACTGACTGGCCAGAAATTGTGCAAATTCTTCACTTAGGGTCTCAAATTGTTCTTTGGTGAGTCTGCGGTATTTCATGAGATATCGTATAAAAAAAACCCTCTATACAGCTAGAGGGTTTTGAGTTTACATGAAGGCTTTATATTGCCCCCTTTATTCTTGCTTGGTTGATTATTTTGCTTCAGCGACTACGTCAAAGCTCAAATCAGCAATCACGTCGCGGTGAAAACGAACTTTGGCGTTATAATTACCAAGACGCTTTACCAAACCTCCTTGCACTGTGATAAACTTTTTGTCCAAGCTAATGTTATTGGCAGCCAAGGCCTCAGCGACATCAGCATTACTCACAGAACCAAATAGTTTATCTCCCTCACCCACTTTCGCGGCGATTTTGATTTCAAATCCATTGAGTTTTGCCGCCTCAGCTTTTGCATCGTCAACTAATTTCTGCTCCTTGTGGGCACGTTGCTTTAGGGTTTCTGCCAAAACCTTCTTTGCAGAAGGAGTGGCCAATACAGCAAGGCCTTGAGGAATCAAATAATTTCTTCCGTATCCGTTTTTAACCGATACAATATCGTCGGTGAATCCAAGATTCTCAACGTCTTTTTTAAGTATTATTTCCATGTCCTTACTCTGTATTATTTTAACATATCAGCAACGTATGGCATCAAGGCCAAGTGACGTGCTCTTTTGATGGCTACTGCAACTTTACGCTGGTACTTTAGAGAAGTTCCAGTCAAACGACGTGGTAAAATTTTACCCTGCTCGTTCACAAATTTCAATAGGAAATCTGGGTCTTTGTAGTCGATGTATTTGATGCCTGATTTTTTGAATCGGCAGTATTTTTTGGTCTTGGAGGTTTCGATATTCAACGGGGTGAGATATCTGATTTCTCCGTCTTTTTTGCCTTTTGCTTGTTGCTCTATTGATGACATAGCTTATGCGTTTTGTTTGTTTCTAGTTCTTCTTTTCTCGGCCCAAGCAACAGCGTGCTTATCGAGTTTTACAGTGAGGTAGCGCATGATGCGTTCGTCACGACGGAATTCAACTTCCAAGTCGTTGATGGGTTCACCATCACAGGTGTATTCAAATAGGTGGTAAAAACCACTTTTTTTGTGTTGGATTGGATAAGCCAGCTTTTTCAAGCCCCAATCTTCTTTGGCGATCATCTTTGCACCTTTAGAAACAAGAAAACTTTCAAATTTCTTAACTGTTTCCTTTATCTGCTCTTCAGATAAAACGGGATTCAAGATGAAAACAGTTTCGTAATGAGTCATAATATATTGATTTAACTATCAGCACCTTGCTGAGAGCGTGCAAAAATAAAGTATTATTTGGAAACTACAAAGCGCAGAGGTTAAGGTTTTTTCATGAAATAGTTTTGTGACAATTCATTGAAAACGAATGCGCTAAATAATGTATTTCACCAACAAAATGATTCGTTCATAAACTATGTTCTTTTCCTATATATAGAATTCATTATAAGATCCCTCAAATAAGCCATAAATCATACAATCCTAAGGAAAACTCAGTTTAATGGTCTATTTTATCAGATTAAAGTCCAATAAAACTTGCGAAACTCTATTTAATTAATTAATATTGTTCGTCCCTAAAACCTCGCCATCTTATGGATCAAACCATGCTGAATTGTGCTGTTGTTGACGACTCAACTCTACAGCGACTTTCCATAGTAAAACTGATCAATGAACACCCATCACTTAGACTAGCGGCTCAGTACAACAGTGCTGAGGAAGCCAAGGCAGGATTGACCTCTGAGGCCATAGATTTAGTCTTTCTCGAAATCGAAATGCCACGTGTCTCTGGTTTTGATCTTTTAGATGATATGACGCAAAAACCGCAGATCATTTTTGTTACGGGAAAAACAAAATATGCTTTTAAGGCCTTTGATTACGACGCCATCGATTATTTGCGTAAGCCAATTGCCAAAGATCGTTTCCTAAATGCGGTACACAAAGCCATCGTAAACTATAAGTTGCGCAATGAGGAAGGATTCAACGACGAAGACTTTATTTTCGTAAAAAGTAACCTTAAAAAACGGAAAGTTTTCTTGAGTGAGCTCAAATATATTGAAGCATTGGGTGACTACGTAAAATTGGTTACGGAACACGACTCATTGGTGGTCTTATCGACCATGAAAGCATTTGAACAACTGCTTCCTGAAGAGCGTTTTCTGCGTATCCACAAATCCTATATCGTTAACCTAGATAAAGTTCAGCGCTATAACAGTAAACAAATTGAACTTGAAAATCAAAGCCTTCCCTTGAGTCGCAATCGCAAAACTGATTTAGTTCAAGCCCTTGCTGCTGCGGGGAATAACTAAAATTCTAGTTAATCGGATCTACATCAAAGGTTAGACTGACTCTGGCAAATTCTTTTTGTGCCATAAATCGTTGACCGACTTTGGTTAAAAAGCCTTTTGTTTTTGACAAGGATTGTTGTTGAGGCACTTTCATTAAAAGCTGCTGAATATGTTGGTTTCTTATTCTTGCCACAGGTGGTGCGACTGGGCCCAAAACCAAAGACCCCATCTTCTGTTCTATCACCTTAAACATCCAAATTGCAGCTGATTGACAAAGTCTAAAATCTTTGTGTTTAATGGTGAGTCTGATCAATTTACAATACGGGGGGTATTGAAACTGTTGTCTTTGCAGGCTTTGGTGCTCATACATACCGGCATAATCTCCTTGAACAACTTGTCTTAGCAATTGGTGCTCAGGAGCGTAGGTCTGTATTATAACACGCCCCTGGACCCCACGTCGTCCGGCACGTCCGCTTACCTGTGCCATAAGTTGAAAGGCCCGTTCTTGAGCCCGAAAATCAGGAAAATTCATCAATTGATCAGCATTCAGAATCCCGACCAAAGAAACCCGATCAAAATCCAGGCCTTTAGCTAACATTTGAGTTCCGACTAAAATATCAATCTCACCCTGATTCATGCGCTCTATGAGTTGTGTAAACGCGTACTTACCTTTGGTGGTATCTTGATCCATACGTGCTAGCCTGGCTTGAGGAAACAAGGCCTCTAAAGTTTGTTCAATTTGCTGGGTTCCGAGTCCTTTTCGATCCAATTCCGGACCACCACAGGCTACGCAAAACGAAGGGACGTCTTGCTGATGACCGCAATAATGACATCTCAATAACTCCTGATGACTGTGATAGGTCAAACTGACATCGCAATCGGGACATTGAGGGACATGACCACAGGTCAAACACTCAATCATGGCCGAAAATCCTCGTCTATTTTGAAATAATAATACCTGTTCCCCGCGAGACAATGTTTGCTCAATAGCCTCAATAAGAGGAGCACTAAAATGATGCTGCATCAACTTCTTGCGGTATTGTTCTGCCAAATCTACCAGTTCAATCTCAGGTAAACGCACTCCACCAAAGCGCTCAGCTAAAGACACTAAACCAAATTTCTTTTGCTCGGTATTATAAAACGACTCTAACGACGGCGTTGCTGAACCTAAAAGAACTTTGGCACCATGCATATGGGCTAGCATTATCGCTGCATCTCGTCCGTGATAACGCGGAGCAGGGCTATGCTGTTTTAGAGAGGGCTCATGAGATTCATCGAGCACTACAAGGCCCAAGTCAACAAAGGGAAGGAATATCGCGGAGCGCGCACCGACGATAATTTGAACCGAAGGGTCGCCCTGTTTCACCTTTTGAAAAAGCTCTACCCGTTCCGCCGGAGACTGACGCGAGTGATACACTCCGACTTGACTCCCGTAAAATCGCTGCAAGCGCATGATGAGTTGAGTGGTTAAGGCGATTTCGGGAACAATAAACAATACCTGCTTTTTTTGACTCAGAAATGCCTGCATCAGGTGCATGTACAATCGGGTCTTTCCACTGGAGGTAATGCCGTGTAACAAACAAACAGAACCGCTATCGAAATAAGTTTTAATCTGACCAAGCCCCTGCTGCTGTGCGGGCGATAAGTCCGAAAGTTCCTCAATAGGTCCTTCATGGACAGGAATTCGATCTATGGCGCGCTCTTGCATCAAAAGCCAATTTTTTTCAACCAAAGAATTGAGTGAGCTTGCAGTCGTTTGAACCGCCTTGAGCAAATACGTTTGTTGTATTTCTTCATGATGTGGTCTAGCCAGCAGATACATCATCAGTTCACGCTGCTTAGGGGCGCGCTCGAGCAAATTTAAAATATGATTCAACTCAGATTCGCCAAGGATATCGGGGTTGAGTCGCACAAAGCGACGTATCAGCGGTTTATATTTTTCATCCAACTGTTCTTTTACCGCCACCAAACCGCGATCAATAAGTGCGTAGACCACCCCCATCACAGAGTTACGCGATAGAATTTGACGCACCTCGTCTATGGACAGCTGTGGCTGTGCACAAAGAGCCTCCATAATCAGATACTCGGCATCGCTCAAATCGGGCCAATTTTCTGATTCTAAATTTAAGGCTTGAATAAAGGTTTCGCTCTCCAATAACATGGCACCGGGCAAAGCCGCCTTCATGACCTCACCCAAAGTACACATATAATAATCCGCCATCCATTGCCAAAAAGATAATTGGGTTTTTGTCACCACCGGCTGTGGATCGAGAATTTGATCTATCTCCTTCGTCTGGTATTCTGGCCATTCCTCTGCCCCGACACCCAACACCAAAGCAGTCCGCAATTTGTTGCGGCCAAAGGGAACCACGACACGCATACCCGGTCTCAAAAAGGCAGCCTCAGCCTCTCGGACCTGATAGGTAAAGGTCTGTTTGATGGGCAGAGGTATGATGACATCTATAAATGGCATAAATGGGTTAAACGGATTCTAGCTTGTGCATTGAACGTTCCTTTAATCGTCTCAGGGACTGATCCAATTCAAAACCAAGCAACAATAAATTAGCATTAAGCCATATGTAAAAAAGCATTATGAGCAATGCCCCTATCGATCCATACAGTTCGTTGTATTGAGAAAAATTATTAATATATACCCCGAAGCCATAAGTGGTTAATAAGATTAAAACCGTCGTTGCTAGGGCCCCAATAGACCAAAATCCTTTACTTCCGCGCTTTTGAACTCCGAAAAAGTAAAGCGCCGCTACAATCACGTACAGCATGACCACAAAAAACAAATACTGCACCACTGAAATCCAAAATAAATCATTGTCAATCAAGGTGTCAGACTTGAGCCAATTGATGAGGTATTCGCCATAAGCAATTCCTCCTATGGTTACAATTAAAATCATCGAAAGAAGCACCGCAACCCCAACTGAGATGATGTATTGACGGATATAGCCACGATTTATGGTTACGTGCACCGAATACTCAAAAGCACTAAAAATAGCACTAACCCCATTGGCCATTAGAAACAGGGCCAAAATAAGAGTAAAAGAAAGCAATCCCGTCCGAGGATTAGTCGCAATATCCTCAATCACAGGATAGAAAAAATCATGAGTCTGTGCCGGTAATAATTCGTCGATAAATCGCAAAAAGCGCTCCTGGAAATTGCGTATTGGAATATAGGGAATAACATTTAGCATGAATAGCAAAAACGGAAAAATAGCCATGAAAAAACTATAAGCGATGGCGCTTGCCCGAGAAGACAAAGCCCCTTTTACAAGGCCTACACTATATATTTCAATTAAATCAAATACGGATAAGCCCTGAAAACCAGGTAATGCAACCCAGCGCAATAGCCGAGACAATGTCCCGATCAAAGGCCAGCGTTCAAATGAATATGTACGACTGCCAGTTGTATCCACAGTTTAATTAATTTATGGCCTTAAGACTTAGATCTAAATTCTGTACCGAATGTGTAATAGCGCCACAAGAAATAAAATCGACACCGCATAGGGCATAATCACGAATGGTTTTGAGGTTGATCATACCACTCGATTCTGTTTGACATTGTGCACCAATCAAGGCAACGGCTTTTTTTGTGTCTTCGATACTAAAGTTATCGATAAGAATACGGGTAATTCCTGAGTGATTGAGGATTGCCTTAATTTCATCAAAATCGCGCGCCTCAACTATTACTGGTAAATCCAATTTATGATCCTGTAAATAATTTTTTGTAGCGCTGATCGCCTGATCAATACCGCCGCAAAAGTCTATGTGATTGTCCTTGAGCATGATCGCATCATACAGAGCAAATCGGTGATTTACTCCTCCTCCAAGACGCACGGCCCACTTCTCTAGAGCGCGAATCCCCGGAGTTGTTTTACGTGTGTCTAAAAGTTTTGTTTTAGTTCCGGCTAACTGATCAACATAGGCACGAGTTATGGTTGTAATCCCGCTCATACGCTGCATTGCATTAAGCACTAATCGTTCAGCCTGTAACAATACATGACTCGGTCCCTCGACTGTAAAGGCAATATCTCCTTTTTCTGCAAACGCACCATCCTCTTGTAGTGGGGTAAAAACAATATTAGTGCTCAGGGTATTAAATACTTTTTGGGCAAATTCTAAGCCCGAGATATAACCTGATTCCTTGACCAATAGTGCCGCTTTTCCAAGGGCTGTGGTCGGTATACATGCCAATGTTGAATGGTCCCCAGGACCGATATCCTCGCGTAAGGCATTTTTGATAATGCCAAGAATTTCTTGTTCTTCTTGTGCTGCTGAAATCAATGGTTGGATTTTAAGCTAAATTACTAAAATACTCAACAAATAGAGTCTATACTCAAGGGTAACTTATCACAAGAGTCAAAATGAATATCTTTGTATAATGAACATTAGTTTACTTTTGGTTGGCGCCACTGACGACCTACTTTTGAACCAACTCATCGAGGGCTACGTTAAACGATTAAATCATTACATCAAGTTTGATTTACATCCCCTACCTGCTTTAAAAAATACGAAAAATTTAAGCCCTGAACAACAGAGTCAAAAGGAAGGCGAGATGATTTTAAGAGCCCTTGATCCGTCAGATCGCGTTATCTTACTCGATGAGAAAGGCAAACAAATGTCCTCAGTCGGATTTTCTGAGTTCATTCAAAAACAACTCAATGCCGGCGGTAAAAAATTAGTGTTTATAGTAGGAGGGCCTTACGGTTTTTCATCTGAAGTCCGCAAACGTGCCATGAGTAGTATCTCTCTATCGGCCATGACTTTTAGTCATCAAATGGTTCGACTCTTCATGATTGAACAATGTTACCGCGCATTTACCATACTTAAAGGAGAGCCTTACCACCATCAATAATGCAGCGCCAATAAAAATGGCTAAAGCTTAGCAATAAATCCTATTGCTTAATAAGGTGCAAATTAATTGTTTGTGCCCCATTTTGAAGCTCAATCAGATAAACCCCTTGAGGCAGTATCAAATCACATCGCAGATTCTGCTCGACTCTGGCCCACTCTTTTTCAGCAATAAGACGCCCGTCAAAGCTAAATAACCGCGCGCTTACAACACTCTCTTGCCATATTTGAGGAAAATAAATATTAATGGCCTCTTTAACTGGATTGAGTATTACAGGAGCGGTATCTGGGGCAAAATCGTCATTCGATAGCGACCCAAAAATTTCAATAATAGCAAAATCGGCCATGGACTGGGTCAAACTCACATGGCTCGAGTTAATAGTAGAGGCTTCAATATTGTCAAATGGCGACAATGAAAGATCTGCTGGTCCATGCCAATTATCCGTATTTATGGCTAGTGCACTCATGGTCGGAATAAAACTATACTCATCTTGGTTTAAGGCATCGATGAATGCCTGAAGTACCGGACTTCCCCCGCCTCCTGCAAGTGCAGCAGAAATATTCCCTGTTCCTCCAGGGGCACTATCTAGACCATCTGATGTGGTGGGTGACTCGGCATCGGCAGAAAAAGTCGATATAGGAATGCCAATAAAAAATGTAGAGACATCAGTCACCGTAATATTTTGTCCCGCACTCGGTGTAAAATAAAGCGCAATTTCAATATCCGTGAGTGCATCGACTTCTATGCTGGTATTGACCACTTCCATACCTGGACTACCAATAGTTGTCCCTTCAATAGCACCGTTGATCATAGCCACATTGCGCACGTTTTGTGGAAAGCCCAAAGCGTCGAGCTCTTGCTGAAAGGCATCTCGAAAATTTGGCGCCCCAAAGGGTAACAATAAATTTGGATCCTGCTCCAAATCCGATCCCGCCGCTAAATGACCCAACAAATGATCAACGAGCATTTGTTTAGCCGCCGCAGAATTAAGAACGAAGTCCACAGTGGCTTGAGCCATGGGATCCCCGCCGACAACTGCAAAATAATTGATGAGATACTGTAATGAAATCGGGATATTCGCTCCGCGATGCGGTGAATCAAAAGACAAATACAAACGGGTTTCATGAGGCAATCCCTGCTGTTCCATATAAGCCAAAGCATATCTGCCGATCAACCCCCCCATACTAGGACCCAAGACAACGAGCTCTTCGTTACCTTGTTTTTGGGCATTTATTTCTTGGATTAAGGCCACGAGGACCATAGCATTGCGCTGAATAAAATCACCTCCGCCACTAATCTGATAACCATCCGTGGTATAGTTTGGCGCATTTAAGATCACAATATCAAATCCCAAATCTCTCAATTCATCAGCCAAATTCTGCCCTCCATAACTCAGGCTGGCATACAATGCTCCTATTCCTCTTCCATCGCCAGGATCAAATCCATCTAAAACAATAACGGGACGATCCAATATACCATCCACATTGTCTAAAAATATTTCGTATTCCCCTTGACCAAAATAGGGCTGAGACTCCCCATAACCCTGATAGGCGATATTTGCTGTGATCGTTGATACAACTGAACGCTCTGGATAAAACTCGGGATTAGGTTCTGCAAAAAAACGCCCTTGGGCCTGCAGATGACCCGGCCAAATATTCAAAGCTAAAAAGCCGATAATCAAAGTGTAAAAACTTTTGGAGGAAAAAAATGTAATAAAAGATATATGTCTCATAACGAGGAATATTTTTTTGAGAATATCGATTTATTTATTTCATGATTCTTTTAATCCACTTGAGCTTTTTACTCCCTAAAGGAGGATATTTAAGCGGCGCCTCGAACCAATTTTTTTTATACAAAATACTTTTGCGATGACTAAAACAATCCATACCATGCATTCCATGATAGGCGCCAATACCACTGTGCCCTACCCCACCAAAAGGCAGATAGGGATTACTCAGATGCATGACCACATCATTCACGGCTCCACCACCAAAAGACAACTGAGAAAGTACTTTCGTATATTCCTTTTTGTCAGTGCTAAAAACGTAAGCAGCCAATGGTTTTTCGAGCGTTTTGATGAGTGATACTGCCTGATCGATGCGCTCATAGGTCATCACGGGCAATATAGGCCCAAAAATTTCCTCTTGCATCACAGGGTCTACTAAAGTTACATCCACCATTATAGTCGGAGCGATAAATCGCTGACTTCGGTCGTTTTGTCCTCCAAAGAATATTTTTTCTTCATCGATGAGTCCCATAAGTCGATCAAAATGACGCTCATTGATGATTTGACAATAATGTTTTTGACCTAAAGTATAATTAGTCTGTTTTAATTCTGCGACACAAGCCTTTAAAAAGGCCTCGCGTACTGACTCATGCACCAAAATATAATCTGGAGCCACACAGGTCTGCCCGGCATTGAGAAACTTACCCCAAATTAGTCGTTTGGCAGTGAGGGCTATGTTCGCAGAGGGGGTGATAAGCGCCGGTGATTTTCCACCAAGTTCTAGAGTTACTGGGGTTAAATTATTGGCTGCTGCTTGATAAATAATTTTACCTACTTGGGTACTTCCCGTATAAAAAATGTGGTCCCATTTAAGCGCTAATAACTTTTGGGTGGCAGGGGCATCGCCTTGAACCAAGACAAGATGACCAGGGTCAAAGTTTGTATTGATCATCTCCTGCAGCACATTGGCAACGGCAGGGGCATTTTCACTTGGCTTTAATACCGCAGTATTTCCCGCAGCTAAGGCAGACACTGCTGGCTGAAGAAGCAAAAGAACGGGGTAGTTCCAAGCCCCGATGATCAAGTTAACCCCCAAAGGTTCTCTTAAAATTGCGCTGCTGGCCGGCCAATTGATCCAATTAGTGCGCACACGCTGGGGGCGCATCCATTTCTTAAGGTTATTTTTTGCGCGGTGAATTTCCTCATATAACATGGAAAATTCTGTGGTAAAACTTTCAAATTCAGACTTTTGAAAGTCTTCATACAAAGCCGAAACTATCTTGTCTTCGTAGGCTCTTAAGACCTTATCAAATTGATCCAAGGCCTTCATGCGTGTGCTGTAGCTTAGGGTTAAGCCACTATCAAAAAAAGCGCGCTGTTGCTCGTGAAAAGAAGCCAAGGAATTACTGTTTTTCTCTATTCAAGATACGGTATTCCTCGTAACATTCGCTAATAGCATCCAGAATTTGAAGGTCATTAGCTGTTTTGATAAACTCCTCGGAATAACTGCAATTGTTTAGAATCTCATCAATATCGGCGCGTTCCAGCTGTAAAACCGCCATAAGTGTTTCGCGATCAAATTTGGATTGAAGCAAATTCCGTATTTCATCATCTTGCTTCATTTGTTTGAGCTTGCCCATTTGTTTGGGGCGTTTCCCGAAGACATTATAGAGGAAATCCGCTGGATTAAACAGGGCACTCAGGACTTTGGTCACTGCACCAGGCTGTTTTTTACCCCCTTCATAACCTCCGCCAAATCCAGCTATTCTGTATCTGTAATTATCGTAAATCGGGATAATTTTGGCGTCTACCTCGACATAGCCAGTAAGCTGCACAGGTTTAACCACCACCTCTTCTAAGGCAATACCGAGCTCAGTCATTTTCACTTTAATAAAATCATATTTGAGCCAGTCATTGGTGACCCGCACGCGTATAGACCTAAATCCTAAATAAGAAAAATATAAAGTGTCGTTTACTGATGCCCTGAGTTTAAAGGCGCCTTTATCATCGGTTGTGGTCCCAATAACCTTGTTGAGATTGACAATATTCACATTTTCCAGCTCGCTGTCATCGGCATCATTGATGACCACCCCATTAATGATTACTCCTGGGTCTTCCTCAGGAATTTCTGTGGCGTCAATGTCCTGTGCCCAGGCGATAATGGGCATAAAGAGCAACATAATGAGTAAAGGGAACTTCATCACAGCGATTTCGGCTAAAATTAACCAATTATGGACAATTTAATTTCAAAATTATGTGAAAATCTCAATGCCAAATTTATCGGCGACGACGCTTTCCTAGCGTGCCTGGCACATCGGGTCGTTCACCACGGCGGCGGCTTTTACCCTTAAATGGGCTGGTCGAATCTTGCTTTTTTCCCCGTTTTGGTCTTCCCGAAGATTCAAAATCTGAATTTCCGCGTCTATCGCTCCCAAAAGACTTTCCTTTTTTGGACTTTTTACCTGAGCTTTTTCCTCCTTTAAATTTACCACGGGATCCTCGATCATCGGATCGTTCAATCTCGATGGCGCGGTCGTGAAAAAATACGCCTTGAAACTTTTCATTCACGCGTTTTTCATGAGTAGCATCGGTGTTAAAAAATGAGAAAGTATCCATGGTATCTACATGAAATACCTCATCTTTTCCGAGTCCTGTCACTTCACGCACCAAATCTTTGAGGTCCATCCAAGCCAAGCCGTCTTTTCTGCCCAGGTTAATGAAATAACGTACGCTATTTTCAGATTTTTCAGGACCTGACGAGCCCTCTTGAACCGTTCCGTGGGGTACATTTAAGTCCTTTGACTTTTTGTAATAATTAAAGAATCGTGAAAATTCTACGGAAAAGAATTTTTTGATTAGCTGGTCTTTATCGAAATCTTTTAATACCTCACCAATTACGGGCAAATACGGATCAATTTCGTGATTGATTTCGGTATGGGCGATATTGCTGGCCAAATGAAACAATTGTTTCTCGCAAATCTCTATACCTAATGGGATGTCTTTAGGCACAAAAGACTTTTGAATTATTTTTTCGATGGCCTTAATCTTACGCACCTCGCTTTTCGAGATAATGACCATAGATACCCCAGTTTTTCCGGCACGACCGGTACGCCCACTGCGGTGCGTATAAGTTTCAATTTCATCAGGCAATTGATAATTGATTACGTGCGTAATGTCATCCACATCGATGCCACGCGCGGCTACATCAGTAGCGACGAGCATCTGAATTTGTCGCCCGCGGAATGATTTCATAACCAAGTCGCGCTGATTTTGACTTAAGTCCCCATGCAAAGCAGCGGCATTATACCCATCTTCAATCAGCATTTCAGCCACCTTCTGGGTGTCGCGTTTTGTACGACAAAAAACCACAGAAAAAATGTCTGGATGAGCATCCGCAAGACGTTTTAAGGCTTGATATCGATCACGTGCAGCTACTGTATAATACTCATGGGTTACACTGCTGGCCCCCACATTTTTGGCCCCGACCGTAATTTCTTGAGGCCGGTTCATAAACTCACGCGCTATGGTCGCCACCTCTTTCGGCATAGTCGCACTAAATAACCAAGTATTTTTGTCTTTTGGAGAATAAGATAAAATCTCTGTGATATCCTCATAAAAGCCCATATTGAGCATTTCGTCGGCCTCGTCAAGGACACAATACTCAATTTTGGAAATATCAATCATGCCTCGGCCGATCATATCTTTCATGCGCCCAGGGGTAGCAACAATAATTTGTGCCCCATTCTTGATTTGACGTGCTTGCTCGGTAATACTCGCTCCACCGTATATTGCTACTACATTAAGTCCTTTAAGATACTTGCCGTAAAGTTTTAATTCTTGGGTGATTTGCAGGCAAAGTTCACGAGTAGGAGAAAGAATAAGTCCTTGTGTCTCGCGACTTTCTACACGTATTTTTTGAAGCATTGGAAAGCCAAAAGCGGCTGTTTTTCCGGTACCGGTTTGCGCCAAAGAGACGATATCGGTCTCTTGCTCTAGCAATAAAGGAATGGTTTTTTGTTGGACCTCACTTGGTTGCTCAAAACCCAAGTCGGCAATGGCTTGAAGGAATACATCCCCCAAACCCAGAGATTGAAATGTTGTCATTTTATGGTTTTACTCGTTATGTGTTGTTTAAAGCATACGACCCGAGTTAACCCAAAGCTTTATCTACAACACTTCCTCACCCTGAGGAATTTGCGGCAAAGCTACGTTTAATTTATTGGATAAATGACTATGGTGTGCTGTATTATTTTGAATCCCTGCTTATTGGCTTTAAAATACAGGCCATTACTACCGCATTATTTGGAAACTTCGCGCAGTGATCCTGACTTAATGCTCCTTTGCTTGGTTTGTTAGCCAATTGATCAGCTGTTTCATGGCCAGACCCCGATGACTGATTTGCGTTTTTTGCTGAAGACTCATTTGGGCAAAAGAAACCTCGTAGCCCTCTGGCATGAATATAGGGTCATAACCAAATCCCCCGTCACCAATAGGAGATTCTAAGATTGTTCCACGACAAATCCCTTCAAAAAAATGAATTGACCCTTCCCAATACAGGGCAATAACTGTGCGAAAATGGGCTTGACGATTGCTTTTTCCCTCCAGTGCCTTGAGTAATTTTTGAAGGTTGTCAAAATCTTTAGCCTGTGGCCCAGCATAGCGCGCACTATAAACACCAGGAGCACCATCCAAGGCGTCCACTTCAAGACCAGTGTCGTCGGCAAAACAATTCAGCCTGGTGCCCTGAGCAAGCGCCAACATTTTGAGTTTAGCATTGCCTTTTAAGGTTTCTGCGGTTTCAGCCAATGGTGGCTCGTGGGTCAAATCGCCGAGGTAACCCAATTCGATACCTGCTGGCATTTGGGATTTTACCTCTTCGAATTTATTGCGGTTGTGGGTAGCAAATATTAGATTCATAAGCCGTTTTCTTGATTAAAACGTTCAATAATTCTTGGGGCATCTTTGATGGAGGCCTTAGTCCATGCGCATTCCAAAGCATAACGCTCATCATCACTCAACGCCCATGGAGCTCCTGCTCTGCGCATACGCCCTACGAGTTCATTGAGAATGATTGCTGCAGAAACCGAAATATTAAGACTCTCTGTAAAACCATACATGGGGATGGTCAGTGCTACATCAGCTTGTTCAAGTAGCTCGGGACTGAGTCCTTTTTTCTCAGTACCAAAGAGCAAAGCAGATTTTTTAGTTACGTCAAATTCATCCAGAGGCACACCATCATGAGGGGTTGTCGCCACTATTTGATAACCGCTAGCCTTCAACAGTTTCAGACAATCCTTTACACTTGAATGCCGATGAATATTGACCCACTTCTGCGCGCCCATGGCAATTTCCTTATCCACGCGTTTGCCAAAACGTTCTTCAATAACATGAAGATCTTGTATCCCAAAAACATCGCAACTGCGCATGACTGCACTAGTATTGTGCATTTGATAGACATCTTCGGTAACCACAGTAAAATGTCGGGTCCTTTGCGCGAGTATCTTTGTAAATAAGGCACGGCGACGTGGGGTCAAAAGACTTTGCAGATACGCCAATAATTCTGGGGTCATGAGAGAATCTAAAAGCATTTAAGATGTGACCTGCAAGATAATGAATTAGAGATTAGTCCGAATTGATAAATACCGTAAGTCGAGTTTACTGTCACTATTATAATTTAGTAATTTGCAGCTATGACACTTGACATTTGGCAGTATATCAATTTTAATCGAGCGACACGCGAAAATCGTGAAAATGCAGCAATTTGGATGCTTGATCATCCCGAGGTCTTACCCCATCTGATCAACACACTTGATGGCTCTGATAAGAATACTGCACTCATGGAAGATGCTCTAAAAGTCAAAACGGCCGACATCTTGGAAATGATGGCCGTTAAAGACTTGAATTCCTTGACCCCCGAGCTCCCACATTTAGCCCGGTTTTTGCCACATTTAAATTCAGACTCTATTCAGCGCGCATTACTGCATATTATGACCCTTTGGCTTGCTCCAATTGAATCCCTGGACATAATCGACCAGAAGGCCATTGAGGTTTTGACCGAACATTGCTTTGACAAACTCATTAAAAAACCAGAGGCCGCAGTAGCGGTTCAGGCCCATGCCATGAGCTGCTTGTATTATTTAAGCCGGGTAAATTCATGGATCAGGGAACCCTTGGCGGAAATCCTTATTAAGCAAATGCCTGGAAAAAGCCCAGGATATCAAGCCAGAGCCAAACATATTTTAAGGCAGCTAAACCAAGTATAGCAAAAGATTTTTTAGACGAAAAAATCAACTCTGCCGTGGGTCAACTCATGAGTGATGATTATCTTTGCTTTTTGAATCGCAAAACGATGTCACACACCAGTCTTCAAGCCATAACGCCCATTGACGGACGTTATGCCTCAAAAACAAAAAGTCTTATTCCCTATTTCTCAGAAGCGGCCCTGATTCAGTACCGGGTACGTGTAGAAATTGAGTATTTCCTTGCACTAGTGGCAATACCACTGCCGCAGCTCAAAGATTTTGATATCAATCAGACTCAAGCCTTGCGCAGTATTTATCAGAATTTTAGCCCCCAAGATGCGCAAGCGATAAAGGACATCGAAGCGGTGACTAATCATGATGTCAAGGCTGTTGAGTACTTTATTAAGGAGCGGTTTGATGCTTTAGGTCTCAGTGCTTTTAAAGAATTCATTCACTTTGGTCTGACCTCACAAGATATCAACAATACCGCTATTCCTCTGAGCATGATGGAAGCGGTGAAACAAGTTTATCTCCCACAAATTCAGGCACTCAAGGATCAGCTCGAGGCCTATGCCAAAGAGTGGTCACAAGTCCCTATGCTTGCCCGCACACACGGTCAGCCTGCTTCTCCAACTCGTCTAGGCAAAGAAATTCAAGTTTTTGTCACCCGCCTAGAGCAGCAATTGGCCGGGTTTAGCAGCATCAAACACGCCGCAAAATTTGGGGGCGCTACGGGTAATTTCAATGCCCATCACGTGGCTTATCCCCAAATTAATTGGCAAGAATTTGGGCGTAATTTTGTTGAAAAGAGCCTTGGCTTGCACCACTCCTTCCCGACTACCCAAATTGAGCATTACGATCATATGGCGGCTTTGTTCCATCTGATGGAGCGGGTCAATACCATCATTTTGGATCTAAATCGTGATCTGTGGACCTATATTTCCATGGATTATTTCAAGCAAAAAATAAAAGCTGGTGAAGTCGGTTCTTCGGCTATGCCTCATAAAGTCAACCCGATCGATTTTGAAAACAGCGAAGGAAATTTAGGTATTGCCAATGCCCTACTGAGTCATTTAGCAGCAAAACTACCGGTAAGTCGCTTGCAACGTGATCTTACTGACAGTACTGTTTTGCGTACCATCGGCATGCCTTTTGGTCATACTTTAATCGCTTTTGGGTCTACTTTAAAAGGGCTGGGTAAATTGCTTTTGAATGCCGAAAAAATCAACGCTGACCTGGAAAACAACTGGGCTGTTGTGGCTGAGGCCATACAAACGGTATTGCGCCGTGAAGGTTTTGCCAATCCGTACGAGGCGCTAAAAGGGCTTACGCGCACCAATCAGCGTATCGACCAAGAGTCCATTCACAGCTTCATTGACGGGCTTGAAATTTCTGAGGCCCTAAAAATCGAGCTCAAATCCATTACTCCACAAAACTACACGGGTATTTAAACCATGAAAGCTCAAGGCGCTGCAAAACCAAAAACTGCCAGAGTCCATAATTGGAAACCATGGCTATTTTTAAAGGCAATGCGCTCAGGGAAATTGCCTATGGCAATAACCATGGCAGCGGCCAGCCTT
>JAYOYS010000024.1:0-15768 GCA_038153605.1 Flavobacteriaceae bacterium
TAAATCTGTTTTAAGAGCCACCAGACCGATTCCATGTATTTTGGCTCGTAAGTCACATAAGGCTGGGTCATATCCACCCAATAGCCCGCACGCTCAGTAAGTTGATTCCAAACATCGGTATAACGCATAACCGCTTTGCGGCAGGCCTCGTTATATTCTTCTACGGAAATCGTCTTGCCAATATCTTCTTTGGTAATGCCCAATTCCTTTTCTACACCAAGCTCGATGGGCAACCCGTGGGTATCCCATCCTGCCTTGCGCTCTACAAGAAATCCTTTTTGAGTTTTATAACGACAAAAAATATCTTTAATGGTTCGGGCCATCACGTGATGAATCCCTGGCATTCCGTTGGCCGAAGGCGGCCCTTCAAAAAACACAAAAGGAACGGCCTGCTGTCGCTGCTGAATACTCTGTTCAAATACAGATTTTTCACGCCAAAAATCAAGTGTGTTTTCGGCACATTCCGGCAAATTTAACCCCTTGTATTCCTTGAATTTAACATTCATTATCGCCTTAATCTTTTGGGCCAAAATGTAGGACCCTGTAAAAGGTAGCGAAAGTAATAAATTTTCAAGAAATAATTGGCCTTAAGGACTATAGGCTCTTTTTTTAAATTCGATGAGCTTTTTAAGCATGCGAAGAACATAGTTTTGCGCTACTGAAGTATTTATAATTAGCTTCAGGGTATGATTCGATATTGTGCTTATTGTTGGGCTCCACTTAGGGGTCGCTCTGACAAAAAATTTTGTAGCTCATTTTGTAAAAACACCTATCATAATAATGCCCGAAAAAAGCCCAAAAGTGGGTGGTGGCGGCCAATTTTGTTTATATTTAGTCCTCAATCCAAAAATTAAAGTCGATGAACCTCAACATTCGTTTTTTCAGTTTTGCCTTTGTCTTTTTCACTTCAGTGATTTCATCATTGGGTCAAACTTATGACTCTGCCCTTTTCGATGCCCTGAACTATCGAGAAATCGGGCCGTTTCGTGGGGGACGAAGTGCTGCAGTTGCTGGCGTGCCCGGAAAACCGAATCTATTTTATTTTGGGGCTACTGGAGGTGGTCTTTGGAAAACAAATGACGGTGGGAGGCACTGGGAAAATATTTCAGATGGCTATTTTGGCGGCTCTATTGGGGCCATAACCGTGGCCAAAAGTGATCCGAATGTATTGTACGCTGGTGGAGGAGAACAAACAGTGCGTGGCAACGTTTCTTCGGGCTATGGCATGTGGAAAAGTGAGGATGCGGGCAAAACATGGACGTTTGCCGGCCTGCAAAAAAGCAGACATATACCGCGAATTGTTGTCGATCCCAATGACCACCAAGTGGTCTATGCAGCCGTCTTGGGTGATTTATACAAACCTACTGCCGAAAGGGGAGTGTATAAAAGTATCGATGGTGGGAAACAATGGAAACGTGTTCTTTTCGCCAACGAAAATGCTGGAGCAACGGACCTGATCATCGATCCAAATAATCCCCGTGTACTTTATGCCTCCACCTGGAATGTGCGCCGTACTCCTTTCAGTTTGAGCAGTGGTGGGCCCGGCTCAGCCCTCTGGAAAAGTACAGACTACGGTGAAACTTGGACCGAAATCTCAACCCGCAAGGGCTTTCCTGAAGGAACCTTGGGCATCATCGGAATCACCGTATCTCCCAGCAATAGCGAGCGCTTGTGGGCTATGGTAGAGCATAAAGAAAAAGGTGGTGTTTATCGCAGTGAAGATGGCGGAGAAAGCTGGAAACTCATGAATAGCGATCGCAACTTACGTCAACGGGCCTGGTACTATACACGTATTTTTGCGGACACTCAAGACCCTGAGACCGTTTATGTCCTCAACGTGCGCTATCACAAAAGCACCGATGGTGGAAAAACATTCTCCTCAAGCAATGCACCGCATGGGGATCATCACGACTTATGGATTGCCCCTGAAGACCCTAATCGTATGGTTATGGGGGATGATGGTGGTGCTCAAGTGACTTATGACGGGGGAGAAACTTGGAGTACTTATCACAATCAACCCACCGCACAATTCTACCGTGTGACCACTGATGACGCTTTTCCCTACCGTATTTATGCGGCCCAGCAAGACAACTCAACGATTCGCATCAGACATCGTACGGAGTCTGGCAGTATTTCAGAGGACGATTGGGAAGAAACTGCTGGTGGAGAAAGTGCCCATATCGCGGTAGATCCAGAAAATAATGACATTGTCTACGGCGGAAGCTATGACGGATTTTTAACCCGTTATAACCACCAAAAAAATACAGTGCGCAGTGTGAGTGTTTGGCCAGACAACCCCATGGGACACGGGGCAGAAGATTTCAAATACCGCTTCCAGTGGAATTTTCCGATTTTCTTTTCGCCACACAATTCAAAAAAACTCTATGCCGCTTCAAACCACCTTCACACCTCGACTGACCAAGGGGCCTCCTGGCAGCTCATCAGTCCGGATTTAACCAGAAATGACCCCACTAAATTGGGCTCTTCTGGCGGACCGATTACCCAAGACAACACCTCTGTAGAATACTACTGTACCATCTTTGCTGCAGCCGAGTCGCCACTGGTCGAGGGGCTGCTCTACACCGGAAGTGACGATGGACTGGTCCATATTTCACAAGATGGCGGAAAAAGTTGGACAAACGTCACCCCAGACTGGCCAGAATGGATGATGGTTAACAGCATTGAACCTTCCCGTCATGAACCAGGGACCTGTTATATTGCAGGAACACGCTATAAACTAGGGGACTACACTCCGTATTTATATAAAACCAGTGACTATGGCGCGAGCTGGAAACGCATCACCAAGGGCATTGAAAGCGAACATTTCACCCGAGTGCTTCGCGAAGATTTAACCCAGCGCGGATTGCTATATGCTGGTACCGAAGCGGGCATGTACGTATCTTTTGACGACGGCACTCAGTGGCAGAAATTTCAATTGAACCTACCTCAAGTCCCGATTACCGACCTGGCTTTAAAAAATAATGACCTCATTGTAGCGACTCAGGGGCGCAGCCTTTGGATGATTGATGATTTGAGTGTATTGCATCAGCTCGGCAACGCCAAAGGGAATGACAATTTCTTGTTTAAGCCCAAGGATGCCTATCGAATGGGTGGACGCTCAAGAGGCGGTTCTCTGACCCAGGGAACCAATCACCCCAATGGGGTGATGGTCTACTACACCGTGTCCGATCCAGAAAATTCGGAGGTCAGCCTCAGCTTTTTGACCTTGAATAACGATACAATACAGCATTTTAGTAATAAAGACAAAAAGAACAAGCTCGAGGTCAAAAGAGGCCATAATATGATGATTTGGGATCTTCAAGGAAAAGGGGCAGAGCGTTTGGACGGAATGATTCTTTGGTGGGCCAGTACCGAGGCCCCTAAAGCCGTGCCTGGTGTTTATGCTGCGGTGCTTCAAGTGGGGGATCAGGTCATGCGTCGCCAATTTAGTGTCTTAGCTGATCCCAATTCGGAGACCGATCTAGCTGGCATGCAGCGGCAATTTGACTTCATCAATTCGGTCAACACCACAGTTGATAAGGCCCATAAGAGCATCAAAAAAATACGAGACATCAACGCTCAGCTCAAGGCCTTTAGAGAACGCTATAGCGGATCTTCGGCGGTTGCCTCACTGTTAGAGAATGCCGATAATTTGAGTAAAGAACTCACCGCCATAGAAGAAGCGCTCTATCAAACCAAAAACCGCAGTGGTCAAGACCCTCTGAATTTCCCCATAAAACTGACCAATAAATTAGCCCACTTAAATGCTTTGGTAGGTATGGATGATTTTCCCCCTACCCAACAAGACGTGGCCGTGAAAAATGAGCTCACCGCAGCGATCGAAGTCGAATTAAATAAATTTGACGCTCTAATCAGTGATGAGATTAAAGCCTTCAATGAGGCCTTCCGTCAAATGAATTTGGATTATTTGTTTGTGGAATAGTCCCTTGCAGGCCTTTTAAAATGGCCTTCATTTTAATAAAGGAGATATGACTTATTACTATTTAAAAACATTGCACCATCTATTTGTCTTGATCTGGATTGCAGGATTGATATATACTTCAGGGATGTTTGCATTGAGCAGCAAATTAGACAGTGACGGCAAAAATAGAACAATGCAAATAGCGATGAATTTTTGGCTTTATGCTACTTGGCCGAGTATGATCCTGGGGATGCTCAGTGGTATGGCTATGCTGCACCTTAGATTATTTCATTTGGCTGATGTATGGATGCAAGTCAAACTCCTTGTGGTAATTCTCCTTGTGGCCTTCCACATACGTAGTCATTTGCTTTTTACTCGTACCTTAAAGGTCTCCAAAGAAGAAAATTCCTATCATTCCACAGGCTGGGCTCAGCTTGTGGCCCTCGGGGCGACTTTCGGGGTTTTCTTTTTATTTTTAATGGGGCTAAAAGATAGTTTTCAATGGGTTTCTGGCACTATTATTGCGACCCTGATCACGGCATTAGTCGCGTTTTGGCTGGCTAAAAAAACCTAAACCCCTGTATATGTCTTTGTATAAATCACTGCGTTTCCGCATATTTTTTGCCATGCTTTGTGTGTTGGTGCTCACCTTTATTGGTCTGGCCATACTGACGGTGATTCAATACAAAGAGGAAGCCGAAGATTATCATCGGGAACGATTATTGCGCAAAGAACAAAATATTAAGCAGAACCTATATTATGTTTTAAAAAACAGCCCCTACCCCCAAGAAACTGAGGCACTCCAATATATTTTTTACAACAAGATATTTGAGATTAAAGACATTCATAATTTAGCTATTGAGCTTTACACTCCCGAGGGACAATTGATTATAAGTTCACAAAATATAACTGCCGACTCAACGGCACAAAAAAATCTAGATCCAAAGCTTATTCAAGCGCTAAAGAAAAACCACGAAGAGCATTTGGTCCAGTCTTTTAATCGAGGGCGTGAAAATTATCAGAGTTCCTATTCTTTTCTGTTGTCCGATATATTTGAACCTATTGCTATTGTACATTTACCCTATATTGCTGACGATGGTTTTATGACCAAAGAGCTCAATGAAAATCTTTTGCGCATGAGTATCCTTTACGGGGTAATGCTCCTTATTTCTGTCGCTATCGCTTACGCACTCTCACAATTCATTACAAGAGGTCTCCAGAGCATTAGTCAAGGGCTTACCTCTACACAATTGCTTGGTCAAAATCAAAGAATTGAAATTCAATCTAATGCTTCTAGTGAAATTCGAAAGCTGGTCGAAGCCTATAATCATATGATAGAAGCGCTCGAACAAAGTGCCGTTCAACTCGCTCAAGGGGAGCGAGAAGCGGCTTGGCGAGAAATGGCCAAACAAGTGGCGCATGAAATTAAAAATCCTTTGACCCCGATGCGTCTTAGCGTCCAAAGTTTTGAGCGAAAGTTTGATCCTCAGGACCCTGAAATCCAGAATAAAATCGCCGAATTTAGTGCCTCACTGATCCAACAAATCGATACTATGAGCGATATTGCCTCGGCCTTTGCAACCTATGCCAAGCTGCCCGAACAAAATGTTCAGACTATTGATCTTACCGAAACTATAAAGCGCACCATTGAAGTTTTTGACAGTAAATTCATCAAATTCTCGGCCCCAGAGCAGGCTGTTTTCTTGAATTTTGATAAAAATCAGCTCAATCGCATCGTCACTAACTTGATCAAAAATAGCCTTCAATCGCTGAAAGAAAATCAAATTGCCAAGCCCGAAATAATAGTCAAACTCGCTGATGAAGCCAGCCAAATTACACTGAGTGTTGAGGATAATGGTCCGGGGATTTCTATGGAGGTAAAAAGTCGAGTCTTTGAGCCCAAATTCACTACCAAAACCAAGGGTATGGGATTGGGGCTAGCTATGGTAAAAACAATTGTGCTTTCCTATGGGGGAAACATTGACATTCAAGAACCCAAAAAAGGCGGAGTGGCCTTTGTGATGCGGTTTCCAAAAGCATGAATTATTTAATACCTTTAGCCATAATTTAGGGAGGGCCACGTCACCCTAGGAAACAACTCAAATATGGCTGACCATCAACAATTTGTGCTGCGAGAAGATTTTTCAGGTAGCTGTCTTTTAACCATCAATCGACCTGATAAACTCAATGCCTTAAATCGCGACACCATTATGTCTTTGAATCAAGCGATCACCCAGGCTTTAGCCGATACAGAAGTTCGGGTAATCATGATTAAAGGACAGGGTGAAAAGGCTTTTGTGGCTGGGGCGGACATTGCGGAGTTTGCTGACTTTAATCCTGAGCAAGGAAAAGACTTAGCTGCCAAGGGTCAAGAGCTTTTGTTTGACTTGGTCGCTCATGCACATAAACCGGTCATTGCCATCATTAATGGTTATGCCCTTGGGGGCGGTTTGGAACTCGCTATGGCAGCACACATGCGTGTAGCCAGCACTACGGCCAAAATGGGATTACCTGAAACTTCACTTGGTCTAATACCAGGATATGGAGGCACACAAAGACTCGCGCAACTCGTCGGAAAAGGCAGAGCTTTAGAGATGATTTGCACTGGGGGCATGATCGGTGCCGAGCGAGCTTATTCAATAGGACTAGTGAATCACATTTACCCGCCAGAGGAGCTCATGGATGGCGCCAATAAACTCGCCGAGGCCATAAAAAAGACAGCGCCCACTGCGATTGCGCAGGCTATTAGGGCCGTGAATGCTGGTCTGGACCAAACTACAGGGCTCCAGGCAGAAATTGAAGCCTTCGGGGCCTGTTTTGGCACTGAAGATTTTAAGGAAGGTACCCAGGCATTTTTAGAAAAAAGAAAAGCCCAGTTTCCTGGGCGTTAAATCTAGCAATCCGAACCTCTGAGTTGAGGTAAATTAGCGATTAACAGAACTCGTCGTAGGCACTCCTGAGATTCGCAGCAATCATATCTGCACTGCGGCCCTCGATGTGATGACGCTCCAACATATGCACTAATTCACCATCTTTAAACAAGGCTATAGAAGGGGATGATGGAGGAAAGGGCACCATAGCGGCACGGGCTGCATCGACGGCTTCAAAGTCTACACCGGCAAAAACCGTGGTGAGATGATCCGGTTTTTTATCGTTCCGCAAAGACATTTTAGCTCCTGGACGGGCATTGGCCGCGGCACAACCACAAACCGAATTAACCACCACCAGCACAGTGCCTTCACTATTGATAGCCTCATTGACTTGTTCGGCGGTAAATAACTCTTGAAACCCGTAAAGACTCAGGTCTTCACGCATCGGTTTTACAATTTCTGCTGGGTACATATTTATAATTTTTTCAGTGTAACAATTTTGCCTCAAAGATAGTCAATAATTCGCTCTTAGGCCACAGGAGTAGCGGCCCGTTTTTAAGGCCTAATGCACTATAGAATCCTGGGGGCAACACAGAGAAGTTTTAGCGTGAAATCCATATCTTTGTAACCTTTATAAAACCTCAATAAAACAATATGCTTCGCTGGTTTTTAGGTATTCTAGGGATGGTCTACTTCCGATGGCCCGGTGCCATATTAGGTTTTGTAATCGGTAACATTATCGATAAAATGAATGCGGGCAAGTCCTATCCCGGAGGAGGCTCGATCTTTGGTCGACCGAGCAACCAAAACATCCCTGCAGAGTTTGAGTTAAAACTCTTGGCCTTGGCCTCAGTGGTGATTAAGGCCGACGGTAAAGTCGAGCAAAGCGAATTGGATTATGTAAGACGCTACTTCATACAGGCCTATGGACAAGAGCGCGCCAATACAACATTTCGGTTATTTAATGAACAAATCAAAAAGTCTGGGGTATCGGGTGTGGGTATAGCGCAAGAACTCAATCCGTATCTTAGATATGAAACACGACTGCAAGTCATCCACTTTCTCTTTAGCGTGGCCAATGCCGACGGGGTCGTTTCAGAATCTGAAGTACAGCAACTTGAATCTATTGCGCGCGCATTTTCAATTAATCTCAATGATTTTGGCAGCATTAAGGCCATGTTTTTTGATCGCCCCGACCGGGCTTATGAAATCCTAGAAATTCCAAAGACAGCAACCGAAGCCGAAATTAAAAAAGCCTACCGCACCATGGTCAAGAAATACCATCCTGATAAACTACAGGATATGGATGAGGCCTATCGCAAAGGTGCTGAAGAAAAATTCAGAGCCGTTCAGGAAGCCTACGAGCGCATCCAAAAGGAGCGCGGATTCTAGACTATTTTTTTATTTTTTCTCAAATAATTACTCATTTTAGGTGTTTTCAACCCATTTTTTGATTTTTTTGAGCTAAAACATGGCTTTTTTATCATTTTTTAGAATTCGTCAATTTTTTCATTAGTTCATACTATTCAATACTAAAATTAAAGGACCAAGTCGTAGTTCATTCAACCCTTTTTGAGGTAAATTTTGATTCAATCATTAACAGAATGATTAAATTCCCTCTGGACTGAAATATCTCAAATTTACTTTATTTCGTTAAAATAAAGTCATTTTATTGTCAAAACGTCTAATTCTTTAATAAAATTAATGATTTTTTACATAATTAAAAGCCAATAAAAAAATTATTAATCCAAATTTAGACAAGTCTAAAAATATTTTTACATTTGTCTTATATGACGCGGGCAGAAGAAAATTATTTAAAGGCTCTGTATCACCTCTCAGATCGCGAAGATGCTTTGGTCAGCACCACAGAACTTGCGGACCAACTCGAGACTAAGCCCTCGTCGGCTACGGACATGCTGCAAAAACTCCATGAAAAGTCACTAGTGGCTTACACCAAATACAAAGGCGCTAAACTCAGCGAGGAAGGACGGCAAAAGGCTAGCCAGATTGTGCGCAAACATCGGCTTTGGGAAGTCTTTTTGGTGAACAAACTCGACTTTGGCTGGGAAGAGGTTCACGAGATTGCCGAACAACTCGAGCACATCAAAAGTCCAGAGCTGGTCGAACGACTAAATCAATTTTTGGGCTGTCCTACTACCGACCCCCATGGAGATCCTATTCCTGATCAAAAGGGTCAAGTGGTGGCCATCTCTAAATCATTACTGTCAGATCAGCCCAAAGAAAGCAGCGTCATACTTATGGGGATCAAAGATTCAGACGCAAACTTTTTAACCTATTTGACTCAGAAAAACATTAAATTAGGGAGTTGTATTACCGTACTCGACAAAGAACCCTTTGACCAATCCATGACCATCGAAATCGATGGACAGATGCATTTCATTTCCAAAACCATTTCAACCAATATCTATGTACAAGCCCTTTAAAATCAGATGGGCCGCCGCCCTAATGGCATTGTGTGTTTGGACCACCCAAGCACAGCAAAACCCCGATGGGGCTGGCCCTGCTCAAAGCGAAGACCACGGAATTATCACCGACCGTCCAGACGCCACCGAATCACCAAATACAGTAGAGCCTGGTTACGTTCAAATCGAAACGGGTGGTTACTATACCCGACACGAGGCTGAAGGTGTGAAAACAGAGTCGCATGGCTATAACACCACTTTGGCTCGTATTGGTCTGCTCGAAAATATGGAGCTTCGTCTGGGGGTAAACTACGAAAACAATCGGGTCACCACCACTATGGGAGAAGCCTCGGTTAAAACAGACTTCAAGAGTTTCACCCCAATGCTGGCGGGAATTAAAATCAATCTCTTTGAAGGTCAAAGTTTCGGCGGGGGACCTGGCAAAACAGACTTTGGTTTTTTAGGACATTTATACCTCCCGTTTACCAGCAGTACTCCAGAAGATATGAGCTCGGGCAACTCTGAGGGGCTGCCTCAAACCACAGGAGCAGATTTTCGCTTTTCTGTGGGGCATGAGCTTTCTGATCGCTCAGGTTTGGCTTACAACCTAGGCGGACAGTGGGCTGGCGACGGCTCGGGCATGGCCTTTGTCTACACCCTGGCTTATGGTTATTCGCTGAGTGAACGTATAGGGGCTTATATCGAACTCTACGGAGATGCCCCTGAACTTTCCTCAGCGAATCACTATTGGGATGCAGGCTTTACTTATTTAGCGGGTTGGAACTTGCAATACGATTTCACCTTTGGTCGCAGCATTACCGATGGACAGGACTTGCTGCTGAGCGCA
Organism: Flavobacteriaceae bacterium; assembly: GCA_038153605.1. GTDB lineage: Bacteria > Bacteroidota > Bacteroidia > Flavobacteriales > Flavobacteriaceae > BACL21. Next base: position 10,063 of record JAYOYS010000024.1, read on the forward strand.
GGACTCAGTTATAAATTTGCCTACTAAACTATGGACGCAATAATCAATTATCTAGAAAGCATCGACCCAGTGATGGCTGCGCTTTATGCAGGCCTCTTTACCTGGGGACTGACCGCCTTTGGCGCCTCGTTTGTCTTTTTCTTCAAATCCTTAAACCGGGCGGTTTTGGACGGCATGCTGGGCTTTACTGGCGGGGTTATGGTGGCTGCAAGTTTTTGGAGTTTGCTGGCCCCGGGCATTGAGATGAGCCCCGGCGAGGGATTTGCCAAAGTATGGCCGTCGGCCATCGGATTTTTTTTGGGGGCTCTGTTTATTTTTATTCTTGACAAAATACTCCCGCATGTCCATATTAACTTTAAAAACAGTGACAGCGAGGGCTTAAAAACCCCTTGGCACAGAACCACACTACTCACTCTTGCCATCACGATGCACAATATTCCAGAGGGGCTTGCCGTAGGGGTATTATTCGGAGGCGTCGCAGCTGGCTTTGACGGGGCAACCATTAGTGCAGCCGTAGCCCTGGCTCTGGGGATCGGACTACAGAATTTCCCCGAAGGTATAGCGGTGGCCATGCCGCTAAGGCGTACAGGGGCCAGTCGCAGAAAAAGCTTTTTATACGGCCAGGCTTCAGCCCTGGTTGAACCTGTTGCCGCGGTGCTCGGGGCTTGGGCGGTGCTTACCTTTCAACCCATACTCCCCTATGCCCTAGCCTTTGCCGCCGGCGCCATGATTTTTGTGGTCATTGAAGAGGTAATCCCGGAGACCCAAATGGATCAACACACTGATATCGCTACGATGGGTTTTGTAGGCGGATTTATCGTGATGATGACTTTGGATGTCGGACTCGGCTGATCGCAGCCCAGAGCGCTGAGTTTAATGACACTGACATTCGTCTGAGCCACATTTAGTTTTGCCCCCATCTAGAGTCCCTAGAGATTTTTTTCGCGATTCGGTCATGGGAATCCAAAGGAACTTGCGCAGCAAAAAAAACAAGGCCGCAGCAAAAGTCAACCCCACTAAAATCTTTTGAAAATCCATTAGCTCAAGAATTGATAAGTGATAAAGGCCACTACATAGGCTAAGGTAGTCATAAAAAATAACTGCCCCATGGGCCATATCCAGCTATTGGTCTCTTTACGCACCACCGCTAGGGTACTCATACACTGCATGGCAAAGGCATAAAAAAGCAAGAGCGAGACCCCACTGGCAAAATTAAAACGAGCGGTCCCGAGCATGGGGTGGACCTCAGCTGCCATGCGATTGCGGATGGTCTGCTCATCGTCATTGCCCACACTGTAAATCGTCGCCAGGGTCCCAACAAAAACTTCTCGCGCTGCAAAAGAACTCACTATTGCGATGCCGATTTTCCAATCATAACCCAAAGGACTCACCAATGGCTCAATGGCCTTACCTACTCGACCGATATATGAATGTTCAAGGCGAAAGGCTTCAATAGCCGTGTTTCGTTCCTGCTTAGTAAGGCTTTGACCGATGTACTGGGCGTCGATGATCTGAGGGGCCCGATTAAAATCTCCAGGTCCGTAGGAGGCCAAAACCCATAAAATAATGGATATTGCGAAGATGATTTTACCTGCTCCATAGATAAAAGACTTGGTTTTTTCGACCATGGTAATCAAAACATTTTTGGCCATGGGCAATTTGTAGTTTGGCATTTCGATCACAAAAAAGGAGCGCGAAGGCACCTTGAGGAATCGATCCAGTAAAAAAGCCGCAAGTATAGCCGAAGCAAAACCTAAAAAGTATAAAAAGGTCAAGGTGAGCCCCTGTAGGGAGAAGATTCCCAACACCCTTTGCTGAGGAATGATCAGTGAAATGATGATCAAATAAACGGGGAGCCTGGCTGAACAAGTTGTAAACGGAGTCACTAAAATGGTGATCAAACGCTCTTTCCAATTCTCGATGTTGCGCGTGGCCATGATCGCAGGAATGGCACAAGCTGTTCCAGAAATTAGGGGCACCACGCTTTTGCCACTCAGGCCAAAACGACGCATCACACGATCCATCAAAAAGACCACCCGACTCATGTAGCCAGTCTCTTCTAAAATGGCAATGAATAAAAACAAAAAGGCAATCTGTGGTATGAAAATAACGATTCCCCCGAGCCCAGGTAGTACCCCTTCGGCCAACAAACTGGTAAAATCTCCTGGGGGTAAATTCGCCTTAGTCCACTCACTCATCAGAGCAAATGATTGATCTATAAAATCCATGGGGTAACTGCTCCAATCGAATATCGCTTGAAAAATCAGTGTCAGTATCGCAAAGAAAATGACATAACCCCAAACCCCATGGGTCAAAACGCGGTCCAGGCGACTGCGAAAATCAGTGGCGCGGGCCTTATCTACGGTAAGGGTCGCTTTCAGGGTATCATTGATGAACTGATAGCGCTTTATGGTCTCTTTTTGTTGGAGTTTTTTAAGGGTTCCTACAGATTCGGTTTGAAAACTGATCGGCCCTGAGACCCCAGTTCGGTCCAGCTTACCGAAATTGACGTCTTGGGTAATCACCAGCCAAAGTTTGTACAAATCCTGGCCTGGATAGGTGCGTGCTAGTCGCTCGAAATACTCGGGCGCAATAACTGTAGTATCCAAACACGGCGTCATGGGCAGATTCTTATACTGCTCAATTAGAGTTTTTAAATTGTCAAAGCCTTCGTTATTGCGAGCACTGAGCAAAACAATTTTTGTGTGTAAGGCCTTTTCTAGGGCTGGTACATCAATGGAAATCGCCTTTCTAGTCATACGATCCGCCATATTAATGGCTAAAATCGCAGGAATCTTCAAGTCCTTGATTTGAGTGAACAGCAAAAGATTGCGCTTGATGTTTTCTACCTCACACACCACTACTGCCACATCGGGATAGTCCTTGTCATTTTTGTTTAGCAGCAGTTCGATCACCTGATTTTCATCGATGGACGAAGCATTCAGGCTATAGGTACCTGGCAGGTCCAAAATATGAGCTTTTTTACCCCGCGAAAGTTGACAAATCCCTTCCTTTTTCTCTACAGTGATTCCAGGGTAATTCCCCACCTTTTGATTGAGGCCCGTGAGTCGATTAAACACCGATGTTTTTCCCGTATTCGGGTTACCCAATAATGCGACTTGAATTTGTTGGGCCATTGATTAACAGAGATCGATGTGAATTTGGGCCGCAACTTCTTTACGAATGGCCAAATGAGACCCATTGATATCTAAATAAAGTGGATCGTTAAAGGGCGCCACTTGAATTAAGGTAACCTCATTACCGGGCAGACAGCCCATCTCCAAAAGTTTGAGTGGAATACGGTCTAAATCGACATCGCGTATGATGCCTTTTTGTCCTTTTTGCATGCCTGCGATGGTGCTCATCTGCTTATTTAGATTCATTTTAAACAATGCAAATGTAGGGAAATTATCGGGCTTAAAAAATGACTATTGTCCTTCTTTTTTAAGGATAGCAATGTCGCGCATCAGGGTCTCTATGGCCTCAGGGTCAGTGCCATCGTAAAAGCCTCTGATGCGTCTTTGAGGGTCGATCAGCACAAAGTTTTCTGTGTGGACCAGGTCATAGGGGCTGTAAGTCTGGTCTTTGGCCACGAGATAGGACTTACGGGCCAAATCATAGATTTGCTTTTTGTCACCGGTCACCAGATGCCATTTGCCGCGGATCACCCCTTTTTTATCTGCGTATCTCTTTAGCTGGGCCACAGTATCGATCTCTGGGGTAACGCTGTGGGAAAGTAATAGAACCGAAGGGTCGTCTTTTATTTTGTCTTGTATTTGACCCATATGCTCGGTCATGATCGGGCAAATGGTGGCGCAGGTGGTAAAGAAAAAATCTGCCACATAAATGCGGTCTTTGAAAGTGTTCTGAGTCACGGTATCCCCTTCTTGATTGATCAGCAAAAAGTCCGCTATACGGTGGTATTTCTTGACGTGCTGCAAAGTGGTATCCACCAGATCAGGGTGCACATCATTAGGCTGATAAATCTTGAGCTTGGGCTCTGGCCTTAGAGCCTGATAAATGGCACTGATAATCACCACAGAGAGCACGGCCAACACCAGGATAAGGGTTTTAAATTTTGCAAAAAACTGCAACATTCTATCAGGTTTGTTACAAAGGTAAGCGCCATAACGCACAGTTTACTCCCTTGGGCGTTAAAAGTTTGATAATACTGCGCACGGGGATTGGGATATATTTTTTTTACCCCCCCTAATGCGTTACTTTTGTCACTCTAATAAAACAAAATATGAGTCCATTTGCTGTAAAAGCACTTCAGTTGCTGCTCAGTCTCTCACTGCTGATCGTCTTGCACGAACTGGGACATTTTATCCCCGCGAAATTATTCAAAACACGGGTGGAGAAATTTTACCTGTTTTTTGATGTCAAGTACTCTTTGTTCAAAAAGAAAATTGGTGAGACGGTTTATGGAATCGGCTGGCTTCCTTTGGGCGGTTACGTAAAAATCGCTGGGATGATCGACGAAAGCATGGACAAAGAGCAAATGGCAGGCCCGCCTCAGCCTTGGGAGTTTCGCAGCAAACCGGCCTGGCAGCGTCTAATCATCATGCTAGGCGGAGTCACGGTAAACGTGATTGTGGGTCTAGTGATTTATATCAGTATTTTGTTTTTCTACGGTCGCGATGTGATCACTGCAGACGATATGCCCGAGGGATTTGCGGTACATGAATTGTTTCAAGAGTACGGTTTCCGTGATGGTGACCTGGTTTTGGAGCTGAACGATGAGCCATTTGACTACCAAAACGAACTTAACAAAGCTCTATTTTTGCAGGAGGTACGCAGTCTGACGGTACGTCACCGTGAAGGCAATATAGAGCGCTTAGAACTCCCTAAAGATATCGGCACTCTGATGTTTCAAAGCGATGTCTTGAAACCCTTTGAGTACATGCGCACTAACGCAATCGATACGGTTCTTGCCGATTTTCCTGCAGGACTTGCGGGCCTTCAAAAGGGTGACCTTATTTTGAACATCAATAACACCCCCGTACAACACTGGCATGAATTCAATCAGGCCATCGACAAGACCCCGGGGGCCCAGAATACCGTGGTTTATAAGCGTGGCCTCGACCAAGATACTTTGGTGATCGCTACTGGTGAGACCGGACAGCTCGGCCTGAATAACTTTGGGCGTCAGTGGATGGATCGTGGCACGCACCTTAGTTTTTCTTTGGGTGAAAGCTTGTCCAATGGTACGGCCTATGGCATAGGAATTTTGAGCGATTATGTGAAGCAGTTTAAATATGTCTTTACCAAAAAAGGCGCTACCCAAGTGGGCGGCTTTGGGGCTATTGGAAATATGTTCCCCGGGACTTGGGACTGGCTCAGCTTCTGGCAAACCACGGCCCTGATCTCGATTATTTTGGCCTTTATGAATATCCTGCCGATTCCCGCGCTTGACGGTGGACACGTGATGTTCTTACTTTATGAAATGGTCTCAGGCAGAAAGCCAAACGACAAGTTTATGGAGTACGCTCAGATGATCGGATTTTTTATCCTGATCGCGCTTGTACTCTTTGCTAATGGCAATGATCTGGTGCGCTGGATTTTTGGGTGAAAAAATTAAATACAGATTTTTGTCTCAGATAAAAAAAATCTATATTTGCACCCGCCTTCAGTTAAAACAAAAAGGCGAAACATATTCCTCCTTAGCTCAGTTGGTTAGAGCATCTGACTGTTAATCAGAGGGTC
>JAYOYS010000025.1:0-14574 GCA_038153605.1 Flavobacteriaceae bacterium
ATCGTTGTCCAAATCGCAAACCACAAAAGTGTCTATTAATCCAGGGGTTGGGGGCTCGATAACGGTAATGGGGATTTCTACAATATCAAAACAATTTAAATCATCAAAATTTACCAAACGAGCATAAATAGTCTCTCCAGGAACAGGTGCGTTATATGGCACCGGAAGCACATTGGCCCCAGTGGTCGCGTCTACCGGATCATTGTGATAGGTAATCAAATAATCTGCTGCGGGTTCACCGTCCAATACTTCTGCATCAAAAGTCAGCGGCAAGTCGATGGCTGTAAATCCATCGTTATCGTTATCACAGACCTCAACACCCTCAGGTTGCCCTGCCTGCACCCTTGTAAAAAAAATTTTGAATTGCTCAATGGCAAAACAACCCTCAGGACTTTCCACTCGGGCATATATCGTCTGAGGAGAAGGTTGGCTGATAAAATAGCCCGTGGGCACTAATATGACGTTAGTATCGTCTTGAGCATCTTGGAGGGTTTCATAATATTTAACCAAATAAATTGCGGGATCTTGAGGACCGAGTAAATCATCGTCATTTTCTGTCAAATCAAAACTTCCAGCGGTAGCACCGTCATCACACAAGAACAAATCTGCCGGCGGAAAAGCATCTGGCGGCAGATTAAAAGTAACTTCAACGTCATCAGTTATAAAGCAAGGGCCTTCAAATCCCTCTACCGAATATATACCACTTATTCCAACGGTAATACTTGGATTAGTGGCACCAGGGATAATGTTACCATCTTTGAACCATTGCCAAGTAAAATTGGGCGATGAAACCCCAGTATCAATAGTGACCGTTAAACCAGCGCAACTCTCAATGTCCACACCGAGCGAGAAAGGCTGGGTCGTATCAATAAATAAGCGATCCTCATTATTGGTCTCGTCAATTTCTAGTATGGAATTTGCCGGATCGACGATCATTACCAAATCAAATTGGGGGGGCGTCCCAACAATACTCAAAATGGTATTTCCTGATTCTTGGCCTCCAATAGGAATATTGTTCACTGTAAAAACAGTATCCAAATAATTCAAAGGACCTCCGCCTATATTCTGCCAATAAAAATCGATACGTGTTCCTGCAGAAAGAGGGCTTGTAGAAGGTAGGTTGTAGACAGTATAATCTATAAAAAGGTTTTGACCATTATCGCACACTACGTCAAGGTCATCAATCGTACAAGCAGCATCTGGAATTTCAGAATTAACCGCCGTAATTACGTTGTTGATCAAGACCAAATCCTGACCAGAAGTCAATTGAATATCTATCTGCGTATCCCCAGGCTGAACAATTCCCTGCAGGTCGTAGTAGTCTAAATCCATATTCCAAAGCGTTGAGGAATTGGTGTAACTATTCGTTCCGTTAAAGGCGTTATTACCCGGGTTTAGCGGAGGGTTGTCAATCAAAACACCATTGATTGTCAGGGTTTCTTGTACCGCCAAAGAAGCGTCCCCCTCCCAAGCCAAAAATCCAATTTTGGCCAATTCATCGGTTGCTACATCGATTCCAGTCAGCGTAATGTCAAGGTTTGGGTTGGACCCACTGACGTAATCAAATCCCTCAAAGATGCTGATTTGATTTTGTGGCAAGGTGGGCTCAGAAAAAATGATGTAAATCATCCAACCGCCGTAATTTGTGCTATTACCACAAGGAATTGCCCCTAAGTAGTCTGAAAAGGTATAAACACCATTACCAATGGCCGATACGAGGTTTGTGACATTGGCGTAATGCGTGTTGTATTCACCAAAGTTATTGTTGATGGTATAGGTGCGCTGGGCAATTACTGTATTTCCATTTAGTGAAACCACATCATCTGGAGGACCAGAGGCAGACCAATACATGTGCGCCGAAAAAAAGGTTTCATTAGGTTGTAAATTTAGGGTCGCCGAACTCTGCGGCAATAGTTCGCAAGGATTGGGGTTCGCTGAAACGTTTAAGGTATTACCTATAGCAGTGAAGTCGTATTGACCTACAATTTGAGGCACTACTCGCGTTAGCGGAACTTGACTAAAACATAAGGTATAAATAAGAAGGAAAACGAGGTGTAAAAATTGTTTCATTCAGGCTGAAAATAAGGCGTACAAATTAATCATATTTTACCATTATCAATGCTATAAACGTGTTAAATCCCGAAGTATTTTCCAAGTGAACCTTGAGATACGTATCTTTGCAGAGTAAAAGAAAAAAATTACCGCATACACCTTTATGGATTTAGAAAAACAATTGCAAGAAATCGAGGCCTATGGCAATGAGCACATAGGCACTTCAAGCCGTACCCCTCTGCGTCCTGATGCCTTTGAAAAAGGGGATCAAGAGAAAATGGACAGCATTGAAAAAGATGTTAGAAATATCTTGGAAACTTTGGGCATGGATTTAACGGACGATAGCTTAAAAGGAACGCCAAAGCGCGTGGCCAAAATGTTTGTTAAAGAAATATTCGCTGGTTTACACCCAGACAACAAACCTAAAGCCTCCACTTTTGAAAATAAATACAAATATGGAGAAATGCTCGTGGAAAAAAACATTACCCTGTATTCCACTTGTGAACACCACCTTCTTCCCATAGTCGGCAAGGCACACATTGCCTATATTTCAAATGGAACAGTTGTTGGCCTATCAAAAATGAACCGCGTGGTGGATTATTTTGCGAAAAGACCTCAGGTACAAGAGCGACTGACCATGCAAATCGTGCAGGAATTGCAAAAAATATTAAATACAGAAGATGTCGCCTGTGTGATTGATGCCAAACACTTATGTGTGAATTCACGAGGAATCAGAGATATTGATAGCTCAACAGTGACCAGTGAATTTGGCGGTCAATTCAAGAATGACAAGACGAAGAGAGAGTTTTTAGACTATATTAAACTCAATACTACCTTCTAAATTTCGATTATTCAATTGACGATGACCCCTCTAAAACCTGAACATCGTGCACTTTCCATTTACAATTCTCTCACCAAAGAGAAGGAGGTATTCACTCCTTTGGTCCCAGAATTTGTGGGTATGTATGTATGTGGTCCTACGGTATATAATTATGTGCATTTAGGGAATTGCCGCACGTTTTTGTCTTTTGATTTAATCTATCGATATTTCAAGCATCTAGGTTACAAAGTGCGTTATGTCCGCAATATCACTGATGCTGGACATCTCGAAAATGACGCGGACTCGGGGGAAGATCGTATTGCCAAAAAAGCGCGCATTGAAGCCATTGAGCCCATGGAAGTGGTCCAACGCTACACTATGGATTTTCATGAAATCATGAAAGCCTTTAATGCCCTTCCTCCGGACATTGAACCGACGGCTACAGGCCATATTATAGAGCAAATACAAATCATTCAACAGATCTTGTCAGCCGGCTATGCCTACGAAAAAAATGGTTCAGTTTATTTTGATGTATTAAAATTTAACCAGGACCAGCAGTACGGTAAGCTCAGCGGACGGAAAATCGAGGACATGATTGCCAACACTCGAGAACTCACCGCGCAAAGCGAAAAGAAAAATCCTCAGGATTTCGCTCTTTGGAAAAAAGCGGAGCCCCAGCATATAATGCGTTGGCCCTCACCTTGGGGTGATGGATTTCCAGGGTGGCATTTGGAATGTACCGCCATGAGTACCAAATACCTCGGAGAAACCTTTGACCTACACGGAGGTGGTATGGATTTAAAATTCCCGCACCACGAATGTGAAATTGCGCAAGCTGAAGCCTGTAATAAAGTTGCTCCTGTACGTTACTGGATGCATGCAAACATGCTGACGCTCAACGGCAAGAAAATGGCTAAATCAACGGGAAATAATATTTTACCAAGAGAGCTTTTTTCAGGAAATAACAATATCATGAGCCAAGCCGTTTCTCCAGCTGTGGCAAAGTTTTTCATGTATCAAGCCCATTACCGCAGTGTATTAGACTTTTCTGACCAAGCCATCTTAGCCAGCGAAAAAGGCTACCACAGACTCATGGAGGCTATGGGTAAACTTGAAGGAATTCCCTGCGATGACCAATCAGATTTTGAAGTTGGTCCATGGGTAGATTCATGTTACGCAGCTATGAATGACGACTTTAACAGTCCAATTCTGATTGCTCAATTATTTGAAGCAACTAAATGGATCAATAGCTTTAGTGATGGTACCGCAAAAATCACCGTAGATGATCTAGAAACATTAAGTGCCACCATGCAATGTTTTGTCTTTGATGTCTTGGGACTTCCGCGAGAAGCTGATGTAAATAACAGTGGGCAAAATCAGTTGGACGCCGCAGTTAATTTGCTGATTGACCTACGCAATCAAGCCCGTGCCAACAAAGATTTTGCCACCAGTGACGCCATTCGAGATCGCCTGCAAGATGCGGGGATTCAACTTAAAGATGGTAAAGAAGGTACAAGCTATAGTCTGAAATAATCTATTTTTAATTGTTTGCACAACTCATAATCTTACTCATTAAGTTTTATCAAAACGTTATTTCTCCGTTTACCCCTGCCACTTGTCGCTTTAACCCAACTTGCTCGCATTACAGTATAGAGGCGCTCAGAAAATGCGGAGTATTCCGAGGGAGCTGGTTGGCGATAAAGCGAATAGCACGTTGTCATCCTTGGGGAGACTCTGGACATGACCCAATTCCTTAAAGGGTCCTGAGCGCATGTTTTTTTATCTTTACCACAAACATTTCTTATGATACCACATTTAGGCATTTATTGGGCCCCCACAGAAGGAATCAATCTTGGATTTTATACCATTCAATACTACAGCTTGATGTTTGTTTTGGCATTTTCCCTTGGGTGGTTTTTGATGAAAAAAATATTTATTAGAGAGGGCGTCGCTCTAGAAAAATTAGACAGCCTTTTTATGTACATGGTTTTGGCCATCCTTATTGGGGCTCGACTAGGCCACGTGATTTTTTATCAACCTGAACTTTTTCATCAGGATTTCTTTTCGGTGTTTTTACCCTTTAAATTTAAAGGAGGTTTTGCCTTTACTGGATTCCGCGGATTGGCCTCTCATGGGGCAGCAATTGGGATTATAATTGCCATGTATCTCTACCAAAAAAATATCCTAAAAGAGTCATTATTGTGGCTTTTTGATCGCATTGTTATCCCGGTTGCTTCGGGAGCCGTTTTAGTCCGCATTGGGAACTTCATGAATTCAGAAATTGTAGGGCATCCTACAGGGACGGACTTTGGTGTAATTTTCGCCAATAACGGAGAGGATTTTGCCCGTCATCCAGCGCAACTTTATGAATCCTTTGGTTATGTATTTGTATTTCTGATTTTGTATTGGACTTATTGGTACACCCAAAAACGTTTTCAACAAGGATATATCTTCGGTTTATTTTTGGTATTGCTGTGGTCTGTGCGCTTTGTTGTAGAGTTTTACAAAAAGAGCCAGGGGGGGTTTGAATCCTCTTTAGGTAATTTACTCAGTACGGGTCAATGGTTAAGCATTCCCTTTATTATTGCGGGAGTCATTTTACTGCTGCGCGCAAATAAAAAACCCGTCTCATGAAAAAGAATTATTTAAAACTAGCTGTCCTAGGTATGTTAGCGATTGGCATGCACGGATGTAAAAATGAGAAAAATCAGGAAGTACTTACCAAGGCAATCCCATTTAAAAAGGAAGGGACTTTAAAACTCGTGCGTTCAACCAATGATTCACTAATCACCACATTAGATATCGAAATCGCAGAAGGTGACTATGAAACAGCTACTGGTCTCATGTATCGCAATTCGATGGAAGATCACCAAGCTATGCTCTTTATTTTTGAGCGTGAGTCGCCGCTGAGTTTTTATATGAAAAATACCCAGTTTCCGCTGGATATCATCTATCTAAACGAAGCCCTCCAAATTGTTGAAGTTTATCGCAACGCTAAACCCTTTGACCCCACACCGCTCCCTTCGAGAAAACCTGCAAAGTATGTTCTTGAGGTTAACGCAGGACTTGTGGCACAATGGAAATTACTTCCTATCGATCGCGCTGAGTTTACAAGAATAAATCCATAAATCTAAAAAATCACTTAAGGGTTGCTTTTGTGATTTATCACGCTTCAAAATATATTGAGATCCTAAGTAATCAATAAAAAACCCCGCATTGTGCGGGGTTTTATTTTGAACCAAAGTTTGGTTAATAGCGTTTGGACTATTGCTGGTCCTCTTCTTCTTTTTTATCACTTAAATCAATTCCACGTTTTTTAACGGTGTCAAAAAACACGGGGGTAGCGATAAACAAAGACGAATAAGTTCCCACTACTATACCCACAATCAAAGCAAAAATCAATCCGCGAATCGATTCCGCCCCTAGTAAGAAAATAGTCAACAACACAATCAAAGTCGTTAAAGAGGTATTCAAAGTTCGAGACAGGGTGCTGTTTAAGGCACTATCGATGATTTTATTCATACGCCAGCTGCTGTGCTCGTTGAAGAATTCACGAATGCGGTCAAACACAACCACAGTATCGTTCAAGGAATAACCAATTACAGTTAATATTGCCGCAATAAAAGACTGGTCAATTTCCATATTAAATGGCATAAACTGATAGGTCAAAGAGAATACCCCGAGTACAATGAGTACATCGTGGAAAACGGCAGCAACCGCTCCCAAACTAAATTGCCATCTTCTAAAACGCAATAAGATATATAAGAAGACCACCACAAGTGATCCAAGTACCGCCAAGAATGATGAAGATTTAATGTCATCAGCAATGGTTGGTGAAACTTTGTAATATTCCATACGGCCGGCAATTTTATTGTCCTCGTCCGCAACAAAACCTTCATAATCCATTCCTTCAGGTAAATGCGATTTTAAGGCTTCAAATAGCATTTGTTCAATTTCAATGTCCACCTCAGCACCAGTTTCCTCAACCTTGTACTTAGTAGAAATCTTTAACTGATTATTTCCGCCGTAAGTTTTGGCTTCAGCACTTTCGAATACAGCGATTAGATCATTTTGAACCTCAAGAGCATTCACATCTCGATCAAAACGCACCGTGTAAGTACGACCACCCACAAAATCAATTCCTTGGTTAAGGCCGTTAGTGAATAATGAGCCAATACTGATTAAAAGCAAAACAGCAGAAAAGGTATAAGCAACTTTTCTCTTGGCCAAAAACTTAATGGCTACATTGCTGAATAAGTTTTTGGTCAAAGCCGTAGAACAAGTCAAAGACTTTCCATTGTAGGTAAAACGGTCAATAAATAATCGGGTTACGAAAATTGCCGTGAATAAAGAGGTACAGATACCGATCAACAGCGTCGTTGCGAAACCTTGGATCGGTCCAGTACCGAACACAAGAAGGATTAAACCAGTAAGTCCAGTTGTAATATTCGCATCTAAAATTGAGGAAAGTGCATTACTAAATCCATCGTTAATCGAGTCGCGCTGGGATTTACCTTTGGCGAGCTCTTCACGAATACGCTCGAAAATCAGCACGTTTGCATCCACAGACATACCGATGGTCAATACAATACCCGCAATTCCGGGTAATGTAAGAACAGCACCAAGTCCTGCTAAAATTCCAAAAATGAATAAAATGTTAACGACCAAAGCTACATTGGCAAAAGCACCAGCTTCGCCATAGTAAAGAATCATCCACAAAAGAACGATACTCAAAGCGATGATAAAGGATAAAATTCCACTGTCAATGGCTTCCTTACCTAAAGTCGGTCCAACCACCTCGGCTTGAATAATATCCGCAGAAGCGGGCAGTTTACCTGCACGCAACACATTGGCTAAATCTTGGGCCTCAGGAATGGTGAAGTCTCCTGTGATTTCACTGCGACCACCAGAAATTTTTCCTGAACTTACCCCTGGAGCCGAATACACTACATCGTCAAGAACTACAGCAATTTGGGATTGGTTATTGTATGCATACTCGGTCATATCCTCCCAAATCTTAGCCCCAACACCATTCATTTGCATGGTTACAGAGACACGTCCTGCCTGAGTATAGGATTGTTGTGCATCGACAATTACCCCACCGCTTAGCTCAGGCGTGTCCTCGCGATTTCCTTTGATGGCATAAAGGCTTGTAATTTCTTCACCCATAGACTCATTGTACTCAGGAATACTCCAAACAAACTTGAAGTAACGTTGCTCTCCACTGAGCAAAGCGCGTACTTGAGGTTCGCGTAAATAGCCATTAATCACTGCTGTGTCTTTCAAGGAAAAAGAGGCCAAACCAGGGTTGCTGGCACGAACTGGTAAAATACGGTTCAATAGTGGTCGATCGAGCAAAGGATCATCCGTCTCAGCAACATCTTCACCACCTAAAAGATCAGAAAGATCATCTTCTCCTTCTACTTGTGTAGATTCCTGTTCTGCGGGAGCACGCTCAGCCAATACTTCTTTTAATTTCGCATCGGCGTCAATCAAGAAGCTGGTGATATTCTCTTCTTTGACCACTTCCCAAAACTCAAGTTGGGCCGTACTCTGTAAAAGTTTTTTGACGCGCTCAACATCCTTGGCACCAGGTAATTCTACCAGAATTCGTCCTGAGTTTCCTAATCGTTGAAGGTTCGGCTGTGTAACGCCAAATTTATCAATACGCTTACGCAATACCTCAAAGGCCGAAGCAATCGACTCATCCACTTTACGGGTAATGACTGATTTCACCTCGTCATTAGTCATGCCGCTGAAGATTTGATCCTCTAAACCTTTATTAAAGAAGATATCGGGCGAGGCCAAATTATTTTCACCAGGTAAGGATTCAAAGGCCTCGAAGAATGACTCTAGATAAGTGCTCTGTGATGATTTTTGAAGCTCACTAGCATCGGCTAATGCTTGATTGAATGCAGGGTCTTTGGTGTTATTGGCCAATCCAGCAAGGATATCTTTCACCGATACTTGAAGGATTACGTTTATCCCTCCTTTTAGGTCAAGTCCTTTATTGAGCACCTTGTCTTTGGCCGTATTGTAGTCAATCCCAAAAAATTGTGGCTCGGCAGCAACTGAATCGATGTATTGCACAACAGCTTGTTGACGCTCATTGGATTGAGTCGCATCAAAACGCTCATTGGCATAAACCTGAGCAGCATCTTCAACTTCATTTGCGACAAATGTAAATGACAATTGGTACAAACTGACCAATCCGAAAAGTATCGCAAAGACGGTTATTAGTCCTTTATTTTGCATTCTATCTTGGTTTAGAGTATTTAAAAACGTGCAAATATAGTTTTTCAAAAAGGAAATGCCAATTATTTTGGCGCTAAAAAACACCAAAAAAGGCCGCGAAATGCGGCCTTTAAATGCAATTAGAATTTGTGAGTTTTAGCCCAATAAATCATTGGTTTTACGCACGCCTTCAGCGCTTTCAGCAAGATGAGCCCGCTCATTTTCATCTAGATCCAATTCGATAATTCTTTCAATACCATTACGACCAAGGACTACAGGAACACCGATGCAAATATCATCGAGTCCATACTCCCCAGATAAAAGTGTCGAACAAGGCATCATTTTCTTCTGATCACAAGCAATACTCTGCACTAAAGTTGATACGGCTGCTCCAGGAGCATACCATGCCGAAGTCCCTAACAATTTGGTCAAAGTAGCTCCACCCACTTTAGTGGCCTCGCGAACCTCATCTAGTCGCTCCGCACTTAGAAATGCAGAAACAGGAACACTGCTGCGCGTAGCCAAGCGAGTCAAAGGGATCATTCCGGTATCACTATGGCCACCGATGACCATACCATCAATATCACTCGATGGAGCCTCGAGAGCTTCAGCTAATCTGTATTTAAATCGTGCACTATCCAGTGTTCCACCCATCCCGATAATTCGGTTTTTAGGCAAACCTGTCACTTTGTGCGCTAAATAGGTCATAGTATCCATAGGGTTACTCACCACTACCAAAATGGTTTCTGGAGATTGCTCTATAAGCGCGGCAGATACATTTTGTACAATACCCGCATTGATTCCGATAAGCTCTTCTCTGGTCATGCCTGGTTTACGCGGAATGCCTGAGGTAATGACACAAATATCACTCCCTGCTGTCGCTTTATAATCGCTGGTAACACCAGTGATTTTAGTATCAAAACCGTTCAGGGTAGCTGTCTGCATAAGGTCCATTGCCTTTCCCTCAGCAAATCCTTCTTTAATGTCCAACAGCACTACTTCACTGGCGAAATTCTTAATGGCAATATACTCAGCACAGCTCGCGCCCACTGCACCGGCACCTACAACAGTAATCTTCATTTTAATGTATTTTTTTGTGTGTAATTGGGTTGTCTTTTGCTGCTTTGCAGCGGCGCAAAATTATCAATAAAAATATACTTAACCTAACGGACACTCACAGAAATACCCGTAGAAAAAGTATTGTATTCCTGAATAGTATACGAGGCAAATAATTTAAAAATTGCTAGGTTTAGTCGCATTCCTAATCCAAATCGAGCACTGTTTACATCCGCTTTAAATTGAAGTGGGTTAGTGATCGTCTCATTGATTTGTCCGAGTGGTAAACCGCTCCCATCTTCAAGATCGTAAGTTAACGTATAATCACCATTGAGCTCTAAGCGACTTCCCCCTCGACCGTAACCCGCCGAAGCGTAAAATTCAATTATGGCAAGGCTTACAGAACCTATTGCCTGAAAGGAAAGGGTGTTTAAGGCAAAAAGCCCTTCACCGTTGACCACAGAAACATCATCCAAATCATCTTCATCGTCTATTTTGTAGGTGACTTTGGTATTGCTATAGGCAACGAGGGCACTCAGACTAAATGGTGTGGCAGAAAGACCCGGAACATATTGCGTCAAATCATGTTGAAGCCCCAAGCCGTACATAAAGTTTTTGACCTTATCGTTTACCCCAATATTAGGCAAAAAGCGCACTTTTAAGTCTGTACTGCTGGGTAAACCCACGCCGAATTGAATCATTGGTGTAGCAACCCCTTTCAATGGAAAATCAGGACCAATTCCACCAGGCATTTGGAACTCCGCAACTTTAAAAGTGCCATCTCCCACGGGTACTCGAACATCAAAGAATGTACCGTCAGGGTCATCGCCTAATACCGTAGAAACCGTCTCAGTATCGCCTACCTGGGAGCGAACAAAATTATAGTCAGAAGCACGAAATAAGAAATTCTTGACGCTATTGGGCACTAGAGCCATATTCACACCAAAAGTAACGTCAAATCCAAGGACACCATGGGTTTTACCGGTAGTATACCATCCTTCATTCATGCTGTAAACAAGACCTTTTAAAGCAGGTTCGATATAGTCTTGAGTAAGGCGCTCTGCATCCTGAGCTGCCAAAAGAATACTTTCTAGTTCTTGGGCCTGGCTCATGGGCGCTGCGATTAAACTGAGTAAAAAAATGATTCGTTTCAAAATTGATTGGGGGTTAATTTAAAGCATAATTTAGGTTTTACTTTATCGAGATTGTCTCAAGGTCGATCTCGTATAAATGTTTCTTCTAAAGTATAAAAAAAGCCCGCACATTTGCGGGCTTTTAAGGGTTAAGCATCAATATTGGCATATACAGCGTTTCGCTCAATAAAATCGCGTCTTGGCGGCACCTCATCCCCCATGAGCATGGAGAATATTCTGTCCGCTTCAGTTCCGTTATCAATTGAAACTTGACGCAAGGTTCTAAATTCTGGGTTCATGGTGGTGTCCCAAAGTTGCTCCGCGTTCATCTCTCCAAGACCCTTGTAGCGCTGTATGGAAACACTGCCCCCCCATTCTTCACTAAAGGCGTCGCGCTCCTTATCGTTCCAGGCATAGGCCTTTTTGGCACCCTTCTTTACTAAATATAGCGGAGGGGTAGCAATATAAATATGGCCGCCTTCAATGAGCGCACGCATGTATCGGAAGAAAAACGTCAAAATTAGAGTGGCAATGTGGCTACCGTCAACGTCCGCATCACACATGATCACGACTTTGTGATAACGCAGTTTTTCAAGGTTCAAGGCCTTAGCATCCTCTTCGGTCCCTATGGTTACCCCGAGGGCCGTAAAAATATTTTTAATTTCCTCGTTTTCGAAAACCTTGTGTTGCATTGCCTTTTCCACGTTTAAAATTTTTCCACGTAGCGGCAATATCGCTTGGAAGTTTCGATCGCGACCTTGTTTGGCGGTCCCCCCTGCAGAATCCCCCTCGACCAAAAACACTTCACATTTTTGAGGGTCTTGTTCTGAACAATCTGAGAGTTTTCCAGGAAGTCCAGCACCGCCCATTACGGTTTTACGCTGCACCATCTCACGGGCTTTGCGTGCTGCATGTCGGGCCTGAGCCGCCAAAATCACTTTTTGAACAATTGTTCGGGCATCATTTGGATGCTCCTCTAAGTAATTTTCGAGCATTTCGGATACGGCCTGGCTCACGGCAGCAGTGACTTCTCTATTCCCTAATTTAGTTTTGGTTTGACCCTCAAACTGAGGTTCGGCAACTTTTACCGAGACAATCGCCGTAAGGCCTTCACGAAAGTCATCCCCGGAAATTTCAAATTTTAATTTGTCCAAAAGCCCCGATGAATCTGCGTATTTTTTTAGGGTGGTTGTTAAACCACGACGAAAACCAGAGAGGTGCGTCCCCCCTTCGTGGGTATTGATATTGTTGACGTAGGAGTGTAAATTTTCGTTGAAAGACGTGTTGTAAACCATAGCCACTTCAACGGGGATATCATTCTTCTCGCCTTCCATTGAAATCACCTCAGCAATTAAAGGCTCGCGGTTTCCATCGAGGAATTTGATAAATTCCTTCAAGCCTTCTTCACTATGAAATTTTTCTATAGGATGTGTTCCGTCTTCCTCTGTAACACGTTTGTCTGTAAGATAAATCGTAATGCCTTTATTTAAATAAGCCAATTCTCTTAGTCGGCTGGCTAAAGTGTCGTAATTATACTCGCGCGTTTGCGTAAAAATCTGTTCATCGGGTAAAAAGGTAACCATAGTCCCGCGATCATTCGTCTCACCTACTGTTTTTACCGGATATAGCGCCTTACCACGTTCGTACTCTTGCTCCCAAATTTTGCCATCTCTGTACACTGTTGCTTTTAACGCCGCAGATAAAGCATTAACACAACTCACCCCGACACCGTGAAGACCTCCAGAGACTTTATATGAATCTTTATCAAACTTACCCCCGGCACCAATTTTAGTCATGACGACCTCTAAGGCAGAGACCCCTTCTTTCTTATGCAGATCAACAGGAATCCCCCGACCATTGTCTTTTACAGATACAGAGTTATCTTCGTTGATGACAACGTCGATTGTATCACAATGTCCCGCAAGCGCTTCATCGATGGAGTTATCCACTACCTCGTAAACCAAATGATGTAACCCACGCACACCAATATCTCCAATGTACATTGAAGGACGCATGCGCACGTGCTCCATACCCTCCAAAGCCTGAATATTATCAGCGCCGTAATTGGTCTTATTTACTTCCTCACTCATAAATTTTAGGTTGTTTTTTCCGACCGGAAAAATGTATTGTCAAATATAACCAAATACCCAGTGATTTCAATGGCTCACGTGGAATTTGACCCTCGAAGTTATCAACAAATTTTGTGAAAAAAATAAGCTAAAATTGGAGGCGAATCTCAATGACTAATTGAGTCCAGAATTAACTAGGGGATATTAAGATATTTATGCGTTTGCAACGATAAAATCCAATGTGTGTTTTTCAAGACATAATCTACCATGAGCGGCATCATTTTCTCACGTTGACTCCATTCAGGTTGTAGGTAAAGTTTACATTTTGACCCAACAAGCTGCGCCTGTTCTTCGGCAAAAATAAAATCGTGTTTATTGTGTACAATTACCTTGAGCTCATGAGCCTGAGCATAAATCTCATTCAGGGGTAATTTATTTTTTTTGGGCGACAAACAAATCCAATCCCAATGACCTGTTAATGCATAAGCCCCAGAGGTTTCAATATGGGTTTGTAAACCTGCCGCTTTCAATGACTGGGTCAAAGGACCCATAGGCCACATCAGTGGCTCTCCTCCCGTTACTACAATGGTTTTTGCAAACTTTTCAGCCTGCTGAGTAATCTGCTCTATAGATGTCGGTGGGTGAATATCTGGATTCCAACTCTCTTTAACATCGCACCAATGACATCCTACATCACAGCCTCCAACGCGAATAAAATACGCGGCGGTTCCTTTGTGATACCCTTCTCCTTGCAGGGTGTAAAAAGCCTCCATCAAGGGTAAATAGTGCCCTAGATCAACAGCTTTGGAGATTTCTTGCTTGGTCATTTCCACGGCGCAAAGATAAAATTAATTGAACGACAATAGTTCAAATTATTTGCACATCGCAGTGTCGATCTCCGGAACATGATTATTTTTGACAAAATTTATCAAAATCCTATGAAACGCCTTTTCTTATTTGCCTTTTTAGGCCTTGTTTTAAACGCCTGTAACAACAATAATCTGCTCATTGATCGCAGCTCTGCGGGCCCACTACAGGAAAGCTCTTTTATTTATGAGCTTCCTGAATTATTCGCAGGAGATTCTTTGGCAGCGAGAAAGAATCAAGGGGATAGTCTGATAGGTGAGGTCGAGATTTATGACCCAAAAGGCAATGTGCGCATGATTGTTTTTCCAAAAGATGAACGCGATCCGAAATCAACTTTGTCTTA
>JAYOYS010000026.1:0-13211 GCA_038153605.1 Flavobacteriaceae bacterium
TGGCTAGAATCCTGTAATTTTTCACCAGAGCAGGTCAAGGCCATGCCCAAAGAGTGGTTTGAAATAAACGGCTATTTGAAAATTGGCGAAAATGGACTGATCACTATCATGTCGCCTAATCCGGAAATAGGTCAAAACGTGAAGACCTCCATGCCGATGCTCATTGCCGAGGAATTGAACTGTGATTGGAATGATGTCATTGTGGAGCAAGCGCCACTGAATACAAACAAATTTTTTCATCAAGTCGCGGGTGGAAGTACCTCGATCAGCGCGGCCTGGACCCCACTTAGAAAGGCAGGGGCTACAGCCCACCAAATGTTGATCACTGCCGCCGCTGCTGCCCTTGAGGTCCCCGCAGAAGAATTAAAGGCCGAACTCGGTATCATTCATCACTCGGCCTCCGGTCGAAAATTAGGATTTGGCCAGGTCGCTTCTGCTGCTGCTCTGCTTGAGGTGCCCGAGGAGGTAGGCTTAAAACCAGTCAATGAATTTAAAATCATCGGGACTTCAAGAAAAAACGTCGACAGTAAAAAAATTGTTACTGGGGCCTCGCTTTTTGGCATTGATTACAAAGAAGAAGGGATGCTTTATGCTGGAGTGATTCATCCACCGGCTTTTGGTTTAAAAATAAAATCATTTGACGCTTCTAGAGCTATGGCTCTGCCCGGGATTGAGGCCGTTTTTCAATTTGAAAACTATCGCGAAGGACAGGCTAAAGGGGCTTTTGATATTAAAGCGCATCAAACACAAATTGCCGTGGTTGGGCGCTCGACTTGGGAAGTTTTTCAGGCGAAAAAACTCGTTGAGTTGGCCTATGAAGAGGCTGGTGAGGTTGTCAATAAAATGAGTATGTGGGGCGGGCGAATTGCAGAAACCAAATGGCCTGCAGCACTCGAGAGCACTGCCGATCATAAAAAATCCATGGATCAGGCCGCGGCCAGAGCTCAGGTCGTGCGCCAAGACGGTAATCCTGATGCCCAATTTAACGTGGCGGATCAGGTGCTCGAAAGAACTTATTATGCGCCTTATTTGGCTCATAACACCTTGGAGCCTTTGAATTTCTTTGCAGAGGTGACCGATGAGTTTGCACGTTTTGTCGGACCAATACAGTTGCCCGAGATTCTTGAGACGGCACTTGCAGACCGATTTGAATTGCCTAAAGAAAAGGTAGAGATCATGATGACCCGAATCGGAGGTGGTTTTGGCAGGAAACTCTACGGCCACTTCATGCTTGAGGCAGGGGTGATTTCAAAAACTGTCGGCAAACCGGTAAAGTTGGTTTATACTCGAGAGGACGACATGACCGCGGGCGCTTACCGACCGAGCTATCAAGTGACGTATCGTGCCGCAATCAAAGACAATAAAGCTACCGCCATTCACGTGATTGCAGGCGGCATCCCGGAGAGTCCATTAGCGGCAGATCGATTTCCAGCAGGCGCTTTTGACCACTATAAAGCCGAATCATGGACAGTCGATTCTAACATCACTACAGGAGCCTTTAGAGCGCCTAGATCTAATTTTATCGCCAGTGCAGAGCAGAGTTTTCTCGACGAACTTGCCGAACAAATTGGCAAAGATCCCATAGACTATCGTCTGGAATTGCTGGAGCGCGCTGCAAGCAGTCCAGTGGGTGAGCGTAACGATTACGATGCTGAGCGTTATGCAGGAGTTTTAAAACTCGTTAAGGAAAAATCAGCTTGGGACACCCCAAAACCAGGAGTGCATCGCGGAGTGGCGGCGTATTTTTGCCACCGCTCTTATGTGGCTAATGTGGTTGATGTCGTTATGGAAAATGGCCGTGCTGTGGTGGATAAAGTCTATGCCGCTATCGATTGCGGGGTGGTGATTAACCCAGATGCCGCCGCAAATTTGGCCGAAGGGGGAAGTGTCGATGGCATCGGTCATGCTCTTTATTCTCAACTCACTTTTTCTCAAGGCAAGCCGGATCAGGATAATTTTGACGCCTATAGACTCATACGACATAATGAAGCGCCGAGAGATGTAGAGGTGCATTTTGTGCCCTCGGACATTGACCCCACAGGGATGGGAGAGCCCCCATTTCCTCCAGTCATGGGCGCCTTAGCCAATGCCCTATACAAGGCCGAAGGCAGACGTTTGTACAAACAGCCCTTTACTGGATCTCAGGCGTAAATAACAGAATTTGCCATGATTGAAGTTCAAGAGGCCCTGGCCCTTATCGACCGATTCGCTACTGAGTCGCCTGAGGTCAGTGCTGAGGTTGATGCAGGCTTGAATGGGGCTATTTTGGCCCAAAACATTTTTGCACCAATCAATCTTCCAGAGTTCAGGCAATCCTCCATGGACGGTTATGCTCTTTGTGGAGCGGCCCCAGAGGGCCATGAGCTCATCGGTGAAATCCCGGCCGGGAGCTCTAAAACTTATACTTTAAAACTAGGTCAGGCCGTGCGTATTTTTACCGGCGCTGCAGTACCTGATTCGGCAGATCGGGTCGTCATGCAGGAGCATGTCGCCATAGAAAACGACCGGGTAACTCTAATCAAAGACCCTAGTTCAGGGGCAAACATCAGAGCCATAGGCAGTCAAATCAAGCAGGGTCAGCTTGTGATTGATAAGGGGACCAAAGTGACGCCTGCCATCATCGGTATGCTGCTCTCATTAGGCCTTGCCCAGGCGGTTGTTAGAAAGCCACCCCGGGTTTGTGTGCTGGTCACAGGAGATGAATTAGCCCAACCCGGGGTTCAAAAATCACCCGGCCAAGTCTATGAAAGTAACGGCAGTGTACTTGAGGCCGTGGTCAAAGAGGACGGGGCTCAATTTGTGGAGACCATAGCCGTAAAAGATGATTTTCAGGCCAGCGTTCAGGCTATAAAGCAGGCGGTATCAAAGGCGGATCTGGTCTTGATCTCAGGGGGCATTTCGGTGGGGGATTACGACTTTATCGCAATGGCGCTGACTCAGCTAGGGGCCGAAAAGCATTTTCACGGGGTACGCCAAAAACCTGGAAAACCCCTTTATTTCGGGACCCTCGAAGGCTCGGCTATTTTTGCCCTGCCCGGGAATCCAGCTTCCACTCTGAGCTGCTACTGCGTATATGTGCGTCGCTGGTTACAAAACTATTTAGGGACGAACCCCGCCACTGTCACCATGCCCTTGGGGGCTGATCTGGTTAACCGATTCGGTCGTGCGCTTTTTATTAAGGCTAAATTTGTCCAGGGACAAGCTATGCCTATAGATGAGTTTAATTCAGCCACGCTGCTGAGTTTTTCCAAAGCCGATATTTTGATTTTCATGGGTGCTGAGGTTACCGAGCTCAAGGCCGGTGAAATGGTCGAAACCTACAAGATTTAATGATGCTTGAGATTGTTTTGAATGCATATTTGGGAATAGCAGGGATGTTTGACGGCATTTCGGGCTTGCTCAGTGGCATGACGGGCATCTTTGCTGTGTCAGAAATTGGAGGATTGACGGAGTTTAGCGGTTTTTGGTGGTTTTTGGGCTTGATTCCCCTAGTTTCTTTTCTATACGCCAGTGTGGGCCACGGTGGGGCGAGTGGTTATCTGGCCCTGATGGCTCTGTTTGCGTTTCCGCCCGAAATGATGAAGCCCACGGCACTTTTGCTGAATTTATTTGTGGCAGGCATTGCTTTTATTTCTTTTTACCGCGCGGGTTATTTTAAAAAATCACTCTTTTTGTCCTTTGCTTTGGGTTCCATTCCCTTTGCTTACCTTGGGGGGAGCATCAGCGCGGATCCTGACTTGTACAAGAAAATTTTAGGGGTGGTTTTGATTATTGCCGTGCTGCGCATGATCGCTCAATTAAAAACCGCACCGGGCGAGAACCGACCAATTCCGTTTTTGGCCGGGGTGTCCATTGGCGCAGGTATTGGCTTTTTTTCAGGGCTGATTGGCATCGGAGGGGGCATTATTTTAACCCCAGTACTGGTGCTAATGCGCTGGGCCAGTGTCAAAGAAGCTGCTGCAGTTTCGGCCCTATTTATTTGGGTGAATTCGGCTTCTGGATTTATCGGTCAATGGCAATCAGGTGCAGAATTGTCGCTTTCCATGGTGCCCATGATCGCTTTGGCACTCCTGGGGGGATTTTTGGGCAGCCATTACGGGAGCGTGAAGTGGCAGACAAAAATATTGAGTTATGTCTTGGCGGGGGTTTTGGCCCTAGCCTCGGTAAAATTGCTTTGGATATGAGTCAAATAAATTATGAGTTAGAGTGCTTTGGTCTTTTGACCGAACTGATCGGGGAAGCCAGGCTGTTTGAGAATTCTGGGGCCCTGACTGTTGGAGCGCTCAAAGCGCGTTTGCTGCAGGACCATCCTCAGCTCAAGGGCATCCCAATTAAGGTGGCACAAGACAATGAGCTTTTAAGTGACGAAGATATTTTAAAACCGGGGAAACTCAGTATTTTTCCTCCATTTTCAGGCGGATGAATCGCTACGATCGACATATCAAATTAGCCGCATTTGGCGGCCCGGCAGGTCAAGAGAAATTGAACCAGGCCAAGGTTTTGGTGGTCGGGGTGGGCGGATTGGGCTGCGCTGCCCTGCCTTATCTAGTCAGTTCAGGGGTGGGCCAAATCGGTCTTATGGATGCTGATTTAGTAGATTGTTCCAACCTCCAAAGGCAAATCCTCTTTGATGAGGGCGATGTAGGCCTCCTTAAGGTGGACTGCGCGAAAGGGCGTCTATCCAACATGAACTCTCAGGTGCAGTTCACGACTTATTCTCATGATTTGACCCCTGAAAATGCTGAAGAAATCATCGGCCGCTACGACCTGGTTTTGGACTGTACGGATCGATTTGAGGCCCGTTATTTAATTAACGATGCTTGTGTGCGTCAAAATAAACCCTGGGTCTTTGGGGCACTATATCAATTTGAGGGGCAAGTCTCGGTGTTTAATTTCCGCGGTGGGCCGACTTATCGCTGTTTGTTTCCTTATGATCGCGATCAGCAACAGTTGCCCAGCTGTGCTGATGTAGGGGTTTTTGCCCCGGCCGTAGGGCTGATTGGGGTGATGCAAGCCAGTGAGGCCCTCAAAGTCTTGCTCTCAATGGACGATACACTCTCGGGCCACTTGTTTTGTATAGATCTTAAAACCAGCGCCACTCAGCGCATAAACTTCCAGCGCAACCAAAGGGCGGTAGAAGAAATTTTAAAAGCCCCTGAAATCAGCCTCATGGCCCCTGAAGAGAACTCGGCTTATGCTTTTGATCTGGACACCCAGAGTACTTTGGAAAATTATCTTTGGATTGACCTTAGAGAATCCCATGAGTTCCCTGAAATTAATCATAAATTAGTGGAGTCCATTCCGCTTTCCCGGATTGACCCTCAGACATCGTTTTGGAAAGAGAAAGGACCCTGTGTTTTGTTTTGCGCCAGCGGGTCTCGCGCCAGAAGTTTGGCCGAAAAACTCAAATTGCCTAATGTGCAATACGTGACTCTGAGTCCCAATCAAATACAGGCACTTTTAAATAAAAATACCCTATGAATAAGCCTATAAAATCCATTTTTGTAGACGGTGCGATTGATCCCGACAAGATTGCCCGATCGATAGCTGCCCATCAATCCAAAGTGGCCATAGGGGCCCACCAGATATTTTTGGGCCAGGTGCGGGCCGATCAGGTCGATGGCGATCAGGTGGCGGCCATTGAATATACCGCTCAGGTAGATTTGGCCGATAAAATTGCTCATGAGATTAAAGAGGGTCTTTTTGAGAAATACGACCTGTCTTGCATGCATATTTATCATAGCTTGGGCCGCGTGGCAGTAGGCGAGGTTTGTTTTTTCGTCTTTGTTTCTGCGCCCCACCGTAAGGCGGTTTTTCAGGCCTTACCAGAGCTGGTAGACGCCTTGAAGGCAGAACTACCTGTGTTCGGCAAAGAGTGTTTTGAACGTGGAACCCATCAATGGAAAGTCAATAACTAATGGTAGACATAACAGCAAAAAATAGTACCCTTAGAATTGCCACGGCAGAGGCTGTGGTTCAAGTGAGTCAAAAAGCCACAATAGAGGCCATTGAGCAGGGGCGAGTACCCAAAGGCGATGTCTTTGAGATGAGTCGGGCCGCAGGACTGCTCGGGGTAAAAAAAACACCCGAAATCTTGCCCGATTGTCATCCTATTCCCATTGAGTATACCGGTTTTAGCTTTGAGATTATAAACCAAAGCATTCAAATACGATGCACGGTTAAAACCATTTACAAAACTGGCGTGGAAGTGGAAGCCATGCACGGGGCGAGCATTGCCGCACTGAATCTATACGACATGCTCAAGCCCATTGATAAAGGGGTGAGCATCGAGTCGATTCGACTCGTATCAAAAAAGGGCGGTAAATCCGATCACGCTTTAGAGGCGAGTCACCGTAAGGCAGCGGTCGTGGTGTGTTCTGACACAATTTCGGCCGGTCAGGCTCAGGATGAAACCGGTGCACTGATCAAGCAAATGCTCTTGGATTTAGGTATGGGTGAGGTCCGTATGAGTGTGATCCCTGATGAGCCCGAAATGATTCAAAACCAGGTAGGCAGCCATGTTTCTGATGCCGTAGATTTGATTGTGATCACAGGAGGCACCGGCGTAAGCCAGCGCGATCACACCCCAGAGGCTTTAAAACCCCTCATCGATAAGCGTTTGCCGGGTGTAGAAGAAGCCATGCGTGCCTATGGTCAAGACCGCACCCCTGTGGCCATGTTTTCGAGATCTGTTGCCGGCACCTGTAAGTCGTCTGTAATTATAGGTATTCCGGGGTCTAAAGGGGGCGCGATCGATTCGCTTAAAGCCGTATTGCCTTCTTTGTTTCATCTTTTTGAGGTGCTCAGCGGTACCCGACACGGAAAATAAATGAGCAAAACCACGCCCTTATTGACCGATACCTTTGGTAGGCCCCATAACTACCTCAGGATTTCTTTGGTGGAGAAATGTAATCTGCGCTGTACTTATTGTATGCCTCAGGAGGGGGTTCAGTTGTCGCCTAAGGAGGATCTGATGTCGGCTACTGAGATTTTTGAAATCGCCAAAGTCTTCACAGAGCACGGCGTGAATAAAATTAGACTCACAGGTGGAGAGCCATTGCTGCGCAAAGACTTTGGAGAAATCTTGAGCCAACTTTCTACACTGCCCGTGTCTTTGGCCATAACCACTAATGGAGTATTGTTGGATCGCTATATCGATGATTTGAAAAAGGCTGGGGTGGCAAAACTCAACATCTCGATTGACTCTCTGCAGGGGGATCGATTTAGTCAAATGACCCTTCGAAATCAGTTTGATCGGGTGATGCAGAATATTGAATTGGCTTTGACTCACGAGTTTGAGGTAAAGCTCAATGCGGTTTTGATTCAGGGCCAAAACGACGACGAGATCATCGATTTTATAGAGCGCACTAAAGACGCTGCAGTCCAGATTCGCTTTATTGAATTTATGCCATTTAAGGGCAACAAGTGGGACCATTCCAAAACGGTCTCCTTGGCCACAATTCTGGAGCGCGTTGCCGATCACTACGGCCAGCAATCCATAGAGCGCCTACTAGACGAACCAAACGACACGGCAAAAAATTATAAAATCAGTGGTTACCGCGGGTCTTTTGCGGTCATTTCTACGGTGACTAATCCATTTTGCGATCGATGCAACCGACTCAGGCTCACGGCAAACGGGCGACTGCGCAACTGTCTTTTTTCTGATAAGGAGCAGGATCTCTTGGGGGCATTGCGCTCTGGGAGCGATCTCACCGGGGTAATCGCACGCGCAGTTTCTCTAAAAAAAGCGGTGCGGGCCGGATTGGATTCTCCCGAAAAATTTGACGATTACCAGACCCATCAAAGCAACCGCTCGATGATTAAAATCGGGGGTTAGCTTTTTCTGAGATCAGCTTCAGGATTTCTGAGGTTAGCTCCGGGATTTCTCAGTTCAGCCCGTCTTTTTAAGTTCAGCCAGAGAGCTACTCGTTATCAATGAATTTACGATACTGAAGGGGCGTATCGATATCTATTAAGGTGCCGTGCCTGCCTTTGACGTATGTTACTTTTCCGGAGTTTTTCTGAATCACGGATTTGGCCCCTTGATCTCCGGTGAGTTGGGTCAAGGCCTCAAAGTGCATGGATTTGAAAATCGTCGGAATGCCCTGCCAGCCCTGATCAGAGACGGATTGAATAATACTGAAATCAGATTGCTGTGCTTTTTCCGTGAGAGAATTGTAATGCCGGCTATCGATTAGGGGTTGATCCACTGCACAGATCATAATAGCCTCCACATGGCGCCCGCTTCTGGTAATGGCCTTGACCCCTGCCGCAATGGAGTGCCCCATGCCCATGGGGTAATCCGCATTAAAAACGAGGTTTACGTCCAAGTCATCTAGAACCGCTTGAATGGTCTGAGCATGGGCGCCGAGCACCAGGGTAATGGGTTTGCCGAGTTGTTGTAATTGATCGATTTGGTGTCGGATCAAAGGTATTTGTCCTATGGGTAAGAGCGCTTTGGGCTGTCCCATTCTTGATGAGGTCCCTGCGGCCAGTAATAGGATTTCCAGTTTAGTCATGGATGGCTCCGGTTTTGTCTTTTAGAGCGATGAGCTCCGCCGAGCGGGTCACGGCCAAAATTTCTCCGATTATGGACACGGCGATTTCATGGGCCGATAAGGCGCCGATATTAATTCCTGCGGGGCCTCTGAGTAAATCAATAAAAGCCTCATCAGTCTCTGGTCTAAATTCTAAGAGCTGAGTGATGAGCTGTTCTCTTCTTTGGGCAGGCCCAAGCAGTCCCAAATAGGCGGGTCGTTTACTGCTTAAGGCGCAGAGGTACTGCACGTCTTTACTGATGCTGTGGGTCATCAGCACTACGGCCATGTCATTAGTGATAGGTAGATCAGCAACCTGATTATAAATGGGCGTAAGCAGATTTATGGCCCCAGTGAAGTGCTCAATAGATTTTTGCTCATCTGCTGGAGCGACTATGGTAACGCGCCAACCGAGTTTTGCCGCGAGCTCTGAGAGCGCTACACTGTCATGCTCGGCCCCAAAAATAAAGAGCTCAAATAGTGCAGGAAGGTTTTGGACAAAAACTGCTTTACCCTCAGGCTGGATCTGCGGGTGAATGGGATACGTCATGTTCCCCAGCTCGATAATGCTCCCTGACTCGGGTTGAAGACCTAGGTCCCTGTGATAATTGGTAGACACGCTCAGTGATCCGCGATTTTCTAAATGCTCGATTATTACTTGGGTATCGGTGGGATTCAGGGTCATGGGCTCAATCAGCAAATGAAGAATGCCCTCACAACCCAGGCGATAACGCCCATCATAGGTCATCATTTTGGGTTGATGGGTTTGAAACACCTCCTGAGCCTGCAGCTTTATTTCTTTTTCGACACAGCCACCGCTCACCGCTCCGATCATCTGACCGGACTGGGTAATCATCATTCGAACACCAGGCTTTCGATAAGACGACCCATTTAAGGATACCAGCGTTACAAGAACAACTTTCTGACCCTGCTCATAGTAGGATAAATAAGCCTTTAAAAGCTGGTATAATTCATGGGTCATAGTGCCAAATTAAATTTTTAATTCTTGGGCTACTTGATCATAATATTCTTGGGTCACTACCTCGGTCCATGTCGTAGGCTGGGTTCCTCCGTAAAGGGCTAAATAAGTGACATTTTTTTCTTTTGACGAGGCATGCCAATGCTCCGTCTCCTTTTCACAACGGATGATATCGCCAGTTTTCATGCGCACGGGCACTTTTCCTTTTTCTTGATAATAGCCTTCACCCTCTACCACAATAAGCACCTGTGCTGAAGAGTGATAGTGCCAATCTAGGGTTGAATTTGCTTTAAAGGTTGCTTTGGTTATGCCATAGGGGAGCTCTTGGTCTGCTTGTAACAATACATTAAGCCAAGCCTCACCGATATAGTGGGTGTTCGGGGCTTTAAATCCTTCTTCTAGATAGGATTCAATTGAATAATCAGGAGTTTGGGCAAAGCCTAAAATAGTAGACAGGTAAAAAAGTGCAGTTAATTTGATATTCATCGCGAATGGGTTAATGTTTATTTTTTTTCAATTTTTTGTCAAAGCCACTAATTTTTACCAAGACTTAAGATGCGGAATGCGCCTTTGGTTACAATAATGAACACAAGGGCACCGATCAGCAGATCTGGCATATTACTGCCTAGCCAATAGACCAACAATCCAGCCAAAATTACGCCTAAATTTATGATGATATCATTAGAAGTGAAAATGAGACTCGCTTTCATGTGGGCTTGATCTGAGTCTTTTGATCTTTGAAGGAGATAAAGGCACCAGCCATTACCGATTAACGCCCCCAGTGAGACAATAATCATGGTGCTGTAGTCTGGGAATTCTTGACCAAAAAGGGTTCTGCGTATTACTTCGGCAAATCCAATAAGGGCTAAAATTATCTGAAAATAACCAGCAATTTTGGCAACTGTTTTTTTATGGAATAACGACTTACCCACCGCCATTAGACTCAGGGCGTAGACAAAACTATCGGCGAGCATGTCAAGACTATCCGCCACGAGACCCATAGACCGAGAAACAATCCCAAAGGTCATTTCGAGAATAAAAAAGAGCAAGTTGATCATTAAAACAGACCACAAAACACTTTTTTGAGCCTTATTATTATCAAAAGCTGTATGCTGCGTACTGTCACTTGAAAGCATCTTGTGTCCTAATTTGAGCTCTGCAAGAGCACTTTCGATTTGATCAAGTCCGCTTTCGTGAAAAATCGTTAAGATTCTCTGGGTTAAGTCAAATTCTAAGTGTTTGATATGCGCAGATCCGTCAAATTTCATGCGAATAAGATTTTCCTCTGAAGGACAATCCATTTGATCAACTCTGAAGAGGGTTTTCTGCATTTTCGGGGTGGAGTTCTGATTGATTCTCAAAAATATAAAAACAAAGAGATAATTTACTGATTCTGGTTGTGGGGTTTGACCCTACACTCAGGTTTGAATTGAGATAATGCAGAGTAGTTTGGAGCAGATTTTAGGGTAAAACCTTTTGTTTACATAAAAAACTTATCGTAATATTGCAATGAAACTATAAGCCAATAATTACAGGGTACTATGGGCGTTACCAAAACAGATTTATTTACCCAAGCACAAAATCAAATTGCGACAGCGGCCAAGGCCTTTGACCATCCGGCGCGCGTGGCCATCATCCAGTACTTATTAAGAAGCAACGCCTGTATTAACGGGGATTTAGTGCAGGAACTCGGTTTGGCTCAGGCCACCATCAGTCAACACCTTCGTGAACTCAAAGACATCGGCATCATTCAGGGAACCATTGAAGGGTCCCGCGTGAGTTATTGTATTAATCCTGAGCGTTGGGCTGAGATCAGAAATAAGTTTTATGAAATTTTTAATCAGTTTGATGCCCCCGGAAAGGAAGGATGTTGCTGAGGATTGCAGCTCAAGTCCGTGAAATATTTGGCGCTAAATAAGCCTTGAAATAAAAACAGAATCGTTCAAATTAAATAATCACCTCAAATCCATGAACTTATCAGAAATCAAATCAGCCTTGTCTGAACTTAACGAAATTATATTCACCCTGCCAAGTGGTGAGCGTGTACCCCCTCATTTTCATGTTACCGAGGTGGGTCGTGTTCAAAAGCATTTTATCGACTGCGGGGGCACCGTGCGTAAAGAGTCAGTCATCAATTTTCAATTGTTTATCGCTAGCGATTATGACCATCGACTCAGTGCTGAAAAGCTGCGCGGAATTATTGAACTTTCTGAGCGTCAACTCGGTCTGGAAAATTTAGAAATCGAAGTTGAGTATCAGGGAGACACCATCGGTAAGTACGGTTTAGACTTTGAACAAGGTATTTTTAAACTGCGGTCCACACAAACGGATTGTTTGGCCAAAGATAATTGTGGGATCCCGGAGCAAAAGCCAAGAGTAAGGCTATCTGCCTTAGAAAGGCCAAAAAATGCCTGTACCCCAGGTTCAGGATGTTGTTAAACTATTTGCCGTTAGTACAGTCATGAAAAAAGATAAAATAAATCTGTATCCCGAGCTCGAAAAGACCATAGAAAAAGCGCGACAGCTCCCCATCACTCAGGAGCGCACCCAGGTACTGCAGGTACTGATTGATTACATTCAATCCAAATGCGATCTAAGTCAAGAAATCAACCTTAACTTTATCTGTACACACAATTCACGCCGGAGTCAATTTTCACAAATATGGGCGCAAACTGCCGCCGATTATTTCGGGGTACCTGCCCGATGCTATTCGGGGGGTGTGGAAATCACCGCTTTTAATGAACGGGCAGTGGCCTCAATCACGCGCAGTGGTTTTAAGGTAAAGGCTCAAGGGGATAACAATCCGCTCTACTCCGTATTTTACTCGGATCAGGATGCCGCGATCACTGCTTTTTCAAAGCTTTTTGATGATCCCATTAACAAGGCCGAACTATTTGCTGCGGTAATGACTTGTTCGCACGCCGATGAGAATTGTCCCTTTATTCCTGGCACCGAGCAAAGAATCCCGGTAAGGTATGAAGACCCTAAAGCTTTTGACAACACTCCTGAGGAAGCAGCCCGATACGACGAGCGTTCTTTGCAAATTGCCAGCGAGATGTTCTATGTGTTTTCGCGGGTGGGAGGATAAGTTAGTTGCCGAGCTAAATTATTGAGTAAAGTCCGACAATTCTTGAACCAATTCTTTTTTGTAGGCCGGCCTTAATACTTCGACCAAAACTAATTCATCCTGACCCGCATTAAAAATGCGAACAAGTGTATTTTTTGGTATAAAAAATCCTTGGCCTTTGGTCATGGTTTTTGTTCCATTTTCGAATTCCAAACCTAAAGTGCCTTCAGACACAATGCCACGTATTTCAAATTGGGCTTTTATGATTGGTTCAGTCCATCCTGATGGGGCGTGCATCTCGATCAGCCCTAGATCCTCGGATTGAGTATAATCATAAATAATGCGCTGTACATTGTCTTGGATGAATAATTTCTTTGGCACGACAACATTTGAATCGCCGCCCTCAGAGACTTGGGCTAGGGCATTCATCGAGACCATGATTAAAAGGAAAATCGAGTTTTTCATAAATTAAAATTTATAAGACTTATAATTTAGCTCGTTGGCCTCTCTGGAATAAACGAGAGATCAATCACTAAAGAATTGGCATAGGTCACACGGAATAAAACATCAATATTCTTTTGCAATTATTTTTTCGAAGGACACTTTGGCTTTGGCGGGGTTTTTTGTC
>JAYOYS010000027.1:0-7484 GCA_038153605.1 Flavobacteriaceae bacterium
TCGAGAGAAACATCATCATAAATACAAAGAGCTGATGATATATAAAGATAAGAATTAATTATTTTCTAATTAGATTCGCTCTGTGATTCGATTAGCCAAAGACCAAGACATCGCGATTCTGCTGGAGGTGACCAAGGCCTGCGCCAGGCACATGATCGGGCAAGGAATTTATCAGTGGAATGAAGTTTATCCCAATGAAGCGGCGTTTTTATCGGACCTAAAACAAAAAGCCCTTTGGGTTTACGCCCTGGAAAATAATCCTGTGGGCTGTGTCTCTTTCTACACGGAAATGGACCCCGAATACAAAACTATGGATTGGCTTGTTCCTGAAGCCAAACATCTCTACGTGCACCGTCTGGCCGTACATCCCCAGCATCAGGGTCAAAATATCGCCAGAACACTCATGGATTTTGCCGAAGATCATGCCCGTGAACTCGGGTGTGCCTCTGTCCGCCTGGACACCTTTAGCCAAAACCCAAGAAATCTAAAATTCTACCACAACAGGGGCTATCAAAACACAGGCGGCACGCTATATTTCCCCAAACAGAGCGAGCATCCATTTGTGGTGCTCGAACTGCCTTTGAGTCATTAACGCACCAATGAAAAATAACCGGTGTATAATTCACCATCTTGTGTTTCCGCTTGATACCAATACCCATCGGCGGGCATTTCAATTCCCCTATATCGGCCATCCCATCCCGGCTGATCTGGACTAAATCGGTAAAGCGTTTTGCCAAAGCGATTAAAAATTGTGGTCCTTAAAATCGGCAGTGGATTAATCAGGGGCGGTTCGTAGGCCCAAAGGTCATTTATCCCGTCTTCATTAGGCGAAAAATAAGGCGGAAAGCCTTTGGGAGGAAACCTCAATCGAACCAAGCACTCAATGGTCCCACAACCATTCAGATCGCTGATATAAATTATCAGATCGCCATCAGGCAGGCCTCCAAAAATAGGTTCTGACTGAAAGTTTTCGCCATCCAAACTGTACTCATAGATACCTGGCCCACTTACCAAAAGTTCCACAGAAAAACTATAGCCTTGACGCGTCACTAGGGTTTGGTTCACACTGGCTGGCCCCGAAAAAGCGACGCTAAACTCTGTGATGTAAGTACACTCTATACTCTCTCCCGCATAAGTAATGGTGTTAAAGGCCTCGAGACGGTAATTGCCTTCTTGATATAAATCAAGCCCGCTTTCCTGGGAAACCAAAAGCTCATCGCTGCCTTGCTCGCGATACCATCTATAGCCGTCGGCCATACCAGGGGCCTCAACGCGATAAGGAACTTGATTGTTACAGATGCCTACTTGATCTGGAAAGTCAATGTCGGGATATAAAGAAGTGAGCTCCCCGGTGTCGGGGTCGTAAAACGGCCCACAGCCCAAAATGGTCGAAAATGATTCTTGCAAACATCCCAAAGCATCGCCGGCCTCATTAAACGGCACTATGCTCACGTAATAAGTGTTGTTGGACTCAAAATTTAAGACAAAGGTGGCATTATCGGTAAACACACCCCCGTCTAATACGTCTGCGTTAAAGGGAGAACTCCCTATATAGAGTCGATAACCTAAAGCCCCGGGCACGGCCTCCCATTGCAAATAAGGCGAAAGACCTACATTGACCGCGCCATTGGGCGGGTAGATCAAACTGCTACAATCAGGCGGCGCACCCTGTCCCGCTGTAGTAAAGGAAGATGCAGTGCAATCAGTATTGGCTCCGATGGCATTATAAGGGCTAACTGTAGCAAAAATCTGAGTGTCAAAAGGCAGGTCAGGCGTAGGGTTATAACTAAACACATTGCCCAGGTCCTGATTACTTAAAATTTCTGTGCCGCCAGGGGTCGTGCCCAGACTCAGTCGATACCCTGTCGCTTTTGGGGCGTAATTCCAAGACACGGAGGTGCCTACATTGACATTGGTCGCCCCTTGTGGCGGGGACCAAAGCTGGGTGCACCCGGGAAGCTCTGTAATGAGCTCCGTGCTGAAGGCCTGACTCGGGCAAACGATGTTGTCTTGATTAAAGAAAAATAAAGTCAAGGTCACATAGACTGTGGTATTCTCGGGCAAACCTTGGGGTGGAGTAAAACTAGTGTCGTTACCCACCTGCTGCTCATTGACAATGTCGGTATCGCCTGGACTAGTGCCAATAGAAATGATGTAACCCGTAACCCCTACCACGGGCTCCCAGCTGATACTCGCCTCCACCGGAACATTGGTTGCCCCTTCCACTGGCGATAAAAGCGCAGGGCAATCTTGGGCCCACAAAGCAGTAGACTGGACCCACAAAAAAATCAAAAAAAAAGTTGACCAAATTTTCATAGCACCGATGGCTCCCTCACCACAAGTGAAGCCCTCCGGGTTAAAGATACATCTTTCAATAATTCAGCCGAGCAAAGAATTGTTCCTGTACCTTTGCAGCAGCAAAATATGATGGTCCTTTGCGATGAACGATTTATCATTCAGACATATTCGATCCTTGGCCCTGCCCGCGATCATCTCGGGCATTACCGAGCCCATACTTTCGGCAACTGATGCAGCGGTGGTCGGGAACATTCCCATCAATGCCACAGAAGCCCTGGCGGCCGTGGGTGTAGTGGGGTCATTGCTCTCGACTTTGATTTGGGTCTTGGCACAAACGCGCAGTGCCATCGCGACTATTGTTGCCCAAAATCTGGGTGCGGGAAAGGTCAAAGCGCTTAGTGGGTTTCTAGGACAAGCCATTTTGTTTAATGTGGGATTAGGGGTGTTAGTGCTCATTTTAACCACCCTTTTTGTGGAAGAAATTTTAGGGCTGCTCAATGCTCAGGGCCTGGTACTTGAGTATAGTATGAGTTATTATAATATTCGTATTTGGGGCTTCCCCTTTACCCTATTTGTCTTTGCAGTATTTGGGGTGTTTCGCGGTTTACAAAACACTTTTTACCCGATGATTGTCGCGGCTTCTGGGGCGCTGATCAATATTGTACTGGACTTGGCCTTGGTCTATGGTTTTGGTCCCATCCCCGCAATGGGCATTGAAGGAGCGGCCTGGGCAAGTTTGATCGCCCAAGGGCTTATGGCTATTGCCGTTTTTTTGCTTTATCTGAGCAAAACGCCGCTCAACTTGCGCTTAGGGCGCTGTGTTCACTTTGAAATCAAACGACTCCTGAACATGACCTGGCATTTGATCTGGCGCTCTTTGGCCTTAAATGCTGTTTTAATTTGGGCCGTTAGAGAAGCCAATGCTATCAGTCCGCAGGCTATGGCAGCCCATACTATCGCTATTAACGTCTGGTTGTTTTCGGCCTTTTTTATTGATGGGTTTGGGGCAGCCGGCAACTTGATTGGGGGAAAATTACTCGGCGCCAAAAGGTATTATGACTTATGGATTTTGACTAAAAAAGTTAATGTTTACAACCTTTGGGTGGCTGGGTTTTTAATGCTCCTAGGCGGGCTGACTTACCTTCCGCTTGGCCGCGTATTTGTACAAGATTCCGAGGTATTGCCTCAATTTTATGGGGTGTTTTTCATTTTAGTCCTTATCCAGCCATTCAATGCTTTGGCCTTTACCTTAGACGCCATTTTTAAAGGCCTAGGTGAAATGGCATTTTTGCGCAATTCTCTATTTATCGCAGCCATAGCTGGATTTGCCCCTTTTATTTTAGCCAGTCATTACCTGGGCTGGGGGCTGCAAGGGGTTTGGTGGGCGCTTTGGGCCTGGATTGTCTGTCGTGCGCTGGTGCTTATCTTTAAATTTCGAAAGGACTATTACACTTTGGCCATAGCTCAGCGTGTATAATTGGGGGATTCCACATAACCGCATTACCGCACACCAAGGTACATCCTAGACCAAAATCACTTATCTTTACCCCCATGAACGAAATTCGCATCACCAAGCTTTTTTCTTTTGAAACCGGGCATGCCCTCTATGGTTATGACGGTAAATGCCGCAATGTGCACGGCCATAGTTATAAATTATCGGTTACGGTTATCGGCACGCCCATTAACGACCCAAGTAATGTGAAATTTGGCATGGTCATAGATTTTTCAGATCTCAAGACCATCGTTCGAGAAGAAATCGTTTCGGTGTTTGATCACGCCACGGTATTCAATAAAAATACTCCGCATGTAGAACTCGCCCATGAACTCGAGCAGCGCGGTCATCGGGTATTGCTGGTAGATTACCAGCCCACTAGTGAGATGATGGTGATCGATTTTGCGGCCAAAATCAGCCCGAGATTGCCCCAAGGTGTGCGCCTGTTTTCACTGCGCCTTCAAGAAACCGAAAGCAGCTATGCCGAATGGTACGCTGACGCTTAAATTAAATTGATTTGCCAGATCAAACCATACATATTGAGGTCCCCAGCGGTAAAAAAGTCTATTTTTCGAGCGACAACCATTTAGGGGCGCCAGATGCAGTTTCTAGCCGTCCCCGCGAGCAGAGATTCGTTGCATGGCTCGATGAGGTAAAATCAGACGCTGCCGCTATTTTTTTGCTCGGCGACCTTTTTGATTTTTGGTTTGAATACCGCACTGTAGTGCCAAAAGGTTTTGTCCGCGTTTTAGGAAAACTCGCCGAAATCAGCGACTCAGGTATCCCAATTTATTTTTTTGTGGGCAACCACGATCTTTGGATGAAAGATTATTTTAAAACAGAGCTCGGCATTAGGGTCTTTCACGAGCCACAATCATTTCATATAGGGAATCATAGTTTTTTCATTGGACACGGTGATGGCAAAGGCCCTGGGGACAAAGGCTATAAACGCATGAAAAAAGTCTTCACCAGTCCTTTTTTCCAATGGCTTTTTCGCTGGATTCATCCGGATTTGGGTGTACGTCTGGCTCAGTACTTGTCGGTCAAAAACAAACTGATCTCTGGTGATGAGGATCGCGCGTTTCTCGGGGAAGACGGCGAATGGCTCGCTCACTATGCTAAGCGAAAATTAGAGCACACCCACTACGATTATTTTATATTCGGCCACAGACATCTCCCGATGAGCATTGACCTGGGCAATGGGTCGACTTATGTCAATTTGGGTGATTGGATAACGCATTATACATACGCCACCTACGACGGCACATTGGCTAAACTTTTACATCCTTAACCATGAGCTGTAAGCTCGTCTGACCTTGCCAGTGGTTTTCATCGATGACATAGGCCAGATCACAACGCCCTTTTTCTTTTACCTCTTGTGCCATCGACCCATAACCAAAAGCAATTCCTGAAATTGTAGGCTGATTAGGTTCATGGACTACTAGGCGCAAATGACTCAAATCACCGCCCACGGCCTTGGTATAAGGTGCGACATGAACTTGCTGGGCCGCAAAAACAGGTCGGGCGTTTTCTGGACCAAAAGGCCCCATTTGAGATAAAATTCTAAAGAGCTTTGGGGTGATTTCGCTGAGGGGCAAAGGCAAATCAATAGCCACTTGGGCTAATTTTTGTTCTGGTGTGAGCGTTCGGGCGATCTCATGATTAAAGGCATTTTTAAAATTTTCAAATTGCCTCGGGTCTAAGGTTAAGCCAGCAGCATATTTATGCCCCCCAAACTGAATCATGTAATCGCTACATGCCTCTAGAGCCTGATAAACGTCAAACCCCTTAACCGAGCGCACCGATGCCGCCAGATGATCCCCGCTTTTGGTAAAGACGACCGTGGGGCGATAATAGGTCTCAATCAGGCGAGAGGCCACAATCCCGACTACCCCTTTATGCCAGCTAGGGTCGTAAACTACTGTAGCTGCCGCTTCTTGCTCGCCTTGCTCTTTAATCAAATCTAGGGCTTGTTGGGTGATTTCTTGGTCCAGGCTTCGGCGTTCTAAATTATAGGCTTCTATCGCCTCTGCCATAGCCTCTGCTTCTGTCTGGGACTCAGCCAAAAGCAGTTCTACGGCATGTGCGCCGTGCTTAATTCTGCCTGCGGCATTGATCCGGGGCGCGGCCACAAAAACTAAATCTCTAATGCGCAATGGCCTGGCTTTTGCACTCGACAATAGAGCGGCTAAACCGGGACGCGGGTTTTGATTAACGCGCTGAAGGCCCAAATAAGCTAAAACCCTATTTTCTCCTGTAATCGGTACAATATCTGCGGCAATAGCCGTGACCACCAAGTCCAAAAAGGAAGCTAATTCTTGAGCTTCTGTCCCCGATACAGATTGTCGTTCATAGTCCATGCTTTGGTGCAAGGCTTGAATGAGTTTAAACCCCACGCCACAACCACAAAGTTCTTTGTAAGGATAAGGGCAGTCTGGTCTTTTTGGGTCAAGTACTGCCACGGCTTCGGGCCAAGTTTCGCCGGGCAGGTGATGATCACAAATAATAAAGTCTATCCCCTGTTCTTTGGCGTAAGCCACTTGATCAAGGGCCTTTATCCCGCAATCCAAAGCGATGATCAGCCCGATCCTTTTGGCTTTGGCCGCATCAATTCCTTGTTTAGAAATCCCATAACCTTCAGAGTAGCGGTCGGGTATATAAGGGGTAAGGGGCACATCATAGCGTTTTAAATAAGCCATCATCAAAGAAACCGAAGTGGTTCCGTCGACATCGTAATCGCCAAAGACCATTATGGGTTCTCGATCCCTCAGGGCCTTTTGGATTCGCGCGACTGCGCGATCCATATCTTTCATTAAAAATGGATCATGCAGCTGGGTCCAGTCCGGTCTGAAAAACGCTTTGGCCGACTCATAGCTCTCTACCCCGCGTTGCGCCAAAAGTCGCGCTACGGCTTTAGGCACTTGTAACTCCCGCTCAAGTCGTTGGGTGATTTCTCTGTCTGGTTCGGGTTTAAATTGCCAGGCTTTCTCAGTCATCAGCATACTTAGTTTTGGGGCTCGTTTCTTTGGTGACTTGCTTGCTTAGTCCTCCTAGGACCAAAACAAATTCTCCGCGAGGGGCTTGTTGGCTAAAATGCTGCAAAAGACTTTGGCAACTCCCTCGCAGGGTCTCTTCATGAAGCTTCGTCAATTCTCGAGAAACTGACAAAGGGCGTTCGTGCCCAAAAACAGAGCAGAAGTCGGTTAAAGTTTTGATCAACTTATGCGGCGATTCATAAAATACCATGGTTCTTGTTTCCTGAGCGAGCTCATTCAGTCTGGTCTGGCGGCCTTTTTTTACAGGTAAAAACCCTTCAAAAACAAACCGATCACAGGGCAAGCCACTAGCTACAAGAGCCGGCACAAAAGCCGTCGGGCCGGGCAAACACTCAATGTCCACCCCTTCTTGAAGCGCCGCCCGCACAAGCAAGAAACCTGGGTCGCTGATCCCCGGTGTTCCTGCGTCACTTATCACAGCAACTGAAGCCCCAGATAAGAGCTGAGACAACACCCCTTGTAGCATCTTATGCTCATTGTGCATATGATGGCTTTTCATCGGTGTTTTAATATCAAAATGATGACATAATTTGGCGCTGGTACGGGTGTCTTCGGCTAGAATCAAATCCGCCTGATTGAGGACCTCAATGGCGCGAAAAGTCATGTCTTGCAGATTGCCTATCGGGGTAGGGACTAAA
>JAYOYS010000028.1:0-3397 GCA_038153605.1 Flavobacteriaceae bacterium
ATTCCTCGCTCATAAAAAAACCCACCAGAAAAGGTGGGTTTAATCGAAAAATTTAATCACTTAAAGATTACTACTCAAGAGCCTCTGCTTTTTCTTTTGAGGCTGTCCAAGTTGAGTCCTTGGTATAAGCCATCATATACATTTCTTTGGCTTTTTCGTTGTCGCCAAGTTTGGCATAGAAATCACCATATGAATCATAGGCATTGGTTACATCGGGATTTGCACGCATGAACAGTTCAAAGTGTAATTGTGCTTTTTCCATATCATCTAAATCCATATAGATATACCCCATCATGTTATTGACCGCTCCATTTTGAGGAAGCCGGTTCCAGGCGACTTGGACAACATCACGAGCTAAATCCTTGTCTTGTTCATTAAAGGCATACCAAACACGAACCATTGGGTCAACTGGCGCAAACATCATGGCACTGCGTAATTCAGAAAGGCGAGTATCTCGATCTAAATCGTATGATTTGATCAAATGTGCTTCGGCACGAGACGCATTATCTATTTTAGACATGGCCGCGTCTTTAGCCGCTAAGAAATTTTCTTTGTCTCGCTTGAACCAATAATAATGCATTTGTCCCAAGTGTGCCGTAGCCCAGTTAGGATCGGCTTGTACGAGTGAATCAGATAAGGCTAAAGCACGCTCGTTATCAAGGTTCATCATAGCCATGCGCATGTCGCGAAAGGCACGATTCCCTCCTTCAATTTCAGTGCTCGGCCAAACAAAACCTGACGAACCAGCCGAATTGTCAGCGCCAACAAATCGCTCCCATTGTAATTGTCCATTGTTTTTGGTCACAATCCCTGAGAAG
The DNA here is from genome assembly GCA_038153605.1 of Flavobacteriaceae bacterium. Lineage (GTDB taxonomy): Bacteria > Bacteroidota > Bacteroidia > Flavobacteriales > Flavobacteriaceae > BACL21. The sequence goes on from JAYOYS010000028.1 coordinate 819, forward strand.
TTGCGGTAAAAGGTATTTTCACCCATGACATACCACTCGATAGTTCCCATTACATTAGCGTGCTGTCCCATGAGATATACATCATGGAGCGTGACATTAATGGAATCTTCATAAAATACACGACCGTCGACATTAGTTAAATCCAGTGTGCGCGGTGTATTTCGCCAAAACGGATTGTTCCAAATAAGAGCGTCTTCCGCGATACCAGCAACATATCCTGATACGGCATCTTGCAGTCCGATTTGATTTTCTATGTGGCTTATTGCGAAATCACTTACTTCTGATTCAGTAAGCTTTGGACCACTACAGGCTGCAAAAACCAAAGCAACCCCAATTAAAAATAAATGTTTCATAAAATTGATTTAAATTGTTTTATTGCAATTTATAATTAATTTTAATTGAAATAAACAACATAACTTAAAAAATCAAAAAAAGCCGTCTTTTAAGGACGGCCTCTTCTATTTAACTATGCTCTATGAATTAGACATCGTGTATTTTAAAACTCATTGGCAGACTCGTCGTCTTGATAAACGTAATTAAATGTGTAATAACGTAAATCATTTAAAGCGATTTGCTCATTAATGACCTCAGGGGCATCTTTGTAATAGCTCAATATTTCAACCTTAGCATATTTGTTGTCCGCAGTGCGCAATACCAGAACCTTTCCCGGAATCGGGTAAATGGCGAGTAAAGTGGGATCATAGGTATACCAGCCATTGCCAGAGCCTGTAGGAATAGCCAATCCCATAGGGCTGTCTTGGATAAAGGCACCTTTATTAATTGTCGTGATTTCATCAAATATTCCATCTACAAGATAGGCGCCTGCATTACCATTGCGTTCTGGTGCATCCACGATACCGCTGCTACTACCTCCATTGACCAATATGGTGGTCCCGCGAAAGGCGATATCCCAATCTGTTTCACTGGTGGTTATGTCACCTGTTTCGAAATCAAACTTGATAAAAGCGCCAGAGGCGACCGGTGGGTTTTGGGTGTAATCTGTATCCTGAGGCGCATGCAAATTACTGATTAAAATACTGTCATTTTGCATGTTATCTGGCGGATTGCTGTCGTCTTTACTACATGAGTTTAAGGTCAAAACGCCGACGATGCTCAGGGTTAATAATACTTGTTTTTTCATAGCTTTATTTTGTTTTAAATGTTAGGATTGCATAAAGAAGTCTTCCTGGTAAATTCGTCAATCGACCGGGGTCTGTATAATTCAAAAGGTTGTCAATGCCGGCGCCGATACGAAATTTTTCCCCCAGAGATTTATTGAGGCTAAAATCAAAAATGGCAAAAGGGGAGACCAAATCATCGTACTGATCTAAATAACTGTTTCCATTGGTGTCAAAAAGACCAAAAGCACTGCGATAGGTAGCCCTGAATGCCCCATCTAACTTCCACTCAGGAAATTCAAAAAAGACCTTGGCATTCGCTGTGTGCCTCGAGCGATTGACAAGCCCTAAATAATCGTTAGAATTCAAACGAAATACTGGACTGCTTGGATTGAGTCTTCCATAAACTGCACCAGCATCGAAGGCTTCTTGTGCATCTTTATCTTTGGCGATCAGGAATTGATAGCCCGCACTGAATTTTAAATTTGGATTGATTCGAGCGGTAAAGTCTGTTTCAAGGCCTTGGGTAAATACCCGATTGACATTGTAATAGCTAAAGACGTTTTGACCATTGGTTTTCTGAGCAATAACTCTTGTGTCAATTAGGTCTTTAATATCGTTTCTAAAGAAGTTGATGTTCCACTTTACCCATGATGAAAATTTTATATCGAGGCCTAGGTTCAATGCCAAGGACCGCTCAGGGCGTAAAGGCTGCTCAAAATTCTCTATAGGCACCGTGACACTTAAAATATTGCCTGCGGCCTGAAGTTCCGGCAGGCGAACAGCTACCGCGTTATACCCCAGAACGGTATAGCCGGCCGTCGTATTGGTAAAATCAAAATAAAGCTGCCTAAAATCAGGGGTTTTAAAGCCATAACCAAACGAGGACTTTAGGCTAATTTTATCGTTTAACACAAAGCGCGCTGCCAACTTTGGGCTAAACTGAGAGGCATAAGCGCTATGCAAGTCATAACGCGCGCCAGCCACCACATTGAGTTTTTCAGTGACTTGATTTTCGTATTGAATATATCCGTAGGGCGCATAAAATTCTGGTGTTTCAAAAAAGTCCGTACGCTTGAGTTGCTCGTAGGTTAATCCCAGACCACCAATCCAGGTTCCAGAGCTATCTGTGGCGCGTGTTAGGCGCAATTCAGGGCGACTGAACCATTGATCAAAGTCGCTTTCGCTAAAAGCGCTACCGTCGGGATTGTTTAAAAACTCGGAGGCCTTGTAACGCGTGGTATAAAATTCAAACTCTTGGGTCCAATTTTCTAGTGGGGATCTCGAAAGATTTAGGGTAGTGTTAAATTCATTGATGTCACTGGCCCCAGAAAGACTGCTGCTGGCAGTATAATCTTGATTCTGGTGGTAGAAGCGGCCTGAGATTTTCATCTCAGTGCTCGGATTTAAATCCCCTTCGTACTTGACTTGGGCCGTGTAGTTGGCGTAAGGTTCCACTGT
>JAYOYS010000028.1:3497-5926 GCA_038153605.1 Flavobacteriaceae bacterium
CTTAAATCCAAAGTGCCAGCGGAGCGTCCAATAAGAGGTACTCCATCAATCATTATTAAGGTATATTGACTATCAAGTCCTTGCATTTGCACTCCTTGACCGCCCCCAAAATCCGAAACGGTAATCAGTCCTGTTTGTTCATCGAGTAAGTCGGTAAGTCTTATGGCGTTAATGGTCTCAATTTCCTTCTGAGGAATAAATTGAGTGGGCATGGGTAAGGAAGACATTTGTCGCTGTGTCCTGGTGGCTGAAACTATTACTGCTTCAAGATCTTGAGCAGTTGTTGAGTCCACAATAACTACCCCTTTTTGAGCGTGCAAAGTGTCACCATTCCACAAAAAAACAGTAAACAAAACAAAGAATAATGATATGACGCGCACCCCAAAAAATTTTCGATGCAAATGTCGTTTTTTGAACTAAAGGCGTCTAGCAAATAGAATCAATTAACTTTAATTTACCATAGTTTTTTCCTATTAACAAGATCGCAATTTGCTTTTTTAATGGTCAATATTTTTACTCAAAAGCAGCATCAAAGGCTTTAGCCCCACCCACCACTGGAATGGTCAATATTGTGTTCTTTAAATCCAAAGTCATTTCCGTACCTGGTATTGGTCTTAAGGTAAATTCAGAATCTGAAGAAAAAATCATCAATCCGAGTTGAGCACCACGAGGAATAATCTGATCATCGGGCATCAAATCAAAAGAAACTTCCACGAATTCACCTGGAATTAGCGGTGAACTATCTCGAAGGGATGTATTTTGAGGATCAGCCCATCCTCGGGTGATAATGTTTTCAGTAATTGGCGCTTTGGAGTCAGGATTCCAGGGTAGGGAGACAAGATAGACTGATAAGTTTACAGCGGATTTACTCGAGGCGATTTTTAAACTTATTTTGGGGATTCCAGATAAATGTACCGGCTCTTTTAAAGGCCCTGTCGCGTAAAGTAAACGATGATCAGAACTTTGGGCCTGCGCTAGTTCAGCCGCACTAAAATGATAGTCGTCTATTAGTTTTTCTTGGTCTATGCCACGATTTACTTCAGTATTTAAAACGCCCAGGGTATTGCCTCCTGAGTGCAGATGTAAAATTATTTCTTCAGCTTTAGGATTAGGATAATCGGGATAGGCAGTGGGCATGTCTCGTGGATCCTGTTCTCTTACAATCCAAGACTTTGGACCTGTTCCAGCCCCGTTGTCCACTCCGTGAAGGTAGTGGCTGAACCATTGATTCATCATCCAAAGCGGAGGCTCCCCACCATGTCCATTTTGATGATAATAGATTTGATGGTCCAGGCCCATACTGCGTGCCTCATCATAAATGCGATAGCTGTGTTCTGGCATTACGTTCCAATCGTTAAACCCATGGGCCATAAGAAGGGCAGCTGTCATTGGTGCCATTTGATTCAAATAATCACGACTGGCCCAAAAGTCATTATAATCCCCAGTAACACGATCCATACCTAAGGCCATGATACTGTCGCGCACTCGAGCATTATTCCCAGCCCTTTTCTCTGGATCACCACTGTGGATAAAATCATAGAGGACGTCAATATCTTCTCCGAGGTAGCCTCCTGGTGAACGGACCAGACCATTTGAACGGTAATAGTGATAATAAGAGGTGTTTGGAGCAATGGGGATAATGACCTCAAGACCTTGAACCCCAGTGGTCGCCGCGGCCAAAGGCAGGGTGCCGTTGTAGGAGGTCCCCGTCATGCCTACTTTTCCAGTAGACCAATAGGCATTAACATTGTTGCCTCCAATAGGCGCATCAAAACCACTAGCACGACCACAAAGCCAGTCTATTACTGCCTTTGGCGCCAAAGACTCATTCAGACCGCCCACAGTGGGTGCTCCTTGAGACAAACCAGTGCCCGGAGAAGAGGAATGAACGACAATAAAACCGCGGGGCACCCAAGTTTTTATATGAGAATTAGAAATAATAGGACGCTGCCCAAGACGTTTGACCTCTGGATGAATATGTGGTGAAGATTCTTGACCTAGCTCTTGATGCACATCCCAAAACGAGCCAGGAACATCTCCTGCAACTCCTGCAAAATATGGACTAGTGACATAAATTACAGGGAGTTTTAACCCTTGAGTATCCGTTTGCTTTGGTCGTGTGACCGATACATGCATTCGGTCGAGTAGACCATCTTGGTCTGAATCAAATTCCGTTTCTACCCAAAGATCATGTCTTATCCACTCACTTTGACTTGAAAATTCTGAAACCACTTGAGCTAGTCCGTCTTCAAATATCGGTACTGCTATATTTTGTTCCTCATTTTGTCCTTTGATAAGGCCAGTGACAAAAAATGCCATGGCTAAGAGGCCCGAGGATAATTGTGGTCTGTAATGGATGATCATAATACTGGATTTTATTCAGGTTTCTGACACAAGATAATCCATTTTTGGCCTTGTGCGTCTGTGGT
>JAYOYS010000029.1:0-4760 GCA_038153605.1 Flavobacteriaceae bacterium
GGATCATTCACATCGGGGGACATGCTTGCTGTTTTATTGGTAGGACCTATGGAACCGGCCACAAAGCGGGGTTTGGAGGGATTTTTTAGGGTGTAGGCTTCTGCAGCGCGTTTAGCGATGGCCGCTGAGGCTACATTCAAGCGATAGACCTCGGATTCCAGACCATAATCGGCCATACCGATACTGGTGGCCGAAAAGGTATTGGTCTCGATAATATCCGCTCCAGCCTCTAGATAATCACAATGAACCTTATAAATGGCCTCTGGCTGGGTCAAAGACAACAAATCATTATTGCCCTTAAGCGGTGATGGATGCTCTTTAAACTCTATCCCACGAAAATCCTCTTCGGTGAATTTAAAGCGCTGTAGCATAGTGCCCATAGCCCCGTCGAGGACCAGTATGCGCTGGGTTAATGCCTTTCTGATGTCTGCCATTTCAAAACTTTATTGAGCCTGCTTATGCGGCTAATTAAATACCATACTCAGTCTTTTTGGACCAACTTATCACTTAATGAGCAATGAAATTTGAATCGGGGATTCGCCTTTAGTGTAGATTGCAAGACAAAGGCTTTAGCTTTAGCACTTTTTTAATGAGGTTGCAATCTATCAAATCATTCCTCGTCACAAATGTAAACACTGGATTTTAAATTACAAACGCAAAACCCTAAAACAACACCTCAATATTTCTATTTTTGCCCTGATGAATCATCAAGACACCATTATTGCCCTAGCGACAGGATCAGGATCTGGCGCGATTTCGGTCATTCGCCTCTCAGGACCAAAGGCTATTGAGCTGGCAGATGCCGCTCTGCAGCTAATCAGTGGTAAAGTCTTTAAAGATCAGCCCACCCATACGGTGCACCTGGCCGACTTAAAAGATGGAGGCCGGCTCATCGATAAAGTCTTGGCCAGTATTTTTATAGGACCAAAGAGTTATACCGGGGATGATGTGGTAGAACTCTCCTGTCACGGCAGCGCCTATATTCAGCAGCAAATCATCAAACTCTTTTTGGACCGCGGAGCCCGAATGGCCGACCCAGGTGAGTTTACCCTAAGGGCTTTTATGAATGGGAAAATGGATTTAAGCCAGGCCGAAGCTGTTGCGGATTTGATCGCTTCAGACTCTGCTGCGGCCCATGAACTGGCCCTGAATCAAATGCGTGGGGGCTTTTCTCATGCCATAGAGTCGCTACGTCAGGAACTACTGCATTTTGCCTCGATGATCGAGCTAGAACTGGATTTTGCCGAAGAAGATGTGGCTTTTGCGGATCGTGGTGAATTCATACAGCTGGTGCAAAAAATAACCACAGAAATCAAACTCCTGATTGATTCCTTTAGCCTAGGACAAGTGATAAAGGACGGCGTGCCGGTGGCCATTGTAGGGGCACCTAATGTAGGCAAGTCTACTCTACTCAATGCCCTGCTTAACGAGGAGCGTGCTCTAGTCAGTGATATCGCGGGTACTACTCGAGATACGGTCGAGGATCAGCTTAGACTAGGCGGCGTATTATTTCGTCTGATTGATACCGCTGGAATTAGAGAGACTCAGGATGTGGTCGAAGGCATGGGCATAGAGCGCAGTCTAAAAACCATGGAGACCGCCCGTATAGTGCTGCAGCTTTGGTCTAGCGCAACAGATCCAAAGCAAATGGCCCAAGAGTGGACGGCACTTAAAGAAAAACATTCAGGCCAAGCCTGTATTGGGATTGTCAACAAATGTGATTTGCTCGGCGCTGAGCAGATAAAGGCTTTAAACCAGACCCTCCCCGAGCTCATGTGTATCAGTGCTAAAAACCCCGAAGATGTAGCGAGACTCAAAACTGCTCTGCTGAATCTCGTGGATACTGGAGTGCTAAACCCTCAAAGCACTGTGGTGAGTAACAGCCGTCATTACGATGCGCTTATCCGCGCCTTAGAATCCCTGGACCGTGTTCAAGAAGGGGTTAATTCAGGAATCAGTGGTGATCTTTTGGCCATTGACTTGCAGGCTGCCCTACTCGCGCTGGGTGAAATCACTGGAGCCATCACAAACGATGACCTACTCGGGCATATTTTTGCCAACTTTTGTATTGGGAAGTAAAAAAACCGCCCCAGTTTCCTAAGGCGGTTTTTTATGGTCTATGAAAAGATTGACAACTACTAACTGAGGCTAAGTTAGCTTAAGCCAATCTGCCAAGAGGTTGTGGAGGGATTAAAAAGATTAAGGAAAGGTTAATGTTGCGGGTAAAGATGCAAATCAAATGCGCAACTGAGCCCCAGCTCTAACGCGACAAACCCTGGCTCAACTCGGGGATGCATGAAATCACCCGCGAGGCCTGAGAATTCCCTCAAAATTTTGTAATATCGAGGTCGATGAATAAGCGCAAACTCTATATCGCCGTGCTGGTGGTCTCCGTAGTGGGGCTCTTTGTGGTGCAATACCAGTACCTGAACATAGGACTGAATCTGGCCAAAGTGCAGTTTCAGCGCAATATAGGCCAGGCCGCCCAAATCATCAAAGAGGACCTTTCGACCCAAAACCAACTCACGTTTTTGATCGGTCAAGCGATTACTTTGGATGAGCGGTATTTTACCCTGAGTATGGACAGCATTCAGGATGCCTCGCGCCATTTTTTAAACGATTTTATCACTTATCGCCTTACCGAACACGGCATTGATACGGATTTTACCTACCGCCTGAGTACCAAAGACAGTACGGATTATCTCACCAGCCCTAATCCGCCTTCTTTGGACCCGGACCAAAGCCATTACCCCATAGAACTGCGCGGATACCTGCCGGAGCTGATGGACAAACAGCTGATTTTAGAGCTGCGTTTTACCGACCTTACCCCCTACTTTTTGTTTCAGCTCAATGGGCTGACCATACCGAGTCTGCTATTTATGGCGGGGATTCTTTTTGTGATTGTGTGGGTGCTGCGCTCTTTTTACTGGCAAAGCCGACTGATCACCACCACCAATGATTTTATCAATAACCTGACCCATGAGCTCAAAACCCCAGTGTTCTCTATCGGGCTTGCGGCCAAAATACTCAACCAAAAAGTCGCCCAAGAGCAGCAATCGACCGTGACCCTGATCCAGGAAGAAATCCAGCGCATGAAAGTGCATATCGACAAGGTCCTGGGCTTAAGCCGCCTAGAATCTGGCCACAATCCTTATGCCTTAAAGCGTCAAGACCTAATGCCCGAGCTGCAACAACTCACTAAGCGTTATCAAGGCCTAGCCGAATTAGAAGGGTTTAGCTTCACCGCACAGTTGCCTGAAACCCCTGTAATGGTTCAGGTCGATGCCCTGCATTTTATCAATGCGCTAAATAACCTTTGGGATAATGCCAAAACCTACAGCGAGCAGCCAGAGATTAGCCTTACAGTCTCCCGGGTTAAAGACCAGTGGCTGTTTTGCATCATGGACAATGGCCCAGGGATGACCCCAGAACAACAAGCGCGCATGTTTGAAAAGTATTATCGCGGCAATCAAAACGATACCCACCGCGTAAAAGGCTATGGACTAGGACTGAGTTATGTGCAACACATTTTAAAGTCGCACAAAGGGGGGATCAATGTCGAATCGGCCCCTGGTCAGGGCACCAAAGTTTGTTTATCTTTACGAGCCTATGACGCCTGATGCCACACGTTTGCTTTTAGTGGAAGACGACCCTAATCTGGGGTATTTACTGCGTGAATATCTGCAGATGAATGACTTTAAGGTGACTCTTACTACCACTGTGGCTGAGGCTTTAAAAGCCATGGAGCAGGATTTATTTGATCTTGCGGTACTAGATTTGATGCTCCCTGACGGCTCAGGCTTTGATTTGGCCAAAACCATTCAAGCCCAGCATCCCGCCCTGCCCTTTTTATTTTTAACAGCGCGCTCTCTTAAAGTTGATGTATTAAAAGGTTTTGCTCTGGGGGCGGTAGATTACTTAAAAAAACCCATAGACGAGGAAGAGCTTTTAGTGCGTATTAATGCTTTAGTGGCGCGTTTAAAACATGAAGGCCCTACTGCAGTACGCAAAAGTGAATCACTGCATATCGGGTCCTACGAATTTGATCCTCAGCTTCAAGAGCTCAGCGGAGACTCAGGGGTGCAAACTCTGTCTAAACGTGAGAGTGATCTGCTGCTGATGCTGGCCCAAAATAAAAATCAACTGGTGGGTCATAAGGAAATCCTGGTCGCTCTTTGGGGCAAAAACGACTACTTTAACAAAAAAAGCCTCAATGTATTTGTGTCACATTTGCGCAAATACCTCGCGCTAGACCCCAGTGTAAGCATCGAAAACGTGCATAATAAGGGGTTTGTGTTGAGAACTTATAAGGATTAAATGGCCTAATTTAAATTATTCGTTATAAACCTAGATTAATATTATTTTCCTAGTGAAAAGATTATTGCTCTTATGGAGACTTCAGCCCGCAGTCATTCAAAAAACTTTTTCTCTGTAAAAGCCCATTTTTCCTCACTTTTTGTGTTATTTAACATGAAAATAACGTAAATTATAGTGCATTTTGTGCTGTTATAAACATCACGTGCCTTGTTATTTTTATGTCAAGTGGCCTTTTTTTGTCTTCGAATTAAAAAATTAATTTTCATTTAATTCTTGAATATCTGACAAAATCTGACATTTATTTTAAGATTAAATTAAATATATATTTTGGGAAAAATAGGATTTAGAATCAGAAGTAAAACTTCAAATCAAGCAAATATTTTTGTTTATCTGTATACAATTCATAAAAAAAGGCTTGAATCAAAAACCGGATTTTCGGTTTT
>JAYOYS010000030.1:0-3916 GCA_038153605.1 Flavobacteriaceae bacterium
CTTTTTTCATGGATTTAATCTGAGCAGAACCCCCTACACGAGATACAGAAATACCCACGTTAATCGCAGGACGAACCCCTGAGTTAAACAAGTCACTCTCTAAGAAGATCTGACCATCGGTAATCGAAATTACGTTTGTCGGAATATAAGCCGAAACGTCTCCCGCCTGAGTCTCAATAATCGGTAAAGCTGTAAGTGATCCACCACCTTTCACCTTGCTTTTCAAAGAAGCTGGCAAATCGTTCATGTTTTTAGCGATATTGTCATCGGCAATAACTTTGGCCGCACGCTCTAATAGTCTAGAGTGCAAGTAGAATACATCCCCTGGATATGCCTCACGCCCTGGAGGACGACGCAATAACAAAGACACCTCACGGTAAGCAACCGCTTGCTTAGACAAGTCATCATAGATAATAAGGGCTGGACGTCCTGTGTCGCGGAAGTACTCTCCAATAGCCGCTCCAGCAAAAGGAGCATATACCTGCATCGGTGCAGGGTCAGAGGCGTTTGCCGCTACGATAGTTGTATAAGCAAGAGCGCCTTTATCTTCGAGAACCTTAGCGATGTTAGCCACCGTAGAGGCTTTCTGCCCTACAGCCACGTAAATACAATATACAGGCTCTCCGGCATCGTAAAATTCCTTCTGGTTCAAAATGGTATCGATACAAACAGTTGTCTTACCTGTTTGACGGTCCCCAATCACGAGCTCACGCTGTCCGCGTCCTACAGGAATCATCGCATCAATAGACTTAATCCCTGTCTGTAGCGGTTCGTTAACTGGCTGACGGAAAATTACCCCTGGGGCTTTACGCTCTAGTGGCATTTCAAAAGTTTCTCCTTCAATAGCGCCTTTACCATCAATAGGTTGTCCTAGGGTGTTTACCACACGGCCTACGATTCCTTCACCAACATTGATCGAGGCAATGCGCTGGGTGCGTTTTACTGTAGCCCCTTCTTTAATTTCTTTAGAAGGTCCGAGTAATACTACCCCAACATTGTCCTCTTCTAGGTTCAAAACGATTCCTTCAAGGCCGTTTTCGAACTCAACCAATTCACCGTATTGTGCATTAGACAAACCATAAACTCGGGCGATACCGTCTCCTACAGTAAGTACTGTTCCTACCTCATCAAGGGAAGCAGTAGACTCAAGTCCGCTAAGTTGTTGTTTTAAAATTGCTGATACTTCAGCTGGATTTACTTCTGCCATTGTTTTAACTATTGCGGGCCAATGCCCATTGAATTATATACTTTTACTGAATTCTCGTTTAATTTTTTGGAATTGATTGGCGATACTTGCATTATACTCTAAATCCCCCACGCGCAGGATGAATCCGCCCATTATGCTCGGATTAATTTCTGCAGTCAACTCTATAGTATTGCTGCCACTCATATCTTTAGCCTTTTGGATGATTTGGGCTTCCAGTTCCTTGGTCAAAGGCGCTGCCGAAATAACTTTGGCGGCTTGAATGCCTTGTGCTTTGCGTTGCAATTCCAGAAAGGCCTCCGCCACTTGACCTAATAAAGCTACACGCTTGTTGTTTGCCAATAGGTTTAAAAGATTTTTAGTCTCTTGAGATGCACTGGCAAAAACCCCGGCCATAACTTTTTGTTTGTCCTCAATTTTTACCACTGGACTGCGCAGTACGGCCCGCAGATCTTGGCTTACTGAGAGGGTCTCAGCAATGCGCTCCATGTCGGCCAAAACAGCCTGCACCTGGCCCTTTTCTTCGGCCTGGCTCAAAAGTGCCGTAGCGTATCGTAATGCTGCTCTGTTCCCAGTCATTGCTTTAGTTTAATGATGAATCTTTTAGTAAACTCTTGACCAGTTTTTGCTGCTTGTCGTCATTGGCCAAATTTTCTTTTACTACCTTCTCTGCGATGTCCAAAGACAAACTGGCTACTTGATTTTTAAGGTCTACTAAAGCTGCTTTTTTCTCGCTTTCGATAGCTGCTTGAGCTTGGGCTACCATTTTGTCAGCCTCAACCTTAGCCTCATCTTTTGCATCGTTAATCATTTTATTTTTAATATCGCGCGCTTCTTTAAGCATAGCGTCTCGTTCAGCACGCGCTTCTTTCAATAATTTCTCATTATCAGATTGCAAATTCGCCATTTCTTGTTTGGCTTGCTCAGCCGCTTCGAGCGCATCTTTGATACCTTGTTCGCGTTCGTTCACAGCATCTAAAATTGGCTTCCAAGCAAACTTTTTTAGCAACAAGACTAACAACACAAATAATACTGTTTGCCAAAAGAATAAGCCTACTGAAAATTCTCCTAATAGTTTTTCCATAACTTTTACCCGTTTAGGGCTATATTATAATAGAGTGCCGATAATGGCATAAATGTTTAATAAACACCGAGGCAACCAACCGTTGCGTCGGTGTTTTTTGTTCATGATTAAGCGGCAAAAATTGCTGCGAAACCAAATCCTTCAATCAAAGCCGCTGCAATAAGCATCGAGGTTTGAATTTTTCCGTAAGCCTCAGGTTGACGAGCGATCGCTTCCATGGCTTTACCACCGATTTGACCGATACCGATACCTACACCGATAACCGCTAATCCTGCTCCTACAATAGTTGGAATAGTCATAATTGATATTTATTTAAATTAAACATTCTCATTTAGTTACAAGTGTTCAAATTCGCCATCGTGTTCTACGGCGTGTTCATGTGATTCACTTGCAAATCCGAAATAAAGCGCAGACAACATGGTAAAAATGTAAGCCTGCAACAAAGCCACAAGCAATTCAATAAAAGAAATTGCAAATGACAATCCAAAACCTAATGGTCCGGCAATCCAATTTTGAAAAATATAAATAAGTCCTATCAGGCTTCCTAACACAATATGCCCGGCTTGCATGTTTGCATACAAACGTATTAAAAGTGAAAAAGGCTTGATGAAAATACCAAGTATTTCGATTGGAATTAATATTATATAAAGAGGAATTTTAGCCCCCCATGACATTCCGTGTCCGAGTGGGTCAAAAATATGCTTCCAATAGTCTTTAGTCCCGGTCAAATTTGTAAGTAAAAATGTAATAATTGCCAAGGCGGTTGTAATGGCAATATTTCCGGTTACATTGATTCCTAGAGGGGTTAAACCAAATAAATTTAAAAACCACACGAAAAAGAAAACGGTTAACAAATACGGCATATAGTATCTGTATTTTTCTTCTCCAATATTTGGAATTGCAATATCATCTCTGATATACAATACAATGGGTTCAAAGAAACGACCTACTCCCTTAGGAATACTTTTATTCTGGGCATAAGACTTTGCTAGGGAAGAAAAAATCCAGAATATCAAAATGCTCACCACCATAATCATAAATACACTTTTAGTTATGGAGAAATCCAGTGGTGCATTATTCAATACATGGTGGTTTTCATCGAATTCAAAGGTCCCGTCTGCATCTGTCTCATAGATTTTATAGGAGTGTTTATCAAGTTTGAAATACTTGCCATTTGACATCACCACGTCCTCACCATGATGTAATTTGCTCGATGAAAAAACATGCAGCCCATCAGACCATAATAATACAGGTAGCGGAAAACCAACTGAGTTGTGCTCACCGTCACTGTCTGTGTAGGAAAATAATCCAAAGTCGTGAGTGTCCAAGTTGTGATGTTTCACATACTCACTTACTTCTGCCTTTCTATCCTCAATACTGCCTCCTTTAGCCTTCGGATCACTTGATGCCGAGACTACTTGAGTAAGTACCATAAAAACCAAAGAAACAATCGTGAACAGAGTGCGATTCAGTGACATAAATATCTTTTTAACTCCCAATTAAAATCGCGGCAAAAATACCACTATTGATTAAAATCTAAAAAGAAAAGGGTGGTTTTTTTGAGCCCTGTAAATTCAGGCTAAATTACAGAGCATTAAGGCGTTTGGCCAAAATCCTTAATTCCATCA
>JAYOYS010000031.1:0-3571 GCA_038153605.1 Flavobacteriaceae bacterium
CGACATTAGCGGTGGCAATGGCGGCACGGATTATTTGACCTTCGAGCGTTTATAATCGAGGTCTAAATAAAAATAGATAAGTCTCTGCTCCAAGGGGTAGATAAAAAAAGACCCGGCCGCAGGCCGGGTCTTTTGTTTGTCTCCAGACATTTTTTGGCTTGTGGTTCTTTTTGATTGTGGCTGAGCAATGCGTATCTTTACATCCTTATTTTAGAATGAATCATGTTTGATAGTTTAAGTGAAAAATTAGACAAAGCCTTACATAACCTCAAAGGGCATGGAAGTATTACTGAGGTCAATGTTGCGGAGACCCTAAAGGAGGTGCGACGCGCCCTTTTAGATGCCGATGTCAACTTTAAAATTGCCAAAGAATTTACCAATTCTGTAAAGGACAAGGCACTGGGACAAAATGTTTTGACCACTTTACAGCCGGGGCAACTCATGGTTAAGCTCGTCAAAGATGAGCTTACCGAGCTTATGGGTGGTGCAGCCCAGGGACTCAATCTGCAGGGCAATCCAACGGTGATTTTGATGTCTGGACTTCAGGGGAGTGGTAAAACAACTTTCTCGGGTAAGCTTGCTCAGTTTTTAAAAACCAAAAAAAGCAAAAACCCACTTTTAGTGGCCTGTGATGTTTATCGTCCAGCGGCCATTGATCAATTACACGTGGTAGGAGATCAGATTGGGGTTCCAGTTTTCAGTGCGCCTGACGAAAAAGACCCTGTAAAAATTGCTCAGGCGGCAATAGCACACGCAAAGGCAAACGGAAATAACACCGTAATTGTGGATACCGCAGGTCGTTTGGCTGTAGACGCGGCCATGATGGATGAAATTGTGCGCATTCACGACGCTGTAACACCACAAGAAACACTTTTTGTTGTGGATGCCATGACCGGGCAAGATGCTGTGAATACTGCCAAAGCCTTTAACGATCGTTTGAATTTTGATGGAGTCATACTCACTAAGCTCGATGGAGATACTCGTGGTGGGGCTGCGCTTTCCATACGCTCAGTAGTCGATAAGCCAATAAAGTTTATCGGAACAGGAGAAAAAATGGATGCCATCGATGTTTTTTATCCAGAGCGAATGGCTGATCGAATTCTCGGGATGGGAGATGTCGTCTCCTTGGTTGAGCGTGCTCAGGAACAATTTGATGAAGAAGAAGCGCGTAAGATACAGAAGAAAATTGCCAAAAATCAATTTGGCTTTGATGACTTTCTTAACCAAATTCAGCAGGTTAAAAAAATGGGAAGCATGAAGGATTTAATGGGGATGATCCCGGGCATGGGCAAAGCATTAAAAGGTATCGATATCGATGATGATGCCTTTAAACATATAGAGGCTATGATTCATTCGATGACCCCAAAAGAGCGGGCCAATCCCAAACTCATCAATGGTAGCCGAAAAAAACGTATTGCCAATGGAAGTGGGACAGACATCCAAGAGGTCAATAAATTGATAAAGCAATTTGATCAAATGAGTAAAATGATGAAGATGATGCAAGGCGGCGGCGGTAAAAAAATGATGCAAATGATGGGGCAAATGCCTCGATAATTACAAGTTATGACAATACTGGACGGCAAAAAAATAAGCAACGACATTAAGGACGAAATCACCCAAGTGGTGGCCCAGATGAAAGCCAATGGTCAAAAAACGCCACATTTGGCTGCCGTAATTGTCGGTGAAGATGGAGCGAGTTTGACCTATGTGGGCAGTAAAGTTCGCGCTTGTGCTCGTGTGGGATTCGAGTCAACATTGGTGCAGCTTCCTGAAACAATAACGGAGCAAGACCTACTCACTAAAATCGACCACTTAAACAATGATCCAGAGATCGATGGTTTTATTGTGCAACTACCTTTGCCGCGTCATATTGATACGCAAAAAATATTGCTGGCGGTAGATCCAAAAAAAGACGTAGACGGCTTTCATCCGGAGAATTTTGGAAAGCTCGCTTTGGATATGGAAACTTTCATCCCGGCAACACCTTTTGGGATTATGGAATTACTGGGTCGATATGATATAGATACCAGTGGGAAGCACACTGTCGTCATTGGGCGCAGCCATATTGTAGGCCGGCCTATCAGTATACTGATGAGTCGTAAAGGACAGCCTGGCGACAGTACCGTCACTTTGACCCATAGCCGGACTAAAGATTTAGCCGACTACACACGCGAGGCGGACATTGTCATTTCGGCCCTTGGGGTGCCTAATTTTTTGAAAGCCGATATGGTAAAACAAGGCGCGGTTATTATTGATGTTGGTATTACACGGGTACCCGATAATACGGCAACCAAAGGCTATGTCATTACAGGAGATGTGGATTATGAGGCCGTAAGTCAAAAGGCGTCGTTTATTACTCCAGTACCTGGCGGGGTTGGCCCAATGACTATTGCCATGTTACTTCAGAACACACTTTTGGCCCGCCAGAGGGCTTAATATAAAAATGTAAAAACATTTTTTTATATTGGATCTATATTCCAACATATGGATTCTCAATTTTTATTACCCAATAATGATTTTTATTTGCTCGGTCCTCAGCATCTTGGGGCAATAGCATTTTTTATTATATCGGGGTATTTTTTAATTCGCTGGGGTAAAAAAAGCAGTCCCGCCCTTCAGCACAGAATTGGTATTGTTTTGGCCTCTATCATTTCGCTGAGCGTCATCGGATATACCGCGATCAAGGTATTCGTTGGGCCTTTTGATATACAAAAAGATCTGCCACTACACTTGTGTAATTTTTTGGCCTTGACCTTACCTGTTTTTGCCGTATTGCGTAAATATTGGATGTATGAAATTCTTGTGTTTTGGATTTTGGCCGGTACGGCACAGGGGGTATTTACGCCCGATTTAGATGAAGGCTTCCCACATTATCGCTTTTTGAAATACTGGCTCGAACACGCCGGCCTTGTTCTATATATTATTTATGCCTCCGCAGTTTATGGGATGCGTCCTAAGTTCAAAAGTATTTTCAAGGCCTTTGGTGCCATACAAATTTATTTGGTCCTGATTGTTGGGGTCAATGCATTGATTGGTTCAAATTATCTCTTTTTGATGCGTAAACCTGAGCATACTTCCCTTTTAGATGTCTTAGGGGATTGGCCTTATTATATTTTGGTCGAAGAGCTCTTGATATTCCCCTTCTTTATACTCATATTAGGCGCCTTTAAAGCGGCTGATTATTTCAGTAATCGATTGAATTCAGGTCAAACCAAAAAAGTCACGGAATCAGTAATCTAAAACTTTGAGGTTTACCAGGTGTAAAAAAAGTACTTGATTTTTGCTTCTTCAGGAATCTGTGCCACCTCAATCTTGCTCGCGTAGTCATAACGGATGTTTTCGGGGAGTTCCTTTTTGTCTATGGTTATATACCAAGGGACGTTTTTAAAGCTGACCACCACAGCATTGATGGCGTTGTCGATGCCTGCTATTTCGTGTGATTGTTTAAACTGACCAAAGGTGCTTGATACCCCTAAACCGTCTTTGGTAGTATATTTTGGGTCAATAATACGCAGGTAAGACAAAGTTGATTTCGGATCGCGTTCATCTTTTGGAAAAACAATCATGCGCA
>JAYOYS010000032.1:0-3116 GCA_038153605.1 Flavobacteriaceae bacterium
GCTTTTGGTGCTCCTCCTGCTGGACTTGAACCAGCGACCCTCTGATTAACAGTCATAATTTTAAACCAAACAATACAAATCAATGATTTTAATATACATGCTAAATTACTGATATAAAACGAGATAGACAATTTTTATTGTCTTTGGCTTTTCTTGCTTTTTGTTGTTTGGGTCGATTTTGTGTGCTAGATTGTGTGCTAGATTTTGAATTCAGCACTATGGCAACACACGCGCGTGTTATTTTAGACACGAGGGTTCAGCTACTCCGACCCTCCAACGGGAAGGATCAAGCATACTACCCCGTGAAGCTTCGTATCACCCACGATCGTAAGCGTCGGTATTATCAAACAGAATTACCTCCCCTAACCAAGTTGGATTGGAAGAAAATAGAGGAGGGGCAACGGATGACCGTAACTCAAAGAGAGGTTTTCCATGGCAAGCGAGAAGTCGAAGCACTCGCGCAAACGATCATTGAAAGTTTGGTGCCGTTTAGCTTCCCAGTTTTCAAGAAGCGGTTTTTAAACCCCATAGTGTCAAGTACCGACAGCTTACAAGAGATGTTCAAGGGGCATATTGACCGATTGGAGCAACAAAATAGAATTTCCACAGCCTCGAGCTATAGGTGCGCCTTGAAGAGTCTCTTGGGATTTCATAGGTCGCTCAATTGGAATGATCTTCATCCCGAGTTTCTCGAGGGTTATGAGACGGAAATGATCGAACAAGGGAAGACACAGAACACCATAGGCATCTATCTCCGGTCGTTGCGCACCATTGTTAATCAAGGCCGCTCACTCGGGTTGATTGACCATGATTTGTACCCATTTGGAAAGACCAGCCAAGGGAAATATCAGATACCATCCTCGGTGAATGTGAAACGTGCTTTGACACAAGGAGAGGTTCAGCTAATCAAAGATGCCTGTCCTGTACCTGGCTCTAGGGCCGAACGAGCCCGTGATTTTTGGTTGTTCTCCTATTATATCAATGGTTGCAACATCAAAGACATCGCACATCTCACATGGGACAATGTGGATTTTAAAGAGGGCATGGTGCGATTTGTACGCAAGAAGACCGAGCGGGCCAATAAGGGTCATCAAGTCAAAATCTCGGCGGTATTGTCCCCAATCGCTGAAGAGGTCATCAAAAAATACGGGATCCCTTCAAAGGATAAAACGGATTACATCTTCAGAATCATCGATAAAGGGGATTCTGCCAAGGCGCAATATCTCAAGCAACAGGAATTCACCAAAGCAATTAACATTGGACTCAAGCAACTTGCGCGAGAGTTAGGTATTGAGAAGAATATCACAACGTACACGGCGCGCCATAGCCATGCTACAGCTCTAATTCACAACGGGGCCTCCTTAGAATTTGTGATGGACCAGTTCAAGCACGGATCCATGAAGACGACCATGAACTATGTGGACTCCATTGATGACACTAAAAGAAAGGATCTGGCGAAGTTGCTTTGAGAGCGGTAACACTCAAAACTAACACATGCTGATTTTCACTTTTTTACGGACACACTTTTTGGGAAACTATCGGGGAGCCCCCTCCCTACAAACTTCCTTATTCTCTTAACCATTTTTGAATAACCAGTAAATCTGATTGATAAAAGAACATATACAACATGTTTTCATTGTAGTCAATATTATATGCATCATATTCTTTAATAATAGGAATGTCACCCTCAATTATCATTCCAGTATTACTTTTAATAAATCGTATCTCATTGTATAATATATTCTTTCTGATATCAACACTTATTCCTTTACATCTATATGTACGAATCCAACTATGAAACCAAAAATAATCAACATTAATTAGTAGCACTTCTGGGAGGGCGCCAGACACTAAACTTTCAAGAGAAATCAATTCTAATGAATAATAATGTGGCGCATCTGGTTGATAGTTCTTTATAACGTATTTCACATCATTTAGATCAATAATGAAAAGTTCTTGAGCGTTTACTATTTGAAAGCTTCTAATTTGATTTAAACCCTCATCAAGCACAAGGACTCCCCCTAAATCATCAACAATGATAAGATGTTCATTATGCCAAAGCATATCTGTGGGAGTTCCTCTATACTCAAGTTCAGAATAATCAAGCTGAATTCTTTGAATTTCTTTAGTATCAATTTTAATCCAATCTATTGATCTCATTGATCCGTTCAGCAACAGTAATGAAGAATCATCCAAAATCTGACAGGCAGTTATACCTATGTCAGGACCATCTGCTATTGATGTGTAACCCGTTTCACTCATTTTCAAGATTATCAAGCTGTCAAAATGGTAAAACAAGGTATCAGGATTTTCCCCATAGCATGAAGAATTGATGATCGTCAAACAAATTATCAAGAAATGGCCAGTTAATTTCAATTTATACATTTGTTATTCTATTACATTTTTAATTCCTTTTGTAGATAAAACAAACAACTCTATTTGTGATCTAATGTTCCGTACCTCCACCAAAGTTGCATCTGGCTGTTGAATATTTGTAGCTAGTATATCATCCCATAAGCTATTTATTATATTCAAGGGATCATTTCATCTTGGTGCAGTATCTTCAGTGTCCCAAGCGTAGTATCCAGTATACAAATCATCATCGTCATAATATCGAGAACCGCCTACATTATAAGTACTTTCTTGCGGCCCTTTTGAAGAACTTGAATGTATGAATTTAAAGCTTATTAAATTACCATTTTCATCCCTATTTACTTCTGTTATAATGCCTATATGCCCCGTACCTCCATTCTTTCCAAAATCAATAATCACTACATTCCCGGCAACAATTTCGCTTTCAGTTACCGACCTACTGGCTTGCATAATTCTTTGAACCCCTCTACCTGTTCCAGATAAAACAGGATCAGGTAATCCCGCATGAACAATAGTATTCGAAACTAACCCTGAACAATCCACTTGCTCACCAGGTTCTCCTTTTGCACCGAGTGAATATGATGATGGGCCAGGAGAGGTATTCTCTTCGACATATTGCTTTGCTCTTTGAATTGCTTTCTTCCTTTCTGGCTCTGTTAGTGTCGTACCATCCGGATCGATGAGTGCTATGGGATTATTCCCTGTAAACTGATAGGCCTCCAGGGTCTGGTGCGCCAGCGGGT
>JAYOYS010000033.1:0-2329 GCA_038153605.1 Flavobacteriaceae bacterium
AGGTGAAAACTATGTAGGAGAGAAAGGTAGTTATAATCTGCTACTAAATAGTTATTCATTAAATGACGGTTTGGTTTATGGGAATATAACCTTAAAAAGGTATTCAGACCATCAAGTTAGGGCTTATGCAGATGAATACAATTTTGAAATGCACAATGGTTGGAATCCATTAAATTGGCCAAGGAATGCAGAAACTTTAATCGGTAGAAAGTATGCAGGAGAAGGACAGAAGTTTGAAATTAACCTTTACGGCAGTAAAAAATTAACTCCAATCTTACCTTGGATAAAATAACTGTTATGAAAGCAATTAAAATTTATATATCAACTATTTTTTTTATCGCATTGACTCTACACAGTTGTAATTTTAGTGATAGTACTGAAAATTTAGGAGATGATTATTTCTACAGAAATGAAGGCGAAACTGTAAAGGATATAATTTGTAAGAAAGCCAATGGAGGAGAAATACCTGCAACGGTAACGCATTTTGACTTTAATGATAAATTTATTATAGCGAAACAAATACCCAAATTACCACTAGACCCATTATATGATCATGAATACAAATATAATAGAGGGAATAAAGAATATTATTATTGGATAATTGTAAAGGAGAGTAGTCTTGTTTTAGGACCTTTAAGCTTAGGAGAATTTAACAACCAAAAAATTAAATATAAGATACCCAATAGTCTTATTCTGAAATGAATTCCCCCCGAAAAAGAGCTATCATGAAAAGTAGAAGAATTAATTTTCGGATAGTTTCCCAAAAAATGTGTCTGTAAAAAAGTAAAGAGCAGCTTGTGTTAGTTTTAGAGTGTTACCGCCCTCAAAGCAACTTCGCCAGATCCTTTCTTTTAGTGTCATCAATGGAGTCCACATAGTTCATGGTCGTCTTCATGGATCCGTGCTTGAACTGGTCCATCACAAATTCTAAGGAGGCCCCGTTGTGAATTAGTGCTGTAGCATGGCTATGGCGCGCCGTGTACGTAGTGATGTTCTTCTCAATACCCAACTCTCGCGTAAGTTGCTTCAGCCCAATGTTAATGGCTTTTGTGAATTCCTGTTGCTTGAGATATTGCGCTTTGGCAGAATCGCCCTTGTCGATGATTTTGAAAATATAATCCTTTTTATCCTTTGAGGGGATCCCGTATTTTTTGATGACCGCTTCAGCGATTGGGGACAATACCGCCGAGATCTTGACTTGATGACCCTTATTGGCCCGCTCGGTCTTCTTGCGTACAAATCGAATCATGCCATCTCTAAAATCCACATTGTCCCATGTAAGATGTGCGATGTCTTTGATGTTGCAACCGTTGATATAATAGGAGAACAACCAAAAATCACGGGCTCGCTCAGCCCTAGAGCCTGGGTTTGGACAGGCATCTTTGATTAGCTGAACCTCTCCTTGTGTCAAAGCACGTTTCACATTCACCGAGGATGGTATCTGATATTTCCCTTGGCTGGTCTTTCCAAATGGGTACAAATCATGGTCAATCAACCCGAGTGAGCGGCCTTGATTAACAATGGTGCGCAACGACCGGAGATAGATGCCTATGGTGTTCTGTGTCTTCCCTTGTTCGATCATTTCCGTCTCATAACCCTCGAGAAACTCGGGATGAAGATCATTCCAATTGAGCGACCTATGAAATCCCAAGAGACTCTTCAAGGCGCACCTATAGCTCGAGGCTGTGGAAATTCTATTTTGTTGCTCCAATCGGTCAATATGCGCCTTGAACATCTCTTGTAGGCTGTCGGTACTTGATACAATGGGGTTTAAAAACCGCTTCTTGAAAACTGGAAAGCTAAACGGTACCAAGCTTTCTATGATCGTTTGCGCGAGCGCTTCAATTTCTCGCTTGCCATGAAAAACCTCTCTTTGCGTTACGGTCATCCGCTGCCCCTCCTCTATTTTCTTCCAATCCAACTCGGTTAGGGGAGGTAATTCTGTTTGATAATAGCGACGCTTACGATCGTGGGTGATGCGAAGCTTCACGGGGTAGTATGCTTGATCCTTCCCGTTGGAGGGTCGGAGTAGCTGAACCCTCGTGTCTAAAATAACACGCGCGTGTGTTGCCATAGTGCTGAATTCAAAATCTAGCACACAATCTAGCACACAAAATCGACCCAAACAACAAAAAGCAAGAAAAGCCAAAGACAATAAAAATTGTCTATCTCGTTTTATATCAGTAATTTAGCATGTATATTAAAATCATTGATTTGTATTGTTTGGTTTAAAATTATGACTGTTAATCAGAGGGTCGCTGGTTCAAGTCCAGCAGGAGGAGCAAGAAAGCCCGACGTTTTCACGTCGGGCTTTTTTTATTTTCCTTTC
>JAYOYS010000034.1:0-2063 GCA_038153605.1 Flavobacteriaceae bacterium
GGGTACTGATCACGGTGAAAGCGATCACCCACACTGAAAAATACATGGCCTTGATGGTCAAAAGCGATTCTTGACCCAAAATGTTGGCCTTCGGCGACATTAGGGGTGGCCTTGTATAAAATTTGGACCGAGTCCAATCGATTTTCATGGAGTTGGCCCCGTACCAGGGTTGTATTTCCGCCTTCGCCTTCCCCTAAAGTTGTCGCCATGGTCAAGTAAACCCAGCGGTTCTCGGCAAAATTCGGATGGAGGGCGACATCCAATAGCCCCCCTTGTCCCCAGTTAAACACCTCGGGTAGGCCAGAGATTTCTGTCACCTTATCGCCCATGACGTGAAATAAAACCCCACTTTTTTCAGTCACCAAAATACTGCCGTCAGGAAGCCAGTCCATACCCCAAGGGTTTTGAACGCCATCGAAAACCATCTCTATAGTATAGGGTCTTTCATTGGGAATTTTTAGGGTTAAATCACTTTGAGCATTGGGGTGCTGGCAGCTGATGATCAACAGACTCAATAGGGGTAAAAACCGGTTCATTAGGTTCGATTATTAGTTATGGTAAAAGGTAGTAAAATTGTTTGAATAAAGAATAAAAGAAATATCTTTGCACACCTCAAATACGGGATGTGGCGCAGTCTGGTAGCGTACACGCATGGGGTGCGTGGGGTCGCTGGTTCGAATCCAGTCATCCCGACAAAAGCTGAGCAATTTGCTCGGCTTTTTTTATGTTATCGACAAAAGATTAAACCGAAAAAATAAGCACAAAGATCGACTATCGATACATGATGCCATCGAGGGTATTACGGCTGATTTGCAATTCCTGACGCTGCTTGGACCGTGATGACCCCTGGTCAAAGGGCTCTGGTTGGCCTAAAATTTCTGAGAGTGCTCTGGCAAGAAGGGGCTCGTTTTGATTGCCCAAAATCCCGAGATTACTGAAGTCTTCGGCAAGTTCGATATTCGGAATCAATCCATCAGAATAATCAGTTACCCCTGCAGCGTTTAGGGTTTTAAAAACAAGAGGTAGCATGGCATAGCGATGCCCCGTATTGGCCTGATTCCGGCTGAAGGCTGGGGCAGGGGCGTCATAAAGTAAAAAGGAGGCTTGGTATTTACCGCGGGTGGGCAAGCCGATTTGGATCACATCAATATAGGGTTTTAAACCATTAATCACCAGCTCGCTGGCTGAGGCGGTTCGGCCTGAAGTGAGCACGTAAACTCTGCTCAGTCCTAGACTGTTCAAGCCGGCGCCATTGCCTAAGGTGTTTACAAAATAACCCGGCTGAGCATACTGAGCTTGACGATCAGCATTCCACTGCTCAGTGAAAAAGATTTCCCCTTGAAATTGTCCGGTTATCATACCCGCTAAGGAAGTAGCCGTGCGCACAGATCCTCCGCTGTTATAACGCAAATCCAGGACCAGGTCCGTTACCCCTTGAGCCGCAAACTGGCCAAATGCCGCATTGAGGTGGTTGTCGTATTCATTGGTAAAGCCGTTGTACATTAAATAACCAATAGTGTGTCCATTTTCATTGAACACGGCAGTATTATGTAATGGGTTTTCTGATAATTGTGTTTTGGTAAGCGTCGCACTGTCATTGAGTTCAGTAATTAGTGTCCCATCAAAAGTCGCCCATCCCAAGGTGTAAGTGTCGGGGCTCAAAAGGTCATTATAATTGCTCGCAGTGAGTTGAGTGCCGTCCACACGATTAAAAATCATTCCGCGCTGTATATTTTGCATGGCCGCATCACTCCCTGGAATGACATAACGGACATAACCAAAAATAAGGCTATTGTCCTCGGGGTAATATACCAGTCCGTATTCCATACCATTGCTTAGGGAGATTCCGGCTAGAGCATTTTCAAGCGTGATGTAATCGTCTACCAATAGACTAAATGGGTCAATCAGATCCGTAAGCGCCTCAAAACAATCCTCTGGGGTGTCAAAAGAGGCGAGATAGGCATTTTTATCCCCACTTGAAGTGAATGCGTTGTCTTGAAGTTGCGGTACTGAGCCTTTATAGAGATAAAAATAGTTCAGTCCACGCCAAATAAAATCATTGA